>DBEYWP010000019.1:0-20904 GCA_048183675.1 Collinsella sp. | reverse complement strand
GGCCCTCTACGGGGCAGGGGCAGACGGCCATCCGGAGGCGCCCGATCGGCGGCCCCTCGGGGCTTGCCCGTATCGTAGGCAATGCGCCGAATGCTCGCCATCGAAATTTATCGGTGGCCCACTTCAGACTGTAATGGGCGGTCCCCCGCACATAAGCCGATCACCCCGGAAGCGGTTGGATCCGAAGCCGTTGAGGCGAACCTCAGGTCCCTTTTCTGCGAGCGCCCAGGGCGCCACACGCGTGCACAGACTGTCGGTTCGACGTAGAAGCCTCAGCCGTAGCAACGGATTGCCCAGCGAGAGATCGCCGCGGGCGGATATTAAACTGCAAAGACGAGCGTCGGTAAGACACGCCGAGGTCGCCGCGGACGGGCTGATATAGGGAGAGGGCCTGACCCCATATCGTTGGGGCCAGGCCCGATTTTGCCTCTTGACAATGTCCTGCTCATATTAAAAGGAACGTCCCCAAGTGCCAGCCAAAGCGACGTCGCAGGTTGAGGACGGACAGCGAGCGACGTCCAGAGCGAACAAGTTGGCATGAAAATGGCAAGGCATAGACCTTCTGGTCATGCCTTGCCTTTTGAATGACAAATTGTCGCTCTGGACGTCGCGCAGCGTCGAGCCGTTACGCCGTTCGGCAGAACGGCGTAACCTAGAGATCCCCGCCGGCACCCAGCAGCTTGCGCATGACCTGTTCGGGGTTAACCGAGCCGTCACGCGGGGCCAGGGCGGTGATCTTCTTCTGCATCTTGTACTCGTGCAGCTCGTCCTCGAGCTGGCGCACGCGGGCGCGGAGCTTTTCGTTCTCGCGCTCGCGCTCCTCGGCACGCTCCTTCATATCGAGGATGCGCACCACGCCGGCAAGGTTGATGCCCTCGTCGGTCAGCTGGTTGATGAGCTCCAGGCGCTCGATATCGGCACGCGAATACAGACGCGTGTTGCCGCCCGAGCGCTGGGGGTTCACCAGGCCCTTGGACTCATAGACGCGCAGAGTCTGCGGATGCATGCCGGTCAGCTCGGCCGCCACGCTGATCATGTACAGCGGTTTGTTCCTATTGTCCTCGGCCATGCTACCTGACCCCTTTCCGTCTCGTTATCGTCCATCATAAGCCCGCGGGCGCGGGCGTGCGCCACGACCGCCCTAGTACGTCGCCTTGTAACGGTTGACCTTCTCGCGATAATCGCGCGTGTCGGCCTCGCGCAGCTTGGTCATGGCATCGCGCTCATCGTCGGACAGGTTCGTGGGGACCTGCACCTTGATCTCGACGAGCAGCGCACCCGTGCGGCCGCGATGCTTAACGTCGGGCGCACCCATCTCCTTAAAGCGAAACTTCTTGCCCGTCTGGGTACCCGCGGGCACTTTCAAACGGACCGTCGCACCGCCGGGCGTGGGCACGTCCACCGTGCAGCCGAGCGCCGCCTCGTAGACCGAGACCGGTACCTCCATGGTCACGTCGGCACCTTTGCGCTTAAACAGCGGATGCTCCTCCACGTGCGTGGTCACGACCAGGTCGCCGCGCTCGCCGCCGGCAACGCCATACTCGCCGCGACGTTTATAACGCAGCTTGCCGCCGTCGACCGCGCCTGCAGGCACCGAGACCGTAATGGTCTGCTGCTCGCCCGTCGAGGGAATGCGATAGGTGACTTTGTGCGTCACGCCGCGGAACGCGTCCTCGGCCGTCACATCGACGGTCAGCGACAGGTCGCCGCCCTTGCGAGCGCGACTGCGACCCGCGCCGGCACCGGCAGCGCCCGCAGCCCCGGCAAAGCCCGAGCCCCAATCGCTGCCCCAGGCGCCGTTGCCGCTAAAGATGCTGTCGAAGATGTCGCCCCAGCCGCTGGCACCCGCGCCGGCACCGTAGCCGCCGCCATACGCGCCGCCCGCGCCCGGCATGCCGCCAAACATGAGCATCTGGTCGTACTCTTTGCGCTTCTTCTCGTCCGAAAGCGTTTCGTAGGCCTCGCTGATCTCCTTAAACTTGGCCTCGTCGCCGCCGGCATCGGGGTGATATTTTTGCGCGAGCTTGCGAAACGCGCTCTTGATCTCTTTATCGGAGGCGCTCTTGGATACGCCCAGGATGTCATAGAAGGTTTTGCCTGCAGCCATCGTAGCTCCTCTCCTGTTACGTCCGCCGCCCATGCAGACGACGGCTCATGCTTTCATATGGCACTAGGCCAGAAAGGGCCCCGGGTGTTGCCCCGGGGCCCTTCTCAATTACTCCTCGGTGCTCTCGGCCGTATCGGCCGTAGCATCCTCGGGCGCCGCTTCGGACTCCGGTGCGGGGCGCTTCTCGCCACCGTAGGTCACCGTCACCATCGCGGAACGCAGGATGCGATCCGCCATGCGGTAGCCCTTCTGGTACACGTCGTTGACGGTCTCGTCGTACTGCGATGCGTCCTCGACGCGACCCACAGCCTGATGCTCGAGCGGATCAAACGCTTCGCCCTTGGGGTCGATGGGCTCAACGCCCTCATGCGCAAACACGTCGAGCAGCTTGGCATGCACCGCGTCGACGCCGTCGACGAACTGCTTAAAGTCGTCGGCAAGCTCCTGACTGCGGGCGTGGTCGATCGCACGCTCGATATCGTCGACCACCGGCAGCAGCGCAGTGACGAGCTTCTCGGTCGCGCGCTCGCGCTCGGCGATACGCTCGTTGGCGGTGCGGCGACGGAAGTTCTCCCAGTCGGCCTGCAGACGGGCGGTGCGCTCGGTGGCGTCCTTTGCCTTGTCCTCGGCGGCCTTCTGAGCCTCTGCCGCAGCATCGAACTCGTTGCGCACGTCGGCAAGCTCTTTCTGAGCCTGCTCGAACTTGAGCTTAAAGTCGTTGTCGGCGGCTTCCTCACCGGCGCGGATAGCGGCTTCCACCATCTCGTCCTCGGTCATCGTCGCCTCCTTGTTGGAATCCTCTACTTGGTTCTCGGCAGCCTCGGCGGCCGGGGCCTCGTTGGCCTCGGTAACGTCTGCGGCCTCTACGGGAATCTTCACGTCCTTCTCCTCAGAGTCAACGGGGGCGGCACCAACGGCGGCCGCCTCCGTGCGAGCTTTACGAGCGGACATGATTACTTGTCCTCGTCGTCCACAACCTCGTAGTCGGCGTCGACAACATCATCGTCGGCAGGCTGGGCACCGGCGGCACCGTCGGTCTGCTGCTGAGCGTCGGCGTAGACAACCTGGGCCAGCTCGTAGGCCACGGACTGCAGGGACTCGCCGGCGGCCTTGATGGCCTCGACGTCAGAGCCCTCGAGCGCCTTCTTGGCGTCGGCGATAGCGGCCTCGGCCTTGGACTTCACATCGGCGGAAACCTTGTCGCCCAACTCGTTGAGGGTCTGCTCGGTGGAGTAGCACAGGCTGTCGGTCTGGTTGCGGACCTCGACCTCTTCCTTCTGCTTCTTGTCCTCCTCGGCATGAGCCTCGGCGTCCTTGACCATACGATCGACCTCGTCGTCGGACAGAGCGGTGGAGCCAGAAATGGTGATCTGCTGCTCCTTGCCGGTGCCCTTGTCCTTAGCGGAGACCTTGACGATGCCGTTGGCGTCGATGTCGAAGGTGACCTCGATCTGCGGCACGCCGCGGCGGGCAGCCGGGATACCGGTCAGCTGGAACTTACCGAGCGACTTGTTGTCGCGGGCAAGCTCGCGCTCGCCCTGGAGCACGTTGATCTCGACGCTGGTCTGGTTGTCGGCAGCGGTGGAGTAGACCTCGGTCTTGGAGGTCGGGATCGTGGTGTTGCGGTCGATCATCTTGGTCATGATGCCGCCCATGGTCTCGACGCCCAGCGACAGCGGGGTAACGTCGAGCAGCAGGATGCCCTCGACGTCGCCGGTGAGCACGCCGCCCTGGACGGCAGCGCCGTCGGCAACGACCTCGTCGGGGTTCACGGACATGTTGGGCTGCTTGCCGGTCATGGTCTTGACGAGCTCCTGGACGGCGGGCATACGGGTGGAGCCGCCGACGAGGATGACCTCGGTCAGATCGGAGAGCTTAAGCTTGGCGTCGCGCAGGGCGTTGGTGACAGGCTGCTTGCAGCGCTCGAGCAGGTCGCGGGTGATCTTCTCGAACTCGGCGCGGGTCAGCGTGTAGTTGAGGTGCAGCGGGCCGGACTGGTTCATGGTAATGAACGGCAGGTTGATGGTGGTCTGCTGGGCGGCGGAGAGCTCCTTCTTGGCGTTCTCGGCGGCCTCCTTCAGACGCTGCAGGGCCATGGGGTCCTGACGCAGGTCGACACCGTTCTCCTGCTGGAACTTATCGGCCATCCAATCGATGACGCGCTGATCCCAGTCGTCGCCGCCCAGGTGGTTGTCGCCCGAGGTGGACAGAACCTCAAACACGCCGTCGGCGAGGTCGAGGATGGAGACGTCAAAGGTGCCGCCACCCAGGTCGAAGACCAAGATGCGCTGGTCGGTGCCCTGCTTGTCCAGGCCATAGGCCAGGGCAGCAGCGGTCGGCTCGTTGACGATACGCTTGACGTTGAGGCCGGCGATCTTACCGGCGTCCTTGGTGGCCTGACGCTGGGCGTCGTTGAAGTAGGCCGGGACGGTGATGACGGCGTCGGTGACGGTCTCGCCCAGATACTTCTCGGCGTCGGCCTTCATCTTGGCGAGCGTCATGGCGCTCACCTGCTCGGCGGTGTAATCCTTGCCCTCGATGTCGACGACGGCACGGCCACCCTGGCCCTCCTTGACCTCGTACGGCACGGTCTTGATCTCGGAGGTGCACTCGGAGTACTTGCGGCCCATGAAGCGCTTGATGGAGAACACGGTGTTCTTGGGGTTGGTGACAGCCTGGTTCTTAGCGGCCTTACCCACGACGCGGTCGCCGTCGGCACGGAAGCCCACGACGGACGGGGTGGTGCGGTCGCCCTCGGCGTTCACGATAATGGTCGGAGAACCGCCCTCGAGAACGGCCATAGCGGAGTTAGTAGTACCAAGGTCGATACCAAGAATCTTACTCATTAGAAATTCCCTCTCTCTTGTGCGTTTGCACCGACTCGGCGGTCTGCCAAGCGGTGTTTCGGCTTGTCTTTCAGGATGTAGTGTATCCCCTTATGGGCCGGAATATACAAAATCTAAGTCAATTCATATAAGATTTCTTATTGCCAAGAGTTTAGGTTCGCAAATATGCAGGTAGACGCGCTGTTTGAGTTCTGGGCAGATCTATCGAGATCTATGTAGAGATGGCTGAGGTTTGCGTCCGGGGGTGCCTGGGGGCCGTCTTGCGGAAAGCTCATCCCGGTTTGAGCGTGGATTCCGGGTCGCAGTTTCCGTCTGAAGGCTCAACCGGAAACCGTATCCCGTTTTGAGAGCTGATACCGGCTCGCATTTTCCGCTAGCGGGCCTAACCGGAAACTGCAACCCGTTTTTCGACAAAATAATGGGATGCGGTTTCCGCAAGCACGCTCAATCGCCCTATATTTCAAGTCACCTTTAGCTAACATTTGCGCAGCTCAACGGCCCCACCTGCGCATTTTTTAGTAAACCTTGGCATACTCGGCGAACGGTATGAAGATGCCGGTCAGAGGGTATTGCAAACGGTCGCTCCCGTGGTATGTTTTTGCCCGAATCAAACCGACGCGCATCGCCTGTAGCGTCGGTCAACAGAGAGGAAACTACCATGGCTCATCCCGTAATTGATGCCGACGAGTGCATCGCTTGTGGCGTTTGCGTCGACTCCTGCCCCGCTGGCGTTCTGGAGCTCCAGGACGTCGCTACCGTCGCTGACGAGGACTCCTGCGTCGCCTGTGGCGCTTGCCAGGACGCTTGCCCCGCTGGCGCGATCACCGAGATCGTCGAGGAGTAACAACTCCCCCACTTGCGCACTCACAAGTACACCGTGCACAAAAAGGAGGCCTCCGCATCGCCGCGGAGGCCTCCTTTTGCATATGTGGGCAGTTGCGGTGGAATAGTTCCTGGCTCATTGCTTAGGTGCCGATTGTAGGAACTATTTCACCGCAACTTATAAAGACGGTGTCGGGCTAGGACAAATCATCCTCGTAGGGCATTAAATCGGCAAGGTAGCCCTTCTCCTTGAGCATCGCCTCGATCTCGTCGAGGGTCTGTTCGTCCTCCGCCGCAATGCGATGGAAGTGATAGCCGCTCGTCACCGTAAGCAGCGGAAAGCTCTTGCCGCTCTCGATATCGCGCAGATAGCGCTCGACATCGCGGCGGTTGCGGATGTCCAGGTCGGCCGTGATCTTGCCGTACACACGATGGTTGACGATCACATTGAGCACGGCGCCACCCGCATCGACGATACTCGTAAGCTCGTCGCCCGCCTGCTCCACGCTGTGGCGAACCTTGACCAAGCGCGTAGGCACGGCGGGGCTGCTGGGCGCCTCCTGCAACACGTAGCCGCGGTTGGTCGCCACGATATCGTGCCCATCAGCGCGCAGCAGGGCGATGTCCTGCACCACGATCTGGCGGCTCACACCCACCTCGCGGGCAAGTGCGCTGCCGGAGACAGGGTCTTTGGCTCCCTCGAGCACGTCCAAGATGGCACGGCGACGCTCGCGGGCGTCCATTATTTACCGTCCAGCAGACGCAGGTGCTTAAGCGAGAGGTCGAGAATCGGCGCAGAGTGCGTCAACGCCCCCGAGCTAATGTAGTCGACGCCCAGATCAGCCAGGGCGCGGATATTGCCGGCGTCCACGTTGCCCGAGCACTCGGTCTTGGCGCGACCGGCGATAAGCTCGATAGCGGCGGCCATGTCGTCATGGGTCATGTTGTCGAACATGATGATGTCGGCGCCGGCCTCCACGGCCTCGCGCACCATGTCCAGGTTCTCGCACTCGATCTCGACCGTCGTGGTAAACGATGCATGGGCGCGCGCCATCTCGATCGCACGCGTCACGCCACCGGCGGCATCGATGTGGTTGTCCTTGAGCATGACGGCCGTCGACAGGTTGTAGCGGTGGTTGCTGCCGCCGCCGATCTCGACCGCGGCCTTCTCGAAGACGCGCATGCCCGGCGTGGTCTTGCGCGTGTCGACGAGCACGGTCTTGGTTCCCTCGAGCGCCGCGGCCATGCTGTGCGTGTAGGTAGCGATGCCGCTCATGCGCTGCAGGTAGTTGAGCGCCACGCGCTCGCCCGAAAGCAACACGCGCGCATCGCCGCACACCTGACCCACATGGTCGCCGGCGTGCACCTCGTCGCCATCGGCAACGTCGAGCAGCACCGAGCTCTGCGAATCCAGCAGCTCAAAGGTGCGGGCGAACACATCCAAGCCGGCGATGATGCCATCGGCCTTGGCGATAAGCTCAACGGTAGCGGGACGCGCCGTGGGGCACACGCTCGCCGTGCTCACGTCCTCAAACGTAATGTCCTCGCGCAGAGCCTGCAGAATCAGATCATCGACGACGAGCTTCATGGTAATGGGATTCATGGTCTACTCCTCCACGGCCTGTGTGCCGGCGGCACGGGCCAAATCATCGATTGCAAGGGTGTCAGCGCTCAAGGCGCGGTGACGCCCGTCGAGCGCGGGCTCGCCCGCCTGCTCCACGGCCAGCGACTCGCCGGTACGCATATACCACGCGGCGCGACGACCCCAAACCAGCGCCTCGAGCAAGCTGTTTGATGCAAGGCGGTTCTTGCCGTGAACGCCGTTGCAAGCCGTCTCGCCCGCGGCGTAGAGCTCGGGCATCGAGGTGCGGCCGTCCTTGTCGACCCACACGCCGCCCATAAAGTAGTGCTGTGTGGGCGTAACGGGAATGGGCTCGTCCAAGATGTCGCGGCCGTCCTCCAGGCAGCGCGCGCGTATGTTGGTAAAGTGCCCGGTCACCACGTCGCGCTCGACGGGGGCAAAGCTCAGCCACTCGTGCTCGGTACCGTCCTGCTTCATCTGCTCGCGAATGGCGGCGGCGACCACATCGCGCGGCTGGAGCTCATCGGTAAAGCGCTCGCCGGCGGCGTTAAGCAAAATCGCGCCCTCGCCGCGGCAGCTCTCGCTGATCAGGAAGGTGCGGCCCGACTGCGGCGAGAACAGCCCCGTGGGATGAATCTGCACGTAGTCCAGGTGCTCCATCTTAATGCCATGCTCCTGAGCAATGTAGCAGGCATCGCCCGTGAGCTGCGGGTAGTTGGTCGAATGGTCGTATACGCCGCCGATGCCGCCCGTTGCCCACAGCGTGTGGCGGGCATGGATCTTAAACGGCTCGCCGGCATGCGCGCCCTCGGCGGCATTTACCAGCTCGTCGGCGGGACGAACCGAGTTGTTCTCGTCCACGGGAACGGCGACGATACCGGTGCACACCGTGGCGCCGTCACGCTCGCCCGTCAGGATGTCGGTCATGGCCACGTGCTCCAAAATCTGCACGTTATCCAGCTTGCGAACGGCCTGGAGCAGCTTGGTCGTGATCTCCTTGCCCGTAATGTCGGCATGGAAGGCAATGCGCGGACGGCTGTGTGCGCCCTCGCGGGTAAAGTCGAGGCTGCCGTCGGCCTTGCGCTCAAAATCCACGCCCATCGCTAGCAGGTCGTTGATGACCGAGCGGCTCGAGCGGATCATGATGTCGACGCTCTCGCGGCGGTTCTCGTAATGGCCGGCGTGCATGGTGTCCTCAAAGAAGGCGTCGTAGTCCGAGCCTTCGGGCAGCACGCAGATGCCGCCCTGCGCGAGCATCGAATCGCACTCGTCGACCGCGCCCTTGGAGAGCATAATCACGCGCGTGCTCGTCGGCAGGTTGAGAGCTGCGTACAGGCCCGCCACGCCGCAGCCGGCAATAACGACGTCGCACTCCATGTCGGGGTATTGTTTGGTTTTCACAGGAATCCTCTCCCTTGTAATGTGGCATAAGGGACTGCCCCTCATGTCACATTGTTCTAGCGCGCTGCGTACTCGAGCATACGGTCGAGCGTAAGTTTTGCCTGGTCGGCAGCCTCGTCCGAGACGCCGATCTGCACCTCGCCCTCGCCCGTCTCCAGGCAGCGCACGAGCTTTTCGAGCGTGATAAGATCCATGTTGACGCAGGTGGGCTGTACCGCGGGGAAGTAGAACTTCTTGCCGGTGCCCTGGCAGCGGCGCTCGAGCTCGTAGAGCACGCCGCGGACCGTCACGATGATGAACTCGCTCGCGTCGGACTCCTCGGCATACTTGATGATGCCGGCGGTGGAGCCGATGTAGTCGGCCTCGGCCAGGACGTCGGCCTTGCACTCAGGATGCGCCAGCACGAGCGCGTCGGGGTGGGCCTCCGTCGCGTCGACGATCTGCTCGACGGTGATGATGTGATGGCGCGGGCAGTAGCCGTTGTTGAGGATGACGTGCTTTTGCGGCACCTGCTCGGCTACGAAGCGACCGAGGTTTTGGTCGGGAATGAACAGGATATGCTGCTGCGGCAGCTCGGACACGATCTTGACGGCGTTGGAGCTGGTGACGCACACGTCGCTCCAGCTCTTTATCTCGACCGTGGAGTTGACGTAGCAGACGACAGCCAGGTCGTCGCCGTACTCGGCGCGCGCCGCGTCGACCGTCTCGCGCTTGACCATGTGCGCCATGGGACAGTCCGCGCCCGGCTCGGGCAGCAGCACGGTCTTAGTGGGATTGAGCAGCTTGGCGCTCTCGCCCATAAACTCCACGCCGCACAGCACGATGGTCTGCTGCGGCAGACTCTTGGCGAGCTTGGCCAGGTAGAAGCTGTCGCCGACGTAATCAGCCACGGCCTGCACCTCGGGCGCCACGTAATAGTGCGCCAGGATTACCGCGTCACGTTGGGTTTTTAGTTGCTGAATGGCCTCGACGAGCTCTGCGGGCACCAGTGCCGCGCGCTCCGTTGCCGTCGTTGCCGATGCCAGGCCGGCCGCGATATCGCGTGCAAGCTCCGACGCATCCATGTTCGCGCTCTGTGCCATCAAGGCCCCTCTCTTTTGGCGAATCTTGGGGCTTTAGTATGACACCTAGGTTTACAGCTGACAAGACAGCTGTAAACCTATGTGTAAAGTTGAAATAAAGATTCAATCATGTGGCAGGTCCATTTTTGAACTGGCAAGCTGAGGATAGCCGAGCTCTCGATAGCGCAGGAGGCATCTTTCGCCACCGCAATACCGCTTGGCGCGAGTTGCACGCCGTGGGGCGCAAACGGTCCGCACCTCCGCAAGCGGCGCGTGCCCGATGTGGCAAAATCGAACTACTTAAGGGGGCCGAATGCTCAAGATTATTGCCTGCGACGATGACGTCGCTTTTCTAGATAGACTGCACCGAATGATCGATCGTTGGTCGACCGAGACGGGCACGGCGGTCGATGTTGCGCTCGTCACGCGCGGCGAGGACCTACTGGCCCGCCATGCCGCATCGCGCGCCGACATCATTCTGCTCGACATGATCATGCCGCTCGTCAACGGCATGGACACCGCACGCGAATTGCGCCAGGCCGATACCGCCGTGCGCCTGGTGTTCCTCACCTCATCGCCCGAGTTCGCACTGGAGTCCTACGAGGTCCGTGCCTTCGACTATCTGCTCAAGCCCGTGACTTACGAACGCCTGGCGCAGTTACTCGACGAGCTTTCGAGCATGCGCCCGGCGGCAACCGACGAGCTCGTGATCAAAACGTCCTTTGGCTACCACGCCCTGCGCCTGTCCGACATCGAATATGCCGAGGCGCGCAACAAGCACGTGGTCTTCCACCTGCGCGACGGACGCGATATCGAGGCACTCGAGTCATTCCGCAGCGCCGAGGACCGTTTGGCGCAAAATGCCACCTTCTTTAAATGCCACCGCAGCTACCAGGTCAACCTGCGCAACATCGATCACTTTGACCGCACGGACATCGTCATGCGCTCGGGCGCGTGCATCCCGCTTTCGCGCAGTTGCAAGCAGGGATTCCAAGACGCCTACTTTGCGGTGCGCTTTGAGGGTGGGAGACACTGATGGTCTCCTCGGTCGAAATGGTCCTTTGGGCAATCCACCACGCCACAACGCTACTCTTTGGCGTCTTTGCCTCGGCGGCGCTGTGCGGTATCGAGATCAACCGGCGTCATGCGCTTGAACTGGTGCTGGTCGGTGCCGTAACCGGATGCGCATTTGGCCTCGCCAATGCCGTCGGCGGAGAGCTTTTTGCCCGCCAGGTATATCCGCTCGTCGTGCATTTGCCTCTCGTCATCTATTTGTGCGCGCGCTACCGCCTGAGCCCGCTGCTTGCCGTGCTCGGCATTACGAGTGCCTATCTGAGCTGCCAGTTCAGCAATTGGATGGGCATCGCCGCATTTGCCGCAACCGACTCGCAGATCGCGTACTATCTGGCGCGCATCGCGACCACACTCGCCGTCTTTGCCGTCCTGTTGCATTGGGCCGGCGACATCGGTCCGCGCTTGGCGATTAAAAGCACCACCGAACTGGGCATCCTTTTAATCCTGCCGCTCGTCTATTACGTCTTTGACTATGCCACCAACGTCTACACCACGCTGTTCCACTCGGGCTCGGTGGTAACGGTTGAGTTTTTGGCATTTGCGCTCTGTGCCTTCTATCTTATGTTTCTTGCCGTTTACCTGCGCGAATACGAAGAAAAGGAAACCGCCGAGCGAGAGCGCTGGATGCTCGAAACCCGCGACAGCGCCGCCATCAAAGAGCTCGAGGCTTGGCGTCAATCTGGGCGCGAGCTGTCGATTCTTCGCCACGATATGCGCCACTTCCTACGCGGCCTGGCCGCTTTAATTGAGGAGGGCCACACCGACGAGGCACTCAAACGCATCGATGAACTCTGCGAAGCCGGCGATCGCACCGCCGTACGCCGCTTCTGCGCCAACGAGACCGTAAACATCGCGCTTTCGTCATTTAACTCGGATATCAATAGAAACGGCATTACCGCCAACCTGCGCGCCGCCGTACCCGAAACCGTCCACGTAGGTGACGCCGACCTGTTTAGCGTGCTCTCAAATGCCTTGGAAAACGCTATCACCGCCGCAAGCGCCGCGCCCCAGGGAAAGCGATTCGTCGACTTTGACCTGCGATTAGAGGACGGCCAGCTGCTGCTGTTAGTTTCCAATACGTTTGACCGCGCGCCGCGCATGGTCGACGGCATGCCCGTGACCCGGCATGCGGGCCACGGCTTTGGCACCAGGAGCATCAAACTTGCCGTGGAGCGCATGAACGGCAACTGTCAGTTCCGCATTAACGGCGATCGGTTTGAGCTGCGCGCTGTGATGTAGAAGTGCGGCGCCGATCTCGCGGCGTGTCTTGCCCGCTAGGCAATCGCTCACCGGCGCCAATCCGCTACAGCGGAGCGGCCGCCGGAGTCAGCTGCTTGATGTAGGCCCACATGCGCTGCTTGGCCGCTTTGTCAGTGAGCGCCGCCTCAAAACCGTCGAGCGCAAGCACGCGGCGACCCTGCACATGGGCGACCAGGCCGGGCTTGAGCATGGCGGTGTCGAAGTCATCGATCGCCACGAGCATATCGGCGTAGGTCTCGCGCATGGCATCGGCCGCGTTGTTGTCGAGCAGTAGCACCGCCTCGGGGTCCAAGGCCTCGAGCGCCTCGCGGAACAACTCGCACGGCAGAGTCTCGCCCACCGCGACCGCTCCGTCACCCACGCCGGCGACGCTTGCCAGCACGCAAAAATCCTCGGGCGCGTAGCCGATGGCCCCAAGCGCCTTGCGCAACGCCGCGCCATCCGGGCCGGCGGCAAGCTCGCCACCCGAACGCTCGGCCTCGTCCAAATCGCCTTTGACCAGCACGATCGGCGAGCACGCGTTGCCCGCGATACGCACGCCACGGACCGCAAGCGATGTGAGCTCCTGCTCGGCCGCCTGGGCGATGGCTTCTTTTTTCTGGCTTTGTGACGTGGACATGCGCTCTCCAATCGTTTGCGTGCCCACCATTATATAAAAGAGCTGCCCGCGAGTGGTTGCTTTGCGGGCGGCTGGGTATAAGCACGGTCGTACTGAGTTTTACGCGGCTGAGCCGCGTCACATTATGGAGGTCACCATGGCTGACATTAAGCAGATTACCCCCGAGAACTTCGATTCCGTCGTTAACGACAGCCTACCCGTGCTGGTCGATTTTTGGGCACCGTGGTGCGGTCCCTGCCGCTCCCTCTCGCCCATCGTTGACGAGGTTGCCGATGAGCTGGCGGGCAAGCTTGCCGTTGCCAAATGCAACGTCGACGACAACCAGGACCTGGCCATGAAGTATGGCGTCATGAGCATCCCCACGCTGGTTGTGTTTAAGAACGGCGAGGAGATTGACCGCTCGGTTGGCGCTCTACCCAAGGCGAGGCTGCAGGCGCTGCTGGAGAAGCATCTGTAATACGCTTGTTACATGTTGCCGTCTGCCTGCCGCCCATGAGCGCTTTTGCACCGCTCGCCGGACTTCTAGATGCACCGAGTGCAACCACGGATAGTATGGTAGTCACAAACAGCCCCCAGTGAACGGGTGCGAGTCGCACAGACTCGTACCCGTTTTCTTATGCAGCTGCACGCAGAGCGGGCGTAGTAAAATCTGAACCACTGAACTGCCCCATACAAAAGGAGATTTTCCATGCATGACGTCGGAATGAACATGAGCCAGCTTGCCATGAGCGTCAAGCAGGTCGACGACACCATCGAGCTCGCTCACGAGTGGAGCCATCAGCTGCTGCATGCGACCGAGAATTTTGACATGGAGCGCATCGGCGCCAAGCTCGAGACCGCCATGGCCGCGCTCCACGAGGCGCATGACGCGCTCGAGGGCTACGAGGAAGCCATCGAGGCCGACCACAACTCCGTCGGCTCCGTGAAGCTGGTGTAAGGTGGCCGAACACGAGCACTGCTGCGGGTACGAGCACGAGCATCCGCACGGGGCGGACGGTGACGCGGGCTGCCACTGTAGTGGCTCCGGCTCCGAGCTGGTCCGTTTTTCGGTTACCGCACCCGACGACCTGCTGCGCCGTTTTGACGAGCAGATCGCGCGCCGCGGCGACGTGGCCAACCGCTCCGAGGCCGTGCGCGACCTGATTCGCGCCTCGATCGCCAAGGAGCAGATGCGCACGCCCGATGAGCATGTTATCGGGTCGCTCACCATGATCTACGACCATCACACCGGCGATCTGACGCGCCGCCTGGACGAAGTGCAGCACGACTACACCGACGAGATCGTATCGACCATGCACGTGCATCTGGATCACCACAACTGCTTGGAGATTCTGGCGCTCAAGGGTCGCGGCGAGCGCGTCTACGAACTAGCCGACCGCCTGCTGGGCCTGCGCGGCGTTAAGCACGGCGAGCTCACGTGCGCCGCCACCAAGCAGAGCCTGGGGCTGTAACAGCACACATTTCAACGAAGGAGGGTCGCATGCGGCATGCGCATATCCATGTAACGGGCATTGTGCAGGGCGTCGGCATGCGGCCGTTTGTGTATCGCGAAGCCATGGCGCACGGCATTTGCGGCTGGGTGCTCAACGCGGGCGACGGCGTGCATATCGAGGCGCACGCCCTAAGCGAGTCGCTCGACGAATTTGTTGACGCACTTTCCGAGCATGCGCCTGCGGCGTCTCGCGTGGAGCATGTCGAGGTTGTAGGCCTAGCACCCGGCAACTGGGATACCGCCAATGAGCAGGGCTTTCGCATCGTAGCGTCGCAGGATCAGACCGCGCACACGACGCTCGTCTCGCCCGATATCGCTACCTGTGACGATTGCCTGCGCGAGTTGTTCGATCCCGCCGACCGACGCTATCACTACCCCTTTATCAACTGTACTAATTGCGGCCCACGCTTTACCATCATCCGATCGCTGCCGTATGACCGAGCGGCTACCTCGATGGACCGTTTCCCCATGTGCCCCGCCTGCGCCGCAGAGTATGCCGATCCACTCGACCGTCGCTTTCACGCACAGCCCGATGCCTGCTTTGATTGCGGGCCGCATATTACGTGGCGCGAGGCTGTGAACGGCGATGCGTGCGGGAATTCGTCCGCGACACCGGCCGTCGGCACCACACGCGAGGCCAGCGACGCTATCATCGAGCGCTGCGTTGAGCTGCTGGCCAGCGGTGGCATCGTCGCCATCAAGGGCCTGGGCGGATTCCATCTAGCCTGTGACGCTGCCAACGAGCAGGCGGTGGCCGAGTTGCGCCGTCGCAAACGCCGCAGCAATAAGCCGCTTGCCGTCATGGTGCGCAGTCTTGCCGATGCCGGGCGCCTGTGTCATATCGACGATGCTGAACGCGATCTGCTCGCCGGCAGTATCCGCCCCATTGTGCTGCTGCGCCAGCGCACTGTTGGCGAGGGCAACGGCGGTTCCCCCGACATCCTCGCCCTCGCGCCATCTGTCGCGCACGACTTGCCCGAGCTCGGCGTCATGCTCCCCTATACGCCGCTTCAACATCTGTTGCTTGCAGCTGCCGCGTCGCACGACATGCATGCGCTGGTCATGACCAGCGGAAACCTGAGCGAAGAGCCCATCGAGACCGACGACGCCCTTGCATGGGAGCATCTCGTTGCCGCCGGCATCGCCGACGCGCTGCTCGGCAACGACCGCGCGATCCTGTCGCGCTACGACGACTCCGTGGTACGCGTGGTCGACGGCGACGTCATGCCCGTACGTCGTGCACGCGGATATGCGCCGCAACCGCTGTCGTTGCCGGCGCTCGACGGCACCACGCCCTGCGTACTCGCCTGCGGGCCGCAGCAAAAAGCCACGATTGCACTCACTCGCACGGACTCGGACGGTCATACGACCTGTTTTGTGTCGCAGCATATCGGCGATGTCGAAAACGGCGCGACTTTCGATGCTTGGAGCGCCGCGCGCTCGCGTCTGGAAAACCTCTTTGACCTGGCGCCTGCCGCCTTGGCATGCGACATGCATCCCAGCTATCTGTCGAGCCAATGGGCGCGCGAGCAGGCGCGCGAGCACGATCTGCCGCTTATCGAAGTCCAGCACCACCATGCGCACATCGCGAGCGTAATGGCAGAGGCGATTGTCGCAGGCCGGCTTGCGCCCGATGCACGCGTCCTCGGCATCGCCTTCGACGGCACGGGCGCCGGCACCGATGGCACCATATGGGGCGGTGAGTTTCTTGTCGCCCGTCTCACCGATTTTGAGCGCGTCGCGCATCTGCGCGCCTGGGCGCTTCCCGGTGGCGCCGCATCCGTACACGATGCCCGCCGCAACGCCTTTGCCCTGCTCAGCGAGCTCGACCTGCTCGAGCACCCGGGAGCCGCGGGGCTCTTGAACAGCCTTGACGAGCAAACGCGCAGCATAACGGCAACGATGATCGAGCGCGGCATCAACAGTCCGCGCACTAGCAGCATGGGTCGCCTGTTTGATGCCGCAACCGCGATTTTGGGCATTTGCGGCCAGGCAACCTACGAGGGCGAACCCGCCATCGAGCTCGAAGCCGCCGCCTGGCGCGCGCTCGACAGCGAAATCGCCCATTTTCCCGACGACAACGCCGGCTACTCCGCATCTGACCCATCGTGGCTGGACGGCCCCTATGTTCTGGACCAGAAAGCACTCTTTGAGGCACTTTTGGGAGGAATTGAAGCCGGAGCGCCCGCCAACAGGCTCGCACTCGACTTCCATGTCGGCATCGCGCGCTCCTCGGCGCGCATCGCCAGCGATATCTGCGTGCACGAGGGCATCGACACCGTCGCGCTCTCGGGCGGCGTGTTCATGAACCGACTTCTGCTTCAGCTCCTCGCCCGCGAACTCAAAAGCGCGGGCCTTACTGTCCTTGTCCCCCACACCGTACCCGTCAATGACGGCTGCATCGCCTACGGTCAGGCGGCGGTCGCAAGCGCTCGTCTTGCGCAGATTGCATCACAGTAGCTCGCCCTCGCACGCCGCCGTCTCACAGGCGTAACGCGTTTGCCCGCGAACCCCGCGAGCGCTACCATCAACTGATGGATTATTGAGCGCCCGTCCAGCGCAAAGCGTATAAAAGGGGAACAATATGTGCCTTGCCGTTCCCGGTAAAGTAGTCAAACGCGACGACGACCTCAAGGCCACCGTCGACATGATGGGCATCGAGCGCCCCGTGTCGCTGCGACTCGTGCCGACGGCGCAGGTTGGCGACTATATTCTCGTACACGCCGGCTTTGGCATCCAGATTGTCGACGAGCAGGAAGCACAGGAAACGCTCGAGCTTGTTAATGCCATGTCCGAGCTGGTCGAAGAAGACCAGCTGACCACCAACCCGGCGGAGGCTTACTAGTGGCGCCCGAGCAGCCGGCGCGCTCCGGTATCGATTTCTCGGCATTCCGCGATCCCAAGCTGGCTCGCGAGCTCATCGAGCGCATTCATGAGCTTGTCGGCGACCGCACCATCAACCTTATGGAAGTCTGCGGCACGCATACCGTGAGCATCGGGCGCTATGGCTTTCGCTCCATTATGCCGGCCGGGCTCAAGCTGCTGAGCGGCCCGGGCTGCCCCGTCTGCGTCACCGCCAACCGCGACATCGACCACGCAATCGCGCTCGCCAACATAGACGGCGCCATCATCACCACCTTTGGCGACATGATGCGCGTGCCCGGATCATCCACCTCGCTCGCTGCACAAAAGGCGGCAGGGCGTGACATTCGCATTGTGTACTCCCCGCTCGATGCACTCGACATTGCCGAGCAAAACCCCGATCGCCCGGTCATTTTTATGGGCGTGGGCTTTGAGACTACGACGCCCACCATCGCCGCCGCCATCTTGGAGGCCGAGGCGCGCGGGCTTTTGAATTTCTCGGTCTATTGCGCCCACAAGACCACGCCGCCGGCGTTGCGCGCCATCGCTAACGACCCCGAGACCGCCATCGACGGCTTTATCCTGCCGGGCCACGTCGCCACCATCACGGGCTTGGCCCCCTTTGGCTTTTTGGTCGACGAGTTTAAGACTCCAGGCGTGGTAACGGGATTTGAGCCGGTCGACATCTTGCAGGGTATCTGCATGCTGGTCCAGATGGTTGTTGAGGGGCAACCCGCGATCGACAACGCATACCGTCGCGGCGTCAATGCCGACGGCAATCCTGTGGCGCGCCAGCTGGTCGAGCAGGTATTTGAGCCGTGCGATACCACATGGCGCGGGCTGGGGCCGATTGCGGCTTCGGGACTCGCCATTCGTCCCGAATTCTCGCGCTTTGATGCCCGTACCCGCTTTGATGTGCCCGTTGAGGCGACAGTCGAGCCGCGCGGGTGCCGCTGCGGCGACGTGCTGCGCGGGGCCATTACGCCGAGCGACTGCCCGCTCTTTGGCCGCACCTGCACGCCCGAGCACCCCGTCGGCCCGTGCATGGTGAGCTCCGAGGGCAGCTGCGCGGCGTACTACCGCTACCGCAACTAGCCCGGACACACCCGCACACCGGCACCACCCACGATTGGAGTTTTCGATATGTCCCATAGCGTTACCGATAGCACCGTCCTGCTGGGTCACGGCTCCGGCGGCCAGATGATGAAACGCATCATCGATGAGGTCTTTTTAGATGCCTTTGGGTCGCCCGAGCTGCTCGAGGGCAACGACGCCGGCGTCGCTACGCTGCCCGCGAGCGGGCGCATCGCCATGTCGACCGACAGCTTTGTAGTCTCGCCGCAGTTCTTCCCCGGTGGCAACATCGGCCGCCTCGCTGTATGCGGAACCGTCAACGACGTCGCGACCTCGGGCGCCAACGTGCGCTACCTGTCGTGCGGCTTTATCCTCGAAGAAGGCTATCCCATGGACAAGCTGCGTCAGATTGTGCAGACCATGGCCGAGACGGCGCGCGAAGCGGGCGTGGCGATCATCACCGGCGACACCAAAGTGGTTGAGCGCGGCGGGGCCGACGGCGTCTACATCAATACCGCCGGCGTGGGCGAAGTGCCCGCGGGTGTGGCGCTCAGTGGCGCAAACTGCCAGCCTGGCGATGTCATCCTGGTCTCGGGTACACTGGGCGACCACGGCATCGCCATCATGAGCCAACGCGAGGGTCTGGCGTTTTCGAGCACCCTCGAAAGCGACGCCGCGCCGCTCAACCACCTGATTGCCGATGTGCTTTCCGCAGCACCCGACACACGCTGCTTCCGCGACCCCACGCGCGGTGGCTTGGCGTCCACACTCAACGAGTTTGCCCAGGCCAGCAATGTTGCCATGGAGGTCGACGAGGATGCCGTGCCCGTGCGTCCCGACGTGCAGGCCGCCTGCGAGATGCTCGGCTACGATGTGCTGCAGGTGGCAAACGAGGGCAAGATGGTTGCCGTCGTGCCGGCCGAGCAAGCCGATGCGGCGCTGGCCGCCATGCGCGCCGCCCGCTACGGCGAGAACGCCGCGATTATCGGCCGCGTGCTGCCACTTGCCGAGGGCGCCCATCCCGCCGTGCGCGTGCGCACCGGCTGGGGCTCGACCCGCATCCTCGACATGCTCGTAGGAGAGCAGCTGCCGAGAATTTGCTAACGACAAAGGCTCAGGGCTATTAAAGATATTCAGATTCCAAACATGCCCGGCACGCATGCCCAGTATCATGGGGTGCGTTTTACAACTCAAGCGGCAGGAGCACCCATGGCAGCAGCTTTTTCCCATGTGATCTTTGACCTGGACGGCACCATTCTCAACACGCTCGAGGACCTGGCGGCCGCCGGCAACCATACCTGCGAGGCGCACGGCTGGCCCACGTTTGCCGTTGACGAGTACCGCTACAAGGTGGGAAACGGCATGCTCAAGCTGGTTGAGCGCTTTATGCCCGCCGAGTACGCAGGCGACGGCCGCATGTTTGAGCAGACGCTTGCCGAGTTTAGGGCTTACTACGGCGAGCACAAGGAAGACCACACCGCTCCCTATGCCGGCACGATCGAGATGCTCGACCGCTTGCGCGCCGCGGGCGTTCAGCTTGCCGTGCTCACTAACAAGGACCACGTCTCGGCGGCTCCGCTTATCGAAAAGTATTTTGGTTCCGAGCGCTTTGCGCTGGTGCAGGGCCGTGTCGATGCGTTTCCGCCCAAGCCCGAAGCACCCGTCACGCTGCATGTGATGGAAGAGCTAGGCGCCGACCCGGCGACCACGCTCTACGTAGGCGATTCCAATGTCGATATCCTGACCGGCCACAACGCCGGCCTTAAGAGTGCGGGCGTCAGCTGGGGTTTCCGCGGCCGCGCAGAGCTGGAAGCCACCGGCGCCGACTACGTGGTGGACACCCAGGCAGAGCTCGCAGCGCTGATCCTGGGCGAGTAACGAGCGACACTGCTTAACGCAGCTGCGACAATTCTTCCGCGCGGAAAGCGCATCCCGTTTTGGAGCTCCGGAATGGGATGCGCTTTCCGTTTGAGGCGCATCAGGGAAACCGCATCCCGTTTCAGAGCAATATTCCGGGTCGCACTTTCCGCAACCCACCCCATCCGGAAAATGCGACCCACTATTCGGCCAAAAACCGGGTCGCGGTTTCCCAAGCACTCGATGCAACGCTGGCACAAGGAGTGTCCCCAACTGCCGCCTGGTCATTTAAGAACGTCCCCAATGACTACAAGTGCCGCACCATGGCAACGACGCAGGTAGAGGATGGACAGACACTATGACCCAATCCGAGGGCGCTAAAAAGACAGGAGCCCCCGCTCGTGACCGCGGGTCGGGGCTGCGACAATGATGTTGAAGTGCCATAGGCGCAGCCGCGCCGCAACGAGGTTGGGAGGCTCCCATGCCAAAGTATTCTACCGCGTTCGGGATGGACGTCCACCTGAGGTCGACCACCGTCTGCGCCCTCGACGCGGACACCGGCGAGGCCGTGACGAGGAGGTTCCCCGGCAACCCCTGGGGCGAGATCGCCGGGTGGATGGATGGGTTCCCCGGGCCGTCGCCCGCGGCCTACGAGAGCGGCTACCTCGGCTTCGCCCCGCAAAGGGAGCTCGCCGGGCTCGGCGTTCTGTTAGCGTCAATATAATTTTCACCATTTCCACCAACGCATTTTCGCCAATCGCGCCAACGCGGATACGCCGGATTCGCCAACGCGGATGTGCCGCTTTCGGCGCCTAGGCGCCCTCCTCCTTCCCGTCCTCACCGCCGA
>DBEYWP010000018.1:0-11775 GCA_048183675.1 Collinsella sp. | reverse complement strand
TCCCGCCGGTTCGACCGGCGCGCCACGGGTCAAGATGCACTAGGCCTGGACGAAGTCCGGGCCCGCGCCTTTAGACGCGAGCCCGGGGCCCGTGGGTTATACCCTAAGAGCAAACCACCCTTTTTAAGGGTGGTTCTGATTCGGCTCCATTTCAAACTCGGCTGCATGGACGAACGTGCGAAACAGATTCTTGGCAGGCGGGTCGAAGAGACACGCAGGGACCTTGGTATCTCCAAGGTTGATTTTTGTGTGGCGACAGGAATCAGCCGACCCTACCTCGACCGAATCGAAGATGGGACGGCAAATTTCACGCTCAAGGTTCTATTTAAGATCGCGCCCGCACTCGGCATGACGGTGTCAGAGCTTCTCGAGGGTATCGAATAGGGGATACCCGTCGACAACTGAATTACGCCATCGGGATGCGGTCGTGGTTGACTTGGCTGTAGAACAGGCGCCGAATCTCGGCCGCATCACGTGACTGGCCGAGGGCCCACATGGTTTTGGCCACGAGCGTCTCGGTGGTCATATCATCGCCGCGCAGAATGCCCGGATGATCGGCGTAAGCGCGGCCGACCTCATAAACGCCCAGATCGAGGCCCTCTTCGGGGACCTGCGTGGTCATAACGACGGTGCGACCCGAATCGACCCAGCGGAAAATTGCCTCTTGGAACGACTCGCCGGACTCGCCAAACTCGGGAATACCGCCAATGCCAAAGGTCTCCAGAATCACGGCGTCGTAGCTGTCGGCAAGGGCGTCGAGGATGCCCGGGTTCACGCCGGGCGTAAGCTTAAGGACAAACACGCGTGGGTTGATGCTGTCGTAGAAACGCACCGGGTTTTCGCCCTGATGCGTGCCGTGGAGCCCGTTGCGCACGATGCGGTCGTTGCGGATGTAGGCAATGGGCGGATAGTTGACGCTAATGAACGCGTTAAAGCTCATGGTGCGCTGCTTGCGGGCGCGCGTGCCGGCAATGGCTACGCCGCCAAACACGATCGAAACGTCGTGCGAATGCTCGTCGAGCGCATAGAGCAGGCTCTGGTACAGGTTGAGCTTGGCGTCGGTAAAGGGATTGCCCATGGGCTTTTGCGAGCCGGTGAGCACGATAGGCTTAGGGCTGTCCTGAATCAGATAGGAAAGCGCCGCCGCGGTGTAGCTCATGGTGTCGGTGCCGTGTAGAATCACGAATCCGTCGTGGTCGGCATAGCCCTTGACGATGACGTCGCGGATACACATCCAGTCGCTGGGGCGCATGTTGGTGCTGTCGATGTTCATGGGCTGCACGACGTCGAGCTCGCAGAGGCCCGAGATCTCGGGGACGCTCTGGGCGAGCTCCTCACCGGTCAGGGCGGGGGAGAGGCCGTTGCCGTCCTCGGTCGATGCGATGGTGCCGCCCGTGGCGATGAGAAGGATGCGCTTCATGCTGGTATTCCTATCGTATTTGCCGCCGCAGAGGCGGAGTCGTTCGGCAGTATTGTGGCACAGGGCGTCCAATGTTCAAACGTATTACATCATCTGTAACGTTTGAAAACACTTCAATTGCCGTCAAATAGGGGCCCAGGTCGTGCGTTTGCCGTGCGCTGATGGCTGCGAGGGGCGAGAAACCCCATATAACGTGTACACTATGAAGGCTATTTTCGTTCATTCACGCGGGTGGGCACCGGCTCCCCGCCAACAAGAGGGGGAACCATGGATCAAAAGGCTTCCGCAAAGGTCCTCGTACTCGACTTTGGTGCGCAGTACGGTCAGCTCATTGCCCGTCGCGTCCGCGACCTCAACGTGTATTCCGAGATTGTCCCCTGCGACATCTCGGCCGACGAGATTCGCGAGATGAACGCCTCTGCGCTCATCCTTTCCGGCGGTCCGGCTTCCGTGTATGCCGAGGACGCTCCGTCTATCGACCCCGCCATCTTTGACCTGGGCCTTCCCGTCCTGGGCTTCTGCTACGGCCATCAGATCACGGCCGTGACGCTCGGCGGCAAGGTCGGCCACTCCGAGGTGGGCGAGTACGGCCGCGCCACCATCACGCGCACGGCCGGCGCCAAGCTCTTTAACTCCACGCCCATGGAGCAGACCGTGTGGATGAGCCACCGCGACGCCGTTTCCGAGGTGCCCGAGGGCTTTACCGTTACCGCCAGCACTGACGTGTGCCCGGTTGCCGCCATGGAGTGCGTCGAGCGCAAGATTTTCACCACGCAGTTCCACCCCGAGGTCAAGCACTCCGAGTATGGTCAGCAGCTGCTGAGCAACTTCCTGTTTGAGATCTGCGGCCTGGAGCCCAACTGGAGCATGGACAACCTGGTCGAGACCATGACGGCCGAGTTCCGCGAGAAGGTCGGCGACGACCGCGTGATTCTGGCCCTGTCCGGTGGCGTCGACTCCTCCGTCGTGGCTGCGCTGGGCGCTCGCGCCGTGGGCAAGCAGATGACCTGCGTGTTCATCAACCACGGCCTGCTGCGCAAGGGCGAGCCTGAGCAGGTGGAGGAGGTCTTCACCAAGCAGTTTGACGTCGACTTTATCCACGTCCACGCCGAGGACCGTTATGCCGAGCTTCTGGCCGGTGTGACCGAGCCCGAGGAGAAGCGCCGCATCATCGGTACGCAGTTCTGGAAAGAGTTCTTCGCCGTGGCGCAGCAGCTCGAGACCGATGGCAAGCCGGTCAAGTACCTGGCTCAGGGCACCATCTACCCCGACATCATCGAGTCCGGCGCTCGCAAGACGGGCGGCAAGACGGCCACCATCAAGAGCCATCACAACCTGATCCCGTTCCCCGAGGGCGTGCACTTCGACCTCATCGAGCCGCTCGACCACTTCTTTAAAGACGAGGTCCGCGCGCTTGGTCTGGCACTGGGCCTGCCGGGTCACATCGTGTTCCGCCAGCCTTTCCCGGGCCCGGGTCTTGCCATCCGCATCATCGGTGCGGTCGACAAGGAGAAACTCGAGATCCTCAAGAACGCCGACGCTATCGTGCGCGAGGAGCTGGATGCCTACAACCAGCGCCTGTTTGAGCAGACCGGCGAGCGCAACTCCGAGCACAGCTGCTGGCAGTATTTCGCGGTTCTGCCCGACATTAAGTCCGTCGGCGTTATGGGCGACGAGCGCACCTACCAGCGTCCGATCATCCTGCGTGCCGTCGAGTCCAGCGATGCCATGACCGCCGACTGGGCCAAGCTGCCCTACGACGTGCTGGCCCGCATTTCCGGCCGCATTGTTGCCGAGGTCCCCGGTGCCAACCGCGTGTGCTACGACATCACGTCCAAGCCGCCCGCGACCATCGAGTGGGAGTAGTTGATATCTAGCGTTTCCGAGCCCCTGACCTGCACAAACAGGTCGGGGGCTTTTCGTTTGGCAACCGCTGGACAACCTTTATGGTTTCGTGCCCCGTGAACAGGGGACGTAGCGCTGTTCACGTCTGGGCCCATGTCGGCACCGATCATTGCCCGCGCTGCTTCTGCTTGCGCTTCAGCTTCCGCTGCTCGAAACACGTCGTCGGGAGTTCCGCGTCGGCGCCCCGCCTTCCCGCCGAAGGAGGGGGTGACGGCTCCCTGCAGAGCCGCGGAACCTCCTATATCCGCTTGTTGCGGGCTTGCTTGAGCCAGTTCCTCTTGAAAGAGCCTATACCTCCGAAGAACTTGTTGTACGTCTCACCGTTCTCCTTGGCCTCGTACTTGACCAAGGCAAGTTCGATAGTGCAGAGGTAATCCGCCACTTGTTCGAGGCGGTAGTCGGTCATCGAGGTCTTGCGGCATCGGACGACCCCTTTTGAGAGGACCTTGCCCACCGAGTCGTCTCGCCCGCGGAACAGAAGGAGCGCATCCTCGCGACCTTCGGCGACCTGTGCTGCGAGATGGAGGGCTGCACCATCGCGCAGGGCCCTTTCCAAAGCGAAGTGTCGAGCCGAAGTGTTGAGCGTCGGCCCTGAATGTTCAATGGCCGTTGTTTTCTGCCCCTCAAGTGGTGAACTTCTCCTCGGGGCTGTTGATTCCCCCACGCGCCCCCTTCCGTTCTCTGTGTTCCCCTTATACTCCTTGTACAAGGAGGTAAGAAGTCATGGACAAGACCGCACAGGACAGCTTGGCAAAGAAACCTGTCGACATGAGGGACAGGATTCTCGAGCATCTCGAGGCCCTCACCTCTGCCGTCTCGCTCGACGACCTTGCCCGTCTGTCCACCTCCGACATCGCCGAGACGCTCATCATCTCCAGGAGCCTGGCGAGCCAGTACCTCAACGACCTTGTTCGCGCCGGCCTTGTGGTTAAGGTGGCGGGCAGGCCTGTCCGTTATTTTCATCGCCGCGCGTTCCAGAAGCGTTTTCAGGTAAAGCTCTCTGCAAGCGAGTACGCCTCGCTCGCCGACCTCATCCAGGCGACGGGAATCGCCGATCACCGCGACTTCGCGCGTGCCGTGGGCTTCGACCTGAGCCTCAGCTCCGTTGTCGAGCAGTGCAAGGCTGCGGTTCAGTACCCTCCGTTCGGCCTACCCATCCTCTTGAGCGGCGGCGTGGGTGTCGGCAAGTCTTTCCTTTCTCGCCTTGTGTACGAGTACGGCAAGAACCAGGGCTTGCTGTCCCGCGACTCCTCCTATGTGCGCATCGACTGCGCCGGGGTCCCGGACGCCGCCTCGTTCAACGGGCTTCTTGACGAGTCGATCGCGAAATCGCGCGGGGGTGTGGTTTTTGTCAACGGCATCGAGGCACTCTCTCCCTCTGCGATGGAGCACTGCCTTGCGACGGCCCTCGGGCTCGATGCCTCCCAGGATGCGCCGCGCGCTCGCCTCGTTCTTTCGACGACGCTTTCCGCCGATGACCTGAAGGTTTCCTCGGCCTACAGCAAAATGCCCATCTGTGCCCGCGTCCCCTCACTCAAGGAGCGGACCCCCGAGGAGCGCGAGGATCTCATCTTGAGCTTCCTGCGCAGCGAGGGGTGCCGAATCGGTTCTGATGTGAAGATCAGCCGCGGCGCATACCGTTGCCTCGTGAACGCGGACTTTTCCGATAACATCGCCGGCTTGCGCGCCTGCGTGACGAACTGCTGCGCCAAAGCGTTCCTCAATCGCGAGGGCGACTACGTCGTCGTTCGCCCGTATCTTCTTCCCAGCGGGCTCCTCTCCTCCGCGCAGATCGATCAACAGCCCGACGATGGCGTTCTGATCGACGCGTCCCTGGATGCCGCCGAGAGCACAGGGCCGGTCGAGCAGGCGCTCGATGCCCTGCGCTCTCTCGATGAGCGATTCTGCGCCGGGGAGCTCTCTGTCTCCGAGCTCGTCTCGCAAGCTGTCTCCGCTGTGCGCGGCGTTGAGGATCACTTGATCTTCGGCCGCGGCGTTACCTCCTCGAGGTCGCGCGCCTTCGAGCGCATCGTGGGCGCGGTCCTTGCCGACGCAGGCTCTTCTTATGGCATCGAGCTTTCGAGGAAGGTCGCTTTTCTGCTGGCCCAGGAGATTTGCCTGCAGTTGTGGCCGGGCATCGGCCTGGCTAAGCGAAAGTCTGCCTGTGCGGAGCAAATCTCCCATCTCCTCGGTGCCGTGACCTCCGAATTACCGTTTGCCTCGAGCGTTTCCGATCAGGTCGCCACAGACGTGGAAGGGGCGCTGGGAATCTCGCTCGATCACTTCACGAAGACGCTTCTGACGCTGTGCGTCGCATCGGAGTCTCGCGACGCGAAGGCCCTTCGAACGCTCTGCGTCATCTTGTCCCACGGCTACTCAACGGCGACGAGCATCGCCGACGCGGCGAACCGTATGCTCGGCATGCATGTGTACGAGGCTGTCGACATGCCCTACGACCAGCAGCTGAAGGACATCGTCGGTCCGCTCCAGCGCCTCGTCGACCGCCATTCCTACTGCACCGGGGTCGTGTTCCTCGTCGACATGGGCTCCTTGGAGGAGGCCTATAAGGCCCTCGAGAACGTTACCGACTCCACTATCGGCGTGGTGAACAACGTCTCTACCGGTCTTGCGCTCGAGATCGGGGTCGGGCTGCTCGGCGGCAAGTCCATCGCCGAGGTTCTTGGCGATGCGACCGCCGCGTGCGTGACGCACTGCAAGGTGATCGAGCGCGTCAACCGTGAGGACGCCATCGTCTTCTGCTCCGAGTCCGGGGTCGACGCCGCGGAGAGGATACGCCAGCTCGTCTCGCAGAGCCTCCCGCGCACCATAGGCGCGCGCCTGCTCACGAGGCCCTTCAAGCAGCTCGTCGCGAACGGGTCGAACGACGCCGTTTTCTCCGAGCACCGCGTCTGCGCCGTCATCGGCACGGGAGACCCCGGGGTCGCCTCCGTCCCCTTCGTCGCCCTCGAGGACATCATGTCGACGGCGTCCGCCTCTAAGGTTGATGCCGTGTTCGGCAGGTGGCTTGACGCTTCCGAGCTCTCTTCTTTCCACGAGAAGCTGCTCTCGAACATGACGCTGCAGAACGTCATCCGCTCCATCACCATCCTCGACCCGGAGCGGCTATTCCACGAGATCGAGAGCGCCGTGCACGAGCTTCAGCGCAGGACAGGCGAGAAGATCGGCAGCAACGCCATCATTGGGCTCTACGTCCACCTCTGCTGTCTCGTCGAGCGCCTTGTTACCAGAAACCCCATTGAGACCTACGTTGGCCAGGACCGCTTCGAGGAGGAACGCGCCGATTTCATCGAGTCCTTCAGGCAGAGCTTCTCGAGCATCTCGACGCGCTATCGCGTAGAGGTTCCCGTAAGCGAGATCGCATATGTCTTCGACTACATAAGCGTGAGCGCCGCCCCGGCGCGAGAAGAGCGCCTCGGCTCCTCGGACCTCCTGCTCGACGAGTGACCTTCCCTGCGCCGCCGCAAGCCGACCGCGCGTCCTCAATAATCCGATAACCCCTTGCCCGGCGCGAATCCGGATAGCGCCGAGGCAGTACCGAACGTAAAACTTCATTTGATAGGAGCAAACATGAGTGTTGTTATGGCACGAATCGACAATCGCCTGCTTCACGGCATCATCGTGACGCAGTGGGCCCCGGTGTCGGGCGCGACCCGAGTCATGGTCATCGACGACAAGGTCGCCGGCGACGAGGTCCTGAAGTCCACCATGAGGATGGCGCGCCCCGCGGGCATGGCCGTCTCGATCATCTCCGAGCAGACCGCGCTCAAGAACTTCGCGGCGGGCAAGTACGACCGCGAGAAGGTCTTTGTCATCGCCAAGGAGCCCGAGACGATCCTTCACCTGGTCGAGTCGGGCATCGAGCTCCCGTCGCTGATCGTCGGCGGCTCGCTCGTCAAGGAGGGCGGCGTCCAGCTCACCCAGCGCGCCTATGCCTCCGCCGAGAACGTCCAGAGCTACAAGGCGCTCATCGCCCGCGGCGTCAAGGTGACGGCACAGTTCGTGCCCGCCGACAAGCCCGTCTCCGTCGCCGACCTCATCTAAGGAGGGATCATGGTCAACTTCACTATCCTGCAGGTCGTCCTTTTGACCCTGCTGGCCTTCATCAAGCACGTGGACTACTACGGCATCCCGATGATCTTCGTCAACTATGCCGTCTTCTGGGGCCTTATCACCGGCGTCGTCATGGGCGACTGGCAGACCGGCCTCGTCATCGGCGGCACCATCCAGCTCATGCAGCTCGGCGTCGCGGGCTTCGGCGGCTCGTCGATTCCCGACTACGGCACGATGGCCATCATCGCCACCGCCTACGGCGTGACCCTGGGCGCGGACACGGGCCTCGCCATCGGCCTGCCGGTCGGCATGCTCGGCATCCAGCTCGACGTCATCGTCAAGATCCTCAACGGCTTCGTCGTCGAGAAGTCCCAGAAGTTCTGCAACGAGGGTAAGTTCAATCAGATGAACGCCATCCTGTGGGTCTGCCCCGCGCTCTTCGGCCTGTGCGCCGCCCTGCCCGTCTTTGTCTCCGTGACGCTCGGCCAGCCCGCCGTCAACTGGCTCCTCGAGGTCATGCCTCAGTGGTTCCTCTCCGGCCTCACCCTCGCCGGCAAGATGCTCCCGGCCATCGGTATCGCCATGCTGCTCCGCTACATGCCCACCGGCAAGTACTTCCAGTACCTGCTCGTCGGCTTCTTCCTCTCGGCCTTCCTGAACGTGCCCATCATCGGCGCCGCCATCGTCGGCGTTGCCCTCGCGATCGCGTTCTACCAGCGTGCCGAGAGGGACACCGAGCTCGCCGCTCACGCTTCCGCAGACGCCTTCATCGGAGAGGATGAGTAACCATGGAAAACGAGAACATCACCGCCGTCGCCGAGGGCAAGCCCTCCGGCTACAAGGTCACCAAGAAGGATCTGCGCAACGCGAACTGGCGCTGGCTCATGAGCGTGTGCACCTTCAACTACCAGACCCAGCAGGGCGCCTCAGTCGCCTACGCCCTCTCGCCGGTCCTGAGGAAGATCTACACGAACGACGAGGACTATAAGCAAGCGCTCAACAACCACTTCCGCTACTACAATACCCAGCCTTGGCTCGCCGCCATCATCCTTGGCGCCTGCGTGGCCATGGAGGAACGCGACGGCCTAGCGGCGGCGGACGCCGTCCAAGACCTGAAGATCGGCACCATGGGACCGCTCGCCGGCGTCGGCGACTCCCTGCTCATGACCATGATCCCGACCATCATGGGCTCCATCGCTGCCTACATGGCCATCGAGGGCAACCCCGTGGGAGCCGGCATCTGGTTCGCGCTCATCCTGGCCATCTTCTGGGTCCGCATGCACGCCCTCGAGTTCGGCTACAAGCAGGGCGTGAAGCTCGTCACCGACTTCAGCGAGAAGCTTCCCAACCTCACTGCCGCCGCCTCCGTGCTCGGCCTCACCGTGGTCGGCTGCCTCATCGCCTCGGTCATCGGCGTCACCTGCCCGATTAGCTTCAGCTTCGGCGACGTTTCGATGGAGATTCAGCCGCTGCTCGACAAGATCCTGCCTGCCATGATCCCCGCCGCCATCACGGGAAGCGCGTATTACCTTCTTACCAAGAAGAACGCGAGCATGACGGCCCTCATCCTCGTGGTGATCGTCCTCGCGATGGTCGCCTCCGCCGCCGGCATCCTCGCCTAGCTTCGACCCAAGAGATTGGTGAATCAATGAGAAAGATAGTTGTGGCGAGCCATTCCCTTCTCGCCCAGGGCTTCAAGGACACCCTCGAGTTCCTTACGGGTAAGAGCGACGCCGTCAACGCCGTGTGCGCCTACGTGAACGACAACGGCGAGGGGCTCGACGCGGCGGTCGAGGCTGCGCTTTCGGGCACTGACGAGGTCGTCGTCCTTACCGACGCGCTCGGCGGCAGCGTGAACCAGCGCTTCTCCCGCTTCGCCTCCGACCGGATCCACGTGATCGCGGGTGTCAACCTCCCGCTCGCCATGACGGTCGCGCTCGCGCGCCCCGACGAGAAACTCGACTTCGACGCCCTCGTCGACGAGGCGCGCCAGCAGATCGTCTACGTGAACGGTGCCAGTTCCGCCGAGTGCGAAGACGACGAATAGAGGAGGTCGACGATGAGAGAGTTCCTTAAGGATGTGTGGATGCACGGCGGTGAGGAAAGCCGCGCCATCACCCCCGAGAACATCACGGGCGAGAAGGGCCGTGCCGCCATGTCGGCCAGCCACCTCGGCGTCGGCCGCAAGGGCTCGTGCTGCGTGCCCCTTGAGTCCGGCGAGACCATCACGCTCGCGGACATCGAGGGCCCCGGCATCATCCGCCACATCTGGATGACCGTCCCCGACAAGACCGCCGCCGGCAGCTTCGTCATGCGCGACCTCGTGCTGCGCTTCTACTGGGACGACGAGGAGACCCCCTCGGTCGAGTGCCCTGTCGGCGACTTCTTCTGCAACGGCTTCGGTGAGCGCGCCATCGTCAACTCGATGCCCATCTGCGTGAACCCGACGGGCGGCATGAACTGCTACTTCGAGATGCCCTTCAGGAAGCACGCCAAGGTCACGCTTACGAGCGAGCACCCCGGGTTCATTAAGTACATCTTCTACACGTTCAACTACGCGCTCACCGACGTGCCGGACGACGCCATGTACTTCCACGCCCGTTTTAACCGCGAGCGCAGCACCCGCAGGGGCGTCGACTACACCGTGCTCGACGGCGTGCGCGGCAAGGGCTACTACGTCGGCACCTACATGGCCCTGTGCGCCCTGGAGCGCTATTGGTGGGGCGAGGGCGAGATGAAGTTCTTCCTCGACGGCGACGAGGAGTTCCCCACGGTCACCTCGACGGGAGCCGAGGACTACTTCGGCGGTGCCTGGGCCTTCCTCGACAGGCCGCCCCACGCGCTGCCCGAGGCGCAGTGCTTCAACACGCTGTTCGCCGGCTACCCGTACCGCTCGACGCGCGACGCCACGCGCGACCGCTTCAGCGCGGGCAAGCCGAACCCGAACCCGATGCTCGCGACCAACGACGACGCGCTGCCCAGGCACGGCCTCTACAGGTGGCACCTTCCCGACCCGATCTCGTTCAAGGAGGATCTGCGCGTGACGTTCCAGGACCTCGGCAACGACGACATCAAGCTCTACGAGCGCGAGGACGACATCTCCACCGTCGCCTACTGGTACCAAAGCGAGCCGCACGCCGTGCTCGCCCCGTTTGCCGCAAGGCAGGACCGCGTGCCCAGGTAGGGTCGCCTCGAAACAAGCCAACGTTATGAGCGCCCGCGGTTGACCATGACTGCGGGCGTCCCTTTGTAAGGAGGATCACATGAGCGAAAAGCAAATGAGGCTCGGCGCCCTCGAGGCCGGCGGGACCAAGATGGTCTGTGCCGTGGTGTCCGGCGACGGCGAGGTTCTCGACCGTATGGAGACCCCGACGCTTACGCCCGCCGAGACCGTCCCACAAATGGTCGAGTGGTTCACCGCCCGCGATGTGAACGCGTTGGGCATCGGCGCCTTCGGCCCGACCTGCGTCGACCCCAACGATGAGCGCTACGGTTCCATCCTCCAGACGCCCAAGCTCGCGTGGCGAGGCTATGGTCTTCGCGCCGCGTTCGCCGACGCCCTCGGGATTCCGGTGACCTACGACACGGACGTGAACGTTGCCTGCCTCGGCGAAGTGGTCTTCGGCTGCTGCAAGGGGCTCGAGGACGCCGTCTACGTGACCATCGGCACCGGCGTGGGCGCGGGCGTCATGTGCGCGGGCAGGCTCCTTCACGGCATGCTGCACCCCGAGGCCGGCCACATGCTGGTAAGGACCCGTCCCACCGAGGAGGGACGCTGCGTCTGCCCGAGCCACGCGAGCTGTCTCGAGGGCCTCGCCTCCGGCCCCGCCATCGCCGCGCGCTGGGGAAAGCCCGCGGCCGAGCTCGCGGACAACGCTGAGGTGTGGGCGCTGGAGGGGGATTATCTGGGGCAGATGTGCGCGAACCTCGTGCTCATGTACTCGCCTCGCCGTATCGTCCTCGGCGGCGGCGTGATGCACCAGGAGCAGCTCTACGGCATCGTCCGCAAGAAGACCCTCGAATATCTGGGTGGCTACATCCAGACCGCCGAGCTTAAGGACATAGAGAGCTACATCTGCGCCCCGGGCTGCGGCGGCGACCAAGGAATCCTTGGCGCGGCCGAGCTGGCAAGAAGGGCGCTCGCGTAACTTGCGCTCTCTCCGCCATACAACGCGTTAAGAAAAGACGAGCGCTTCTTGCCAATTGGGCGGCAAGAAGTGCTCGTCTTTTGCATTTTTGGGTAGTGTCGCGAATGTTGGTGTAGAGCTCGGTTCTCGAGGGTAGTCGCAGGCTGCCCAAGGAACCGAGAATCACCTAGAATGCCGTCATTCTAGCTCATGTCACGCCGCCTTCCTGCCGGGAACCGGGTTGTCGGCAAC
>DBEYWP010000017.1:0-13822 GCA_048183675.1 Collinsella sp. | reverse complement strand
GCAGCCACACTCGGGCACTTGGAACGGGGGAAACGGCGGTCGACGAAACTGGAGAGGAGGTATTACGAGCTCCTGTGCGAATTGGAGAGAGCGCTCCCGCAAACTGCCTCTTGACAACTTATAGGAGCGTCGGTTTTGTTTTTGCAAATTCCGGGATGGTCGAAGGTGGCCGGTTTAACGTAGTAGATGGCCGCATTTCGTGGCAAACGGTCCGACCCAAGACCCAAGGCAGCCAACCTCGAATGACCATTCTCGAAGTTGCGGTGGAATACGGACTGAATTGGCCCCTTAAAGGCAAAAACACTCCGTATTCCACCGCAACTTATAGGGAGACAGGCCTTAGAGGCGAGCGAGGTCGTAGGATTGGGCGGCTGCCTCGCCGGCGCAGATGAGGTTGGTTGTGGCTTCTTGCGAATCGAGTGCCCGTTCCAGGTCCATGGGCTTGCGGCAGATCGGCAGTACCAAGTCGATACCTTGCTCATATACCGCGTTCAGGTTGTCAGCACGGCCGCCCACGACGGCGACCACCGGCTTGCCATATCGCCTGGCGCGGCGAGCCACACCCACCGGCGCCTTACCGGCGGCGGACTGCTCGTCCATATTGCCCTCGCCTGTTATGACCAGGTCGACATCACGCATGCGTTCGTCAAACCCAATCAGATCGAACACCGTCTCCACGCCCGAGCGTAGCTCCGCACCGAGCGCCAGTAACGCCGCGCCCAAGCCACCGGCAGCGCCCGCGCCGGGCACGCCGAGCACCGAGCCAAATGTCCGTGCGCCCTCGGGTGTGCGCAACAACCCCTGGGCTCGCGCCTCGAAAATTGCCGCATCGAGCAGGCGACCGTAGCCGACCATCCAGCCGTCGTATCTGCGCAGCGCCTCGACATCATCCGCCGGCAGGCCCTTCTGCCCGCCAAACACCGCCAGTGCGCCTCGACGCCCCACGAGCGGATTCTCGACATCGGAAAGCACAACGATACGAGCATCATCCAAAGCCTGCAGCGCTGGCGCCAAATCAACGCTCGCCACCTGCTCAAGGCCGGCAAGACCGGGGGCGACATCGCATCCCTGATCATCGACCACACGCGCGCCCAGCGCCTGCAGCATGCCGGCGCCACCGTCGTTGGTGGCACTGCCGCCCAAGCCAATATAGATAGTCTTTACCCCGACACGAGCTGCACGGAGCATCAGCTCGCCCACGCCATAGGTTGTAGCAGCCAGCGCCGCCGATTCCGTGCAAGGTGAGTACCCGATGCCTGCTGCTTCGGCCATCTCAATAACAACCGACTCGTGCTCGCCGTCCACTAACATCCGGGCAGGCACACCATCGCCAAAGGGTCCCGCAACCTCGCAGGTCACAATCTCACCGCCGCACGCGGCAACGACATCGAGCGTCCCCTCACCGCCATCTGCCAGCGGCAAAGCGTTCAGCTCGGCATCGGGCCACACACGGCGCATGCCCTCGGCAACCGCCGCCTCCGCCTGCGCACTCGACACGCTGCCCTTAAAGGAATCGATCGCCAGCAGCACACGGCGGGGCCGGCGGCACGCAGGACCACAGTCAACCGCCGTGGCAGCATCCTCACCGGCACCTGCAAGCGCTGCGGCGTGAGCGGCGTGTGCTTCAAGATCGGCCCCACAACCGCAATCAGCGCCGCCCGCTCCGCGCAGACCGCCAAAATAGCTACTCAGCAGCTCGCGGCATTCATCCGCCAGGACCCCAGCCGTCACGTTAAACCGATGATTCAGGCGCGAGTCGGCATTGAGGTCATACAGGGATCCCAGCGCGCCCGCCTTGGCATCAGCCGCGCCATACACGCAGCGCCCCACGCGCGCGTTAACCATAAGCCCCGCACACATGCAGCATGGCTCGAGCGTCACGTAGACCGTGCAATCGGAAAGGCGCCAGCGTCCAAGCGACCGAGCGGCAGCGCACAGGGCCGCGAACTCTGCATGAGCCGAAGGATCCTGATCGAGCTCGCGCCGATTGTGCGCCCTCGCGACGATCTCGCCGTCGCGCACCACTACGGCTCCGATGGGCACCTCGCCCACCGCCGCGGCGGCTCGCGCCTCCGCCAGCGCCTCGCGCATGAACTTCTCGTCGATTTCGGTGATCGTCATCGTTCGCCTTCCCTGTTGCAAATTCAAAACGATGCTATCATTACGACTCACGGAGAGATGGCAGAGCGGTTGAATGCGGCGGTCTTGAAAACCGTTGAGCGCGAGAGCGTTCCGGGGGTTCGAATCCCCCTCTCTCCGCCACTTTTAGTGATGCACCGGCGTCATGGTTCGCTCGAACAGCGCATCGACCACGTCGGCCATCTCAGGTCGACGCTCAAGATCGTGGCCCGATTCCCACCATATCGTGAAAAGTCGAATAATACCGCCGGCGACAAACTCAGACGTCGTCTCAAGTGACACGGGGGCCAGGGCATCCTCGGCAAGCACGTTCATCACGCGCTCGCGGATGGAGCGGGCAATGCGGTCACAAATAACGTTGGTCAACATGCCCGACATGCTGCTTGCCAAAATGTTATCCATGAGCCGCTCGTGCGTCAGAATCAAATCCATGGCATCGTCCAAAATCGCGTGCCGAAGCGCGCGCACGTCCTCGGCAGACACTGCGCCGGCCTCATCGGGCTGTTTTTGCGGCAAGCCCGACATGAGCTCGTCGATATAAAAGGCAAAGTAATCGTTCTTGTCGCGAAAGTGCTTGTAGAACGTCGTGCGGCGAATCATGGCGCGGTCGCACAGCATGGCAACCGTCAGGTCCTCAAAACGATGCTCCTCGAGAAGCTCGGTAAAGGCATCGAACAGGGCGCGGTAGGTTTTCTTGATGCGAAGGTCCACTGGTATCGCCATCCTCAGGGCAAAGACAACACTCGTCAATCTGTCGCATATCTTACACCTGTACCTCGCGCGCTTTGCCCCGGTGCCAACCCCGCCGAAAACACAACGCTTACCGGAAAGTTCGGCACGGTAAAACGTTGCGGGTATACTAGTAGCGTTATACCAACGGCAGCTGGCGCATGCCGCCGCGGCCATTCGAAACGGAGACATCATGATTACCGTCATCATCGGCATCGTTGTTGTCATTGTGATTGTCTGCGCCATCGCCGGCATCTACAACAACATGGTCACCAAGCGCAACCGCATCGATAACGCCTGGCAGAACATCGATACGCAGCTACAGCGCCGCAACGACCTGATCCCCAACCTGGTCGAGACCGTCAAGGGCTACGCCAAGCACGAGCAGGAGACGCTCTCCGCCGTGATCAGCGCGCGTAGCACCGCCGTCAAGGCCACCACGCCCGAGGCAAAGATGGAAGCCGACAACGTGCTGACCGGTGCGCTGCGCCAGCTCTTCGCCGTAGCCGAGGCCTATCCCGATCTTAAGGCAAACACCAACTTTACGCAGCTGCAGGCATCGCTCGAGGATACCGAGAACAAGATTAGCTATGCACGCCAGAGCTACAACGATTGCGTGCTCAGCTACAACAACGCCATTCAGACGTTCCCGGCTGTCATCTTTGCCGGCATCTTCCAGTTTAAGGAGCGCCAGGGCTTCGAGGCCGCCGAAGCAGCCCGCCAGGCACCGACCGTCAAGTTCTAGTAGTTTGGCAGCGCATTCTTAATCGGCCAAATGCATAAACCGCCCCGTCGAATGCATACTTCGACGGGGCGGTTTCCTTTTTCGCGAAGGTCCCCCTCTAAGCGCCGTGCATTTTTAGGAGTATTCAACATAACCAAGAGCTTCGGGCGCCACGATACATGCCAAAGACCGCGAATATCCCTGCAAATCAAACGCTGTCAGCCCGTAACCCCGCCCATCATCCGTAGAAAACATCGAGAAATCCCGATTTTTTGCCCGAGGTCGGTATGCAGGGGCCTTCGATTGCAGAATACTCGCAAAAATGCACGTCGCCACCGCCCCCACATGGCGCGAAGCAAAACACAAGCGCGGCCTAAAAGGCCGCGCACCATCTTTAATTCAAATCTATATTGCCCGTACGACAGCGCCAGGGTGACGCAGGCCCGAGGGCGACCTTCCTTTCCGGCGCACTCCGCAGGACGAAAGAGCCTCCGCCGCACGAAGTGCGCAGCGGAGGCTCTTTCATGTCCGAGGACGCGCCGGAAAGGAAGGTCGCCCTCGGGCCGGACATATCCGTAAGACAAATTACGCGACGGTGTAAACCCAGTTGTGCTTGTCCTCGACAGCACCGGACTGGATACCAGTCAGGGTCTCGCGAAGCTTCTTCATCACGGGACCGATCTCGGTGTAGCCAGCCGGGAAGGTCACGGTCTCGTCGGCGCCGTAAACCTTGTTGTCGATCTCGCCAACCGGGGAGATGACGGCAGCGGTGCCGCACAGGCCGCACTCCACAAAGGTGCCGGCCTTGACCTCGGCCCACTCGACGGGGCGCTGATCGACGGTCATACCCAGGTCCTGAGCGACCTGAACGAGCGAACGACGGGTGATGGAGGGCAGAATGGAGTCGGTGTGCGACTGCGGAACGACGAGCGTGCCGTCCTCCTTCACGAACAGAACGTTGGCGCCGCCGGTCTCCTCGACATAGGTGCGGGACTCGGAGTCGAGATACAGGTTCTCGGCATAGCCCTCGCGATGAGCCTCCATCGTGGGCTTGAGGGACATGGCGTAGTTCAGGCCGGCCTTGATGTTGCCGGTGCCGTGCGGTGCGGCACGGTCATACTCGGAAACGCGCAGCTTGACGGGCTTGAGGCCACCCTTAAAGTACGGACCGACCGGGGTCACGAGAATGCGGAACGTGTACTCAGGAGCGGGAGCCACGCCGATCACGTCACCGGAGCCGATCATAAACGGACGCACGTACAGGGTCGCGCCGGAGCCGAAGGGCGGAACCCAGGCGGCGTTGGCAGAGACGACCTGTTTGACGGCCTCAACGAACTTGTCCTTGGGGAACGGGGGCATCTCGAGGCGCTGGGCAGAGTTGTACATACGCTCGGCGTTCATGTCGGGACGGAAGCAGACGATGCTGCCGTCCTCGGCGGTGTAGGCCTTCAGGCCCTCAAAGACCTCCTGACAGTAATGGAAGATGCCGCCGCACTCGGAGACATGCAGGGTGTGGTCGGTGGTCAGGCCGCCCTCGTCCCACTCGCCATCCTTCCAATGAGCCTCGTAGCTGTAATCGGTCTTCATGTAGCCAAAGCCGAGGCTACCCCAATCGACATCCTTCTTCTCGACAGTCATATGTCGCTCCTTACATACACAGTTGCAAACTCGCGAACCCGCACGCAAGGACCGAGGCCGGCCGCGTCGCAACGTCGCACGCCCGGAGCGTAGAGCCGGACGGGACACGCGAACAGCATCAAAGCCGATGGCACGTCGATTCGCATGCACGAGATTGTACTCCCCGTACGCGTCTGATAAAACGCTTTTCTTTAACTAAGTAAAGTATTTTCATTTGACCGAAACTAAAGAGGCCCGCCACCGTAAGCGGTGACGGGCCTCAACTGCACGGTTTGCGCGCTGGCTCGAGCTACGCGTTCTTTTTGCCCAGCTTAGCCTTAACCAGACCGACCACGGTCGGGATGATCGATACGGCAACGATGCCGACGATCAGCAGCTCAAAGTGCTCCTGCACAAAGGGAATGCCACCAAAGAAGTAGCCCAGCAGTGTAAAGAGCGTTGACCAGGTAATGCCACCCAGCACGTTAAAGATGACAAAATTGCGCCAGTGCATGCCGCCCATGCCGGCGATAAAGGGCACAAAGGTGCGGATAAACGGGAAGAAGCGGCCCAGGAAGATGGCCAGGTGGCCCCACTTGTCCAAGAAGTCCTCGGACTTTTTGATGCGCTCGGGCGTCATGGCCTTGACCTTGCCCGAAGCGATGATCTTTTTGCCAAAGAAGTGACCGATCATAAAGTTGCACTGGTCACCCAGGATGGCAGCAGCCCATGCGACGGCCAGCAGGGCCACGATGTTAAAGCCACCGTTGTGGGCAAAGAAGCCCGAGGCGAACAGCAGCGAATCGCCGGGAAGGAACGGGAAGAACACCACGCCCGTCTCGATAAAAATGATCAGGAACACGCAGCCGTAGGCCATAAGCGGGCCGGCGGCGATCCAGCTGGCAATCGCGGTGCGCGGGTCTTTGAGCAGCTCGGCGATAAAATTGATGAAACCCATGAAGTAAAACCTCTCAGTTGTGGGCGCGGATACGTCCAAGTTGATCAGTATACGGTTGCGGTGCCCCCTCGTGCGCAACCCCACAAAAGCATGACTCCATTACCAGCAAGTTTGCATAACTGACACCTGTAGCGCAATGGCGCCAAGATTGTCCTTCCTAATCCCTAGCAAATCGCTATACTTTATTGAATCGCATTGCCATGGCGCTAAGGGAGGGCGGCCGGTGAGCTTTATCAATACCATTCGCGAGGACATCAAAACCGTCCAAGCGCAGGACCCCGCCGCGCAAAACGGTCTGGTCATCTTCCTTTCCTATCCTGGCCTGCACGCCAAGTGGAACCACGTGCCCGAGCACTGGCTCTGGGAGCATGGCCATCGCTCGCTCGCCCGCGTGCTCTCGCAAATCACCCGCCACATCACCGGCGTCGAGATTCATCCCGCCGCACAGATCGGCAAGCACTTCTTTATCGACCACGCCATGGGCGTCGTCATCGGCGAAACCACCATCGTGGGCGACAACTGCGTGCTCTACCAGGGCGTCACGCTCGGCGGCACCGGCAACGAGACCGGCAAGCGCCACCCAACGCTCGGCAATAACGTCACCGTGGGCACGGGCGCCAAGGTGCTCGGCAACATTCGCATCGGCAACAACGTCAAAATCGGCGGCAACTCGGTCGTCGTTAAGGACGTGCCCGACAACTGCACCGTTGTTGGCGTGCCGGGACGCATCATCAAGCGCAACGGCTGCCGCGTGTTCGAGGAGAGTTTCGACGCCAAGCAGCATCGCGAGTACATGCCCGACGACGCCGCCGAGCAGTCCGCGCTCAACCGCCAGGGCATCACCGAGAACGCCCGCCGCGTCAAGGAACTCGAGCGAGAGGTGGCCGAGCTCAAAGCCCTCGTCGCCAAGCTCGTGGACGAACGCTAGAGGCGGACGACCACCGACAACATTGACGCCAACGCAAAGGCGCGCCAGAGGATTCACCCCCGGCGCGCCTTATTTGTGATGTGGTAAAGAGACTGTCCCTTTGTCACATTATGCGAACTGGCTCAGATAGAGGTCGGCGTAGGCACCCTCGGCAGCCAGCAGCTCCTTATGCGTGCCCTGCTCGATAATGTTGCCGTGATCCATGACCAAGATCAGGTCGGCATCCACAATCGTCGACAGGCGGTGTGCGATCACAAAGCTCGTGCGCCCGCGCATAAGCGCATCCATGGCACGACCGATGGCAAGCTCGGTACGCGTGTCCACGCTTGAGGTCGCCTCGTCCAGAATGAGAATCGCCGGGTTGTTGAGCAGCACGCGAGCGATGGTCAGCAGCTGACGCTGGCCCTGGCTGATGCTCTCGGCATCGTTGGCCACGCGCGTGTCGTAGCCCTGCGGCATGGTGCGCACAAAGAAGTCGACCTGCGCGGCGCGCGCAGCCGCCACGATCTCGTCGCGCGTCGCCTCGGGGCAGCCGTAGGCGATATTCTCGGCAATCGTGCCGTCGAACAGCCAGGCGTCCTGCAGCACCATGCCAAACTGCTGCCGTAGCTCGCCGCGGTCCATGCGGCTCGTATCCACGCCGTCGAGCGTAATACGCCCGCCGTCAATCTCGTAGAAGCGCATGAGCAGGTTGATGAGCGTCGTCTTGCCTGCGCCCGTGGTTCCCACCACGGCAATCTTCTGGCCCGGCTCAGCGGTAAACGACACGTCGCGCATAAGCGGCTTGTCGGGCGAATAACCAAAGCGCACATGCTCAAAGGAGACGCGGCCCTCCACGCGACCCGGCAGCTTGGCGGCCTTGTCCGGCAGCGGATCGGCCTCCATCTCGGGCTCATCGAGCAGGTCGAACACGCGCTCTGCACTCGCCAGCGCGCTCTGCAGCGAGTTGAAGGTAAACGACAACTGCGTCATGGGCTCGGACGCCTCGTAGATAAACTGGAAGAACGCCTGGAACACGCCGACGGTCATGTGACCGGCAACCAGCATGCTGCAGCCCACAAGCGCAATAACGATCTGCGCCAAACGGCCGATAAAGCGCACTGCGGGGCCGACAGCATTGATCATAAAGTCGGCCTTGGTGCTCACACGAGCCAGTTCCTTCGAAGCCTCGTGCACCTCAGCGGAGCTCTGACGTTCGCGGTTAAACGCGCGGATCACCAGACGGCCCGAATAGCCTTCCTCGACCGCACTCGTAATCTTGGACACCCACTCCTGGCGCTCGCCCGTCACATCGTGTGTGCGGCGCGAGACGACCTTCGTCACCAGCAGCGACAGTGCCGTAAAGAACAGAAAGACGAGCGTAAGCTGCACGCTGAACACGAACATCACGCTCACAGCACCAACAACCGTGCCGATCGACACGAGCAGCTGCAGCAATCCGCGCTGCATGCTCTCGGACATCTTGTCCAGGTCGTTGGTCGCGCGGCTGACGACCTCGCCGGGACGATGCGCGTCAAAATAGGCGAGCGGCAGACGGTTGAGCTTTTGCGCGATGCGGTTGCGCAGGCACAGATTGAGGCGTTCGGCCACGCTCGACATCAAAAAGCTCTGGAGCGCGTAGAACGAAGCGGCGGCCGTCCAAATCAAAAAGTAGATGAAGATAGTCCTGCCGCAGTTCTCCCAGGTGATGCTGAAGGTGGCGTTGTTGACAAACGCTACCTGAATGTGGCCCCACAGCTCATCGATCACGCGGGCGCTATATGCCGGCGCGGCAGTGTTAAAGATGACATAGAACACAATGCTCGCGAACACGATATAGAAGCGCCAATGGTCGCCGGCAGCCTCACTCCACAGGCGGCGCACCGTCGCCCAGGTATCCCGAGGCGTCTCGTCCTCGTCTTCGTCGTCCACGTCGCGCATACGCTCTGCCTCGGCGCGGGCGCGCTCGTCCTCGGCACGTTCGTTTTCCTCGTAGAGCGCTTGGCGGCGAGCCTCGCGCTCGGCTGCAGCCTTGGCGGCGTCATCCAGCTCGGTCGACGCGGCAGCCGTTTCCTCGACCAGTCCCGCGGCAGCGGCGTCATCAACGCCGCCCTGCTTCTTGAGCTCCTCGGTCATGCTACTCACCTCCCTTCATCTGCGATTCCGCGATGGCGCGGTACACCTCGCAGGTTTCCATAAGCTCGCCATGCGTGCCCAGACCCACAACCTCGCCATCCTTGAGCACGACGATCTGGTCGGCGTGCAAGATCGTCGAGATGCGCTGCGCGATAATGAGCACCGCAGCGTCACGCGTCTCGTCTTGCAATGCATGGCGCAGGGCCGCATCGGTCTTAAAGTCCAGGGCCGAAAAACTGTCATCGAAGATATATAGATCGGCATGCTTCATGAGCGCACGGGCGATTGCCAAACGCTGGCGCTGGCCGCCCGAAAAGTTCGTACCGCCCTGCGCCACCGGGGTATCGAGCCCCTGCGGTTGGTCGAGTACAAAGGTGCTCTGGGCAACCTCAAGCGCGTGAAGCATGTCGCCCTCGGTCGCGCCTTCGTTACCAAAGCGAAGGTTGCTCGCCACCGTGCCCGAGAACAGCCACGCCTTCTGCGGCACATAGGCAATGCGCCCGCGGATTTCGTCTTGCGTAAGCTCGCGCAGGTCCACACCATTCAGGCGAATGGAGCCCTTGGTGGCATCGTGGAAGCGCAGCAGAAGCTTTGCCACCGTCGATTTGCCCGAGCCTGTCAAGCCAACGATCGCAGTCGTCTGACCGCGACGGCAGGCAAAGCTCAGGTCGCACAGGGTGTCCTCGTCGGCATCGTCAAAGCGAAACGACATGTGGTCGAACACGGCCACCGCATCGGCCCCGTCCTTTGAGTCGGACGCGCCCGCATCAAGCGTACGCCCGCCATCGACGATGCTCGGCTCAATCTCCAGCACCTGCTGCGCACGGTTCAGGCACGCGGCAGCACGCGGAAGCGTCAGCACCACCATCTGGGCCATCATCACAAAGAACAGGATCAGAATTGCATACTCCAGCACCGCCGAGATACTCGCAATCTGCATGGCGTGGGCGCCTACGCGGTTGCCGCCCACCCACAGCACCGCCACCTCGGCGATGTTCATCAAAAAGAAGCTTGAGCTGTCGAGGCCCACAAACAGGTGGTTGACTTTGATGGCGTTGGCGGCGTATTCGCTAAACACCTCGTCCAGACGCCGTTCCTCGTGGCGCTCCTTGTTAAACGCACGGATGACGCGCACGCCCACGATGTTTTCGCGCAGCACCACGTTCATGCGGTCGATAAAGCCCTGTAGGCGCATAAAAATCGGCGCCGCGTTGGCAACCGTAAGGACCGCCGCCACCAGCACAATCGCAACGACTACGCCCAGAAGCGTGCCCATGGCAGGATCGATAAACCAGGCAAAGATGATGCCCGCCACAGCCAAAAACGGCACGGGCAGCACCAGCTGAATCGTCTGCAGAATCGCCTGCTGAATCACGTTGATGTCGTTGAGCGAGCGGGTGATCATCGATCCGGTGCCAAAGCGCTCAAAATCGCTGGCCGCGAGCTCGAGCGATTTGTCGTACACGGCATTGCGGATATCGCAAGCCACGTTGGCGGCCAGGCGCGCCGAAAGATAGCAGCCCAGCACCGTGCCGCCGCTAGCCATGCTGGTCGCGATAAACATGTATAGGCCGTTGCGTAAAATGTAGTCGACATCGCCCGTGGTAATACCGGTGTTGACCATGTTCGCCAGCATCGTGGGAACCAACAGCGTACCGACGTTATCCACCAGCAGCACCAGCAGCGTCACTGCGACAAGCCCTCGATAGGGCTTCATAAACCTCATTAACAGTCGCACGACTCCCCCTCACCTTGATTCTCGGCTTGGCTCTCGGCAGCGATATGCTGCTTAAAGGCATCGCACTCATCGCCGAGCGCATGGGAAAATTTTCCGATTAGGCGCATGATTTCGCGCTGCTCACACGGCTCAAGCGCGCCAAAGGCTCGCTGTTCGGCCTTGAGTGCCGGCAGCGCATAACGCTCGGCAAATCGCCTGCCCTCTTCGGTCAGGCTCACAACCTTGTTCTTACGGCTGCCTTCGGCAAACTCCAACGTTGCGAACCCCCGCGCCGTCAAGGTTTTAATTGCAGAGTTGATGGTCTGCTTACTGTAGAACCATTCGCTTGTCAGACGGCTTACGGCAATACTGCCGCCCGCCGTGCTGGTATCGACGAGCATCCAGTAAGCGCAGTCCGAAAGGCCGCAGGCGCGCGAGAACTCCGAATAGATATGGTCGAGTCCATTGAGCAACCGGTCGAAGTCGACCAGTGTAACCGCACTATTCATCTATCCCACCATTCGATTGTCCGATTTTTGACCAATTTTGTGTCTCTAGATTAGTCCGAGTTTTGACTATCGTCAACAGGCTCTCCGCAAATGCGTGCACTTTTATGGCCCATCGACAGAAAAAGACCGCCGGCGCGGGGGCGGCGCCAGCGGTCACGTGAAAATCGGGTTTTATTGCCTGTTAAGCGGCGACGGCCTCGTAGACCGTAGCGCCCGAGAAGCTGTCATGCAGGCTCTTGCCGGCAATCCACGGCAGCTCGACGACCTCGCAGACCGTGTTGACCAGCTCGGAGCAGTCAGTAAAGTGGCCCTTGTCGTTGAGGGCCTCGCAATCCTGAACACGCCAATAGCCATCGGTGTGCGTGATGTAGTACTCGTGATCGTTGATCGACACGAAAGCGCGCGTCTTGGAACGCAGCAGCTTCAGAAATCCTTCGAAGTCGGTCTCGACGACATCTCCAGCCTGGAACATGATGTTACCTCCTGGCCCGGCGCCACCACGGCGCATTAATAAACGTTGGTACTCCTTTAGTAAAACCTTTATCAGAGGTTATGCGTTCGTCATTTAGGCAAGTGGTAAAAAACCGCAGGGTAGACGGGATAAAACGTTTAACCATCCCATTTGTTTGTCACATTCTGAAGGTACTTTTATGCAAACCTACTTTCCCAATTGGAATCTATCCTTTTGGCCGGGCAATTGACCGTCTATCGTTTAAGCCCGACGGGTATGAACGGGGCATCTGCAACGCCACCGCAAGGAGACACCATGGAGACTATCGAAGCACTCATTCACCGCCGCAGCTGCCGCAAATACAGCGATCGTCCCGTCGAGGCCGAAAAGCTTGCACGTATTATCGAAGCCGGCCAATATGCACCGAGCGGCATGGGCCGCCAGCCGGTGACGTTTGTCGCCGTCACCGACCCCGCGACCGTCGAGCGTCTCTCACAGCTCAACGCCCAGGTCATGGACAGCAACAGCGACCCCTTCTATGGCGCCAAGACCGTTGTGGTGGTGCTGGTTGACCGCAGCGTGCCCACACATCTGGAAGACGGCTCGCTCGCCATGGGCAACTTGCTCAACGCCGCCTATGCACTGGGTGTCGATTCGTGCTGGATTCATCGCGCGCATGAGGTCTTTGACTCGCCCGAGGGCCTGGAGCTGCTGGCCAGCTGGGGCCTGCCCGCCGACGGCAGTCTGCGCGGTGTCGGTAACTGCATTCTTGGCTACGCCGAGGACACGCCACCCGAGCCCAAACCCCGCCGCGACAACGTGGTGTACGTCAAGTAGCGCAGGAGTGTCCCAAACTGCCGGCAGAAAAGGAACGTCCCCTTCTGCCGGCAAGCTATGTTGATATTTGAGTTGTCGTCGCTTCGCTTGTCTGGGCCGTCTCGGCTTCGCTGCCTTGTTCGTCCTCGTCCTTTTGCGCATCGGCGATGGTGGAGGCCGCCGCAACGATACCGCGCTGGGGCGCGACGCCCGTCTGGGCCTGAGCGCCCTCGACAATTTCTGTACCTACATGCGCGAGCTCGGGCGATTTAAACATTGCGTCCAAGTTGGCGCCACCGCCGGCGTAGCCAAGCGCAGCGAGTGCGATGACGATCACTGCAACGACGGCCACGATCGGCACGTAGCGATGCCAGCCGGCCGGATTGAGCCCGCTGCGGCGAGCCGCCCCGCGGCTAATATAACCGAGCGTTCCGTCGTGCTTGAGCTTTGAGCCCACCACGCGTTTGCGGCCCCACAGCGAGGACTCGGCCTGCATTGCCAAGCGGGCGCTTGCCGAAGGATAGCCGTATTTAGTGCGCTTGAACGAGCCATCAAACCCCGAGGCGTGTTTGCCCCACGTCACCGATGTTGTGCGTCGGTTGACCGGCGCGGCACTCCGCCTTCTGCGGCTCGGTTTTGAAGTCTCAGCCATATGCCCTCGCACGCCGTAACCAAATCGAAACAATAACGCTTTGGACTGTAGCACACGCGTCGCGTGCGGTCACGGGCGCCTCGCTCAACGGTCATCGTCCTTCAGCAAGCGCCACAGCGTTGTACGGCTTATGCCCAGCACCTCCGCCGCACGGGTTCGGTTGCCGTGGAGATGGTCTACAACCAGATGCGCGATATCTCGCTCGGTATCGGCCAGCGGTCGCAGGATATACAGGTCACTTTCGAGCGTCGGGGCGCCAAAGGTTGCGGTCTTAATCACGTCCTCTTGGGCGAGCACTTCCTCCGCCACAGCGCGGTCCACCGTGCCCGCCCATTACAGTCTGAAGTGGGCCACCGATAAATTTCGATGGCGAGCATTCGGCGCATTGCCTACGATACGGGCAAGCCCCGAGGGGCCGCCGATCGGGCGCCTCCGGATGGCCGTCTGCCCCTGCCCCGTAGAGGGCC
>DBEYWP010000016.1:0-47029 GCA_048183675.1 Collinsella sp. | reverse complement strand
CGTTCGCTTGTCGGTCGAAGCGTAAGCCCCGGCGTTGGTGGAAATGGTGAAAATGCGTTGGCGCGATTGGGGAAATTGCGTTGGCGGAATCGGCTGAAGTGCGATGGCGAAATTGGTTGTTTTTACAGTAGCGCTAACAGCGTCGAGTGCGTCGTCGCCGCGGTCTCGAAGATCCCCAGGTCGGCCGCCGACTCGGCCTCCAAGAACGACAGGAACGACGCCGCCAGGATGGCCAAGGCGATACTCGCCCACGACATCTCCCCCGTATGGGTCCCCTCCCCCGAGGTCGAGGGCATCAGGGACCTCGCCGGCGCCTACGACGGGGCGACCGCGCGCCTGGCGACCGCCAAGCAGCGGCTGCTCGCCTTCCTCGCAAGGCGGGGGTTCGTCTACGGCGGCACCACGCCCGCCGGCAACCCGAGGAAGTACTGGACCTACGACTTCCTGAGGTGGCTCGACAAGGTCAGGCCGGAGGACGATGGCGGGGTTCGGGCGCTCGCCGCCCTGAGGAACGAGGTCGAGGCCGCGGCGGAGGCCCGGGCGGACCTGCTCTCCGAGTACAGGGCGGCCGTGGATGCCGGCCCGATCGCCGCGGAGGTGGCCGCCCTCCAGTCGATCAAGGGCTGCGCCTTCGCGCTGGCCGCAGCCTTCTCGGCCGAGGTCGGCGACTTCACGAGGTTCCGTTCCGGAAGGCAGGTCACGGCCTATTTCGGCCTCGCACCGAGTCAGAGGTCGAGTGGCGACTCCGTGCGGCTCGGAGGCATCAGCGGTGCGGGCAACGCGCTCGTGAGGAAGCTGGCCGTTGAGGGCTCATGGTGCTACGCCGCGGCACGGCACCAGCCGAAGCTCATGCCAAGGGACACGGGCGTGCCCCTCGAGATAAGGATGCACGGGAGGAAGGGGTCCGAGCGGCTCCTGCGGCGGCGCGAGGAGATGCTCGCCCGCGGCATGCCCGCGGCGAAGGCCAACGCGGCCACCGCGGCCGAGCTCGTGAGGTGGCTCTGGGCCCTCGGCATGATGTGCCGGGAGGGCGCGGAATAGACACAGCCCCCGTCCCGGCGAGCCGGGCGGCCTTCGGGGATACCCCCTATTTCGCTGTGCGCGCGGAGCCCTCCGCATGCGCCTCGACAGACTTGGGGAACCCCGCCGAAGGAATGGAGTGCGGGCCGACAGAACGGTATCCGCGGATATGAGACTGAGCCGAAGGCGTCGATGACATGCCGGGGCGGACCGGGACGGGTTAACGGCAGGCCCCGCCGACCGATTGCAAGCGGTCGGCGGGGCCATTGTGGCTCTTGACAGCGGATTGGGTCATATGAGCGAGCGACGTCCAGGACGAACAAGTTGGCATGAAAAAGGCGAGGCATAGACCTTCTGGTCATGCCTCGCCTTTTGAATGACAAATTGTCGTCCTGGGCGGCGCGCAGCGTCAACTGGTTACGCGGTTCGTAGAACCGCGTAACCCCCTAGCTCAGCATTGCATCCATCGTCTCGGAGTTGACGGAGTCGTCGGCAGACCACTCGCCGTCGTCGTTGCAGGTGTACTTGAAGATGACCGTGGTCTTCCTGGGCTCGGTGGCCTTGGTCACATCGACCATGACCTGACCGGCCATCTTGTACAGCTCGTCATCGGAAGGAACCGTATCAAGCGCAGCGACCTTCTCCTGATACTGGGTGGAGAAGTCCTCGACGATCTTGTTCATAGACTTGCAGGTGATAGAGACCTCGGCGGTCGCGACACCCTTGTCCTCGTCGACCGTCACGTCGCCGATCTTGTAGTCAAAGCCCTCGAGATAGGTCTTGGCGTACTCCTTGGGATCGATACCCAGCTGCTCGAACTCGTCGCCCGAAGCCTCCTCCAGACCAGAGAGGAAGTCGTCGCCACCGTTCTTGACCTCGTCAAACTGTGTCGTAAGATCCTCGGTGATGAGCTCCTCAACCGAAGGACCTCCACAGCCGGAAAGTACGACCACGCATGCAACCAAGACGGCCATGAGGGGCGCAAGCAGCAGCTTCTTTTTCATGTTGTTCCTCCCAATGAGCGGCACCGCGCTTCCCGGACGCGGCACACGTTGTAATAAGTAAGCCCATACTATCCACTTATGAACACCCTCGGCAACGCGAAGGCGCGGTCGGTTCGTTTTAGCGTCCGAACGGTTTGCAAGCCCGCCCAACGTGCAATAAAACGCTTCCCCGCGATGCAATAAAAAGGTGGCCGGAAAACCCGACCACCCTTGCACATCCTTTGGATGCCGCAGTTTACTTGCGGACGACCTTAACGATGGCGCCACCGGCGGCGACGGCGGACTCTGCCTCAACGGTGAGCTCGACGTCGGCAAACTCGGCGGTGTTGGACACGGCCACCACGACGCAGTCCTTATAACCAGCAGCGGCGATCTTGGCACGGTCGATCTTGAGTATGGGCTGGCCGGCCTTCACAACGTCGTCGGCCTTGACGAAGCCCTCGAAGCCATCGCCGTTCATGTTGACAGTATCGACGCCAACGTGCACCAGAACCTCGATGCCGCTATCGGACTGCAGACCCACGGCGTGACCCATGGTGACGGTCACCTTGCCGTCGCAGGGAGCGTAGACCAGGTCGTCCTCGGGCCACACGGCGCAGCCCTTGCCCAGAACCTCGCCACCAAAGACGGGATCGGGCACGTCGGCCATCTTGATGACCTTGCCCTTGACGGGCGAGCACAGCACGTCGGCGCCGGCAGAAGCAGAGATGGAAGCGGGAGCTGCAGCAGCGGCAGGCTCAGCCTTCTTCTTAAACATGTCAAACAGACCCATACGTTTTCTCCTCTTGATTAAGCGCAACGTTATGCGCATGCCTATGGTGATTATAGTGCCAAATGGTTCAAATGCTAAGGTGGGGACTCGAATCGCGAGCCCTTCCCGGTAGTGCTCGCGGGACGAGCATCTCCTTTGCATCGCGGGTCGATAAGCCGAGTATCGTCTGCGCACGGGACGGGCAGAAGCGGGCGCACCAAACCCGATACTTCTTTTCGCTCTCGAGTCCTGCCGCCGCCCCGTCCCTGACACTTCCTGATACCGACCGAAACGTGCCAAAATAAACCCGTCCCTTTTTGGTAGGTTTGGCGAGTGTGGATTTTCGGACGCTTAACTAACGAGCGTGGATAATCTCCCACTTTGAGGCCGTCACCGAGCCAAAAACGGGAGATTATCCACGCTCATTTTGGACAACCCCCCCTGTACCAAGCCGAGCTCCATGGTCAAGTAATAACGACTTCTCATCATTAGATTGTTTACATCAATTCTAATAACTATTTAATCCTTAAACTCGTTATTAGAATTGATATGATTAGCCTAATAACGAGTTTCCGGCACTAAAGATATGGAGGGCGCGATGCAAATCGAGGAGAACGGCCAGGGAACGCTCCGCAATAATCTATCGGGGAAATTGGCTTACTATTCGTTTTTTCCAACGCCCTTGCAATCATTGAGGCAGCTAAACCTCACCGAGGAAACCTATCGCACGCTTTCCGCATGCTCACGAAAGCTTGGAGAGCTTGAAGGCATGCTCTACTTTGTTCCCAACGCCGACATGTATCTGACAATGTACGTGCGCAAAGAAGCACTCCTTTCTTCGCAAATTGAAGGAACCCAGTGCACGTTTGACGACCTACTTAGTCCATCGCAAACACAACTCCATCATAAAGATGTCGCAGACGTCGTGAATTACGTCCGTGCTGTCGACCGCGGCGTAGAACTGCTCAAAAAGATGCCCTTGTGCACGAGACTTCTTAGGCAAGTTCATGCAGTCCTGCTGGACGGAGTGCGCGGAACGGAGAAGAATCCAGGCGAGCTGCGCTCCTCACAAAACTGGATTGGCCCCTCAGGCTGCACCATTGCAACCGCATCGTTTGTCCCTCCAAACATTGAAGATTTGAGTAACACGCTCCAGGACCTCGAACGCTTTATCAATGAGCCTCAAGTCGAAATGGATCCGATTGTGCGGGCGGCGCTCGTCCATTACCAATTTGAAACTGCCCATCCATTCCTAGACGGAAACGGTCGCCTGGGCAGGCTTCTCATTACACTTATGCTCATCAATGATGGCGTTCTTCATTCTTGCTTGTTCTATCCATCGTTCCAGTTCAAGAAAAATCGAAGCGAGTACTACCGGCAACTCACATCCGTAAGGGAGAGAGGCACTTACGAGGAATGGATAGAGTTTTTCTGCAACAGTCTTCTCGAGAGTGCGAAGGACTCGGTAGGGTCTTTAAAAAACCTTGTTGACCTCCATAACCGTTCCACAGCAACCATTACCGAAAATCTCGGAAGGACTGCTGCAAACGGGCAAAGGCTGTTGGGCATTCTTGAAGAGCACCCCATCGTCGACACCGCATTCATCGCTGCCCAACTCGATATCGGCAGGAGTACCGCGAGCTCGCTCGTCAAATCATTTGAAGAATTGGGTATCCTCCGTCCTCTCGACGAGTCAAGACAGAGATACCGGCAGTACGGGTATGAAGAGTATCTTTCGATTCTCAGGGAAGACGCCGAGCCGATTAGATAGGCATCGCAGCCCAGGCAAATTAAAGCGAGCGCGGATAATCTCCCACTTTGAGCCCGCACACAGGCCAAAACTGGGAGATTATCCACGTTCATTCCTGGCTAGTCATTTAAGAACGTCCCCAATGGCTACTCCGGCATCGCCGATGTTTCGGCAACGACAGCGAACGGGCCGCATTCGGAGCAAGACGACGCCGCAGGTAGAGAACGGACAGCGAGCGGGCCGCATTTGAGACAAGGTGACGTGAAACGAAAGGGCGCTGACCTTCTGGTCGCGCCCTTGAAGTTGAACGTCAGATTGTCCAAATGCGGCCCGCGCAGCGTCGAGCCGTTACACGGGTTGGTAAACCCGCGTAACTACCTACTCCCGTGCTCCGTACTGCTCGTAGTAGGCATCGATGGCGGCCTTGAGCTCGTCATCGATGACAACCTTGCCGTCGATCTCGTGGTTGTAGAGGGTCTCGACGACCTCGGCCATGGAGACGATGCTCGCGACGGGGAAACCGTACTTGGCCTCGATCTCCTTCTGCGCGGTTGTCACACCGCCCTTGCCGACCTCCATGCGGTTGAGGGACACGATCAGGCCCTTGATCTCGACATCGGCAGCAGCCTTGACCTTGGGATAGGTCTCGTCGATGGACTTGCCGCTGGTGGTAACGTCCTCGACCATGACCACACGGTCGCCGTCCTTGGGCTCATAACCCAGCAGGTTGCCCTTATCGGCACCGTGGTCCTTGGCCTCCTTGCGGTCGCAGCAGTACTTGACCTCCTTGCCGTACAGCTCGTGGTAGGCAATGGCGGTCACGACGGCCAGGGGAATGCCCTTGTAGGCCGGCCCAAACAGCACGTCAAAGTCGTCGCCAAAGTTATCGTGGATGGCCTGGGCGTAATACTCGCCCAGCTTCTTGAGCTGATAGCCCGTCACGTAGGCGCCGGCGTTCATAAAGAACGGGGACTGACGGCCGCTCTTGAGCGTAAAGCTGCCGAACTTAAGGACGTCGGACTCGACCATAAACTTGATGAACTCTTGCTTGTAAGCCTCCATGCGGGCTCCTCTCGTAATCGCGTACGTGCCTTCCAGTTTAGCGCAGGCGAAGCGTCGATGCGGGTGTGCTTTAAGGCCACAGCATTCTGTAAAGGCTTTGTCAGGGGCAATGGTTTTCCGAACAATGGGGTTGACACGATAAACCCCCTCGTCAAGAATACGGGCGAATTAAAAAGGGTACGAGATACCCAAAGCGCGCTGCGCCCGGCCTTAAGGAGGTGTGCCATGGAAGGCAGTCATAGTCGAAAAACCTGCATGTCGCCCTCGGCACGCCGCAAGGATTCCGTATTCGCATAAGCGCCACGAACCGATCGTCAAAACCACCACAAAGGTGCCTGTCCCCTTTGTGGTGGTTCGTGAGCTTGACGTGAGCGACATCTAGGTTTTTTGAAGCAAATACGACACGTACGCTAACTCCCTTCAACAAGGAGGACCCTATGCTGATGCTCAAAACCGCCACGGTACTCGAAGCTATCTCCAAGCGCCGCCGCACGGCGCGCCCTGCCGCTCACACCGGCCTTGCCAAGAACACTATATTCGCCGCCACCCATAGCGCCGAGAACGCCCCCGTGCTGCTCGATGCCACGGCAAAAGGCCTCACCGCCGAGCAGGCAACCGAGCGCCTGGACGCCGTCGGCCCCAACACCATCGAGGCGCCGACCAAGACGCTAGCCCGCCGCATCGCCGACGCGTTCATCGACCCCTTCGCCGGCATCCTCGCCGCGCTCGCGCTGGTTTCGCTCTACATCGACGTGCTCGCCGTGCCCGAGCCGCAGCGCGACCCCTCCACGGTCATCGTCATCGGCATCATGCTGCTGGTATCGGGCGGCATGAAGTTTATCCAGGAAGCCCGCAGCGGCAATGCAGCCGAGGCCCTCAAGGACCTGGTCTCCAACACCTGCACCGCCCTGCGCGACGGCGAGCGCACCGAGATCCCCTTCGACGAGCTCGTCCCCGGCGATGTGATCCGTCTCTCTGCCGGCGACATGGTGCCGGCCGACGCCCGCATCATCACCGCGCGCGACCTGTTTGTCATCGAGTCCGCACTCACCGGCGAGAGCGAGGCCGTCGAGAAGACCGCTGCCATCACCGTCGTCGAGGGCGCCGATCGCTCTGCGCTGCCGCTCTCTACCTGCAAGAACATCGTCTTTACCGGCACCTCCGTGCAAAACGGCACCGCCATGGCGCTTGTCGTTGCCACCGGCTCGGACACCTACCTGGGCGGCATCGCCAAGATGCTCAATGGGCGCGGCGAGAAAAGCGCGTTTGACCGCGGCGTGTCGAGCGTCTCCATGCTGCTCGTACGCCTTATGCTCGTTATGGCGCCGGTCGTCTTTGCCATCAACGCCGCCACCAAGGGCAACGTCATCGACGCGTTGTTGTTCGCCACGAGCGTGGCCGTAGGTATCACGCCGCAGATGCTTCCCGTCATCGTGACCACGAGCCTGTCACAGGGCGCCAAGGACCTCGCTCGTCGTCAGGTTATCGTCAAGGAGCTGCCGGCGATCCAAAACCTCGGCGCCATGGACGTGCTGTGCTGCGACAAGACCGGCACCCTCACCGAAGACCGCATCGTGCTCGAGCGCTACCTCAACACCGATGGCAACGAGGACGCACGTGTGCTGCGCCATGCGTTTTTGAACAGCTTCTTCCAGACCGGCCTCAAAAACCTTATCGACCTGGCCGTAATCGACCGCGCCGACGTGACGCCCTCGACCGTCGTGCCCGATTCCATGCTGGGCCAGAGCCTGCGCGACCGCTACACCAAGGTCGACGAGGTGCCCTTTGATTTCTCGCGCCGTCGCCTGAGCGTAGTTGTAGCCGACGCCCAAGGCAAAACCCAGATGGTCACCAAGGGCGCTGCCGAAGAGATGCTCGAAATCTGCTCCTTTGTCGAAATCGATGGCATCGCCCAGCCGCTCACCGAAGATAAGCTCACTCAGATTCGCAAGCAGGTCGCCGGGCTCAACGCCGAGGGCCTGCGCGTGATTGCCGTGGCGCAGAAAACCAATCCGCGCTGCGTGGGCGAGTTTGGCATCGCCGACGAATGCGACATGGTGCTGATGGGCTTTTTGGCCTTCCTCGATCCTCCCAAAGCAAGTGCCGCGGGCGCCGTCGCCACGCTCGAGGCCAAGGGCGTAGCGGTCAAGGTCCTGACCGGTGACAACGACCGCGTCGCCGCCACCGTCTGCGAGCAGATCGGTATCGACGCGAGCAACGTCTTGCTGGGCTCCGAGATCGATGCGCTCGATGACGCCGAACTTGCCGAGCGCGCCGAGAAAACCCACCTCTTCGCCAAGCTCTCGCCGCTGCAGAAGGCGCGCCTGGTGCGCGTCATGCGCGAGCTGCTCGGCCACACCGTGGGCTTTATGGGCGACGGCATCAACGACGCCGCCGCCATGCGCGCGAGCGACTGCGGCATCTCGGTCGATTCGGCCGTCGACATTGCCAAGGAATCCGCCGATATCATCTTGCTTCAGAAGGACCTGGGCGTGCTCGAGCGCGGCATCATCGAAGGCCGCCGCACCTACGGCAACCTGCTCAAGTACCTCAAGACCACGGTGAGCTCCAACTTTGGCAACGTGCTGTCCGTGACCGTCGCGAGCCTGTTCTTGCCGTTTTTGCCCATGAGCGCCCTGCAGCTGGTGCTGCTGTCGCTGGTCTACGAGATCGTATGCATCGCGCTGCCGTGGGACACCGTCGACGACGCCTGGACCGCCCGTCCGCGCGCTTGGGACGCTGCGTCCATCAAGGGCTTTATGCTCGATCTGGGCCCCGTGAGCTCGCTGTTTGACATCGTGACCTTCGCCGCGCTCTTCTTTGTGGTGTGCCCTGCCACCGTGGGCGCAAGCTGGTCCGAGCTTGCCGCCGCGGGCAACGTCACGGGCATGGCGACCTTCGCCGCGATCTTCCAGAGCGGCTGGTTTGTCGAGTCCATGTGGTCGCAGACGCTCGTGATCAACATGCTGCGCTCGCCGCGCCTGCCGAACCCGTGCGACCACGCCGCCCCCGCGCTGTGCGTGCTCACCGTCCTGGGCTTGGCGCTTGTCACTTGGCTGCCGGCAAGCCCCATCGCCGATGCGCTGGGCCTCATGCCGCTGCCGCCGAGCTTCTTCGTGCTGCTCATCGGCATTGTTGCCGCTTACATCGCGCTCACCCAACTGGCAAAGCGCCGCTACATTGCCCGCCACGGCGAGCTGCTGTAGCACGGTGAGCCGCCACAGTAGACAGCCCAAGGGCAAAACCACCACAAAGGTGCCTGTCCCCTTTGTGGTGGTTAGCTAGTCTTGGGGTGTCCAGGACCAGAAGAAGTTGATGAGGGCTACGCGCGAGGAGGCACCGGTCTTTTTGTTGATCGAAGCGATGTGGCGATAGAGCGTGGAGCGCGAAAGGAAGAGTGCCGCCGCCACGTCCTGCACGCTGCCGTCCGAAACGACCAGCGCCTCCAGAACATCGCGCTCGCGCTTGGTAAGCCCAAAGGCGGCAACGAAGCCATCGAGCCGATCGTCAAACGAAAGCTCCGGCGCCTCCAGGGGCACCGTGTCGGCCTGGCCGGGCTCACAGCTCACGCCAAGATCGTCGGTGGCAAGCGCCAGCCCGCCGTGCGTCGCCTCGCCCTCACCGTCTTGTCCAAACTGTCCCAACAGCGAAATCGCGATGCCGACAAACAGCACGAGCACGACGCTCACTGCCGCCAGCACGTTTTGACTCGAGACAATCGCCACCGCCGGAGCCGTCACGAGTATCGAGCAAACGTTGTTGATAACACGGCCCATGCACGGCCATAGATACGCCCAGCGGGCATACATCGAAATCGCGGCGAACTTCGCGGTGAAGAACACCACGAAAAAGCCCGTGCCAAGGTAAAAGATAATCGTGGCGGCAAGCGTGTTGCCACCGTTGCCATCGGTGATAAGCACAAAGAACGAGAGCGTGGACAGCATGGCGGCGCACGTCATGATGATATTCATATACGAACGCCCACGCAGGTCATACAGGACGCCGGCGGCAAGGGCGCTCACAACCAGCAGCAAGCGCGGCCAGTCGCCCAGATCGATAGCGCCAGCGGCATGCGAGGTCGTAAGGCCGGCATTGAGGGCCGCGAACACGCCGGTGAGGCAAGCGGTCGCCACCGTCAGACGTACCACGGCACCCTGAAAGGCCGCCTTTGCCTCGGGGTCATCGTGCCACCTGGCGCCACGCTCCGACGCATCGACCGATAGCTCGGCAATCTCGAACTCGGACGCAGGCTCATCACGCAATTTAGCGCAGCGGGCACTGTGAAGCAGCCCCACCAGCGCAATCGCACAGGCAATGAGAACAGACTTCTGGGGAATGCCCGCAGGCATCACCATATGGTTGAGCACCTGCACCAAAATGCCCGCAGCATAGGAAACCGCCACGGCGCGCGCCAGGCAGGGCGTCTGCGCAAAACGCCGCGCAAGATTGGCATGGGCGGTCGATCCGCAATAGCCCAGCGCACAGCACGCCACCAGGCCGCCGGCAATTAGCACCTCAAACCGCACTGCCATAATCATCAGCAGCAACGCCGATACCAACAGCACGCCTGTAATATCGCTCGTCGCATCGATCGTCTGGGGACGGCGATAGTACAGAAATGGGCGCACGAAAAAGCCAATCACGCTCGCGCCGACGACGATACTCTCGTAGATAACGACCTCACTCGATGGCACGAACTCGGCTATGCGCACATCAAAGAGATACTCGCACGTCAAAAACGTGAAGAAGAACAGCGCCAGGCATATAATCTCCCGAATGCCCCGACGCAAATATGCGGTTGTGTCTCCTATGCCCCTCATGGTTAACCCCCGGCCGCTCAATTGTCTGGAATTCTATTCCAATATAGAACCAATCTCGATATCAGAGTCAGACTCGAAATGCTGCTAATTCGGCCCCAGTCGTCCACATCACGCCGCGATTTTGAGCCGCATGGACCAGAAGGGACGCGCGCGATCTCTAGCTCGGCCAGGAGTGTCTCCAACTACCACTCATTTAAGTACGTCCCCAATGAGTGGCCGAAGAGTGTCCCCCGCGACTAGTCGTTTAAGTACGTCCCCAATGACTAGTCAAAAATGGGCCATGTGTCCCAGTTGTGGAGACTCCTTGAGCCGTCTGGGTATCGCGAAGGATCACGCACTCCCCCATCATCAAAAGTGACACACGCTACCTGTTGATGGGAGGCAGCCATGGGCTTCTTTGACAAGATGTTCGAGACGAAAGAGTGCGCGATTTGCGGTACCGAGCTGGGACTTCTAGGTAAGACAAAAATCAATGAAGGCTACCTGTGCAAAGAGTGCGCCGGCAAGCTCTCCCCCTTCTTTGGCGGCTATCGCTCCAGCACCGCGGACGATATCCGTGAGCAACTCGCCTACCGCGAGGCCAATGCCGAGCGCCTGGCGTCGTTCAACCCCACGCGTACGCTTTCTGCCGGGCGCACCAATATTATGCTCGATGAGGACGCGGGCCTGCTGATCATCACTTCGCAGAGCCGCTGGCGCGACGCCAATCCCGACATCATCGAGTTCTCGCAGGTACTCGGCTGCGATATGGATATCGACGAGCAGCGCACCGAGATCTATCGCGAGACCAAGGACGGCGAGCGCGAGAGCTACAACCCGCCGCGCTACGACCTGGATTACGACTTTAATCTGACCATCCATGTCAACACGCCGTACTTTACCGAGATCAACCTGCGCGTGAACGACTCCACCATCGATCAGCGCGGCTCCATCGAATACCGCGAGGCCAAGCGCCAGGCAACCGAGGTCCGCGATGCGCTGGTGCAGCTGCGCCAGGAGACGCGCGACAGCGTCGTGGCCGCCAAGGCCCCCAAGACCGCGGTGACCTGCCCCTTCTGCGGAGCCACCACCATTCCCGATGCCAGCGGGCGCTGCGAATACTGCGGCGGCGCCATCGGCGCATAGCACCCGGCACGGAAAGGACCGATCATGGCCTTCGAGAGCGTTAACTATCAGTGCCCTGCCTGCGGTGGCCCCCTGCATTTTGCCAGCGCCGAGCAAAAGCTCGTCTGCGACTACTGTGACTCGCGCTTTGAAGTCGAAGAAGTCGAGGCCCTCTATCGCGAGCGCCAGGACAAGGCCGATGCCAAAGCCGATGCGGTAGCCGCGGCTCCCAAACCTGCTGCCGACGACGCGGTGCAGGAGCTCGCCCAAAACGCCGGCTACATCTGCTCGTCGTGCGGCGCCGAACTCGTGTCCGACGGCACCGTCGCCGTCACCACCTGCCCGTACTGCGGCAACTCCGCCGTGGCGCCCGGCCAGCTCTCTGGCGACTTCTCGCCCGACCTGGTGATTCCGTTTAAGCTCGGGCGCGATGACGTCACGGCCGCACTCAAGGAACACTACAAGGGCAAGATCTTGCTGCCCAAGAGCTTTGTCACCGGCAACCACATCGACGAGGTCCAAGGTGTCTACGTGCCGTTTTGGCTCTACGGCGCCCGCGTTGACGGCGAAGTGTACTTTGACGCGACCAACGAGACCGTGACCGAGGAATCCGACCGCACCGTCACGACCACCGACCACTACGATGCCTATCGCAAGGGCAATATCTCGTTTAAGCGCGTGCCCGTCGACGGATCATCCAAGATGCCCGACGGCCACATGGACGCTATCGAGCCGTTTGACTACGACGCACTGCGTCCGTTCTCGGTCGCATATATGCCCGGCTACATCGCCAACCGTTACGACGAGGACTGCGAGACTTGCAAGGCGCGCGCCGAGCGCCGTATGGAAGAAAGCACAATCTCGGCCCTGCGCGAAACCGTCGTCGACGAATATGACGATGCCACGGTCGAAAGCAAGCAGCTCGACTACACCTGGGAAGACAGCGACTACGCCCTGTTTCCCGTCTGGATGCTTTCCACCTCGTGGAACGGCAAGAGCTACCTGTTTGCCATGAACGGCCAAACCGGCCGTATGGTCGGCGAGCTTCCTTGCTCCAAGCCCAAGCTCGCTATCGCCTCGGTGCTGTTCTTTGTGATCGGATTTGTCCTCTCCCAGATCCTCTTTATGGGGGAATACGCCTTCGATCCGGATTACCTCACCTTTGATATCGAGGGTATCCTCATCAACATCATCGCGCCGCTGATCATCGTGATTATCGGAGACGTGCTACTGGTAGGCCAGCTCAAGACGGCCAACGAAGCAACCTGTGCCGACGAGTACTGCGGCGAGCTCGACCTGACCGAGAAGCACGACACCTTCAGCCACACCGAGACCACCGTTGTCATGAAAGACGACAAGGACGACTAAGCAATCCAACCAATACCACCCGACCTTTGACGAGAAAGGAAGATTACCATGGGACTCTTGAAAGCTGGATTGGGAGCTGCCGGCGGCGTCATGGCCGACCAGTGGAAGGAATTTATCTATTGCGAATCGATGCCTGCTGACGTCTTGGCCTGCAAGGGCAGCAAACGCACCGGTGGCCGCAGCTCCAACACGCGCGGCGAGGACAACGTCATCTCCAACGGCTCGGTCATCGCCGTCAACGACGGCCAGGGCATGCTCGTGGTGCAAAACGGCAAGATCATCGAAGTCGCGCTGGAGCCCGGTGAGTTCGTCTTCGATACCGGCAGCGAGCCGAGCGTCTTTAGCGGCAACCTGGGCGACTCCATCAAGGAGACCTTCGCCAATATCGGCAGCCGCTTTACCTTTGGCGGCGACGCGGGCAAGGACCAGCGCGTCTACTTCATCAACACCAAGGAGATCATCGGCAACAAGTACGGCACCGCCTCGCCCGTGCCCTTCCGCGTGATCGATAACAACATTGGCCTGGACGTCGACATCTCCGTGCGCTGCAACGGCGAGTATTCGTACCGCATCACCAACCCGCTGCTGTTCTACACCAACGTGTGCGGCAACGTGACCGATAGCTACACGCGCGACAAGATCGACAGCCAGCTTAAGTCCGAGCTGCTCACCGCCCTGCAGCCCGCCTTTGCCAAGATCTCGGAGATGGGCATCCGCTACAGCGCCATCCCCGGCCACACCACCGAGCTCGCCCGCGCGCTCAACGAGGTCCTCTCTGCCGACTGGCGTGACCTGCGCGGCGTTGAGATCGTAAGCTTTGGCGTCAACTCCATCGCCGCCTCGCAAGAAGACGAGCAGATGATCAAGGACCTGCAGAAAGCCGCGGTCATGCGCGATCCCACTATGGCGGCAGCCAACATTGCCAGCGCCCAGAGCGACGCAATGCGCGCGGCAGCCGCCAACCCCAACGGCGCGATGGCGGGCTTTATGGGCATGGGCATGGCAGGCGGCATGGGCGGTATGAACGCCAGCCAGCTGTTCGCCGCCGGCCAGGCGCAGCAGCAGGCCGCCCCGCAGCCGGCTCCGGCACCCGCTCCCGCACCGGCTCCCGCCGCACCTGCGGCCGGCACATGGACCTGCAGCTGCGGCGCCACCAACACCGGCAAGTTCTGCTCCGAGTGCGGCAGCCCCGCGCCCGCACCGGCCAAGTGGTTCTGCCCCAACTGCGGCAGCGAAAACGGCGGCAAGTTCTGCAGCAACTGCGGAACGCCCAGGCCCTAGCGCCCCTAACTGGTAATGAGCGGGGGATCCGCCACCCCCGCATTTGCTTCTATGGGTTTCGTTCGATGAAGGAGGACACCATGAAGACAACGTTCAAAAAGTCCGTACTCGCATTTCTGACATGCGTCCTGGCGCTCGCCTTTGCCCTGACGGGCTGCAGCGGCGGAGGCAAAGACCCCAAGGCCAACTTCGTCGGCAGCTGGGAACTCTCGGGTGGAACCTTGGACGGCGAAGAGCTCACCGATGAGTACATGAAGATGCTCGAGGATTGGGGTGTCCACTGCGTCTTGATTCTCGATGAGGACGGTACAGGCGCCCTCGACCTGTTCCTTGAAGTCGTCGACCTTAAATGGGAGGCAAAGGACGGCACCACCGTAACCATCACCGCCGAAGACGAGTCGCATGACATGAAGCTCAAGGACGGCAAACTCATCCTCGAAGAAGATGACGGCAATCTTGTCTTTACCAAGTCCGACAAGGACCTGTCCGGTACGGTGAAGAAGGATCGCGAGGCGGCCGAGAAGGAAGAGGAAATCGATGAGGCCGTCGAAGACGACGATGTCCAGAGCGTCGAAATCTCCCCCGCCGTCACTGTCGCCGATGACGATCTGTGCACCATCACCATCACCGAAAAGTTCAAGGATGACTGGGGCGACATCGGCTTTGTCGTCAACATCACCAACAAGAGCGACAAGGACCTGACCTTCTACGCTCCCTCCGGCAAGACCAACGTCAACGGCACCATGAAGGAACCCTGGTTCTCGGCTCACCTGATGCCCGGCACCAACGCCACCGAAGAATTCACCTTCTCGAAGGGCACGCTCGATAGCCTTGACGACCTAGTCAACACGACCATCGGCATCGACGCCTACCTGACCGATTCCTACGAGGACGTCGCCTCCTACAGCGCAACCATCGCGTAACGGCACGTAACATCAGCCGCGGATTGGCGGACACATCCGCGCACATGCCAGGCGGGACCGCAGGAAATGATCCTGCGGCCCCGCCGCCTTGCGCCGACAGCGCCGCCCACACAAGCAGACCGCCCGCCGTCTTCTGATGCAAAACGGCGGGCGGCCTACCTTTACGGCGCCGGAACACGGGTGAGCGCGTCGACTACGGGCGCTCCATGTTGGGAACGATGCTGCCTTCGGTCACCGCATGCACGGCAAGACGCATGATGTTGTCGTAGCCGGTCTTGCTCAGGATCTCCGAGATGCGACGCTTAATGGTGCCCTCGCTCATAAACAGCTCGGCCGCGATCTCGCGGCGGCTCTTGCCCTCGCAGGCAAGGCGCAAAATCGATAGCTCGACGTCGTCGAGGGCTGCCGTGCCCGAAAAAATGCTCTCGGGCGGCTTGGGAAACGTGCAATAGCCCGCCAGCGTGGAGCGCATCACGGCGAACAGCTCGTCGATACCGACGTTTTTGTACACAAAGCTATCGACACCCGCCTCGCGCGCCTGATCGACAAAGGTGATCTCGGGCATGCCCGTCATGATAATGATGCGGCACCCGGGCATCGCCTCCTTGATGCGCGCCGCCGCCACGATGCCGTTGGAATCGTGCTCGGTGCATACGTCCATCAGTATCATATCCGGGCGCTCCCTAAGCACAACGTCGAGTGCTTCGGAAGCGTCGGCGATCGCGGCAACAACAGTCATATCGGGCTGGTCGCCAACGGAGCGCGCCAGGCTCTCGCGCAGGATGGCCTGGTCTTCGACTATAAGGACGCGGATCATAAGCTTCTCCTTTGGGACGTGTCGTTGGCGTTAAGCGGAATGGATACCGCAAGCGTAAAGGGCGGGGCGGCGTGGACCTCTAGGCTGCCACCCAAATCTTGCGCGACATGCCTCATACCTGGGATACCCGTTCCCTCGCGATACGATACGGGGGCCGGCGCGCCGTCATTAGAGATGGTCATGCGTGCAATGTCACATCCGTTCGACTCCTCCTGCCACAGGTGCACATGGACCTGGTGGGCCTGCGCGTGCTTGGTGGCGTTGGTCGAGGCCTCGCGGATAATCTGCAAAAAGGCCGCCGCGACACGCGTGTCCTCAGGCAGCGCCCCCTCAACATCGATCTGCACACTCACCAGGCCAAAAGCATGGACGATATCACCCAGCTGCTCTGCAGGCTCGCTGGCACCACCACTGCGCAAATCGGCGGCAATTGAGCGTAGCAACGGGTCGATCTGCTCGAGCGACTCATCGTCCAGACGCCCCTCCTCCAAATAGCGATGAAGAATGGACAGGCGCTGCCCGATCACATCGTGAACGCGGGCGCGCATACGTAGGTAGGCCGCATTGTCGGCAACCTTTTTAACTTCTTCGATCTGGGACTGGAGCTCTTGGCCCACAAGCTCAAGCAGGTGGTTTGCTTGCGCCAAGCGGTCGTAGGCGTGTGCGTATTCCGTCACGTCCAGACCGATAATGCGCTCGAAGAGGCGGCCCGAAACCATAACGTCATCGTGCACGAACAAGCGAATCTCGGCGGGAGAAACCTCAACCACAACGCGCGCCTCACCAAAGCGGTCCAGATTAATCCGCACGCGGTTCTGGCTGCTTTCGGGCATTTGCATGCTGAGTTTGCGCAGGTCGTTCCATGTACCGCTCATATCGCCTAGGTCGGTGGGCATATGAAGCTCCACCAGGTTTTTTCGCATGCAGCGGTTCATGAGCAGCGGACGGCCCCTCGGGTCCAGATACAGGATGCCCACGGGAATCACGTTGATGGTTTCGATCGTCGAGAACGCGGTGATATCCTCCTGGCGGTTGCGGACATCCATCAAGAGCGCCGCAATGGAGCGGAACAGGAAAAACGCTCCCTCTGCGATAAGGACCGTGGTCCACGCCGAGCCCATGGCAAAAACCACCGGCGGTGTCACGGCGGCAACGAGCAACAGTTCGGCCAGCATGACGGGGCGACGATAGTGCACCATAAGCACCATGCCGTAGGCAAAGATCACGGCATTGAGCCACAACGCTCCGCCCATTGCCCTGGCGCAAACGTCAAGCGGCGCCACCAGATATGAGCCAGACGACGCGAACAAGATGAGCGCCGAAATAATTAGGTGAAGCACAAGGCTCGCCTCGTAGGCACAAATCACCTTACGGTTATAGGACGAGCGGCGCGATGCGATGAGCGGGACGTGGATCGTCTGCAGACACGCAGCCAGGGCAAAGACAACATCGAGCGCAACGATTTGGGGAAGAATGAGCGAAATCTGCATCGTCACTCACCCGCCCTCGGCATCAAGACGATCATGCGCAGCTGGCCGGGCTCGCCCTCAAGGCGGTATGCCACGTTGCGCCCTTGCAGAGCGCTTTCGAGCTCTTGCGCAGCGGGCGTCTGCGAAAGATCTGCATCATCGTTGGAAAAAAGCGCGGCACGCAGCTCGACACTGCATCGGTCATGATCGCCCAAGTGATACATAAGCGCCGGATGGTCGGTGGTGTAGGCAAAAAACGCAAAGTCATACACGCAGTCGTACAGGGCGCTTACCGTACTGGCGTGCAACGGGCGCCGTATGGCGATAATCGAAGCGCAATCGATATCGATGGTGCGCAGGTCGCTTGCGAGCTCGTTGGCAATGAGCTGAATGCGGTCGCGATCAAAACCGCTCTCCCCGTGCTGTGCCAACGTGAGCGACCCTTTGCGCTTGCAATAGGCGACGAGCATCTTGGCGCGCTGCAGCATGCGGTAACGCTCGTGCGAAGACGCTTCATCGGTCAACGGCGGCAGCGAGCTCAGCAGGTCGTACATCCCTTCGAGCGCGCGGGCAAGCGCCTGGTCCACGTCTTGAACCAGCAAGGTCTCGGCCTCTTGATCTGCCAGGTGCGTCTTAAGGTCGTAGTCAGCGGCGAGCAGCTCGTTTTGACGCTGCAGCTCCATGCGACGATGTGCCAGTTCGCGATTGAGCTCGTTGAGATCCGACACGTCTTGGGCAAGCAGGGCCGATCCGCCCAGCAGTGGAAAGGCTCGGTACATTACATCGGGATTGGACTCCACGGCAAAGGCATGGGCATGCCCGTGTTCCTGGGCTCGCAGCTCTTCGCACACGCCTACCGGCATTGGCTTTGACACTGGCGTGGCATAGACTTCCTGCAGGTCGCGCGTTAGAACTTTGAGGTCGAGCGGCAGGGTGTCGAAGATGCCGGCGATGTCGTGATATGACGGAATGACACCGCAATCGAGACAGATTTCCATCGCCACCACGCACAAGACGCAATAGATGAGCGAGAAGTTGAGCCTCCATGCCCAGGGCACGCGCAACGCATATGAGATGGCAAAGAACGCGCCGCCCAGCAGCACGAGCGCCGCCGTGCCCGAGAAACGTTGGATGCGAAAGGACGAGGACCGGCCCACCAGGATAAAAAAGGCCACAAAGTTAAAGACCGTCCACACGAGGACGGCGAAATAACCCCAGCCGTACGCGTAATCGTTGCTCCAGGTGTCGCTTGTACGGTCAAAGTGGAAGACCTGCTGGTGAAAATCGTTGGTGAGCACAAATCCGATAAGCAGGATAGCCACAATCCACAGCGCAGCGCAGTAGCGGCGACCCAGGCGGTGTTGCTCCAGGCCCGCAAGGCGCAGACCACACAACTGGTAGAGCAGCGGAATGAGTGTCATGGGCACGTAGTACAGGTACCACAGCACGGTGGCATAGAACGGCGTGAACGACTTGTACTTGAGAATGACTTCGATCATCCACAGGGCGCAGATGGTGGCGATGGCAACAAGGCGGCGGCGCAACACATAGTCCAAACAGCGCAGATAGACCGATACGCCCCAAATTGAAAATACAATTGCAGCGACAAGCAGCGGGAGAGAGTTCGAATGGACGAGCGCACCCACGACCTCTTCGGACACCTCGCTATAGGCGGGCACGGCGTTAGAAAGTTTGGGGTCGAAGGCGAACAGCGCCGGCAAGACTGCCAAAAGCATGAGGAACAGCGCAGTGATGACACCGGCGATAGCGAAGACGCGGTGACGGTACACCTGATGTGTTATGCCAACAAGGAATCGCGGCATGGCGAAGAGCCTGCCGCCCCTGGGATCCGCCACGGGTGCGGATCGAGCGGCCGCGTGGCCAATATGTCGTGCGCGGGTACCCATAGTGCTTTTAGTGTACCGACAGGCAGACTCAAAAAGCGGGCCACATGTCCCAAAATCCGCAGACGGCAAGGCGCCCGGCAGCCTCCCCCGTCTGGCACTTCCCGATATCCGCCCGCCCCAAACCACCGCAAAGGGGACAGGCACCTTTGCGGTGGTTTGGGGCGATGCGCTAGTCCACGGCGATGTCGAGGTTCTTGCCGATGAGGCCTACGTAGCCGCCTTCGGCTGCCTTGGGGCTGTCGGCGTGGCAGAGGACCCACTTGTCGGCCTTCCAGTAGCAGTAGCTGTCACCGGCGGCAGGCATGTCGGATGCAGCCTCGGGGCGCGGGCCGTTGGTGCCCGCCGGCAGCGCCACCATCACCTGGAAGCCACCGTCGTCGACCATGCACGGCGTGTAGTGGAGCGTGGTGTTGAAGACTTCGACGACCGTACCCGCCGGCACGCGGAACGCCTTGACGCATGCGGTGTCGAGCTTGCCGTCCTCGATCTCCCAGCGATGCGCCACGAGCAGGATAAAGTCGCGCGCGCCCAGGTTGAACTCGCTCGCGCGGTGGTACTCCAGGCAGTTGAGTCGTGTATTGTGGCCGTTGCACCAGCCGAGCTGGAAGGGACGGCCACCAAACATGAGAAAGCCAAGCTTGTCGGCATCCTTGACGTCCTCGAGCTCCGGCGCACTTGCAACGTACTTGCTGCCCTCGGGAATGGGCGTGGCAGAGAGCGCCTCGAGCACGGGCGACGTAAGCTCGGACGGAACGTTATCCCAAACGTTGCCATAGGACTTGAACTCGGGATCGTTGACAGAGTAGATATGCATGTTCGCTCCTGTTCGTTTATGTGACAGTATGAACATTCTAGAACAAACATAAGCGATTTTAAACGCTCGCCCCGACCAATCAACAAAAAGGCGCCCCCGCATAAGCGAAGGCGCCCAATGCACGCGTTTTGGACGATAAAGCCCTTATGCCTGCTGATAGTGCAGGTGCTTCTCGTCGATATCAGCCAGGTCGCGGTCGAGGTAGCGGCGCGCGAGCCAGTTAGCCATGGGAAGGTTCTGGTCCAGGTAGTTGCCGCACTCCTCGGGAGCGGCACCGGGGACATCGCCCTCAAAGTCGGCGACAAACTCGAACAGCTCACGCACGAGCGGCAGGATCTCCTCGCTCGTCACCTCGCCAAATACGACGAGGTAAAAGCCCGTGCGGCAGCCCATGGGGCCAAAGTAGACAATGCGGCTCGACCACTCGGCATTATTGCGAAGGAACGTCGCGCCCAGGTGCTCAATGGTGTGGCACTCGGCCGTGTTCATGACCGGCTCCTTGTTGGGCGTAGTCAGGCGCAGGTCAAACGTGGTGACGGCGGCACCGGTCGCCGGATCGCGGTCGATGCGGCTCACATACACGCCGGGCTCAAGCAGCAGATGGTCAACGGAAAAACTCGCAATGCGCTCCATAGCAGATCCTCTCGGTAGTCAATTTGGGACGGGGCTCTTTTAGCTGGTTCGAATGGTCGCACCAATCATACCAGTCAAAAAAGTCCCGTCCCAAAAAGACAACTTAGCCCAAGATGCGAGCCATGCGTGCCTTAAACTCCACGAGGAAGCGCGGAGCATCCACGGTCAGTGCCACAAGCGCACTCTTGTCCGGATCGGACAGGCGGCGCTCATCGCAGATGGTACGACCGCGGTACTCGCCCAGCAGATCAACACGCAGGTTGCAGCCGAGCGCACCTACGAGCGTGGGGTCGATCGCCACGGCAACGGCCAGCGGATCGTGCAGCGCACAACCACCCAGGTAGGGTGCGTTCATCTCGTACGAGCCAATGTAGTGCTCGACCATGCTCGCAAATGCGCAGCCCGCCATGGTGCCCGAGCCCGTCCAGCCGGCAATGTCGCGGCGTGTGAGCACCACGCGATGCGTCACGTCCAGACCCACCATGGTGAGCTTACGGCCCGAGCGCAGCACCGCGTCGGCTGCCTCGGGGTCGCTCGCCATATTGGCCTCGGCGCCCGCGCTCACGTTGCCGGGCACGGTAAGGGCGCCGCCCATCACGACCACGCGGCCGATGGACATCATCGCCGCCGCATCGCGCTCCAGGGCGAGCGCCAGGTTGGAGAGCGGGCCAGTCGCTACGTAGACCAGATCGGGACCATAGGTGCGCGCGGCATCGATCAGATAATCGACCGCAGCGTTCCCGTCGGCCGAGGTCGCCCCCACCGGCTCGTAGGGCGACGCGGGCACGCTCGCGCCGCCGATGCCGTTCTTGCCGTGAATGAGCGCGGTGGACGCCGGCGGCGTATAGGGCTCAGTCGCCTGCAGAGGACGGTCGGCACCCAGGTACACCGGAACCTCGGGGCGACCCAGCAGATCGAGCACCGCCAGGCAGTTGTGCGCCGATTGCTCGACGCGCACGTTGCCAAAGCACGTGGTGATGCCCACGAGCTCCACCTCGGGGCTCGCGATGGCATAGGCCAGCGCCATCGCATCGTCCACACCCATATCCAGATCAAGGATCAGCTTCTTGATTGCCATTGTTCTACTCCGCTTCTCCGTCTTTATCGTTTAACCAAACCAATGTTCAACTTCGGCGCGCGTGGGAATCGATTGCTGAGCGCCCAGGCGCGACACCGTCACTGCCGAGGCGCGAGCACCCGCGGCCATGCACTCAAAGAGCGGCAGGCCCTCTAGGCGAGCCGCCGCCAACGCGCCGATAAACGTATCGCCGGCGGCCGTGGTATCGACTACCGTACTCGAAAGTGCCGGTATGCGCAGCAGCTCACCGTCATCGCCGAGCGTAACCGAGCCGGCACCGCCCAACGTGATGACCGCAGCTCCGGCACCCCTAGCGAGCAGGGCGTTGAGCGCCGCGACGCAGTTAGCATCGTCCGCGGGCAAGATTCCCGTCAGCACCTGGCACTCGGTCTCGTTGGGACAGACCAGGTCGACCGCAGGCCAGACCTCCGCAGGCAGCTCGCAGGCAGGAGCTGGATTAAAGACCGTATAGAACCCCAGCCCGTGAGCGCAAACAAGCGCCTCGGCCGTCGCCGCAAGGTCACATTCGCCCTGGGCGCTAAAGACGCTTCCGGCAGCCGGGGCAATCTCGCTGGCGTCGCCGTCGAGCTCATGGGCCACCAGACGCCTCAGCGCGCAGGCAACGTCCGCGCCCGCAAGCGCATGGTTGGCGCCCGGTGACAGTACGATGCGGTTGTCGCCCTCGCAGCGAATGATGGTCGCGGTGCCGGTCTCCACGTCATCGCGAAGCGCCACGAACTCAACGCCCACGCCGGCATCCTGGAGCCCTGCCACAAGCGCATCGCCAAAGGTATCGCGCCCAACAGCGCCGATCATGCACGTGCGCGCACCCATGCGCGCAGCGGCGACGGCCTGGTTGGCGCCCTTACCGCCGGCGTTGGTGATAAAACCGCTACCACCGACTGTCTCGCCCGCGCGCGGCATGCGCTCGCACGCCACCGAAAGGTCCATGTTCATGCTGCCGAACACCGCAACGATGCCGCGATCTGCCATGGAAACCTCCTCGTCTTCAGGCTTTGCGCCCACCGTCGACCAACGATTGTGCACTCTCGCACCCCCTATAACTTTAGTTCACTTTGATGTGGACGCGCGCTTGAGCTTGCGCCAGCAGCAAGCATTCACAGGAGCAGGCAGTTACAATGAAGGCGTGCTGATTATTCTCGTCATTGGATGATGTTTTATGGAACAACTCTCGCAATCGGGCTCGCGCGGTCGACGCCGCACGGGCAACGAGCCGGCGCCGCACGAACGCGTGAAGGGCGAACGCCGTGACAACGAGCCGCGACGCACCGCGAGCCCCCATCGCGCTTCTGCTAACAACGCGGGCCGCGCCAACACTCCCGCCGCGGAGCAGACGCCTGCTCGCCCCAAGTCCCGCTACATCCCTGCGCTCGACGGTCTGCGTACGCTCGCCGTCGTCGCAGTGGTGCTCTATCACCTTAACCTCACGTGGGCTCAGGGCGGCCTGCTTGGCGTCACGATCTTCTTTGTGCTTTCGGGCTATCTGATCACGCGCTTGCTGCTCAACGAAGTCGCTAAGACCGGCCGCATCGACCTCAAGAGCTTCTGGATTCGCCGCATCCGTCGCCTAGTCCCCGCCGTGGTAACGGTAGTGTTTGTAACCTGCGCGCTGTGCACTATCTTTAACCACGTGATGCTCACCAAGATGCGCCCCGACATCCTGCCGTCGCTGCTGTTCTTCAACAACTGGTGGCAGATTGCCCAAAACGTCTCGTACTTCAATGCTCTGGGCGACCCCTCGCCGCTCACGCACTTTTGGTCGCTTGCCATCGAGGAACAGTTCTACCTGATTTGGCCGCCACTGCTGTTTGCCATGGTATCCATGCATGTGAGCAAACCCAACACGCGCCGCGTGGTTCTGGGCCTTGCCGCGGTATCTGCCCTCGCCATGATGGTGCTTTACAACCCTGCCGCCGACCCCAGCCGCGTGTACTACGGCACCGACACCCGCGTGTTCTCGCTGCTGCTGGGTGCCTGGATGGCCTTTATCCCCGATCGCGACCTGGCGCCGGTGCGTCTCGCTCGTCGTTTGGGGCTCAATCGCCTGGCTGGCGCCGTCAAGCACGGCAAGAACGCCGAGGGCAAGCCTGGCGAGAAGGCCGACGAATCAGCCGAGACCGCCCCGGCACAGCCGAGCGCCCTCGTGCGTTTTTGGTCCTCGCCCGCATCCATCGATGTGTTGGGCGTCGTGGGTCTGGTTGGCCTTGCCGCCATGGTCGCGCTCACCAACGGCTACACCGCGTTCCAGTATCGCGGCGGCACGCTGTTATGCTCGATCCTCACGCTCATGGTCATCGCGGCCTGCGTGCAGCCCCAGGGAATGGTTGCCCGCGCGCTGTCCGCCGAGCCGCTCGTGTGGGTTGGCAAGCGCTCGTACAGCATCTACCTGTGGCACTATCCGCTGCTGCTCCTCATGAACCCGGTCGCCAACATCAACGATACGCCCTGGTGGCAATACATTTTGCAGGTGCTGTTGGTGGTCGCCGTGGCCGAATGCTCATATCGCTTTATCGAGACGCCGTTTAGAAAGGGCGCCTTTGGGCGCACCGTATCCGAGTTCCGCGACGGCACCGCCACGCCCGCCAACTGGGTGCGCGCGCACGTCCCTGCCTGTGCAGCCTGCGCTGTCGTGTTGGTCGTTGCACTGGGCGGCCTGATCTTTGTGCCCGAGACGTCTGCGCTGAGCGGCGAGGGCGCCGAAGTTCTGAACAAGGAAGCCAAGAACGCCGCACCCACCGACCAGCAGGCGGCCGACGACACCGACAAGGACAACGACGGCTTCCCCGACGGCTCCTACGACCTGTTGATGATCGGTGACTCCGTGTCGCTGCGCGCCGTTGATTCCTTTGACGGCGTGTTCCCGCACAGCCATATCGATGCCGAAAAGGGCCGCCAGTTTGATGCGGGCCGCGCGACATTTGAGGGCTATATCCAGCAGAACCTTGCCGGCAAGATCGTGGTCTTTGCCCTGGGCACCAACGGTTTGGTAACGGATGACCAAATCGACGCCATCATGGCCGATGCAGGAGATAAGCGTATTGTGGTGTTTGTGAACACGCGCAGCCCGCAGCCGTGGGTTGGCTCTACCAACCAGGCCATCGCCAACGCCGCTACGCGCTACAAGAACGTACGCGTTATCGACTGGTACGGATACAGTGCCAACCGCAACGACCTGTTCGATGGCGATGGCACGCATCTATCGACCACTGGCGTGACTGAGTACCTCAACTTGATCCACGATGCCGTCAAGAAGGACCTGCCCGTGCATCCCGAGGATCACGTCAACGATCCGCAGCCGGCAGCCGTCAAGTCTGCCACCGACGCACTCGTCAATGCGCTCGCTCTCAAGCCGCACAAGCTGGGCACCGACAAGTAACCTGCAGCGCAAACTTCCCACATCCGGAGGGGGTGTCTGCCACGGCAGACGCCCCCCTTCCGGTAGTTGGGGACGTTCCTTATGTGCCGGCACCTAGGGACAACTCCTGACACAGCTGAGGAAGACCTCTACGGATGAATTCCGGGCCGCTCCGTCGCTCCAGACATCGTTTCCGCGCCTCGCGCCTGCCCCAAACAATCAAAACAAGCCCTTTTCGCCGCACCCTCAAAGGTCTGTGGGCAAAAAAGGGCAAATATGAGTACTGTTACCATTTTAGTAGCAGGCAAAACCACCCAAAATGACGTCCGAGCGACCCCTACAACCCCCTAAAGCAGCCAACCTGACTGGTTTAAGGCGTATTACAGCCAATTTTAATGAACATACTATAGGTTATGTTTATTATCCTCTTGGATGTAAATGCTATTCACTTAGCAACAGTACTCATATTTGGCATTTTTTGCCCACTGCCATATAGCTAACACCCTATAGCAGACAAAAACAGGCCGCAGCCCATCGCTGCGGCCTGTTCGGAAGCAAAAGAGGCGCTAAGCGCTGTAGCCCATCGCTTGCAGCACAAACATGACGACTGTCAGCACCGTAATCACGGCGATAGTCGCCCAAGTGAGCACGTTCCACACACGGCCGTTGCGGTTGGCACCCATGATGTGACGGTCGGCGGCGATAACCACCTGGAACACCAGAACCACGGGCAGCAGCACGCCATTGATGACCTGCGAGGTCATCATAATCTGGAACAGATCGACGCCGGGCATAAGCACCAGCACGGCAGAGATACCGATGATGGCCGTAATGATGCCGCGATAGACCGGGGCCTCGTCCCAGCTGCGGTCGGCACCGCGCTCCCAGCCAAATGCCTCGCAGATAGCGCTCGACGTAACGCCCGGCAGCACGCAGGCAGCCAAGAAGCTCGCCGCGACCAGGCCCGAGGCAAACAGTACCGTGGACCACTGACCCGCAATAGGCTCCAGCGCACGGGCAGCATCGGCAGCATCGCTAATCTGAATGCCCGCCGGGAACAACACCGTACCGGTCGTGATGATAATAAAGCCGGCAATGACATCGGCGGCAAGCGAGCCGCTCACGGTATCGATGCGCTGCAGCACGATATCGTCCTCGCCCGCGTTCTTGTCGACCACGTTGTTCTGCGCCAAGAAAATCATCCACGGCGCGATGGTGGTACCGATCGTTGCGACCACGAGCGACACGTAGCTGGGGTCATTTTGAATGTTAGGCACGACCAGGTCGACCGCGACCTCACCCCAGTTGGGGCCAGCCATAAACGCGGCGACAATATAGGTCACGAACACGCAGCTCACCAGCAGCAGAATCTTCTCGATGCGCTGGAAGCTGCCCGACATGGTAAGCATCCACACCAGCAGCGCCACCAGCGGCACCGAAATGCTCGCCGGCACGCCAAAGAGGGCAAGGCCGCTGGCGATGCCCGCAAACTCCGAAATGGTAACAGCCGTGTTGGCGATCAACAGCGCCGCCATAGCAAGTACACTCTTGCGCACGCCAAAGCGCTCGCGAATGAGCGATGCCAAGCCCTTGCCCGTGACGCAGCCGCAGCGCGCCGCGGTCTCCTGCGTCACGATGAGCAGCACAGTCATGACGGGAAGCATCCAGAGCATCTTGTAGCCATAGCTGGCGCCCGCGCTGGAATACGTTGCAATGCCGCCGGCGTCATTGCCCGAAAGCGCCGCCAGCAGACCGGGACCCATAGCGCCAAAGATGGCCGCGATGGTCAACTTTTGCTTGGTGCCCGACTTTTGCTTGGTATTTTGCACGCGACCACCTAACCCATGACCGACATGGTGAGCAGCACCGCAGCGGCGCAGTACGCTACGCACGAGATCATGACGGCAATAACGTTCATGGCAGTGCCCGACGTGTTGAGGTCATGATCGTCACGCCAGAACAGCACCATCAGGTAAATCACGGCGCTCATGTTGCCAACCAGGCAAATGATGGCGGCGATATTAAAGCACCCGGTAAAGAGCTGTTCCTCAAACATGGGCGCATCGGGGAACGCGGCAGTGCGCACCAGCTGCGCGCACAGGTAAGTAACAAGCGAAAGGATCAGGCCCATACCCGTGCTCTGGAAGAAGAATCCCAGGTACGGTTTGGGCTCGTCGTCGTGACCGTCGTACTCGAGGAAGTAGTTCTTGACGAACGACACCATGCGCGAGGCCGCCAGCAGCACGAGCGGCATGGCGCACATGGGGAACACCACCAGATGCGCGGAGCCCAGCGCCGTCCCCAGCACCGTCGTCATAATGCACGAGGCGATGCCCCACACGACGACCCAGTACTGACGATGCACGAACCAGCTGAGCACGTTCGTCGAGTCGTCCGACGCGCTATCGCCCGAGCCGACACCGGCGATCTGCAGGTCCTCCTGATGCTCCTCGGCGATAACGTCCATGGCGTCGTCGAAGGTCACGATACCCAGGATATGACGGTTCTCGTCGCAGACAGGGATGGCAACCAGGTCGTACTTGGTCATCTCGTCCGTCACGTCTTCCTGGTCCTCGTCGGGCGACACATAGACCAGGTCGCGATAGGCCAGCTGACCCAGCGTGGCGTCGCGGTCGGCTACGATCAGCGTGCGCAGCGAAAGCACGCCGGTCAGCATGCCGCTCGGATCCTCGGTATAGACGTAGTAGACGCTCTCGAAGTCCTCATCGAGTTTGCGAATCGCCTCGATGGCATCGCCGACCGTCGCCGTGGCGGGCAGCGAGACAAACTCCGAGGTCATGATGCGGCCGGCGGTGTTGTCCTCATAGCCCAGCAGGTTACGAATCGCCTTCTCCTCCTTGACGCCCATCAGGCGCAGGAGCTTCTCGGCCTTCTCGTAATCGAGCTCGTCGATCAGGTCAGCTGCATCGTCCGGGTCCATCATGGCCAGCATCGACGATGCGTCCGTGTCGGACAGGCCCTCGAGCATCTCGGTCATAAGCTCGTCGTCATCGAACTCCGAGATGGCCTCGGCGGCCTGGGCAGTATCGAGCTGCGCAAACACCTGCGCACGTAGGCGCGGGTCGAGCTGCTCGATAATATCGGCGATGTCGGCAGGGTGCAGCTCGCCGAGCGTCTTGTGCGACACCGAAAGTTGAATGTTCTTGGTCGAGCGGTCGAGCAGGTCCATGTAGGACCAAGCGATGATGTCCTCACTGAGCGGCTTGCCCAGGTGCTTCATAAAGCCTTCGACGATATGCTCGAGCGCGGGGCTGATGGCGCGTAGCAGACCGCGGGCACCGACCTCGGCGCCCAGCAGGCGCAGCTGATTTTCGCCCGACATGGAAAACTTGATGTCGTTGACGCGCACGACCTTCATGCCCTGCGTGTCGACAATCTGCTTGTTGAGCACGTCACGGGCAAGCAAGAGTTCGGTCGGTTGCAGGTACGAAAAGCGAATTTCGGTAGCCGACGTCTTAAGGTGTACGCCCGTCTCGTCGATACGGTCGACCCATTTGCGCCAGCTGATCATAAACGGCGTCTTGCCGGGGCCGCGGAACGCGAGCGACGTCACGTGCGGAAAAACTTCGCCGGTAGCAATGCCAAAATCGTTGACCACGCCGAGCTTTTCGCCGTCGACGTCCAAGACCGGCAATTTGAGCATCTCACTCAGATAATTCAATGGTGCTCCCCATCATTATTCCCCCGGACGCGGCCGCGCGTGCGGCGTCCGGGGGCTTCTGGATATGTATACGCATGCGCGGGCGGCACGCCGCTCGACGCTCACACCCCGTGCATGCGCAAAAAGCACCTGCATGGGGTCATCGACTGTATGGTCGAGGTTTGGATTTCACCTGTAACCTTTCTCTTGACCCTCATTAACCGCAGTAACTATAGCATCAGCATCGCCCTGCGGCATCGAATTTATGCGCTGCACATTGCAGGCATACCAAACGCTGACGCATCCGTGACATAGCCGTTGGGGACGTTCTTAAACGACTACCCAATGACTACTCTGTGGTGTCGTCGTCCTCGGCAAGTTGGGGGAACACGGCGTCCTTGGGCATGGCGACCTTCGTCAGCGAGGTGAGCTTTTTGCTCAGCGACGTGTCCGTCTTGACCAGGTCGCTGAGCGTCACGATCTTGTAGCCGTCGGCAATGAGGCCGTCGATAATCTGCGGCAGCGCCTCGAGCGTCTGCTCGGCGCATTCGTCTCTGTCGGTGAGCAGCACGATATTGCCCGGCGTCACCGAATCGAGCACCGTCGAGACCTGCTCGTCGGCACCGTTGAGCAGCCAGTCGCCCGAGTCAATATTCCACGAGACCACGGCGGAGACCAGATCCATCGCATCAATCCAGTTTTGCTCGTCAAAGGCAGCGTAGGGAGCACGCAGCAGCATCGTCTTCACGCCAGTCGCCGACTTAATCGCATCGGTGCCTTTCGTGATCTGTTCGCGTACCGCCTCACGGTCCTGACCCTTGAGAGAATCGTCGCTGTAGCTGTTGGATCCGATCTCGCACCCGGCATCGACAATCGCCTTGGCCGTGGCAGGCGAGGCCTCGGCCGCATCGCCCGAAAGGAAGAACGTCGCGGTGACGCCCTTTTCCTTGAGCACCTGCAAGATCTGTTTGGTGGCGCCGCTCGGACCCTCGTCAAACGTCAGTGCCACGTACTTTTTGTTGCCCTTGGGCGCCACGCTGGCGCACGCAACAACGCAATCGGTGGCGGGCACAACCTCGCCGCGGTCTTGCGTCTTGCCTGACTGCTCACCAACCCACACCTCGGATCGGCCCTGGACACCCCATGTCTGCACATACTCGATAGCGCCCGTGCCCTCGACCTTGAGCTTGGGCTCGATAACCGTAGCCTGAACCTCGTGCTTCTCGTAAGTGTTACGGCCATCCTTGACCGTCACCTTCTCGCCGCCCTCAAGTTCGCGGCTATCCCATTTGCCCTGTTTCACGCGCTTGCCGTCGACCTTCACCGACAGCTTTTCGCCCCCATGGCGCTTGAGCACGCTGTCATCGACGGCCAGCAGGTCGCCTGCGTCGTAGGTGTCAGTCAACTCCTGGTCGTCGATGAGATTCTGCAGCGTAGAGCCCACACGCACCGCGGTCTTCTGGCCGTTGAGCTCCACGTCCACACTGCGGTTGACGTAGCCCACGACGGCAGCGATAAACAGCACGAGCGCACAGCCCACGGCAATGAGCGCATAGGGCAGGCGAGACGAACGACGGGGCGTACGGCTGTTGCCGATGCGAGCGCTGCGGTCGCTAAAGCCGCGGCTATGGTTGAGATACATCGCGCCGGGCTTACGGTGACGCTTGCGCTGACCGCTGGGCAGCTGCCCCAGGTCGCGGCGCGCCGTCGGACGCGCGCCCGAACGCCCGTTTAAGTTGGATCCGTTTTGGCGCATGTGCCCTCCCCCATAAACACGGCAAGCCGGAGCAACAGGTCTCCGGCTTGCCTCCCATCATTTGGTACGTCGCTATTTTGTAGCTTTTGACGAGCCTCCGCTCGCCTTTTGGTATTCGTCCTTAAAGGCCTTGAACATGCCGCGCGTCTTGCCGAGCTGCTTGCCCAGTGCGCGACTGCCCTTGTCCACGGCAACCGATCCCTTGTCGTCGAGCACCTTGGCGCCCTTTTTGACCTTGTCGCCCACCACGACGCTGGCCTCGGCGGCCTTGGCAGCCGCACCGCCCGAATACCCGAGCGACTTGACCTCGTCCGAGACGACCATCGCGCCGTTCTCGTAGCCGCGCAGCATCGTCGGCGGCACCTGCGTGTCACCGACCAAAACACTCGAAGCAGCACCAGCGGTCACATAGAATGCCTGCACGATGCCCGAGCGTGGCTTGAACTCAACGTCCGAGCAATAGCCCACGACGTCGCCCGATTCCGTGCGCACGTCCATACCGACCCAGATGATGCAATCGTCCAGGTTGATGTCGAGGCGCTTGGCGGCGGCGGCATCGTACGTGTCCTTGACGTCATCGACCGCAATGGCGCCCTCGTAGACACCAATGGCGTCGAGCGCTACGAATCGATCGGGACGCTCGATCATGCCCGCGATATCGGACTGGCGGACCATAAAGCCGACCACGCGCGTACCGCCCGGGGTAAAGACCGGAAAGTGAATCTTTCCGAGCTTTTTAGGGCTGCGCGGCGTGCCGTCCTTTTTGGTGCGCTTGTCCTCGGTGGGCTTGCGATAGATCTTGGCGCCGACAAAATCCCCGGCGCGCATTATGCCTCGGTCGAGGGCTCCGCAGCCTCGGTATCAGCCTCGACGGCGTTCTCGACCACGACGTCGGCGGCAGGCGTCACGTTGCCGCGCGAAATGGCGTCGTTGAGCTGCTCGCGCAGCTGGTCCATGCGCTCGCGGGCCAGGTCGACCTTGGCGCGCAGGTCGTCGGTCTTGGCGTCGACCATCGGGCCAAAGTCATTCACCGCAGCACGGGCCTCCTCGGCGCTGTGCTCGTAGGTGTCGCGCATATTGTCCCAGGCGTCGTTGGCGATATCGGCAGCCATGGCGCGGGTCTCGGCGCCCGAGCGCGGGGCCAGAGCAACGCCGACAATAGCGCCGGCAGCGGCACCAAAAAGTGCGCCGGAGACAAAGCTGAAAGTCTTACCCATGATCATTCCTCTCCTGCGGGCACGTCGGTGCCCACCGTTTGAATGCTGTCCATTATACCCGCAGCGCATCACTTACCGCTCCGCTCATCTGCGTACGGCAAAGGCGCAGGTACGTGATGGTGATAAACGCGTAGGCCTACTCCTGGGACATAGCCGGCATGGCCACCGTGGCACCCGGGTCCTCGCCGGCGCCGTCCACGAGCGGCAGGCCGCCCTCATGCGCAGGTCCTGCCGGAACCGTCGCCGCACCGCCAAAGACGGCAGCGGAGGCCTCGTGGTTCTCGGCAACCGCACCCTCGGTATCAATCGCCACCTGGGGCTCGTCGTCAAAGTTGGGGACGCCTTGGGGCTCGGTGGGAACGGGCTCGGCGGTCGCATCGGCAACGGGCTCGGCGTCGGCCGGCACATTGCCCTCGTCAGCGCCCTCGTCCTCGGCAGCATCTTCGCCGTTCGCAGCGGCGACGGCCTCGTGAGGATCCTTGCCCTCGGCCTTGGCGCGCATGCCCAGCACCAGGTTGCGCAGGCCCGCGACCGTGCCCTCCACGTCGGGGGCAGGCTGGTCGGCGTGCAGATAGGCCCAGTCCATCATAAAGGTGGCCGAAGACAGCGCACCGATGGCCAGCGCGTCGTCGGGGCACGAAAGCTCAACCTCAAAGACGCGCTCGTCGTGCTCGCTTACGCGCGTGCGGCCGCACGAGATGCTGCCGGCAAGACCGGTCTCGTTCATGAGCTCGACCGTCACATGCTCAAGCAGATGGCAAAGCTCGGTCTGGCCCATGCAGTCCTGGAACTCGCGACCGGAATCACCCAGGCACAGGTGCTTGGCAATCGCCGGCACCAGGTAATACACGCGCGCCGTGGCCTCGATATCCTCCGAGGTCATGAGCGGCATGCCGGGGTTCACCAGCACATGCGCGCAGATCTTGTCCTCGCTGACGGTGACCTTAAGGATGTTGAACAGGCCTGCCATAACTCTCCCCTACTCTTCCTTGTCCTACTCGTCGCCGTCGTGCGGATTCGCGGAACCCGCACCCGACGCCGTCGGCTCGTCTACCGAAGACTCGGAATCCTTCTTATCGGTTTCGGCCGGAGCGATCACGCGAATGAGCGAGATGCGCTGACCACGCATCGACTGCACTTTAAACTTGTACCCTGCAACCTCAAACACCTCTCCGATGTCGGGCACCGAGTCGCAAAGCTCCAAAATCCAGCCGGCGATGGTCTCATAATCATCGCTTTCCTCGAGCGGCCAACCAAGCTCAATCGCGTCATCGCACGAAAAACGCCCATCAACGAGCCACTCGCGGCGCGAAAGGCGCGTGAGGTACTTATTGTCGGGGTCGAATTCATCCTCGATCTCGCCGACGATCTCCTCGACGATATCCTCGATGGTAATAATGCCGGCCGTGCCGCCGTACTCGTCCACGACCACCACGATCTGGTCGTGAGAGGTCTGCATCTCGGACAGCAGCGGCAGGATGTCCTTGGTGTCGGGCACAAAGGTGGCGTCGCGCAAAAAGCCGGCGATGGGCTGGTCGCCCTTGCCGTCGAGCGCGGGCTGAATCAGGTCCTTGATGTGCGCGATGCCGGCGACGTTGTCGGGATCCTCGTGATAGACGGGGATGCGGCTAAAGCCGGTCTGGCGCATGGTGGACAGCACGTCGGCGACCGTCTCGTCATCCTCGCACATGGTGGTGTCCACGCGCGGCACCATGACCTCGCGGGCAACGGTGTCGCCCAGGTCGAAGATCTCGTGGATCATGCGCTTTTCCTCGTCGAGCAGGTCGTCCTGCTCCGAGACCATGTACTTGATCTCTTCTTCCGAGACGTTCTGGCGGTCGTCGGCGCTCTTGATGCGCAGGATGCGGGCCAGGCCATCGGAGCAAGCGCCAGTCAGCCACACGAGCGGGCGAGCAATCTTCTGGAACACGGAAAGCGGGCCCACGACCTGCTTGGACACGCCCTCGGCATTGGCCAGGCCGATGCGCTTGGGCACAAGCTCGCCAATCACGATGGACACGAAGGCGACCGCGACGGTGATGATGACCGGCGCCAGGCCGCGCGCGATGGCGGAGAGCGGCGCGATGCCAAAGCTCATGAGCCACGTGGCGAGCGGGTCGGACAGACTCGTCGAGGCGACGGCGGACGAGGCGAAGCCCACGAGCGTAATGGCAACCTGGATGGTGGCGAGCAGCTGGTCGGAGTCGGCAGCCAGCTTAATGGCACGCTCGGCGCGCTTGTCGCCTTCCTCGGCCTCGTGCTCCAACACGGCGCGCTTGGCCGTGGTGAGCGCCATCTCGGACATAGAGAAGTAGCCGTTGATGAGGGTCAAAACGAGGGTGGTGATAAGGGAGATGGTTATGTCCATCGGGAGTTTCTCGAACCTCCAAGATTCGGGACGTCAGGTTAAAACGTTGATGGCGGATAGGGCAGCTGCACCCGGCGGGCGCCCGGGCGGGACCGTGGGCGCGGTCGCTAGATTACGAAGAGGATCACCGCCATGAACTGGAAGATACTGCCGGCGAGCACCCACAAGTGGAAAACACTGTGCAGGTAGCGCACGTTTTTGGCGATGTAGAACGGCACGCCCACGGTATAGCACACGCCGCCGACGGCGAGCAGGGCAAGCGCGACGGGGTTGAGCAGCGCCACGAGCTCGGGCAGCTTAAAAACAACGAGCCAGCCCATCAGCAGGTAGACCAGGCCGCTTACCCAATGCGGCTGGCGCTCGCGTAGGAAGCACTCGAGGGCGATGCCGATGATGGCGATGGCCCATACGGCAAAGAACAGCACAGCGCCGCCGTCGTTTGCGAGCGTGATGAGGCAAAACGGCGTATAGCTGCCGGCTATGAGCAGGTAGATGCAGCTGTGGTCGATGATGCGAAACACGCGCTTGGCGCGCGCGGGCTGAATCGCGTGGTAGAGCGTGGAGGCTAGGTATTCGAGGATAATGCTGACGCCATAGACAATCGCCGCGGCCATATGGGCCGGGCCTCCGCCGCGCAGGGCGGCGAATACGATCAGGAGCACCAGGCCCGCGATACCCAGCAGGCAGCCGACACCATGGGTGACGGAGTTCATGATCTCCTCGCCCACTGTGTAGTGTGGAACGGCCGCGGTCTTGGGTCGCGGCTTAGAACTGTCGCTCGAATCGGACATGCCGGTTACATCCTCCAACGTAAAGAGTTCTCAACACTATATCAAAGCGTCTAGGTACGTGCGAAATTTGCACCATACGTGACCCTTTGTTTACCCATTCTTTGCCTGTTGACGCATCAACGGCGAACGTCCATAATGCGCTTGCATTAAATGTTGATGTATTAACATCTTATAGGAAAGCTTCTTATGTCTCAAAACGCACGTTCCCATCGAAAGCTCAAGATAGCCGGCATCGTTGCACTGGTGGCTGTCGTTGCGCTGCTCGGATTTGCCGGCAACTTTCTGTTTGACTTCGCGCTGAATCCCCGCGCGCCATACACCATGAAGATGATGCAGGATAGCAAGAACGACAAAGAAAGTGAGCAGCCGGATGCCGAGGATGCCGAGGCGCGGGCATGGTTTAAAGAGAACCGCGAGAGCAGCGGCCTCACCGCAGATGACGGAACCGAGCTCGCCGCCTGGTATTTTACTGCCTCGGAGAACACCCACGATTACGCCGTCTGCCTGCATGGATATACCAACGAGCCCATCGGCATGGCTCGATACGCCAAGCGCTTCCACGACCGTGGCATGAACGTGCTCGCGCCTGCCGCCCGCGCCCACGAGCGCTCCGGCGGCGACTATATCGGCATGGGCTGGCCCGAGCGCCTCGATATCGTCGCATGGATCGAGCAAATCGTTCAGGCTGACCCCCAGGCGCGCATTCTTGTCTTTGGCGAATCGATGGGTGCAGCAACCGCTATGAACGTCGCGGGGGAATCTCTGCCTGCAAACGTGAAATGCATTATCGAGGACTGTGGTTATACGAGTGTTTGGGACGAGTTTTCCCTGCAGCTCAAGGACGTGTTCGGCCTGCCCAGCTTTCCCTTGCTCGATGTAGCAAACTTGGTGTGCAACGTGCGCGCGGGCTACGACTTTCATAAGGCGAGCAGTGTGGAGCAACTCAAACACGCGACGGTTCCCATGCTGTTTATCCACGGCGACCAGGACACCTTTGTGCCGTACGACATGCTCGGCCAAAACTACGACGCGTGCGCCAGCAAGGCCAAGCAAAAGCTCACCATCCATGGCGCCACCCACGCCAAGAGTGCGCAGGTCGACCCCGAACTCTACTGGAACACGGTCGACGACTTCCTCGACAAGAATTTTTAGGCAAAAAGCAACGTCTGGGGTTTTGTTGCCAAAAATCTGTTTGTGGTCGGCGGTATTCGATTTTTCACCACACTTCTGAAAAGCCGCCCGCGAGCGTTGTGCTCGTGGGCGGCTTTTGCTCAACTTACGCTGCAGAGGCGCTTGTTTTGTCCAATAGCTTGGCGCTACTTGACCTCGATGAGCTCATACTCGCTCGTGCCCAGGCCGATCTTTTCGGCGTGCGCGATGCACACGCGCCAGTCGGTGTCGGGATGTGTGATGCAGAAGGGGTCACGCGCCTGCTCGCCCTCCAGATGCTCGTGGTTATGCTCCATCTTGGCCACGCTATCGGTGAGCTCGGTGTTGGGCAGCGGCTCGGATGCCATGACGGCGTCGGCACAGGCCTGGTCGATGGCGACCGGGTCGAAGCTCGCGAACATGCCGATATCGTTGACGATAGGCGTGTCGTTTTCGGGATGGCAATCGCAGTTGGGGCTGATATCCATGGCAAGCGAGATGTGGAAACTCGGGCGGCCATCGACGACGGCCTTGGTGTACTCGGCGATCTTACAGTTGAGCACGTCGGCCGCGGCGTCATAGCCGGGCTTGATGCAGTCCTGGTTGCATGCCGCAATGCAGCGTCCGCAGCCCACGCAGCGATCGTGGTCGATGGTGGCCACGTGCACCGTGCGAGTAGCGCCGTTGGCAAGCTCGCGCTCGCGGGTGTCGTCGAACGAGACAGCGTTGTGCGCGCAGATCTTTTCGCAGGCATGGCAGCCAACGCAGTGCTCGGTCGAGACGTTCGGCTTGCCGGCGGCGTGCTGCTCCATCTTGCCGGCACGGCTGCCGCCACCCATACCCAGGTTCTTCATGGCGCCGCCAAAACCGGCCTGTTCATGGCCCTTAAAGTGGGTGAGGCTGATCACGATATCGGCATCCATGAGTGCCTGGCCGATCTTGGCCTCGTGCACGTACTCGCCGCCCTCGACCGGGACAAGCGCCTCGTCGGTGCCTTTGAGACCGTCGGCGATGATGATCTGGCAACCCGTGGCATACGGGGTAAAACCGTTCTGGTAGGCGGTGTCGATGTGCTCGAGCGCGTTTTTGCGGCTACCGACGTAGAGCGTGTTGCAGTCGGTGAGGAAGGGCTTGCCGCCCAGCTCCTTGACGACATCTGCGACGGCGCGGGCGTAGTTAGGGCGCAAAAAGCTCAGGTTGCCCAACTCGCCAAAGTGAATCTTGATAGCGACGAACTTGTTCTCAAAGTCGATCTGCTCAATTCCGGCGTGACGGATGAGGCGCTTGAGCTTGTCGAGCTGGCTCTCGCGAGCATGCGTGCGCAGGTTGGTGAAGTACACCTTAGCGGGTGCTGCGGGTGCAGTTGCGGTCATAGATCTATCCCCTCGGTCTATATGGCGTTACAGACATAAGGGATGGTACCAGTTAAAGCAGAGTTAATGTCAAGCGCGGCACCTAGTCATTGGGGACAGACTTAAATGACTGAAACCACTCATTGGGGACGGACTTAAATGAGTGCCTCGCCACCTGGCAGCTAGGGACGTTCCTTTCCTGCCGGCAGCTGGGGACAGTCCTTGCCAGCACGGCCGGCGAACCGGCGAATCGGCAAAGACTGTCCCCGATGACTACTCCTGCACCTTGAGGGCCTCGGCCAGGCTCACGCGCTTGATGGAGCGCGTGTGTAGCAGCGCCACGACCAGGTAGGTCGCAAAGCCAATGCCGACGCATGCAGCCATAGACCAAGCGGGCACGTAGATCTCAATATTGCCGTTGTAGGCGAGCAGCATCGAGCGGAAGATGGCCGTGAGCGAGCCGATGATCACGGGCAGGCTCAGCACGAGCGACGCCGCCACGCACAGCGTGATCGAGCGGATGTACAGATGCGAGATCTCGCTATCGCGATAGCCAAAGACTTTCATGTAGCTGATCGAGCGGGCGCTGTGGTCGATCACAGCCTTGGTCAGCAGATACATAAACAGCAAGAAGATGAACACCGCAAGCCCAACCATCATGCCAATCATTTTGCTCATCATGCCGATGAACTGGTCGCCCACGGCACGCATGTCGTCGGGCGTGGTGTCGCCGGCAAAGTAGCGCGCGTCGAGGTCGAGCTTCTCGTTGCTCACATAGCCGTTAAAATAGGCGGCGTCGTTGCCGAACAGCTCGTTAAAGTCGTCGACACTCATATAGATATTCATGTCCGACTTTGAGCCCCAGGCACAATCCTTGCCCGCGTACTCAAGGGAATAATGCTCGCCCTCGTACTTGTCGCTGAGCGTGACCTTCTGGCCCTCGCTCCAGCCAAACTTATCGAGCAGACCGCCGCCAAAGACGACGCGCCCATCGCCCACGTTGAGGTCTTTCCAATAGCGCGAATCGGGCGAGATGCCGTAGACGGAAATCGTCTCCTCGCCATTACCATCGCCGCGGTTGTATTGCAGCTGGTAAACGGCATATTTCTCGGCCTGCGCGATTGCGCCCGCGCCGTTGTCGGTCGTATTGACCGGGTGGATATCGTCGTTGTCAGTGTCGATCTTAGAGGCCTTGTCGATCAGGTCGATAGCCTCGTCGCGGTCACAGCCGAGGGCATCGGCAAGGTCATCGAGGCGCGCATAAAGCGCATCCTTCTTGTCCTGGACCTTGGCAAGCGCATCCTGCGCTGCGGTCAGGCTCTCGGCAGACGGAGATGCGGTCGCGGCATCGGCTGCCGCCTGCGCCGCATCGGCCGCGTCATCGAGCTCGTCATCGGCATCCTGGGCGGCGGAAAGCAGCGCGCCGTCAACCGACTGCAAGCGCTCGAGTGCTGACCATTGCTCGCGCTCCTCGGCGGTGCCCTCGAGCTCCAGCGGAGCCTTGAGCGTGTACTGGTGCTCGGCGACCAGGCTCGTCTCGAGGTTGTCCGCGTAGTGCGTCATCGTGGGCAGAATCGCCAGGCCAAAGAGCAGCAGCAGCGACGCAAATGCAATGCCCACGAAGAGCGTGGCGAAGTTGCCCAGGTTGCGCAGGAAGATACGCAAGCGGAAGCGGGAAACAAAACCCATGCGTTCCGACAGCTGCAGACCGCGCTTGGTACCCGACTTGCCGCTCGCCTCGTGGCGAAGGAACTGCAACGGCGTCTTGCCCATCTTGCGAAGCAGGCCCACCAGTGTAATGAGGATGAGCGCGGCAGCGGGAACCACGGCGCACTTCACAAAGATCTCCCAGCTCCAGTACACCTGGAAGGGCGGCAGGCTGTACGAGCCGTAATACAGGCTACGCATAGGCTCGGTAAAGAACGCAATGCCGAGCGCGGTGCCCAGCAGCGCCGCGACCACGCCTACGATGGCGGGAAGCGCCAGGTAGTGCAGCACAATCTCGCGACGACGATAGCCGCTGGCGAGCAGCGTGCCGATGATGGCGCTCTCCTCCTCGATGGTGGCGTCGGTAAGGACCACAAAGACAAACGCCATGATCACGATGATAATGTCGAGCAGCGTCATCCACATCATGGAGTCGCCGTCCACGTCGTCGCGCGCATAGCCAATGCCCTGATTGGAATCGGCGTCGATGAGGTCATCCACGCGCGCATCGGCATCGGTCAGCGCCTCGACCATATCCTGCTCCGCATCGGTGCGGTCCACGGTGGAGAGATCGCGATCGGCAAAGGTGAAGGAGTAGGTGTAGGCGGGTGCGCCGCCGGCGTCCTCAAGCGCGGCAAAGCCGGCATCGGTGACCTCGGCCACGCTGTACGTGATGGTGTTCACCGTAAAGTCCGAATTGTTGAGGAACAGCGCCTGGCTATCGGGCTGGGTCATGATGCCGCAGATGGTGTAGGTGCGGCCCTCGAGCTCGACCTTATCGCCCACGGCGAGGCCGTTGTTGGTGGCAAAGACACGGTCGATTGCCACCTCATCGTCCGTTTTGGGCTCCTTGCCCTCGCAGTAGGACGCGATATCGACCTTGGTGCGGTGCACATATGTGCGCAGCGTGCGCTTGGTGCCGTCGTCGCCGGACGCCTTTTTGATGATGGCGTCGATGGAGAAATTCTTGTAGAGCGTGACGCCGCCGACGTCGTCGGCCGCGTCCTCGGCTGCCTTGAGTTGCTCCTCGGTCGCCTCGAAGGAGGTGGTCACGCGGCCGTCCTCAATCGTGTACGCATCGCGCATGTCATCGATAAGGCAGCCGATGGAATGCGCCGCGAGCAAAAAGCCCGAGGTGAGAGCGATGCTTCCGCACATAAGCAAAAAGATGCCCAGGTACTTGCCGATATTGCGGCGCAGCTCGCGCGGGAGACGTTTTGCGAGAGGTGTCATGGCGCCGCCTACCAATCGAGCTCGGCGGCCGAGACGGGCGACTCGTTGAGCTCATCCTCGACGATGCGCCCGTCGCGCAGGCGCAGCACGCGATTGGCCATGTGCGCGATGGCGGCATTGTGGGTGACAATGATGATGGTGCAGCCGTAGGTGCGGTTGACATCCTCCATGAGCTGCAGGATTTCCTTGGACGTCTTGTAGTCAAGCGCGCCGGTGGGCTCGTCGCACAGCAGCAGGCCCGGGTTTTTGACGAGCGCACGGCCGATGGCACAGCGCTGCTGCTGGCCGCCCGAGACCTGGCGCGGGAACTTGTTGCGGTGCTCGTAGAGGCCCAGCGAACGCAGCAGGTCGTCGACATTGAGCGGGTTTTTGGACAGGTGCGCCGTGACCTCGATGTTCTCCTTGATGGTGAGATCGGGCACCAGGTTGTAGAACTGGAAGACAAAACCCAGCTCACGGCGGCGATACTCGCCCAGGTCGGTAGGTTTGAGCACCGTGAGGTCGCAGCCGTCCACCAAAATAGAGCCAGCGTCGGCACCCTCCAGGCCGCCGATCAGGTTAAGAAACGTCGACTTGCCCGAGCCCGAGGGCCCCAGCATGACGCAGATCTCGCCTCGGTTGATGGACGTGTCGATGCCATCGAGTACCGTCAGGCGCGCATCACCGTCGCCGTAGTGCTTTTTGAGATCCTTAACCTGGACGTAGGCTTCCTGCGTTGCCATGGTATCCCCCATTGTTAGCCTAGTACTACTTTATGAACGTAATAGTAAACCTTGGCGAACTATTTTTGGGCGAGGCCTGGATTTTATTTCAGACTAGTCATTGGGGACGTTCTTAAATGACTAGCTGTTGGGGACACTCTTTCGCCACCCGCCAGTTAGGGACGTTCCCTTTCTGCCGGCAGCTGAGGACAGTCCTTGGCAACCCGGCCGGCAAGCCGGCGGTTCGGCAAAGACTGTCCCCAATGACTAGTCGTTTAAGTCTGTCCCCAATGACCACTCTTGGTCGTTTAAGTCTGTCCCCAATGAGTACCCGATGACTAGGTGACTAGGCGCGGGATTTGGTGCGTGAGAGGGCCAGGCCTGCGGCGGCGATGGCCACGGCAAAGAGCACGGTGACGCCCAGGTCGCAGGCGATGTCGCCCAACATGGCAGACGTCAGGTCCGACGCGAGCGCCTTGCCGATCGCGCCGTTCACCCAATATGTCGGCACAAAGTGCGCCACGGTCTGCACGGCCGGGCCCATCAGCGACAGCGGCATCCAAGCGCCGCCCAAAAACGTCATGAGCATGCCGAGCAGGTTGCCCACGCCATTGAGCAGCTCCTCGCGCGCACCCAGGCCCGAAAGGGCAAAGCCAACGGCCAGCGGCGTGCACGCCAGGGCAAACGTCGCCGCCAGTGCCAGGCACACACGGCCCACGCCGACCTCGGCGACCGCGCCGGCAAAGCCCACGACGCCCATCATGCTCGACACAAACCAGATGCAGACGGTGAGCACGGCGGCGGCGGCAAACACGGCAAGCGAACGTTGGCGCTCGGAGATTGGGCCGGCATCCATACGACGCACGCGCTCGGGCTCGTTCATGCCCGAGAACACCAACCCCACCGATACGATGACCGACGAGATAATCGCGTACGCGCCAAAGTTGAAGTACGACTCGAGCGTGGCGGCAGCAGCCGAGTCGACCTTGACCCGCTCGATCTGGACCTCCGCGCGCTTTGCAGCGGCATGTTCGGCGGCCTTGGCAACGTCGCCGTTGGAGGCAGTGGGCTCAAGTGCGGCTGCAGCGCCCGCGAGCGAGATCCAGCGCGAAGCCTCGGCAGACGAAAGCGCCGCCGCCATGGTGCCGGCACCGTAGGTCACATCGAGCTTGGGCAGGGACTCCCCCGCGCGGGCAGCCGCGACCAGGTCGTCCTCGAACCCCTCCGGGATAAAGAACACGCAGTCGGCGCTGCCCTTGGCGCTGTTGCTCTTGGAGAGCGCGTCCGCAAGGTCGTACGTGTCATCGCCGACGCCCGTGACCAGGTCAAAACGCGAACCTAGGTGCTTGGTGAGCGCACGTGAAAAATCGCTGCCGTCGCGGTCGACCACGATCACGTTGGCATCGTAGGGCTTGTACTCGGTGAGCTGCGACGAGTTCCAGCTCACCGAGGCCGCGATGAATACGCCCATGAGCGAAATGAGCACCGTATAGATGAGCAGGTAGAATGGGTGCGCCAGCGCCATGCGAAGCGCGGTCTTAAAGGTGCTCATAGCGGCTCCTTCCAAAGATCAGCGTAGCGGCGGCGACAAACACCAGCGTCATGAGGACCAGCGCGCCGGCGCGAACGGCAAAAGGTCCCAAGTCTTCAAAGAAATACAGGCGGTTGAACATGTCGCAGATAAGCTTGACGGGGTTGAGCCAGCACTCAGCCGGGCAGGCGCGGGCGACGTCGTCGGCAAGCGCCATCGCTGGCTCGCCGTAGAGGCCGGCGAACAGGGCGCACGTAGTGGCAAAGCCCGTGAGGATGCCCGACTTGGACGCCTTGCCGCCCTTAACGGGAAGCGTGCCCACAAAGAGTCCCAAGCCCGTGGCGGCAAGCGCGGAAGCGGCGCCGCCCACCAAACACAGCCCCTCGCGCCCGCCAAAGTCGACGCCCACGACCAGGCGCACGTAGCCAATTGCGATCGTCATCGAGGCGAAGGAGACCAGCCACGAGCCCACAAAGATACCGGCCAGCGACGCTGTCTTGGAAAGACCGCCCACGCAGCGACGCGCGCCAAGGCCCGACAGATTGGGCTGCAGATCGACGACGCTCAAGGCGGCAAACTCGGCAGACATCATCGCGACCAGGCCAAAAAGCGCGTAATAGTAGATGACCGTGCCATCGGGCGTAGTGCGCGTCAGGCTTACGCGACGGGTTCCGCCCTCGAGCGACAGGGCGCGCGCAACTGCCTCCGGATCGGCGAGCGCCGCCGGGTTGTCCTGGGCAATCTGGGACATGAGCTCGGCATTTTGTGTATACGAGCTTGCCACCGTCTCCAAAATGCTGCGGTCGGTGAGCACCGACGACGCACGTGAGTTGTCGTAACTCGATAGCAGCGTGAGTTTGGGCGCGCCCGCGTCGTCGACCGTATAGACGCCCGCGACCTCGCCGGCCTTGAGCGCACGGTTCGCGTCGGCTGCGTCGTCGCACTCGTGGATCTCGAGCAGCTGGTCGTCGCCTTCCTTGGCAAGCGACGTCGCCACGTCCTTAAAGGTCGAGGCGTCCCAGGCCTCATCCGCTACGACGGCCACCGGCACCGGGTCGACCGTGCCGTCGGAGCCGAGGTTCGCAAACATAAACATGAACATCGTGGAAAGCGCGACGGGAAAGATCGCGCCCCAGACCCACGTGCTCGGCCGGCGCAGCAGCGTCTTGACCGTAATGATAATGGTGTTGAACATGGCTGCCCCCTAGTCGCGCAGCTCGCGGCCGGTGATCTCGAGGAACACGTCGTTGAGGGTCGGCGGCTCGCTCCACACGCGGCCGAGCGCCACGTCGGCAGCGCGCAGCGTGTCGAGGATGTCGACCAGGTTGTGCGGGCTCGCCTCGCAGGTGCAGACGAGCTCGCCGCCGGACAGCTCAACCGAAAGCACGTGCTCGAGGGCGCGCAGGCGCTCGACCGTGGCGGGCTCGACGGCGCCGACCTCGACGGTCACGCGCTCACCCATCTGAATCATGCGCTTGAGCTCGTCGTTGGTGCCCTGCGCCAACACGCGCCCGCCGTCCATGATCATGATGCGGCTGCAGATCTGCTCGACCTCCTCCATGTAATGGCTGGTATACACTACCGTGGCGCCCTCGTCGCGCAGGCGGCAGATGCCCTCCAGGATGGCGTTGCGGCTCTGCGGGTCGACCGCCACCGTGGGCTCGTCAAAGAAGATGAGCTCAGGCTTGTGCGCGATGCCGCAGGCGATGTTGAGGCGACGCGCCAGGCCGCCCGAGAGCTTGCCAGGGCGGAACTTAGCAAAGTCGCCCAGCCCGACAAAGTCGATCGCCTCGTCTACCAGCGCACGGCGGCGCTTGCGGTCGTTGACGTACAGGCCACAGAAATAGTCGATGTTCTCACGCACCGTGAGCTCGTCGAACACCGCAACTTGCTGTGGGACCACGCCGATGCGGCGCTTGAGGTCGTAGCGCGTGGGCGTCATGGGTTCACCGAACAGCTCGATGGTGCCTTTGTCGTAGGCGAGCAGCTGCAGAATGCAGTTGATGGACGTGGTCTTGCCCGAGCCGTTGGGGCCCAGCAGGCCAAAGATCTCGCCGGGGGCGATGCTCAGATTAAAGTGGTCGAGCGCGATAAGATCGTCGTAGCGCTTGACGAGATTTTCGACGTGGACGATGTCTGTCATGAGGCGGCCCTTCTGTTGATTGCGGCCCGGTACGATTGCATCATCGCAGGAACCGCCGGCGCGCACCAGTGAGCTTTGTCACGAGTGCGGGGTCTTGGTCGTGCGGCCTGCCGACGCCCCCGCTTTGCCGCGCGGGAGGAATGTCACGGTTGCGCAGGCGGCCCCTCCACCATGCGCGGCTTCGCGTACAATACCCGTATGAACAGGCTTTTCGACAAATCGATCGTGCTGGCGTGCTGTATTGCGGCCGCCATGGGCCTTGCTGTGGACGCTCGCTTGGTCGCGGCGTTTTGCCTTGGCGTTATTGCCACCTCGCTGGCCGAGGTCGCACAGGGAAACCGCGCCCGCCGTGCGAGCGAGACCGCGAGCTACGTTTACATCATCGCGGCAGTTTTCGTACCGCCGTTTGTGCCGCTTGCGCCTCTCGCCTTCTACGACATCGCGCGGCGCGTGCGCCGTGAGCACGCCTGGGTCGCGCTGGGCATTGGCTCCGTCTTTGCCTTTGCGCTCGTCGCGGACCTTCGCACCGACGCGCTTACCGCCCGAACGCTCCTGCTGGCCGCCATCCTTTCGGTTGCCGCCACCTTGCTATCGCTACGTACCGCCCAGTTGGAGCGCGAGCAGCTGCGCATGCGCCGTACCCGCGACGAACTGCAGGAACGAGCCCTCGCGCTCGAAGCGCGCAACCGCGACCTCGCCGATCGCCAGGACTATGAGGTCGAACTTGCGACCCTGGCCGAGCGCGCCCGCATCGCGCGCGAAATTCACGACAACGTCGGCCACCAGCTCACGCGTGCTTCGTTGCAGACCGAGGCCCTGCGCGTGGTCCACGCCAACGAGCCCAGGATTGCCGCCGACTTTGCCGACGTCAAACGCACGGTTGACGAGGCGCTCCAGCTCGTACGCACCAGCGTCCACTCCCTCAACGACAACGCCGTCGACCTCTCCGTACAGCTCGATTGCATCGTTGAAGGCGCACGCTCGGACGGCGGCCCGCAGGTTGAGCTTGAAGTTTTGGCCGAGCATGCGCCCGCAAATGTCGCCAACTGCTTTGCGGCGGTCCTGCGCGAGGCGCTTTCCAACGCCATGCGCCACGCCCATGCCAAAACCATTACCGTGCGGTGCATGGAGCATCCGTCGTTTTACCAGCTCATCGTTACCGATGATGGCGTGGACGCGACCCCGGCGAGCAGCAGCAACGTCGCAGAAGGCATGGGGCTCGCCTCCATGCGCGAGCGCGTCGAGGCGCTTGACGGCACCTTCACCGCCGGCCCGCGTGCCGGCGCCGGCGGCTGGCGCGTGTTTGCCACCGTTCCCAAACAGCAAGGAGATGAGGGCCGATGAGGCTCATTGTTGTCGACGACGACCGCTTGGTAGTCGATTCGCTCAAGATAATCCTGGGCGCCCAGCCGCAGATCGAGGTGGTGGGCACCGGCGCCGACGGCAACGACGCGGTCGCACTCTACACCGAGCACGCGCCCGACATCGCGCTACTCGATATCCAGATGCCTGGACGCGACGGCCTTTCGGCGGCACGCGAAATCCTCGAGCGCGACCCCACAGCACGCGTGGTGTTCCTGACCACGTTTTCGGATGACGAGTACATTGTGTCGGCGCTCAAACTGGGCGCCCGTGGCTATCTGATCAAGACCGATGTCGCCGCCATTCCGCCAGCACTGGCGCAGGTCATGGACGGCAAACGCGTGCTTGAGGGCAAGGCAATCGAGGATGTTGACTTTGACGGAATGGGTGACAAAGCAGGCACGCCCCACCGGCCCGCGGCCTTTGCCGGCCTGACCGACCGCGAATTCGAAGTCGCCGAGCTCATCGCCCGCGGACTCGACAACAAGGAGATCGCGGCCACCGCCTACATGGGCGAAGGCACCGTGCGAAACCACATCAGCTCAATCCTGGCCAAAATGGGCCTGCGCAACCGCACCCAAATCGCCATCGCCTACCTGCGAGGGTAATCAACCAACGGCCAACCACTTCGGCATGGCAAAATTGCTGCCACCGATTTAATGCTATTTCAAAACTATGCCGGATTACGGGGCTAAACCCGGAAACCCCGTCCATGCTCTCGTTTTCCGCAAAATGACAACTCGTCTACCTGCACTGATAATTGTTCTCGGGGGAAGCGGGCACTGCGGGGCGCGGCAACGGCGCGCGATTTCCGCGTCGCAGCGCTACCCTGATGCTGAATGCCGGGACGATGACCCACTGACCTGCTGACGCCTCTTCGG
>DBEYWP010000015.1:0-20069 GCA_048183675.1 Collinsella sp. | reverse complement strand
CCTGCTTGGCTGCACGTCCGGTGGAGCTTTGCCTTGCTTTGGCTTCGGCGTTGTCTCCGTCCCCCTTTTGACTGTCCGAAAGGGGTTCGTCGTTTCCTTCCGGCTCGTCGTTTGGGGTTTCTGTTTCGCTAAAGGGGGGTTTAGCACCGTCTAAAGGGGGCTTTCTGTTACCTCGTCCACCCGTTTTGCCTGCCGCGATGCACCGTTTCGAATAGTCGATGTCCTCGCGGACGCTGGCGAAGATGGCATCGAGCGGCCATTCCAGCTCCGGCTCGATGCCGTAGGTGCCGTACTGGGCCAAGGCCCAGAGGAGCTTTCCGCGCTGCTCCTCCGGTGCCTTGGCGCAGGCTGCGGTGAACTTGGGAAGCCACTTGAATTGGGCCTCCTCCATGTCAGCGCTCCCAGGTGAAGGCGGCCTTGGCCGCGTTGAACGTCAGGGTGGCCTCGCTGCCCACGATCACCTCGAGCACGTCGAAGCTGATGGCCTCGACCTCGGGATGGTCGGCGGCGAAGCACATGGCCACGCGCTGCAGGCGCTTCTTGTTGACCTTCGGCTCGGCGTCGTTGCCGCGCGAGCGCTTGACCTTCGCCTCGACCAGAAGTGCCTGGCCGTTGGTTACCGTGTAGACGCACCTGCCCTCGGGGCAACCGTAGCCGGTGGCCCCCGGGATGTAGACCTCGAGCGCGAGGTCGAGAATCGAATACTGCTCCATCTTCACTCCTTAGAACGGGCAATCGTCGTCGTAGACCTCGTCGGGCACGTCGTCGCGCTTGGCCCCGCCGGAGAACGTGACGTTGTCCGCGATCACCTCGAGGCGGCTGTGCTTCTGGCCGTCCTTCTCCCACTTGCTCTGGCGCAGCCTGCCCTGGACGCAAACGTGCGTGCCCTTGGACAGGTAGCGGTTGAGCGCCTCGGCGCGCTTGCCGAACACGGTGACGTCGACCCAGTTGGGCACGTCCTGCCACTCGTCGCCGACCTTGCGGCGCTCGTTGACGCACACCGAGAACCGGAGCACCTGCGTGCCCGTCTGCGTGGCCCGCAGCTCGGGGTCGCGCCCGAGGTTGCCGCTGATGGCGACCGTGTTGATTCCGCTGCTCACTAGTCGATCTCCTTACTGTCCCTGGCCATCTGGGCCAGATGCTTGCCGAGCTCCTCGAGCTGCCTGTCGGTGAGCTTGGTCGTGTCGTCGGTGCCGAAGTTGGCCTCCTCGTACGCGCGGAGGCCCTCCTCCTTGACGCCGTTCTGCATGCACTCGGCCTTGAGCTTCGCTATCTTGGCGAGCATCACCTTGCGCTTGCTCGGGCGAGGCTTCGTCGGGGCCTTCTCCTTCGTCTCCTTGGGGCCTGTGTCGCCGTCGGTGTCCTCCTCGCCCACGAGGCCGAAGGCCATGAGCGCGGAGTATCGGCGGGCGTAGGTCTCGCGCTTGCCGAACTCCTGCGGGTCGCTGGCGTACTCGTACGGCTTCACGTCGAGCACGCGCTCCTCGTCCCCGTAGGCCACGATGGTGTTCAGGAGCATGCCCGCGCCGTTGGCGGCGACCTCGGAGCGCTGGTAGAAGAAGATTCCGCGCTTGTTCAGCGGCGGCCTGATGATGTTCAGGACCAAGTCAAGCGGGGCGTACGAGTACGTCTGGTATCCCTTCTGGCCCGTCTTGCTCTTTGGCGGGTTGACCATCTCGGCCTGCGCCTCCGCGAGCAGCTGGGTGAACAGCGCGGACGGGTCGAGCGTATCCGGCTTCACGGTCTGGGCCATCACAGCTCACCGTCCCCGAGCAGGGCGGCCGCGCTCATTCCCTCGACGCGCGGGCCGAGCGCCTGCATGACGTCCTCGGGGTCGCAGCCTCTCACCGCTGCGGTCTTGGGCGACTTGGGGCACCACATGGCCCAGTCGACTGTCTCGCCCGTGTCGGTGCACACGACCTTGTCCCCGGCCTTGGCGAAGTGCGCCTCCCAGCCCTTCTTGGGCACGATGTCCACCATGCCGATGGAGTCGAGGAAGGCAACGGCCTCGTCCATGCGCTCCTTGAGGATTACCGGGGCGGCCTTGCTGTAGCTGATGCCGATCTCGCCGACCTTCTCCTCGCCGACGATGATGGCGCGGCGGTCGGTGTGGGTCTCGGCGAAGCCGTCCATGATCTCCTGCCGCGCGATGGCCTTGGCCTCGTCGAGCGCGGGCTTGATCTGCTTCTGCATGGCCGTGAGCACGGCCAGCCTCTCGTCCTGCGTGTACTCCACTACTCACCGTCTCCAATCATTCGCGCCTCGTCCGTGATTACCTCGTAGACCTCTCCCGTCTCGGCGTCCACGTTCGCCGGTCGGTCGAACGGGAGCGGCTCGCCCTCGTCCTCGTCGTAGTCGAGCGGCAGCTCGTCCTGGATGTCGGCCACCGTCAGCACGACGGGCTTTCCGGAGAGCTTGAGGATGGGGAAGGCGTTGGCGTCGCTCATCAGAATCTCGAGCTGCAGCACGGCCGTGCCGCCCTTGACCGTCGCCTGCTTGAAGTTGGCCCTGATCTCCATGGGTTCCATAGATGCCTCCTATTTGATGCCGAAAATGGCGGCCATGAACTCGCGGCGCATCTCGCGCTCGTTCTCCTTGGTGATAGGCGTGAGCACCTTGGCGACGAACTCGCGGCTCTCGGCCACGTCCTTCTCGTCGAGCTTCGCGAGCCCGGCCTCGCACAGCGCGATCATCATGTGGTAGGCGTTGGCGCTCTTCACGCCGCTAGCATGGTCGGGGTGGGCCGCATCGAACATGAGGTTGGCCGCGATGCAGGCGGCGTGGTCGAGCACCTTCTTGTGGAAGTGATCCGCCGGGAGTTCCTCGAAGAGGTTGCCGTCGAAGTACTTGTCGTTCATTTCTTTTTCTCCTTTACGTATTCCTCGGTGAAGTGGGTGATGCACACCTTTGCCAGCGGCGGCGTGCCGTATGGCGTGCGGCATCCCTTCTGGACGCCACCCATCACCACGTGGGCGTCGTCCGTGTACGCGACGCCGTTGAGCGCGTCGCATATGAGCTTGCCGATGTTGTCCCAGTCGGGCTTGCCGAGGTCGGCGCGGCCCACCCAGTACTTCGGGTTGCTCTTGGCCAGGGGCCTGAAGGTCTCGATGGCGACGGTCACGATTCCGTCGAAGTCCCCGTGGTCCTCGTGCTCGGCCCTGTAGGCCTTGCGTACGGCCTCCTCGGCGAGCCTCGTCTGCTTCGGGGTGTAGTTGCGTCCGGTTCGCGGGTCGGTCCGGTGGCGCTCCTTGCCCACGATCTTCTCCAGCTCGAGCTGGAAGGTCATGGAGCGCTCCTTGTGCCTTACCCAGCTCATGCCGTGAACACGTCGCTTTGCGAGCGGTGCTTGTTGAAGGCGTCCTTGAGGCTGGGGTAGCGCGCCTCCATGATCCGGGCGAATGACGGAGCGAGGCCGTTGCGCACGCCCACGTGCAGCTCGTTGCGGACCATGTTCACGAGGTAGTTGGCGCTCACGTAGCCCTTCTTCGAGAGCCTCACGGCGTTATCGACCATGTAGTTCCATGCGCCGGGGTTCTCGTCAATCCAGCGGCGCGCGTCCTCCGCGTCCGCCTCGCCCTTGGCCCCGAGGCCGAATATCTCGAGCTGGCCGCTCTGGGGCTTGGGGTTGTATCGCTCGTCGTTACGCATGGACGCCCACCGCCTCGTATGCGGCCTGGGCGCTGTGCACCGCGCCGTCCATGGTCGGGATAATCCAGAGCCACAGCAGCGCGCACATGGCGAGCGCCGTCACGGTGACGCCGACCAGAAGCCCGGCCCTGAAGGCGTCCCTCTGCCTGTCGGCCTGCTCCTGCGCTGGCAGGCGGTAGCCCTCGCGTGCTACGATGCGGGGAGTCCTGTTGGACGTGCGGGCGCTCTTGGTGTGGTTGCTGGGGGTGCCCGCGTATCTGTTTTGAGGGGTCATTCTTCCTCCGTTTCCTCGTCCTCGACTTTCAAAAAGTTTTCGTTGATTTGCTTTTTTGCGCGGTATTTGCGGCTGTAGAGCCGCTGGCGCTCCTTGTTCGCCTTGTCCTCCCTCCTCACCTCCTCCTCCATCGCCCGCACCTGCTCGGCGATCTCGTCGGCGCGCTGCTCCCTTGTGCAGGAGACGCACCAACCCGTCCGGTTCGACAGCGGCTTGAAGGTCTCCCTGCCGCACTTGGGGCAGAGCCAGCGCTTGCGGAGTGAGAGTCCGTAGCGGTGCGCCTGCACCTCAATGGCCGTCACCGATTTGCCGAGGGCCTCGGCTATGGCCGCGGCACCGTCCCCGGCGTGCTCCTCGAGGTAGCGGACTTCGCTGCTCGTCCACGTCATTACGCCCGGCGTCCCTTCCAAGTCTTGAAGCGGCGCTGCAACTTCCGGCGCATGATGTCGAGCCTTTGGTTGCGGGGCATTACGCCACCGCCTTGAAGTCGTCGAGCGTCAGGTCGAGCTCCGCGCAAAGCGATACGAACTCGTCCGCGGCGATCTTGCGCTCGCCGTTCAGGCTGCGGCGCAGAAGCTCGGCGTTGATGTTCGTGCGGCGCGCCAGCTCGGTGCATGGGATGCCGCGCTCCTGGACGGCCGCGCCGATAACCTCGTATGCCTTCATCTGTTCTCCTCTCCTAGGTTTTGTAGGTACGACCTGAATACTACCGCAAAAATGTAGGAAGTCTAGCCGGTATATAGAATTATTTCCTACAAAACGTAGTTTTTTGCCTACACATGCCCTATACTTCAGATAGCGACGTTAGGAGGAGTCATGGAGCCTGTAAGGCGCTGCATCGCGGACAACATCAAGAAGTTCCGCCTGGAGAAGGACCTAAGTGTTGAAGACATAGGCAATGCCATAGGTAAGAGCGGTAAGACAGTTAGCGCATGGGAGGTCGGGCGCGGCCAGCCAGACGCCGACACCATGATCAGGCTCTGCCGACTGTTCGATGTCGACATAGCTGACTTCTACGGCGAGAGCGGTGATTTGGCACCAATCTCAAACGATGAGCGCGATCTCGTCGACACGTACCGCGACCTTACGTCGCCGCACAAGCATGTCTTATTGGCTGTCGCCCGCGAGCTGCGGGCGGCGCAGGGGAAGGAGTAACCCATGATTACCCGCAGAACGTTCCTGGCCGCTATGGCCACGGCTTCGCTAGCGCCGCTTGTCGGATGCTCCGGCGGGCAACAAGCCGGTTCCGGTCAGCAATCGTCTGGCGAGTCCAAGGAGGTCGAGAATCGGAGCGAACCGAAACCCTTGGAGATTACCGAGTCCGGCTGGTCGGTGGTCGGCGACGGATGGGTCTACTACGGCTTCGCGCTGAAGAACACCAACAAGGACGTCGAGGCTCAGATGCCTACGGTGACGATAACGGGCAAGGCCGAGGACGGCTCCATCGTCTTCTCCGACAAGCAGACCCTGTTCGTCGTCCTCCCCGGTGAGACCGTGCACTACGGTTTCCAGGCGGGAAACGGCACCGCCCCCGCAACGGTCGAGTTTAAGGTGAATGAGCCGAGCTGGGTAGACAGCCAGACGCTGGACGAAGACGTCTTTACCGTATCGAACACGGCTGAGGTACCTGACTCGTACGGCGGCGTCTCGTACACAGGCGAGTTGACCGCCAACTACGATCTGGACAAGAAGCAGTACGGCCAGGTCGCCGTCTCCGTGATTGCTCGTGACGCCTCCGGGGCCATCAACTACGGAAACACGACGTTCGTCGACGCCCCGTCCAAGGGCGAGTCCGAGCCGTTCGAGATTTCCTGCTTCAACATGCCCGAGCACTCCTCGTTCGAGGTATACGCCCAGGTCTGGTAGCGGCAAAGTGAAACCCCGCAGGTCGAAGCGCGCCAACGCTGCTGCGGGGTTTGCCAGATAGCCGCCCGTTTGGAGGGCATCCTAGATTATGCCAGAAGATATAAAGACCGCCGTCATATACGCCCGCTTCTCGTGCTCGAAGCAGCGCGAGGCCTCGATTGATGACCAGCTGCGCGTCTGCCGCGACTGGTGCGCGCGCGAGGGCTACGCCATCGTCGGTGAGTACTCCGACTACGCCATGAGCGGCCGCAGCGACGACCGCCCCCAGTTCCAGAAGATGATTGCCAACGCCGGGGAGTCGGACATCGTGCTCGTGTACATGATGGACCGCTTCTCGCGCGACGAGTACGACGCGCCCGCGTACAAGCACGAGCTGCGCAGGAAGGGCGTCGAGGTCGTGTCGGCCATGGAGGCCATGCCGGACGGCCCCGAGCGCATCCTGATCGAGAAGATTTACGAGGGCCTCGCGGCCGTTGAGTTGGTCAAGACCTCCATGAGGACGCGGCGCGGGATGGAGGGCAACGCCCTCAAGTGCAAGACCAACGGCGTGCGCGTCTACGGTTACGGCCGCAACGAGGACGACGAGTACGTGGTGAACGAGGACGAGGCCGCGATAGTGCGCGAGGCGTTCCGGCGCTCCTGCGACCACGAGCCGGTCGACTCCATCGCCAGCGACTTCGCGCGGCGCGGCGTGACCACGAGGACGGGCAGGCCGTGCGGCTACTCGATGGTGTACCAGATGCTCCACAACAGGAAGTACACGGGCTTCTACTCGTGGGGAGGCATAGAGGTGGAGGGCGGCATGCCCCAGATTATCGACAAGGCGACCTTCGCGATGGCCCAGGAGGTGAAGCCGAAGAAGCGCCGGGCCTCGGAGGACTGGGGCACGTTCGCGCTGTCGGGCCGGACGATCTGCTCGGAGTGCGGCCACAACATGGCCGGGACGTCGGGCCGTGGCAAGAAGAACGTCAAGTACGAGTATTACGGCTGCCGCTGCGGGGCCAAGCCCGTACGGCGCGACTGGCTCGAGCACGAGCTGGCCGAGGCCATCAGGGGGATGCTGCGCGACCGCGAGACGGCCCTCCGCATCTCCCACATGCTCTGGGACGAGCCGGAGCCGGAGATAGCCGACGCGCGCAGGCGGGCCATGGCGTCGAAGCGCAAGGCCGAGAACGGCCTCCAGAACATCATGGCGGCGATTGAGCAGGGTATCGTGATGCCCGAGTTCACCGACCGCATAGCCCAGCTTCAGGCCCAGAAGGCCCGCGCCGAGCGCGATCTGGCCTCCTACGACGAGGCCCGCATCGACCCCGAGGAGTTCGCGGACTTCCTCCAGTGCGGCGGCGGGATGGACGACGCGGCCGTCCTCGATTCCTTCGTCTATCAGGTGATGGTGACGCCGGAGGAGTGCGTGGCCACGCTCTACTGCGACGATGAACGCAACGAACCCGCACGACTAAGCATCGCACGGGTTCGCACATTTTCGGGTTGGTGCCCCCAGCGGGATTCGAACCCGCGATATCCACCTTGAAAGGGTGGCGTCCTTGGCCGCTAGACGATGGGGACAGCGGGAAAGAGTATAGCAGACTTTTTTAGCCGTTCACATATCGTTGGCAAACTGAAAAACCACCACAAAGGTGCCTGTCCCCTTTGTGGTGGTGAGGTGCTAGGGGAGGAGCTTCATGGCGGCGTCGTGGGCGGCGCGCTCGTAGGTGTCGTCGAGGGGCTTGAGCGGCAGCAGGGCTGTGGCCTGCGCGTCGCCACGGCGCTCGAGGGCGTGGGTAATGAGCCAGTCGGCGAGTTCGGGGTTCTTGGGCAGTGCCGGTCCGTGCAGGTACGTGCCGATGACGCCCTTGTAGATGAGGCCCTCAAAGCCGTCGTCGCCGTTGTTGCCGGTGCCTGTGACGACAGACGTTCCGAGCGGCGTGGCCTCGGCGTCCAAAAGCGTGCGGCCACCGTGGTTCTCGAATCCCACAAAGGGCGCAGCTGCCAGATCGGTTTTGACGGCTACGTTGCCGATCAGGCGATCGGAGCCGCGTACGGTTTCGGCGGCAATGACCCCCAGACCCTCGATGCGATCTTCGCCCATATAGTACGAACGGCCGAGCAGCTGATAGCTGCCACAGATGGCAAGCAGCGAGCCGCCGTCCTCAACATAGGCCGCGACCTTGTCTTTTTGAGCGAGCAGTTCATGTGCAACCGCCAGCTGGTCGCGGTCGGAGCCACCGCCCATCATGACGATGTCGGCGTCGGTGAGATCGAGCGTCTCACCCATACGGACCTCGTCCACGCGCACGGGAATGCCACGCCAGGCGCAGCGGCGCTCGAGGGCGATGACGTTGCCGCCGTCGCCGTAGAGGTTAAGGGCATCGGGATACAGGTATACGATGCGCAGCGGGCGCGAAAGCTCGACTGGCGCGATGCCGACAGGAAGAGCGCTGCCGTCGGCACGGGCTACGGCGCGCCCGGCAACAGCGTCGGCGGCAGCGCCTTTCAGCCCGTCGAGCTCCTTGACCAGCGGCGGGAAGGCCGTGTAGTTGGCGACGGCGTAGAAGGTGTCATTGGCGGCCTCGTCTGCCACGGCGCCAATTGCCTGCGCGACGTCCGAGATAATCGCGGCATCGATGCCGGCGTACTTGAGACGCACCTGCATGTCGTGCGCGCGCGTGCCTCCGGCAAAGGCGACAAGACCCGGCGTGTCGGCGATGCGCTCAAAGTCGACGTCGTAGATCCACGATACATCGTGGCCGTCGGCGTCGTTGTCGTTCAGGAAGAAGGCGCAGAGCCTGCCGCCTGCCGTTTTAATGGACTGGATCTGGCGATCGAAGCCCACGGGATTTTTGGCCAGGTTTGCCTCGACGGTACGGCCGGCGATCTCCCAGCGGCCCATACGTCCGCCGGCGGGGACGTAGGCATCGAGCGTAGGCTGTAGAAACGCCGTGTCCACGCCCAACTCGCGTGCGGCAAAGAAGGCGGCGGCAACGTTATAGACCATGTACAGACCGTTGTAGCGTGTGGCGATGTGTACGGCAGCCGCGTCGGGCGCAGATCCAAAGACCAGGTCAAAGCCGTAGCCGTCGCAGCCGAGCTCCACGCCCGTCACGCGACGGACAAGCGCAGGGCGGGCCCAGCCGCACGAGGGGCAATGGTAGGCGCCGAGCTGGCCGTATTGCACGTAGTCATACTCCAGCGGCGCGTTGCACTGTGAGCAAAAGCGCGAGTCGCTAATACGGTCGGACTCGGTGTTGGTGGCGCCGTCGATGCCAAAGGCGATGCTTGCATTGGGAACGCGTGCGGCGATCGCGGCACACAGCGGGTCGTCTGCGTTGTAGATGAGCGTTGTTGCCGGAGAGAGCTCCAACGCATGGGCAATGACGTCTTGGGTATGGTCGATCTCGCCGTAGCGGTCTAGCTGGTCGCGGAACAGGTTGAGCAGCACGAAGTACGTCGGCTTGAGCTTGGGCAGGACGCGCACGGTGTAGAGCTCATCGCACTCAAAAACGCCCACGCGCTTGCCGCTGGCAGTGTGCTTAAGGCCGCCGCGGGCCTCGAGCAGTGCGCCCACCACGCCCGGCTCCATGTTGTTGCCGGCGCGGTTGCACACCACGGTGGCGCCGCTGGCGGCAACGGCGTCGGCGATGAGGTTGGAGGTGGTGGTCTTGCCATTAGTACCGGTGATCACCACGCTGCGGTCGACAAGGCCGGCGAGGTCGCTCAGCAGCTCGGGGTCGATCTTCATGGCGATGCGGCCGGGGAGTACGCCGCCCTGGCGCTTAAGGACGGAGCGCAGCCCCCAGCGGGCGATATCGCTCGAGGTGCAGGCAAGAGATGAGCGGAGATTCATGAAGCCGTTCCTAACGTGAATGACATGGTCGTGGCGTTTGCGCCGTTAAAAGCCGTAGCGGCGCGCAAACTCCTGGGCAAGCTGTGATACATCTTCGCAGGCGTTGGCCCAGGGGGCAAAGTCGGGGGTATCCGAGATGATGCCGTCGGCTTCCCAAACCGCCTGGTGCGAGAGATCCCAGGGGTCGCGCGGCTCGGGTCGGCAGGGAAGGTACGGCGTCTGGTACATGGGGTTCAGCAAGAAGAACGCGCCGCCCTCGCAGCGGTTGGCAAACTCACGCAGCGCGCGTGTCGCCGGGCGCATCTTGTTCGTTTTGAACAGCAAGATCGTGCGGGCGAGCAGGTACCAGGGGGAGTTCTCGAGGGTATCGGCCCCCATCTGCTCCTCGAGCTGGTGGGCCAGGGCAAAAAAGTCGTCCTCGTCTTCCAAGCGAGCGAGGGCGAGTAGCACGGTGCCTGCAGCTCGGGTGGGATAGCCTTCTGCCTTAAGAACACGGCGGGCGTAGTTGGCAGCAGCGCGGTGGCGGGCGCTCGCCATGCACAGCTGCGAGATGGCCTCGAGCGTGTGAAGCCACCCGATAAGAGCTGGCTCGCTCACGGTAAGGTCTGCTGCAGTGACACCGTCGGCCAAAACATTATTGGCCCAGTAGTGCGGGGCCTCCATATCGAACCCGGGCACGCTTTGCTGCAGGTAATCGGCCGTGGTCGCCTCGAGCTTCATCAGGTCGCCCAGGCAGGCGTCGACGGGCGTGTCCGCCAAAATGATGGCGAGCAGCTGGGCATCGAGGACATACGCATCGACGCGGACAATCTTGAGCAGCTCATCGCGCATGTCGTCGAACAGACGATTGCGCGTCTGCTCGAACTCCTCGTCGCTGCCCATGTCCTCGATGCGATGGAGCTCGTCGAGCAGGTGGCGATGAACACCGGCGTAGGACAGCAGCGCCTGGGCATGCTCGGACTGCGCATACTTTTGGGGATTCGCGCTAATGTCGTTATGGACAAGCTCGCGTGCTGCATCGGTGAGCTCGGGGTGCGACGCCAGATAGGTGCGCTCCAGGTAGGCGGGGATGTAGACGCTCGGATCCATTAGAGGTCTCCTCCCTTAAACGGCAAACCCTGCTCGGCCGCCTGCAGGATGCGCTCATCGATTTGGGAACGCACGATATCGTTGGTGGCGACCCAGGCGGCAAAACTGGCGTTGTCGGGGGCGCCCAGGCCCTCCTGCAGTACCGGCGTCGCCTCGGACAGCGCAAGGACAAGCTCGTCGGTCGAGCCCACGCCCACGTTGACGCGGGCATAGACGCCATCGGGAAACTCGGTTTGGAAGTAGAGTGCCTCGGCTGCGTGCGGACACGAGCGCGCAAGGATGCGCAAGTAGTGCTCGGCGCCCTCGTAGTCCAGCTCGCGCCAGGCAGCGCTCATCAGCGCGATGAGCGTCCACGGGTCCAAGTCGCGCTCTGCATCCTTGGGACGGCGGCGCAGCGGGGTATTCGCGAGGTACGGCACGGAGTGTGCGGAGCGAAAGCGCTTGAGCTCCTCGGCGGGGTATTCGAGCTTTGCCATGGCGAGCATCGCGGTGTGGCGGACACCAGCGGGGTCGTTGGGCGCAAAGTCCAGGCTGCGGTTTGCGGCTTCGAGCGACATGCGGTAGCGTCCGCTAATGAGGGCGCGTGACGCAAGGGCGGCAAGCCAGCGCAGGTAGGGGCGGCGCATAAGGTCGCCTGCGGCCTCGCGCTCGTAGGGGTCCTGCGCCGAGGCGATCTTGAGCGCCAGATCGTGCTCCACCTCGTCGCACTTGGACACCAGATACTGCACGTATTCCTCGTTGGATTCGGCGGTGAGTGCCGTCAGCATGCGCTGGGCATCCCAGTTGGCCGGATCGAGTGCGGCCGCCTCGCGGAGCATGTTCTCGGCAGCTGCCTCTTCCTGCTCTGCCTGGGCATCGTCAGGGATAAAGGGAATGCGGTAGTCGACAGCCTCGACCACCTTGGCAATGAGGTGCCCGGCGCGGTCGCGGTCGTGCACGATGAGCGGTGCGGGGTTGCGGGTGAATTGTTCCATTAGACGCTCTACGGCGGCACCGTCGGTGAGCGGGATATTGTCGCGGCGCAAGGCCTCAAGAACGAGGCGATGGCAATCCTCTTGAATGGGATCGAATGCCATGGGGCCTCCTTTGCTGCGGTTAGGGTTCAAATGTTTCTATATAAGGTTCTAGTTTACCCGCATGTGGCACACCGGGGGTGTCGCACTTGGACTTGCACCTTTGCACCACGAAGACGGATGTCGCACAAATGTCGGCACCTTGGACGACCGAGTGGTATCACGGTGCCGCAAACGGTCGATTTTTGGCGGCGAACGGTGCATATTTTGGAGGGGCACCGTCCTGCCCGGGATATGTAGTCAACCTTGATAAAACGTTTGCCCAGCTTGGGAGTATGAATGCCGCACAAGGGTCTTCAGGGATAGAAAAAACGTTTCATCATTGGCGGCTTTAGGTGAATAACTGACCAACCAGAACGGTAAAATAGTGTTTGTCTGAGCGTTGAGACGTTTAGACATCGCGCATTGTCATCGCCGGCAACGCGCAAACCGGTCCTAACGGAGCCAATTGGGTGCTCCGTTATATACGCAAGTCTAAGAGGGGCTTGTTTAGGAGGCACAGTATGGGACGTTTTACCAATCCTCGCGATCTGTACTTTGGTGAGGGCGCTCGCCACGAGGTGAAGAACCTCAAGGGCAAGAAGGCCATCATCGTTTCTGGCGGCAGCTCTATGCGCCGCGGCGGGTTCCTGCAGGACGTTGAGGCCGACCTCAAAGAGGGCGGCTTCGAGGTCAAGCTGTTCGAGGGCGTCGAGTCCGACCCGTCCATCGAGACGGTCATGAAGGGCGCCGAGGCCATGCGCGAGTTCGAGCCCGACTGGATTATCGCCATCGGCGGCGGCTCGCCCATCGATGCCGCTAAGGCCATGTGGGTCTTCTACGAGTATCCCGAGGAGTCCTTCGACAACATCATCCAGCCGTTCAGCTTCCCCGAGCTGCGTCAGAAGGCTCATTTCTGCGCCATCTCCTCTACCTCCGGTACCGCTACCGAGGTCACCGCGTTCTCCGTCATTACCGACTACGCCAAGGGCATCAAGTACCCGCTGGCCGACTTCAACATCACCCCTGATGTCGCCATCGTCGACCCCGAGCTCACCTACACCATGCCCGCCAAGCTGTGCGCTCACACCGGCATGGATGCTCTGACCCACTGCATGGAGGCCTACGTTTCCACCTTCGCCTCTATGTTCACCGACGCCAACGCTCTGCACGGCATCCGCGAGATCGTCGAGTGGCTGCCCAAGTCCTATGCTGGCGACCATGAGGCCCGTCAGCACATGCACGAGGCTCAGTGCATCGCCGGTATCGCCTTCTCCTCGGGCCTGCTCGGCATCGTTCACTCCATGGCTCACAAGACCGGTGCTGCCTTCGAGAATGGCCACATCATCCATGGTGCCGCTAACGCCATGTACTTGGGCAAGGTCATCCAGTGGAACTCCAAGGATCCCCGTGCTGCCGAGCGTTACGCTTACGTGGCCAAGGAGATTCTGCACCTTCCCGGCGAGACCAACGAGGAGCTCATCGCTGCGCTCGTCCAGAAGATCCGCGACCTCAACGACCAGCTCAACATTCCGCAGTCCATCAAGGATTACGCGAATGGTGGCGTGAAGGTCGACGCCGAGAACCCGCAGATGGTTTCCGAGGAGGAGTTCCTCGCCAAGCTGCCCGAGATCGCCGCGAACGCCGAGCAGGACGCCTGCACGCCCGAGAACCCGCGTGAGACCAAGGCTGCTGACTTCGAGAAGATCCTCAAGGCCTGCTACTACGACACCGACATCGATTTCTAATCGACTCTTGTTATCGTAACGAGGGGCTCCGCACGTATCTGTACGGAGCCCCTTTCTTTTTTAGAGAATGGGATAGTTATGGCTGCAATTTTCAATAGCCCCAGCAAGTACATCCAGGGTTCGGACGAGCTCGTCAAGCTCGGTTCCTATGTCGAGCCGCTCGGCGCTAAGGCCCTCGTCATCGTGACGCCTTCGGGCAAGAAGCGCGTCGGTGCCAAGATCGAGGGCGGCTTTGTCGAGGCTAAGGCCGAGCTGCTGTTTGAGGACTTTAACGGCGAGTGCTCCAAGGGCGAGGTCGATCGCCTGGTTGCGCTCGCTCGCGACAACGGTTGCGATATCGTCGTCGGCGTCGGCGGCGGCAAGATCCTCGACACCGCGAAGGCCGTCGCCTATTACCTGGAGTCCCCGGTTATCATTTGCCCCACCATCGCTTCGACCGATGCACCGTGCTCGGCACTTTCGGTGCTCTATACCGACGACGGCCAGTTCGACAAGTACCTCTTCCTTAAGGCAAACCCCAATATCGTCCTTATGGATACGACGGTTATCGCGGCGAGCCCGGTGCGCCTGACGGTTTCCGGTATGGGCGATGCGCTCGCAACCTATTTCGAGGCCCAGGCGACGCACGATGCCGACGGCGGCACCTGCGCTGGCGGCAAGGGCGGCATGGCCGGCCTGGCGCTCGCCAAGCTCTGCTACGAGACGCTTATGGCCGATGGCGTCAAGGCCAAGGTCGCGCTGGAGAAGGGTGCGCTCACGCCCGCCGTCGAGCATATCATCGAGGCCAATACGCTGCTTTCGGGTATTGGCTTTGAGAGCTCGGGCCTTGCTGCTGCTCATGCCATCCACAATGGCCTGACGATGCTGCCCGAGTGCCACGGCATGTATCACGGCGAGAAGGTCGCCTTTGGCACTATCGTCCAGCTGGTACTCGAGGATGCTCCGACTGAGAAACTCGAGGAAGTCTTGGGCTTCTGCATTGAGCTGGGCCTGCCGGTCACGATGAAGGAACTTGGCGTTGCCGAGCTTACGCGCGAGCAGGCCATGATTGTTGCCGAGGCCGCCTGCGCGCCCGATGACACCATGTGCAACATGCCGTTTGAGGTGACGCCCGAGATGGTCGCAAACGCCATCCTGGGTGCCGACGCACTGGGCCACTACTACCTCATGGATGAGTAAATCAAGCTAAGGAAGGGGCAAAGCCGGCAGATGGCTTTGCCCCTTTTTGCTATGGTGCAAAGGGGTCAGGTTACTTTGCACCAATTGTTGTTGATGAAAGGGCGGATTCTCGTATGGCGCTTCCCATGGTTTATGGCGGTCCCGGACGATATGTTCAGGGGCCGGGTGAGCTCTCGCGTCAGGGCAGGTATTTGTCATGGTTGGGCTGCGCTGCCTATGTCTTGTTTGACCAGGGCACCGAGGATCGGCTGTGCAGGCAGATCGTCGATGGATTTCTGGATGAAGATCTAAGCGAGCCGTTCTTTAAGATTTACAACGGTCCGTGTACGGAAGATGCCATTGTCGAAATGGCCAAGGAAGCCCGGGCCGAGTATTGCGACATGGTGGTGGGCATTGGCGGCGGCAAGATGCTCGATATCGCCAAGGCCGTTGCGTTTTATGCCGAGTTGCCGTTGTGCGTATGTCCCACGGCGGCGTCGATGGACGGTCCGTGCAGCGCGATTTCGGTGCTGTATCACGAGGATGGGTCGTTCGACCGCTACCTGATGCTCGAGAAGAATCCAGACTTGGTCGTGGTCGATACCAACGTGGTCGCGGCGGCCCCGCTGCGTATGACGGTCGCTGGTATGGGCGATGCGCTGGCAACGTATTTCGAGGCGCGTTCGTGCGCCGCGGCGCACGGCGCCAACGAGCACGGTGGCGCGCCGGGACACTTGGCCTTGGTTGCGGCTCGTGCCTGCTATGACACACTCATGGAGTGCGGCGTCGCTGCCAAGCGCGATCTCAAAAAGGGCCGTACATCGCCAGCGGTTGAGCGCCTGATCGAGTGCAATACTCTGCTCTCGGGTGTTGGCTTTGAGAGTGGTGGCCTAGCGCTTGCCCATGCCATAGCCAACGGCCTGACGATTCTGCCCGAGTGCAAGGCCATGCATGGTGAGGCCGTGGCATTTGGCCTGGTGGTGCAGCTGCGCCTGGAGCGTGCGCCCGAGCTTAATCAGGTGCTCGAGTTTTGCCAGCGCGTCGGTCTGCCGACAACGCTCGAGGAGCTGGGCCTTGACGAGATTTCCGATGCCGACCTGATGAGCGTTGCAGATGCGGCCTTTAGAAACGAACGCAATATGGCTAACGAACAGGCCAAGGTGACCAGACAAAAGCTCGTGCAGCTCATGCGCGAGGCATAGCTAGGCGCTTGATCGACCTTGTGCAATCGAGGCGGCGATAGGCATAGGCTATTTGCCTCAAAGGTGCGCCGCGTGTAATTTGCCCGAGGCGTGGGCCGATAGCGTATCATTATCTCTTGCTTGTTTGCACTGCTCAGGGAGGGGCCGCGCATGGCGCAGGAACACGATCTGTTTGATGACATTATCGAGATCAGCAAGGGTTTCGACTTTCTTAAAAACCCGCTTGGCGGCGTGACCGATGCACTCGATCCGTCGGCGCCGCAGTGGAATCCTGCCGACTACAAGGAGCGCCCGCGCGGCAACACCATTCCGTGCCTGACCTGCAAAAACGAAAAGAGCGGCTGCACCGCGTGCATGGACGTGTGCCCGGTCAACGCCATCGAGGTCGAGGAAGACTCCATCGAGATCCTCGACTCCTGTCGCAAGTGCGGCCTGTGCGCCGCTGCCTGTCCGACCGAGGCAATCATCTCGCCGCGCCTGGCGCCCAAAAACGTCTACGACGACATTGTCTCGGCGGCTACGAGCCACGAGACCGCCTACGTCACCTGCACGCGTGCCCTTAAGCGCATGCCGCGCGAGAACGAAGTCGTCGTTGCCTGCGTGGGCGATATTACGGCCGAGACCTGGTTCTCGGTACTGGCAGACTATCCCAACGTGAGTGTGTACCTGCCGTTGGGCGTGTGCGATAAATGCCGCAACACCGGCGGTGAGGACATTCTGGGCGAGGCGATTGCGAAGGCCGAAGAGTGGTCTGGCACGGGTATGGGCCTGGAGGTCGATCCCAAAAGCCTCAAATGCCATAAGCGCCGCGAGTACGAGCGCAAGGAGTACATGGAAAAGATCGCCCGCACCACGGGCCTGACGGTGACCAAGCTCAATCCGGCGACGGCGGCGCTGGCCTCGGTGACGCAGAAGCTCAAGGCCCATCGCCATCAGATTACCCAGCTGGAGCGCACGCTCAACACCATGTGCGGCACCACGACGACCAAGCGTCGCCGTTCGCTCACGCACGGGCGTCAACTGGTGCTCTCGACGTTGCAAAACCACCCCGAGCTTGCCCAGAACATGCAGGTGAGCACACCGGAGTGCGATTTTGACAAGTGTACGTCGTGCGGCGAGTGCGTCAACGTGTGCCCCACGTTTGCCTGCGATCTGGTGGGAAGCGGCCGCTTTGCGTTGGAGTCGACGTATTGCTTGGGCTGCGGTGCCTGCGTCAAGGTGTGCCCCGAGCATGCGCTCAAGTTGGTTGAGCATGACGCGTCCAATCTGGTCGTCGTCGACCCCGAGGCCGAGGAAAAGGCCGCCCAGAAGGCGAAGGCTCACGAAGAAGCTGAGAAGGTCAAGGCCGAAGCAAAGGCCAAGCTCGACAAGATGCTCGATCAGGTGGAGAAGCTCGCGGACTAGCCAGCGACCCCAATCTTTGCTTCATTTGCGCCGCCGCGGTGTCCGGATTCGCCCGGATGCTGCGGCGGCGCTATACTTATGCAGTTTGAAGTACCTGTACCAAAAGGAGCTGTCGTGTCCCTTTCCATCGGTATCGTGGGCCTGCCCAACGTGGGCAAGTCGACGCTGTTCACCGCGCTTACCAAAAAGACCGGCCTTGCCGCCAACTACCCGTTTGCCACGATCGACCCCAACGTGGGCATCGTCGATGTGCCCGATAGCCGCCTGCAAAAGCTCGCCGACATCGTCAACCCCGGCCGCATTGTGCCGGCTACGGTCGAGTTTGTCGACATCGCGGGCCTGGTGAAGGGTGCCAACGAGGGCGAGGGCCTGGGCAACCAGTTCTTGGCAAACATCCGCGAGACCGATGCCATCTGCGAGGTCGTGCGTTACTTTAAGGACCCCAACGTTATGCGCGAGGTGGGCCGCACGGGCGAGTTCGTCGATCCTGCCGGCGATGCCGACACCATCATGACCGAGCTCATCCTGGCCGACATGGGCACGCTCGAGAAGCAGCTGCCCAAGCTCGAGAAGGAGGCCAAGCGCGACAAGGAGCTCATGCCCAAGTTCGAGGTCGCCAAGCGTCTGCTCGCCTGGCTCAACGAGGGCAAGCGCGCCGCATCCATGGAGATGACCGACGAGGAGCGTGCCGCCGCCAAGGGCCTGTTCCTGCTCACCATGAAGCCCATCCTGTATGTTGCCAACGTGGACGAGGATATGCTCAACGACGATCTGGCGCCCATCGATGGCGTCAAGCCGCTGTCCATCTGCGCCAAGATTGAGGCCGAGCTCTCCGAGCTCGATCCCGAGGACGCCGCCGACTACCTGGAAAGCCTAGGCCTGGAGCAGCCCGGCCTGGACGTGCTCGCTCAGGCTGCCTACAAGCTGCTCGGCCTGCAGTCGTTCTTTACGGCCGGCGAGATGGAGGTCAAGGCCTGGACGGTTCGTCAGGGCGCGACCGCCCCGCAGGCCGCCGGCGTCATTCACACCGATTTTGAGCGCGGCTTTATTAAGGCCGAGGTCATTGGCTACGACGACTACATCGAGCTCGGCGGCGAGCAGGGCGCCAAGGCCGCCGGCAAGTTGCGTATTGAGGGCAAGGACTATGTCATGGCCGATGGCGACGTCGTGCACTTCCGCTTTAACGTGTAAGGACGACGCATATGTTCAAATATGGCAAAAAAGCTGGCTACATGGGTATTGCGCTGCTCGTACTTGCGGTGATTCCGCTGGTGGTCGCAGCGTGTGTTATCCCCAACATTGGCCCCGAGGTGGCAACGAAGTTTAACGCCGCCGGCGAGGTGACGCGCTGGGGTAAGAGCTACGAGCTGCTGGCACTGCCGGTACTCAATCTGCTGCTGAGCGTGGCGACGTACTTTACGGCGGGACGCCAAGCCAAGAACAATGACGACTCCGCCGCCATGGCGCGCATCGTGTGCGAGCGCTACCTGCGCAACGGCTGCATTACGGGTGTGTTCCTCAACGTGATCAACGTTTACTTTATGTACTCGGCGATTACCGGAACGGGCTTTGGCTTTGGTTTCTAGCTTGTCCTTTTAGGCAACGAGCCTGCAAGCATATTCGATGGCTGCTGCGAGGCCGCCGCTCGATCGTGGTTGAAAGACTGCATCGGCGGCGGCCTCGTTTTCGTATCCGGCGCCGCGAAGGGCGAGTGCTATGCCGGCTTCTAAAAGGAGCGGCAGGCCGCGTTGGCTGGTTGCGATTACGGCAGCCTGATTGAGCGAGCAGCTGTGCGCCTGGCATTGGATGACAAGTTCACCTCGCGCCGGGCAAGGGACCAGAACGGCGGCGACGCGACTTGATAGCAATGCAAATGCTGTGCGCTCATCGGGCGAAAGGCATTCAGCTTCAACGACGACGAGCTTGGGCGGCGCGCTGTTTGTGCGAAGCGTGGCTCGGTACATGCGGACCGAAGAACCCGACATAGAAAACTCCTGTGTATTCGGGAAAACGTAAACTATAGTTTACGTTTATGTTCAAGACTTTAGTCTGCTGGCCGCGCAGCGGCCAGCTTTGAACCACCCGCTACGCGGGTGGAGACAAACGGCTTTACAAAGCCACCCCTCCGACCGATATTGACGATTGTTCAGGCCGTCAAGAATTCGAGTCGAAGGGGTGGTCGCCATGGCCCAGAAGGCCTACAGCCTTTCCCACACGAAGTGGATGTGCAAGTACCACATCGTGTTCACGCCGAAGTATAGGCGCAAAGTGATCTACAACCAAATCAGGAGCGACATAGGGGAGATCCTCAGGAAGCTGTGCGAGTACAAGGGGATCGAGATAATCGAGGGGCACCTGATGCCCGACCACGTGCACGTGCTGCTGGCGATCCCGCCGAAGTACAGCGTCGCGAGCGTCATGGGCTACCTGAAGGGGAAGAGCTCGCTGATGATATTCGACAGGCACGCCAACCTCAAGTACAAGTTCGGCAACAGGAAGTTCTGGGCGGAGGGCTACTACGTGTCCACCGTCGGCCTGAACGAGGCGACGATCGCCAAGTACATCAGGGAGCAGGAGTCCCACGACATCGCGCTGGACAAGCTGAGCGTGAAGGAGTACGAGGACCCCTTCAAGAGGGGGTGATCCCGCCGGTTCGACCGGCGCGCCACGGGTCAAGATGCACTAGGCCTGGACGAAGTCCGGGCCCGCGCCTTTAGACGCGAGCCCGGGGCCCGTGGGTTATACCCTAAGAGCAAACCACCCTTTTTAAGGGTGGTTCTGATT
>DBEYWP010000014.1:0-16060 GCA_048183675.1 Collinsella sp. | reverse complement strand
GGCCGAAGAGGCGTCAGCAGGTCAGTGGGTCATCGTCCCGGCATTCAGCATCAGGGTAGCGCTGCGACGCGGAAATCGCGCGCCGTTGCCGCGCCCCGCAGTGCCCGCTTCCCCCGAGAACAATTATCAGTGCAGGTAGACAGCTTGTCGATTTTCGAAAAAGTCGACTATGGTTGACCCCTGCGGCTTAAACGTAGTAGATAGGCCCTTTTCGTGGCACAGCACTACTCCATCCCAAATTGGCACCCCGAGCCTCGTGAGTTGCCAACAAGCTGTTCGCCCAGCGCTTTATCCGCGCGGCATTTGGAAAATAGCACCACCGCAAAACCCGCGAGTAGCGCTTATTTTGCTATATCTCACTATACTTTGCTATATCTTGCTATACTTTGCTATATCTTGCTATATCTTGAGCAAAGGTGGCTCACATGCAAACAAACCCTTTTAAGCCCACAGCAGGTAAAACACCTCCCACGATTATCGGCCGCGAAGATGTGCTCGAAGAATTCAATGAGGGCCTCGTCAACGGGCCTGGTGCCCCGGGGCGCCTAATGCGCATAGCCGGCGTCCGTGGAACGGGCAAGACGGTCCTCCTTGACGAGTGCTCACGTTTGGCGCAAAGCCGTGGCTGGACGGTCATAAAAGAGGTCGCAACCGAGGGACTTTGCCAGCGCATTCTCGAACAGCTGCAGCCCAAATTCCAGGCCAAACACGCCAGATTTGAGCCCACCGTAGCTGGCATATCCATCGGCAGCATAGATATTGAGCGAATCGGCCCATCGCTACGCGACGCCATGAGACAGACAATAACCAAGAATGGAAATGGCCTGCTCATCACTCTCGACGAGGTTCAAGACGCAGAGCTCGATGAGGTCCGAACGCTCTCCATTGCGATTCAGCAGGTTATCGGCGAAGACCTTGATATCGCCTTTGTTTTTGCTGGGCTTCCTTCGATGATTGAAAGCATCATCAACGGAAAGACACTTACGTTTTTGCGCCGTGCCCTCCCCTTTGATCTGAAGGCTGTGGCAGTAACCGAAGTGTCGTACTCCCTCGAGGAAACCATTGAAGCGTCTGGCATGGAGTTGCAGCCAGGTATTGCCGGCCAACTTGCCGAGGCAACGCAAGGCTATCCTTTCATGATCCAACTCGTTGGATACTACGCATGGCAGTTGGCAAGACGTGCACATACAGCGATTATTGGAGAAGAAGAAGCCGAGTGTGGCATTGCAACGGCACGCGAACGCTTCTGCGCCATGGTGATTGAGCCCGCGCTGCAGCGCATTCCGCCCACGTGCATCGCTTATCTGCTGAGCATGGCGTCTTTGGGGCAGACGAGCTCGACCAGCATGGTTGCCGATGCCCTAAACAAAACGCCTCAACAGGTGAGTTCCGTCCGCAGCCGCCTGTTAAGAGAATCGATTATCGAGGCTCCTTCGTACGGCAAGGTCTCATTTGCCATCCCCTACATGCGCGACTACCTCTACGAGCACAAAGCCGAACTGGAAGTTGAACTGTAGAAACGACAACTGCCCTGCAAGATGAAAACCGTTCCAGGAGCACTTCTTTGCCAACGCCACCGACGAGGCCATCATCGCCAAGGTCAAGGAGCTCCTGGGCCCTAATCGGACTATCTGCGCCTTCCCGTCGAACGCAGGCGGCGGCTGCCCAACACACAGGGCAGCCGCCGCTTTTTGCAATCGATTGGTGCAAAGGGGTTGACTAGAGTTCACAGGCAACCTTGTAGCCATCGCCGATGGCATCGCGAATGTTACCGCACTTGTTGGCGTCGCCCAGCACGTGGGTGGTAACGCCGGCTGCAGCCAGGTCGTCGGCCAGCTTGGTGTTGGGACGGTAGCCCATCGCCAGCACCAGCGTATCGGCACCGGTGATGGTGTGGACCTCGCCGTCCTTCTCGTAGCTGATGGCATCCTCGGTAATCTCGGTCACCTTGGCCTCGGTCAGCACGTGAACGCCCTTGGAGAGCATGCGCGTGATGAGCACCGCGCGACCGGCGCCGCCCTCGTTGGCGGCGAGCGTCTTGGTCATCTCGATAACGGTGACATCGCGATTGGCCGGCGACAGGTCGTTGACCAGCGGGGCCAGGTAATCTGCCGTCTCGCAACCGACGGTGCCGCCGCCCACGATGACGATCTTCTTGCCCGGGAAAGCCTTGCCACCCAGTAGGTCGTCAGCCGTCATAACCTGCTTAAAGCCCTGCATGAAGGCCGGGGCAATGGGTTCGGCACCATAAGCCAGGACGACCTCGTAGCCCGCGTAGTCACGCTGAATGTCCTCGGCAGTAAGCTCGGTACCAAAGACGCACTTCACGCCCGACTCGGCCAGACGACGATACTGATACTTGATCACGCGGGTGAGTTCCTGCTTTGCCGGCGGAACGGCTGCGATGCGCATCTCGCCGCCCGGCTCATCCTGCTTGTCCACGAGCACCACGTTATGGCCGCGCTTGGCGGCAATGTAGGCTGCCTCCATGCCCGCAGGACCAGCGCCCACAACCAGTACGTTCTTGGCCTCGGCGGCAGGCTCGTAGCCGGCCTCGTCGCGCTCAACATCGGGGTTGACGGTGCAGGAGATGCGCTTGCCAAACATAATGCCGTTCAGGCAGCGCAGGCAGCCAATGCAGGGGCGGATGTCGTCGGCGTTGCCGACAGCGGCCTTGTTGCAGAACTCGGCATCGCACAGATTGGCGCGGCCCATCATGCAGATGTCGGCAGCGCCGTCCTCGATCAGCTCCTCGGCGATCCAGGCCTCGTTGATGCGGCCGACGGTGGCGACGGGAATGTTGACGTGCTTTTTAATCTCGCGCGAGCAGGCGGCGTGCGAGGCCTGCTGGGTACCGGCAGCGGGAATCGCGGAGCCGCGCTTGATGGTGGTACCGCCCGACACATGAATCATGTCGACACCGGCCTTCTCCAGGCGACGCGAGACGTAGATCATGTCGTTGAGGGTCAGGCCGCCATCGGTGTACTCATCGCCCGAGATGCGGACGTCGATGATAAAGTCCTTGCCGCAGCGCTCGCGAATCTCGGCGATGACCTCGAGCAGGAAGCGCATGCGGGCGTCGAGCGAGCCGCCGTACTCGTCGGTACGCTTGTTGTAGAGCGGAGTCAAAAAGCCGCCGAGCATGCCGTGGGCGTGTGCCGCATGGACTTCAACGCCATCGACGCCAGCCTTCTGCATACGCACGGCAGCGTCGCCAAACTGATGCGTGAGCTCGTGAATCTCGTCGACCGTGATGGGGCGCGGTGCCTCGCGGGCGTAAGACGGGCCCACAAAGGACGGAGCGATCAGGCGCGGCGTGCCCGGAATGTTAAAGGCCATGTAGGCGGGGTGGAAGAGCTGCGGCATGATCTTGCAGCCATACTCGTGGACGGCCGCGGCGAGCTTTTCCCAGCCGGGGATAAACGTGTCGTCGTAGCAGCACATATCACCCGGCAGATAGGTATAGGTGGGCTCGACCGTCACGACCTCGGTGATGATGAGGCCCACGCCGCCCTTGGCGCGGGCACGGTAATGATCGACCAAGTCGTCGGTCACATAGCCATGATCGGCCAGGTTGGTGGACACCGGCGGCATAAAGACGCGGTTCTTGACCTCGGTCGTACCGACCTTGATCGGGCTAAAGAGCATTGGATAGGCGGAGGACTCCATGCGGGATTCCTTTCATTTGAGCCGCTAGGCGGCAGTTGCTGACGTACCTATCGTACCAGCAACTGCCGTATCCGCAGTCAAACATGCCCAAACGCCGGTCGGCTAATGAATACCGCGACCCAAGTCTTCGGCGATTTTGTCCACGCCCTTAAGCGCGGCGCAGGTCTTTTTGTTGGAGCAATGCCCCGTGCAAACGCCACCCTGAGCGCAGTCGGCGCAGGCGCCCTTGCGGTAGATGCGCACGCATACCGCGACAAACGCAACACCGATAACAGCCAGTACAACAATATCGATAGGTGCCATAGCAAGCCTCCTCTAGTTAACCACCACTTACTTTACCCCATTCTCCACCTACCAGAAAGGGACAGGTTTATTTTGGTCGGTTTTATCTGCGGAAACGCCACATCTCCCCCACCAAAAAGCCCGAGTGTCGCTGAGACACCCGGGCTCGTGGAAAGGGGTTAATCCTTATTCGGACTTAAGCGGAAACTGCGACGGAAGCAGTGTTGGCCTCATCCTCGTCGGTCCATGCATGCTTGGGCATGGGACGGAAGATCTGGAAGAGCATCGCAACCAGCAGCACGATTGCCACAACCGTCCAGATACCAAACTGTCCAAGAACAAGCAAGTTGTAGAACTGGTTGATGAACAGGCCGATCACCCAAGCGAAGGCGCACTCGTAGCCGATGGCAATCGCGGTCCACTTGCCAGAGTCCATCTGGTTGCGGATGGTGCCAATGGCGGCAAAGCACGGAGCGCACAGCAGGTTGAAAGCGCCAAAGGCAACGCAAGCGCCCATGGTGGGGAACATGCCGGCAAACGCGGTCCACAGGCTCGGGTCGGTCTCGCCCGCATCGGCGACGGACAGCAGCGAGCCGGCGGTGGCGACGACGTTCTCCTTGGCGACGAGGCCAGAGACAGTCAGTGCGGTGGCCTGCCAGGTGCTAAAGCCGAGCGGGGCGAAGATCCAAGCGACCAGGTTGCCCAGCATGGCAAGCACGGAGTAGTCCATAAACTCCTCGGGGATGCCGTCCATCGCAGGCAGGAAGCCAAAGGAACCGTTATAGCTACCAAAGTTGGAGAGGAACCAAACGACGACGGTGGACGCGAAGATGACCGTGCCGGCCTTCTTGATAAAGGCCCAGCAGCGCTCCCACACGTGCAGCGCCCAGGAACGGATCGCCGGGAAGTGGTAGGCAGGAAGCTCCATGACAAACGGGGTCGGACGGCCGGCGAAGAGCTTGGTCTTCTTGAGCATGAGGCCCGAGGCGATGACGGCAAAGACGCCCAGGAAGTAGAAGAGCGGGCTGATCCATGCGGCCGTGGTGGAAGAATCGCCAATGATGGAGCCCATGAGCAGGGCGATGATCGGCAGCTTGGCGCCGCAGGGGATGAACGTGGTGGTCATGACCGTCATGCGGCGGTCCTTCTCGTTCTCGATGGTCTTGGTGGCCATGACGCCGGGAACGCCGCAGCCCGAGGACACGAGCATGGGGATGAACGACTTACCGGACAGGCCAAAGCGGCGGAACACGCGGTCCATGATAAAGGCGACGCGGGCCATGTAGCCACAGTCCTCCAGGAAGGACAGCATCACGAACAGCAGGAACATCTGCGGCACAAAGCCGAAGATGGCGCCCAGGCCGCCAACGATACCGTCGCAGACCAGCGAATCGACCAGGCCACCGTCCTCGGTGCCACCCGCCACGAGGGCATCGTGCACCATGGTGGTGATACCCGGGACATAGGGGCCGTACTGTGCCGGGTCGACCGAGTCGGCGTCGTCACCCGCGGCCTCGACAGCCGCGTCGTAAGCGTCGCGGCCCTGACCGAGCACGTACCAGCCGTCGGTGCCGAAGAGCTGGTCGTTGGTGAAGTCGGTCACCGTGCCGCCCAAGGTAGAAACGGCGATGTAGTACACGCAGAACATGATGACCACAAAGATCGGCAGACCCAGGATACGGTTGGTAACCACGCGGTCGATCTTCTCGGAGGTGCTCATCTTGGCCGGAGCCTTAGTGAGGCACTCATCGATGATGTGCGCGATGACGCCATAGCGCTCACCGGTGATGATGGACTCGGCATCGTCGTCGCAGTCCTGCTCGCACTGGGCGACCAGCTCCTCCACGCGAGCGGCCTTCTCCTTGGTGAGGTTGATGAGTTTGCAGGCGTCTGCATCACGCTCGAACAGCTTGACAGCGTAGTAGCGACGCTTGTTGGCGGGAACGCTCGCCGGGAGGTTGTTTTCGATGTGGTCCAGAACGTCCTCGATGGAGGAGTCGAACTTGTGCTCCGGCACCTGGCCCTTGGAAGCAGCGGACTTCTTAACCTGCTCGAAGAGCTCCTTGATGCCCTTGTTCTTAAGAGCGGAGATCATCATAACCGGGCAGCCGAGCTTCTTGGAAAGCTTGTCGGTGTCGATCTTGTCGCCGTTCTTCTCGACCAGGTCGGCCATGTTGAGGGCGACGACCACGGGCAGGCCGGTCTCGATAACCTGAAGCGCCAGGTACAGGTTACGCTCGAGGTTGGTAGCGTCGACCACCTGGACGACCACATCGGGCTCGCCGCTCATGAGGTAATCGCGCGAGCACTGCTCCTCGGGGCTATAGGGGGAAAGCGAGTAGATGCCAGGGAGGTCCGTGATGGTAACGTTCTTGTCGCTTAGGAGCTTGGCTTCCTTTTTCTCAACCGTGACGCCGGGCCAGTTGCCAACGTAGCCGTTGGCGCCGGTGATCAGGTTGAAAAGCGTGGTCTTGCCGCAGTTGGGGTTACCCGCCAGCGCGACATGGATCTGAGAATCCGCCATTCAATCCTTCTTCCTTGTGTGCCTGCGCTGCTTTCTCCGCGCAGGCTGGATAATGTGCTTCAAAGATGCTGCATTAAGTTAGAAAAACCTAACTTTATCTGCAGAAATATACGTCGCGAGCCCTTACTGGACCTCGACGACGGCCGCCTCCTCCTTGCGGATGGAAAGCTCGTAGCCGCGCACGTTGATCTCGACCGGATCGCCGAGCGGTGCAACCTTCACGACCTTGAACGAAGTGCCCTTGATGAGCCCCAGGTCCATAAGGTGGCGGCGAAGCGCACCCTCACCGTGAAGCTTGACGATGGTGGAGCTCTCGCCCACCTTAACGTCACCCAACGTCTTCATTTACTTGTCCCCCTTTCAGTGCGTACAGAAATACCGTCGACTAACCGACGGTCATGATGTGCATGGCAACCTTGGAATCGATACCAAAGCGTGCGCCCAGCACGGTGACGATGATATTGGCGCCACTCGAGCTCACCACGTGGATTTCGCTGCCCTCGACAAAGCCGAGGTCCTTGAGGTGGTGCTTCATATCCTCATTGCCCTTTACACGAGACACGCGCACGGTTTCGCCCGCTTTTACCATCGAAAGCGGCATTGCCGGCATCTGCGGTCCGCAAGACATGAGTGGCTCCTAACGTCAGTTCGTCCTCAACATCGACGCGTTAAAAGTTAACCACGTCTATGTTCGCTTTAGTAAACTAACACGTGGTTAACTTTTTGGAAAGGGTCCCCATTCAGATTTCGAAAAAGTTTCCTATATGAAACAAAAGAAGCACCACAAAGACCATCTCTTTGCGGTGCCTTGTCATACCAATTTATGCAACAAAGGGGACTGTCCCCTTGTCACATTGATGCGCTTAGAGCGAGAGGTTTCTGATCGACGTGACGCAGGAGGCCTCATCCACGCCCGAAACGCGGAAGATGATGTCTTCGCCACATTCGCCGCAGAGTGCCATGAGCCCTATAACGTCGCGGCCATCGACATGACGATTGCCAATCGAAACTGACACGTCGCTACGATGCTTGGCAATGATGTCATAGAGCAGCGCAACCGGGCGGGCATGTAATCCCAACGGATCTTTAATCGTCTTTGTAAACTCGACCATGTCCCCTCCCACGACATCGCACATTCGGCCGGCCAAACCCAGCCACGTGGTAGTTATTGTACGTTACCGGCGCACCCCCGTCCCATAAAAAACGAGGGAAGGCACGCGTCCTTCCCTCGCAACGGGCAATATGTAGCCGCTTGCCTACATCAGGCGCAGGCTGACGTCCTTGAGCTGGGCGCCGCTAACGGCACTCGGGGCGCCCGACATAAGGTCGGAGCCGCTGGCCGTCTTGGGGAACGCCATGACGTCGCGGATGGAGTCGGAGCCGGTGAGCAGCATGCACACGCGGTCCAGGCCCAAAGCGAAACCGCCCATCGGGGGCGCACCAAACTTGAGGGCCTCCATGAGGAAGCCGAACTGAGACTCGGCACGCTCCTCGGTAAAGCCCAGGAGCTTGAGCATGGACATCTGCATCTCGGCGTTGTGGATACGCATACCGCCACCGCCGGCCTCAAAGCCGTCCATGACAAAGTCGTAGGTGCACGAACCGGCCGCCAGCGGATCGGCCTCGATCTTGGCGATGTCGGTCTCGGTCGGCAGGGTAAAGGGCTGATGCTCGGCAGCATAGGCCTTGCGGTCCTCGTCCCAATGGAACAGCGGGAAATTGACGACCCACAGGAAGTCGTGGCCCTCGCGCTTGATCTCGAGTGCGTTGGCCATGTGCGAACGCATGCCGCCCAGGATCTCGTCGGAGAGCAGGCGCGGGCCGGCGGCGAACATCACAAGGTCGCCGGGCTCGACGTCCATGCGCTCGCGCAGAGCGGCCATCTCCTCGTCCGAGAAGAACTTGACGATGGGGCTGTTGATGGAGCCGTCCTCGCGGAAGGCGATCCATGCCAGGCCCTTGGCGCCAAACGTGGAGGCCACGCCGGCGAGCTTATCGATCTTGGCACGTGCCCAGGCACCGGCGCCCTTGGCGTTAATGGCCTTGACGGCAGAGCCCTCCTCGTTTGCGGCAGTCGCAAAGACCTTGAACTTGGAGTTGGCAAAGATGTCGGTCAGGTCGACCAGGTGCATGCCATAGCGGGTATCGGGCTTGTCGGAGCCATAGGTGTCCATGGCCTCCCAGTAGTCCATGCGACGCAGCGGCGTGGGCATCTCGACGCCCATGCGGCCGAAGGCGTCGGCCAGGACCTCCTCGAGCGCGCTCATGACGTCATTCTGGTCCACGAAGGACATCTCGATATCGACCTGGGTGAACTCGGGCTGACGGTCGGCACGCAGGTCCTCGTCGCGGAAGCACTTGGCAACCTGGTAGTAGCGCTCGACGCCACCGACCATGAGCAGCTGCTTCAGGAGCTGCGGGGACTGCGGCAGGGCGTAGAAGTTGCCCGGCTGGATGCGGCTGGGGACGATGAAATCGCGGGCGCCCTCGGGCGTGGACTTAAACAGGGAGGGCGTCTCAACCTCCATGAACTCACGGTTGTGCAGCGCCTCGCGAATGGCAAAGGTAAAGTCGGAGCGCAGCTTGAGGTTGGCCATCATCTCGGGACGACGGAGGTCCAGATAGCGATAGCGCAGACGGGTGTCCTCGCTGGTCTCGATGCCGTCCTCGATCTGGAACGGCGGGGTGACGGACGTGTTGAGCACCTCGGCGTGGTCGGTCAGGACCTCAATCTCGCCGGTCGCGAGCTTGGTGTTGGTGGTCTCCTCGCCACGGGAGCGCACGACGCCGTGGATCTTGATGGGCCACTCGGGACGCATGGTCTCGGCGATCTTAAAGGCGTCGCCGTCGGAGTGCTCGGGGTCGAAGGTGAGCTGCGTGATGCCCTCGCGGTCGCGAAGATCGCAGAAAATAAGACCGCCGTGGTCACGGCGACGGCTCACCCAACCGGTGAGGATGACCTCTTCGCCCACGTTCTCGCGGCGAAGCTCGCCGCAGGTACGGGTGTGCATGGAATGCTCGTCGATGGGACGGGTCTGGCTCATACCAGTGATCCTCCTTTATGGATCTGTGCCGCCCCGTGTCGTTCCGGGCGGCGTCGTACAGATTTGCCCAGCCTGCGTAAACCGCGCAGCCAGACATGGCGTTCTATCTTATCGCACCTGTGTCGATGTGCCGCGGAAAAGTGGCTCCTGCCCAAAGACTTGACGGAGACGAAACAATTGACGCACCGTGGCCGTCGCCAAGGCGCGCCACGTGCGACAATGTGCCCCAATACAACTGCACTCGGAAAGGCCCGCCATGACTGCACGCCTCATCGTTATGGATATCGACTCCACGCTCATCAACCAGGAGGTCATCGACCTGTTGGGCGAGGAGGCCGGCGTGGGCGAGCAGGTAGCGCAGATCACCGAGCGCGCCATGCGCGGCGAACTGGACTTTAAGCAGGCGCTCGAGGAGCGCGTGGGGCTGCTTGCCGGCTTGGACGAGAGCGTGTTCGAGCGCACCTTTGAGCGCGTGACGTTTACCTCCGGCGCGCTGGAGCTTGTGCGCTCGGCGCACAGCAAGGGCTGGAAGGTCGGCGTGGTAAGCGGCGGCTTCCACGAGGTCGCCGATAAGATCGTGGCCGCCGCGGGCATCGACTTTTGCCTGGCTAACCGCTTGGAGGTCGTGGACGGCAAGCTCACCGGTAAGTTGGCTGCCGACATTGTGACCAAGGAGTCCAAGCTCATCCAGCTGCTGGATTGGGCAGTTGAGTGCGGTGTCGACATGGCCCATACCGTGGCAATCGGCGACGGCGCCAACGACATCCCCATGATTCAGGCTGCGGGCACGGGCATCGCGTTTTGCGCCAAGCCCAAGACGCGCGAAGCCGCCCCGTTTGCCATCGACGAGCGCAACCTGATGCTCGCCATGGACATCATCCTGCGTGACTAGCCGATCCGTCTAACAATTGAATCAGTCTGTCCTATAGTTTCCGAACAATTTTGTCTTAGTGTTCGGAAACATACCCTTTGAGTGCTAGACTTTGCGCCGTCGAAGGGAACATATATGGATAAGCAAGATCTTGAGCAATTGCTGAGCGATGTTGCCGGCGGAGCAGTCACCCCGGCAGTCGCCCTCACGCGCATCCAAACGGCGCCAACCGCCGATCTGGGTTTTGCACAGCTCGATCTTTCGCGCGGAGTGCGCCAGGGAGCCGGCGAGGTTGTCTACGGTGCCGGTAAAACCGCCGAGCAAATTGCCGCCATTATCGAAGCGCTGCGCGATGCCGGCCAGGAGCGCATCCTGGTCACGCGCCTGGATGCCGAAAAAGCAGCCCGTACCTCAGAGCTCCTCGACAACGGCATCGACCTGGGATATGTCCCGGACGCACAGCTCGCCCTCGTGGGCGGCAAGCCCTCCCCTACCGGCAACGGACGCATCGTCGTCGCCTGCGCCGGCACGAGCGACCTGCCCGTCGCCGAAGAAGCCGCGTTGACGGCCGAGTTCTATGGCAACGAGGTCGACCGCCTCTACGACGTAGGTGTCGCCGGCCTGCACCGCCTGCTCGCGCATGCCGAGGAACTTGCCCAGGCGCAGGTGGTCATCGCCATCGCCGGCATGGAGGGCGCGCTGGCGAGCGTTATCGGCGGTCTGGTGAGCTGTCCGGTCATCGCCGTTCCCACCAGCGTTGGCTACGGCGCAAGTTTTGGTGGCGTAGCTGCACTGCTCGCCATGCTCAACTCCTGTGCCAGCGGCGTTTCGGTCGTCAATATCGACAACGGCTTTGGCGCCGCCTACCAGGCAAGTCTTATCAATCATCTGAGCGCCGGCACACCCCGCGCCCGCTAAGGAGCATTCCATGTCCAATCATCAGCACACGCTTATCATCGACGGCACCTCAGGCATCAGCGGCGATATGACCGTCGCGGCCCTGCTCGATCTGGGCGCCAGCGAGGAGCACCTGCGCGAACAGCTCGCCACACTGCCGGTCGACGGCTTTACAATCGCCGTCACGCGCGTAAACAAGCATGGCATCGACGCCTGCGATTTCGACGTCCAGCTTGCAGAGGGCCTCGAGAACCATGATCACGATATGGCCTGGCTCTACGGCAACGAAGCAGCTGTCGAGCATATGCATGAGCATGAGCATGAGCACCACCATCATGGCCATGGCGAGCACGAACACGAGCACACACACGACCATGACCATGAGGCCCACGGCCATGGTCACGAGGGTCACCATCACGCCCACCACCATCACCACCGTTCTTTGGCGGACGTCACCGCCATCATCGACGGCTCACAGCTAAGCGATGGCGCCAAGCGTCGTGCGCTCGCCATCTTTACCGCACTTGCCGCCGCCGAGGCCAAGGCCCACGGCAAAACGCCCGAGACCGTCATGTTCCACGAGGTAGGCGCCGTCGATTCCATCGTCGACATCTGCTCGGTCGCCATCTGTCTCGATGACCTGGGTATCGAGGACATTGTCGTCGAGTCGCTCTCCGAGGGTCACGGCACCATCCACTGTGCCCACGGCCTTATGCCCATCCCGGTGCCCGCCGTCGTCAACCTATGCCAGGCAGGCAATATCGCCCTCACGCCCGCACCGGTCGCCGGCGAGCTCGTGACGCCCACGGGCGCCGCCATCGTCGCCGCACTGCGCACGTCCGAGCACCTACCGGCCCGCTACCGCATCGAGGCCGTCGGCTACGGCGTCGGTAAGCGCCCCTACGAGGGTTGCTCCGGCACGCTCCGTTGTCTGCTCGTTCACGTGGATGCATAGCCATGGATGCCCGCAAAGAAAAAAGCCGCGCTGCCATCGTTGCGGCGTTCTCCGAGCTGCTACGCGAAGTGGACTACGGCAAGATTACCGTCGGCGACATCATCGCGCGCGCTCACGTAGGCCGCGCGACATTCTACGGCCTCTTTAAGAGCAAAGACGACCTACTGTCCGAGCTCGTGAGCGACATCTGTACCCACGCCCTCGACGACGATGGCACACCGCTCGACGACCCACTCGTGCAGGTCGAGCATATCCTCAACAACCTCTGGGAGCGCCGCCAGGGCGTTCGAGCCCTCGTAGCCGGCGCCGGCTCCCGCGTCTTCGCCGACTGCTTACGCAAGACCATCATGTCACGAGCAGCCGAAACCGTCCCCGCCGACTCCACAGGCCCCGCTGGCACCATGGACCGCAGTTTCTTACTACACCACATAGCCTCAAGCTTCGTAGCCACCGTCCAATGGTGGGCCTGGCACAACTTCCAAGCAGACAAAGCCGACGTAGCCAAAGACTACTTATCAGCCATAAAGCCCCTCTTCAACTAAGTAAACCCCTTATCCCAAAGTTCCGCCCTCATCTCAAAGACCCGAACCCAAAGCACAATCCATCCCAAAGTGTCGACAGCAGCCCAACGCCCCTACCAGCAACAAGCCCCTCCCATCCAAATTCAGATATATATGTTGGGTTGCTTATACGAACGCAACAAAGACCCCGCAGCTGGCCGCATGGGGTAACTTCCCAGCGCATTCCGCAGGACGCAAAAAGGCTCGCCGCACAAAGTGCGCAGCGAGCCTTTTTGCATGTCCGAGGACGCGCTGGGAAGTTACCCCATGCGGCCAGCGGACAACTATGTAGCCTCAGACTAGAACATGCCCAAGAAACCGTGCACAAACAGCGCGGCCAGAGCGGCACCGACAAACGGAGCGATGCCAGGAACAAGCAGGCCGTACTTCCAGTTGTTGTCAGCCTTGTTCTTAATCGGCAGCACCTGATAGGCCATGCGAGGACCAAGGTCACGGGCCTGGTTCATGGCGAAGCCAGTGATACCTCCCATGCCCATGCCAACAGCCCAAACGATCAGACCGACGCAGATGGCGAGCATCAGGACGTTCTCGCCAGCACGGTTAGCAGCAGCAAGGATGGCGCTGATGAACACAAAGGTGCAGATAGCCTCGCAGAAGAAATTACGGGCATAGTTCGTACCCTCGGTGGTGGGGTTGGTCGAGAAGATATTGCGCTGGGCAATGGGATCGACGACACCATCGGAAGCCTTGAACTCATCGGCATACATCAACCACGCGATCACGGCACCCGCAAAGCCGCCGAGCATATCGGCAATCATGAAGGGGATGCAGCTGCTCCACGGCACCAGGCCGACGATGCACTGGGCAAGCACCATGGCGGGGTTCATGCACACGGCACCGCCAAAGACAAACAGGCAGACCGAGATGCCAAAAGACCAAGTGGTGATGGCAAACATGTGGCCTGAGCCCTGATACTTGGTGCCCTTGAGCACCGTATCGCAGTGCACGCCCACGCCAAAGATGATCATGAGGGCAGTTGCGCCGAATTCGCAGAGGAGTTTGGTAAGCATAAAACCTTATCTTTCTTGTCGGTTAAAAACGATTCGTTTAGGCCGCGCACTAGTGCTGCGCGACGACAACGCCCAGGCCATCGGGAATGACGGCCACCTTGGCATCGGCACCCTTCATCTCAAAGGCGAGCTTGAGCGCCTCATCGAGGGTGTTGACCGGCGTCATGTGCATATCCTTGATCATCTGGTGATCGCACAGGTCGGTGACCATGATCACAGGATGATGTGCCAGGATGCGGGCAAAGATCTGGCTCGTCCACTGGTCGGGCAGGGTCTCGTCCTTGGGACGATCGATGCAGGCACGCTCAAACTCCGCCGGATCGTTGTCGGCGATGTTGTGATAGAAGCCCTCGCCACCGTGACCGTCGGCACAGCCGGCGACATCGATGATCACACCGCCCTCGGGAAGCGTAGCCTCGGCAGAGCACATGCCCTTCACGGCCTGGTAGATGTTCTGGTCGAGCGGGTAGCCGCCGTTGGTGGTGATGGCAATCTCGCACTCGACGGGCTCAACGCCGGCAAGGCTCTTCACGAACTCGCAGCCAGCCTCGTGCGCCTTATGGATATCGCCGGCAAAGGAGCCGATGACCTCGTGCTTGCCGTTGAGCACCACGTTAAGCACAAAGGCAAGGTGAGCCATCTCGGCAGCGGCAAACATGTCCTCGCTCACGTGGTTGTGGCACAGGTTGCCGGCACGCGAGTGGGAATCATTCACAAACTGACCGTTGTGGTTGTACATGATGGTCTTGTAGCTGGCGATGCCAGGCAGGACGGACTTGCGGCTACCAGAGAAACCGGCAAAGAAGTGCGGCTCAATAAAGCCCTCGGCAAGCAGCAGATCGCAATCGGCGGCAATCTTGTTGATGATGCACTCGCCACCAGAAGGCAGGGTGCCGATCTTTTTCATCATGCTGTCATCGGTCGCGACGTGCATAACGATTTCCTCGTTGGCAACGATCTCCTCGCCGTACTTGTTGACGAGCTCCTCGTGCGTCGACGGACGATGCATACCCGTAGCAACCAGAATACGCACGCGAGCCTCGGGCGCAGCAAAATGGATGTGATGCAGCAGAATAGGCATCGTCACACGCGAGGGAACGGGACGCGTATGATCGGAGCTAATAATGACGATATCCTTCTTGCCAGCACAAAGCTCCTCGAGCGAAGGCGAGCCATACGGGTTGGCAAGCGACTCCTCTACCAGCTCTTCCTGCGATTTTGTAGTCTTAAACTCGTTTTGATGACCTTCCATCACACCCGCGAAGTTCTTATCCTCGAGCTCCAGATGCAACGTCTTGTGGTCAAACGGCAGTTCACATTCAAACAATGACGAGCGCCCTCTTCCTTTCAACTGACACACTAGATAAACCGTTGGAAGGATACGCCGCTCACCGAAAAACACCACCGTCCACCGACTCATTAACACAACGTTCATATTTGACCCACAACAAAACGGCCGCGACCCCAAACGGGACCGCGACCGCCTGTCAAAGACACTATAGACAGGATGATTTACCCAGCGCCGAGGCAAACATCTAGCCCGAGACGTACGCACGTAAGCCATTTTGCATAAATACGTTAATTAATTGCATAAAATGGCGCATGGATTTCTAGCCGTAACAGGGTGGTACCCTCCGGAGCGTGCATTTTTGCGAGTATTCAGCATCGCGGGATAAGATTTTGGTGTCAAAAGTCTTTCAAAAAGTAGATAGTCCTCATGACTCGACCCATCTGGATAGCATGCGGCGAGAAACCAGCCATATATGATCGTCGCCAAAGCCCAATCGTCGTGCAAAAGCATCAACAGGGGCCGCGAACGTCACCCATAGCCTTATGCACCAATCTTTGGCTGCTGAAAACTCCGTTTTTTGCACGTCGCCCCAAGCACCACCCTCACCCAGCGGCTGATCCGCCGAAGAGCAGACATCGCAGGGCCCGCCATAGGTTTACTTTTAGGCACACTCCGCAGGACGCAAGAAGCCCTCGCCGCGCTCCACACTAAGCGCGAAGCGCACTTTATTCTCATCAGCCCCAATCCCTGAAGACCGAGGACGAAGGGACCCGATAGGTTTCCCTCTGAATGCATTCCGCACTGATATTTTCTGTATTGAAGACGTCGATGATGCACCCGTATACCATTGACGTCGACACCATCAGATGCGGACCGCGCGGTGACCCCACATTCCGCTGGCGCCCATGGGGCTGCCCTCGTTTCCTGACATGTCCC
>DBEYWP010000013.1:0-101404 GCA_048183675.1 Collinsella sp. | reverse complement strand
TCATTTCGTGTATCGTGTCCATATGCGGTTATTGCCTTTCTTCGAATCCTAACTTCAGCAATTAAGATTCTAGGCGATAACCGCTTCCTGCTTTCTACGGCCAGGGAAGCGGCCCTTACACCAACATTCGGCACGCGATCCATTTTTGCCTCTCAAAATCTTATTTTCACGATTTGCATTTTCATCCCGTTGTCACCGACCCTTGCGAGAAACCGGAAAAAGCCGCTGACGGAAGGGTCTCTCAAATCGTTGTAACCCAGCATATAGCCGCGACTTGTGACCTGCAGACGGCTGTCCCACGCGCCGATTTCCTTGGCGGCATCCGAAACCGCAAAATATGCTCCAACATCCTTGATTTTTGCAGTCTTAAGCCATGTTTTTGCGATCATCTTTACTGCCGTCCGATTGGCAGCATCAAAGATCAGCACACCGCCGGGGAAAGCGTCCGCCATCTCCCGCACCAGTTCCCGGACCTGCTGGGTCAGAAAGTAATAGAACACCCCGGAGGCAAAGAACACCGCCCCGCCGGAGGCATCGATTTTGCCAAACCATGCGGGGTCTTTCAGGTCGCAGGGGATGTTCTGCTCCCGCTCCCCGATGGGCAGCAGCTGCTCCCGCAAGGCAATCACATCCGGGAAGTCCAGATTGTAGATCTTGCATCTACCGTTGTCGCAGGTTCTGCCGGTGTTGTCCAGCCCACAGCCCAGATTGACCACCGCCGCATTGGGGTGGCCTTTCAGGTAATCCCGCACCTCGAAAGCAAGATCACCCTGCCGCATGGCCACCTCCAGCGCACCAAAGCGCTGCATCAGGCTGCGGGAGTTTTTCTCTGCCTCTGAAAAGTCGTAGTCGATCTGGTCGAGCAGGCGAACCGCTGTTTCATCCCTGTAAAGGTTCGGGTACAGCTCCGTACACAGCTTCCGGGAATACAGCGGGAGGATCAGCGTCTCCTGCACGGTGTTTTTCTCAATTTTACATTTCATAGGTTTCTTCCTCAGTGAATAAGAACTGTCATAATTGCCGCCAGCACAGCCGCTATGACCGTCATGCCTATCGCCATGTGCAGGATGGATGCAAAAATGCCCGTGCTTGTTACCCTTACTTCCGTGCCGTGACGCAGAGCCACCTTTTCTTTTTGCGTATCTGCACCTCGTGAAAACCCGCCTGCTCCAGACACGCCTTTAATTCAATGTCCTTGTAGATGGTCATGCCGCCGATGATCTGCGTCCACCTCTCGTCCTTGTCCGTATCGCCATTGCTCTCGTTGCAGATAAGAACTGTCGCGCCTGGCTTCAGCGTCCGCCAAACCTCACGGAAACATCGGGGCAAATCAGGCCAGAAATAGACGGTCTCAAAGGCCGCGGCAGCATCGAAACAGCTATTCTCAAACGCCATATCCGCCACACTGCCTTGCAGAACGGCGCAACGCCCCTCCTGAATTGCAGTTCGGTTGAGCTTTCTAGCCTTCTCCACGCTGACGGGCGAATAGTCGATGCCCTTGACGACGCCATGCGGGCATTTTTTCAGCAGTCGTTTTATGTTTGCCCCGCCGCCGCAGCCGCAATCTAGCACCTTGGCGTTTGGCGCAAGTCGTAGAAATCGAAGTCCCCACCGCGCCACAGGGCCGTGGCCCAGATTCATCATGGCAACCATAAGTTTTCCGCCGAGGCCCACGGGCTTGCGGGTGTTTTCAAAGAACGACATCTGGCCCCTCCGATTTCGTGCATTCCGTATAGGTCAACTGGAACGAGGCCTTCAGCACCGCGCTTTTCTGCACCGCCCAGCCGTTTTGACGCAGGAAACGCAGATATTCCTCGCTTGTCCACCTGCTGTGGAGGGGGAATCCCGCCATGCTCATGAAAAGGGCTTTTGCTTTGCCGGAAACCGAGTTCCCCGCGTGGGTGAAGGTTGGCGCGATGAGCACGCCGTCGTCCTTCAGCACCCGCCTGATTTCTTGCAGGGCCTTTTCCGGATGCGGCACTATGTGGAGCGCGTTGGACACGATCACCACTTCGAAGGACTTCTGTGCATAGGGCAGGCGGAACATATCTTGTACGGAAAAGTGCAGCTTTGCGGATTGATTGTCCCGTTTTGCTTCAAGGATCATCTTTGCAGAAACGTCCGTAGCCTCGATGTGCGCCGCCGCATTCACGATGCTCTTTGCGATAAGCCCCGTGCCGGTGGCAACCTCCAGCACGGTTTTTGCTTTCACCACCGGCCGGATCAGCCCATACATCTTCTCATACGCCGCCCGGTCGTTTCGCATGAAGCGGTCGTACCGACCGGCATTCTTGTCCCAGAAGTCCTTGCGTTCGTGCATGGCTATCGCCCCCAAAAAGTTAGAGCCATCTAACCATAACACACGAATCATGCAGTAAAATAAGGCTAACCTTATTTTCTTGGCAAAGATGCATCTCTTCGGTTTTCGCTTATAACAGCGCGAGTCAGATACTAGGCTGGAGCTGAAGAAGGAGTTTGGCGGACAGGTAGGTCGATACCGGTTCCCGGAACGGTGATCCAGTCAATTACACCAGGGCTCTAGCCATTGAGTGGGAATAGAAAATTCCTTAGTTATGGGGGTATAAATTTGATTCCCTTTAGGATACACCCCCATAACTATATGAATTGACCTGCTGACTCCAATGAAGATTGGAGGGTAACTGCCAGGGGTGACGGCCCAGCGAGTGTTATTTTGCGAGCTATGCGCATTGAAATCGACCTTTCGTGGTATAAACTACTCGCCGGAAGCCGCGGCTTTCAGAGTACGGCTTACGTGTACGTTTAACCTCCGTGGGCGACGGGGTGCCGCAAGGCGTAGAGTATCGCCCACCTGTAGGGGCCTGCAGCGATGCGGGCCCCGCTTCGTATGAAGGGGCTCAACCGGTGAAGATCGTATCCATCTCCCAGGACTTCTTCAACATCGTCGAGGGCGACCGCGAACTTATGCTCAAGCACAATCGCCCCTGCATCGTGGTGGCGAGGCTGCGTTTCCGCGGAAAGCGCAGGGACTTCGCCGTGCCGCTGCGCTCCAACATCGCCCCAATGTGCCCAAAGACCAGTACTTCGCGCTGCCGCCCCGCCCCACGACGCGCCCCGGCTGCCGCCACGGCATCCACCACATCAAGATGTTCCCCATATAACCAAGGCCTACCAGCGCCGCTTTAGGACCGAGGGCTCGGCCTACTATGAGACGCTCCAGCGCATCATCGACTGCAACACCAAGCGCATTGTCTCCGAGTGTCAGGCGTGCCTCGACCGCTACGAGCGCGAGGGAAGGCCTCGCTTTGCCGTCGACATCGACCGCATCGTGGGCCTGCTGGAGGGCGAGAAGTAGGGCACCTCGGCTCAGTCTCGAGCCATGCGGAGTCGCTCCGCATTATTGAACGCCGCGTGTGCGTCCCAAATACTTGAGAAACAAGCTGTGAAGTGCAGTGGCGCGCCCGTGCCCGTGCATAGCCGTCACCATCAGCGTCTACGCGGCGTCGGCTTCAAGTGGAACTGGCGCCGCTGCTGTATATGGTTTGTCTTGCTGCAAATGGCGATCAATGCCCACGATGCTTCTGCTTACGCTTCAGCTTTCGCTGCTTGAAGCGCGCCTCCGCCTCATCCGCGCGACGCTGGCTTCTTGCTCGAGCTGATTCCCGCTTCATCGTCTCCCGCTGATTCGCGAGCGCCTGCTGCGCCTTGGTGCTCACTGCGGGCCGCTTAAGTGCTTTCGCCGCCTCGCGGGCGCGCCGCTTGGGGTTCTTCGCGGGCTTGCTTGTTTTCGTGGCCTCGTCGCCGAAGAACGAGAGCTTCTCCCATTTGCTTGTAACGAATCGCAGGATCTCCTAATCGGACGGCTCCGCGCCGAAGACGATGCGGGCGGCGCCATACCTTCCGCCCTCGACGTGCTTCGCCAGCCCGACCCAGAATTGGCCGTCGTGATATGACGATGAGCAGCAAGTCGCTGATAGCCGCCCTGCGAAGCTAGTTGCCTTGTTCGCAGCCGGGCCGCAGGCCGCACCTACGCTCGAGCTCTGCCACGAGGGCATCGTTGTCGGTCACCGAGACGATGGCGTCGCCGTCGTAGGGCGCCTCGATATAGACGCGGTCGAGCGAGTTGGCCGTCCCCGCCCAGAGCGTCCTGGTGCGCCGGACGCCCCGCACGTGGGCGTAGGGTATCACCGAACGCATCCTAGCGTACACGACGACGAGGCGGTCGCCGTAGAGCTCGAGGCGGTTGCTGCGGACGGGAAGGGCGGCCAGGGCCACGAGGGCCGGGACGGGCAGCAGCGCGAACCAGCCCCATAGGAGCGCGGGACTCGAGCTCAGGAAACACGCGATACACGCCGCGGATAAACCGCCCGCCACAATCACCATGGCCGCTATGAACCACGGGTCTGTCCTGCCGGGGAACACCCGCTCCGGCCGCTCGTCCTTCTCACCCATTACGGCCTCCCTCCCGACGCCCTCCCTAGCGGAGCGTGGGGCCGGAGAGTGCCTTGAACCCGTCGCCGACCATCTCGCCCCCCGTTCCGTGGGCCTTCTGTAGTGGTGTGTACCCCCGACTGTTCGACGGATGTCGTACGATTGAACGTTTTTCGAACTTTTTTAAGATGGGTGCGGCAGGATCGAGCAGATTGTTCGCGCGAGAGGCTCCCCGCCGCCGCGCCCGGTCTCGGGTTCGATGCATCGACATCCGTCTCAGGTGGTGTCTCCGCTGCGCGACATTGCAGGGGGCAAAGCCGAGATGCCATGGGGCGCGCCGAGGCTTTGCCCGCGGGGCGAAGATTCTAGGGGTCCGACGTGGCCTGGAGGGGAGACGGACATGCAAGCGCTTATGACTGAGGAGCTGGCCGAGTGCCTGCCGCCGCTGTACGCGACCGAGGGAGGGGCACTCGCCCTCGACCTCACAAACCCGGAAGGCGAGGACCACCTTGACCTCTGGTGCTCGCTTACCATCAACCTTTCGGGTGACCCCTTCGCCTCCACGTGGCGCATTCACACTTGTGCCCGGCATCATGGACATGGGCGTCGCCAAGTCGGCCGACGGGGCGCAAGCCCCTGTTGACTCAACGTTCGACGAGATAAACCGCATGTTCTCAAAGCTCGGCTTTATCGATTACAATTCACGCCTCGCGCAAGGGCCGTTCTACTCCCCAAACCTAATCTGCCTGTCGCACGCATCGAGGCGACGGGGCGGCGCCTTCTCGCGTGAGTCAATTCCTGTTTTACTGGTGCGGATCCCAACATGCCCTTATGCATGGTGCCCTGCCGCTTTCGAAACTTCAAAACCATTCGATTTTCGAAACTGAGTGGGAATAAGTTATCGGTACGCTTTTTTATAAAATGTAAAAAAGCACCCCCATAACTGATGAAATGGACGCTGAGAAAAAGGGGTGCATCTTGCGTATATACCGACGTGAAGATCTACCTCTATCTTGCATCGCGCGGGTACGAGCTTTCTGTGGGCCGTATTGGGAAGCTCGAGTGTGACTTCATCGCTCGTAGGCGCAATGCTTACGCCTATATCCAAGTCTCTATGTCGATTGCCGACAGAGGCGTCGAGGAGCGCGAGTACAGGCCGTTCGGCCACATCAGGGATGGGTATCCGCGTTACTTGTTCACGCTTGATCCTCTATTGCAGGAGAGGGGTGGCGTCAGGCACCTTAACATGGCGTCGTTTATGCAAGATGGCGGTGATCTTATTTGAGTGGTGGCCAGATTCCTTTGCTTCCTAGTGCGCAAACAGCGCGGTATCAAATGATGATCATTGCCTCACGTAGAATCGACAGATTGAGAACTTGTTTTGATGTTGACAGGCTTTTGGCCAGTGGCTCCTATTGTCGAGTGGGAGTAGCTGAAACGAGGCGATTGAATAACTCCATACGTTTTGGTTAAAACAAACTAATATGCCGCGCGCCTGCGGCATGAAGGAGGGAGATTCTTATGAATATCGTTGTGTTGAGCGGCAGCCCGCGTAAGGGCGCCAATACCGACACCATGGTCGAGGCGTTTGCCGAGACCGCGCGCGAGGCCGGCCATACGGTCGAGGTCGTCCGCGTTGCCAGCAAAAAGATCGCTGGTTGTCTGGGATGCCAGTACTGCTTTACCCATGAGGGCACTTGCGTGCAGAAGGATGACATGGCCAACGTGATCGAGTCGCTGAAAGGCGCCGATATGGTTGTCTTCGCTTCGCCTATCTACTGGTTTGATATCACCGCGCAGGAGAAGGCCGCCATCGACCGCCTGTACGCCTTCGGTGCTACGGGCTTCCCGTTCACCAAGACGGCCCTTTTGCTCGATAGCCACAGCGAGGGCGTCTATGATGCGGCGATCGCTATGTACAAGTCGACCTGCGCGTACTGCAAGTGGGAGGACCAGGGCATTGTCACCATCAGCGGTATGACCGAGCGCGACAGCATGGCCTCCTCGCCCAAGTTGGAAGAGGTGCGAGAGCTCGCTCGCAAGCTCGCCTAAGGACAAGAAGAACGCATGGCAATCGGTGTTGGTGGAAAATGCTTGCTATCCTTACCAAGAGGAATGCTGATTACCATGCGTTGATGCTTCCGCGGACAATTCCGGCGTGCTAAAACGCCTTCTCGTTCAAGAATTCCCTGAACGCGGGAATGTCAAAGCCAACGAGACCACGCCCGCGTTCTCCAATGACGCCGTCCTCCAGGAGGCGGCGTTTGTATTGGCTTGCGTAGTTGCTGGCGACGCCCATGCGTTTGGCTACCTCCGAGACCCTGCTGGGGCCAGAATCGGGCAGCATCGCGAGTAAAAACTCAATGTCTTTATCGGAAAGCTCTCGATAGGTCGTTTCGAGAGAAGCCCGACGTCATGCTTCTCGAGTTGCCTGAAGACGCCATTCATGCCCGTGCGCCAGTTACCCTGAGTCTCCTGAGCATATGTCCAATCGATGCCGACTGACTCAATCTGAACGCCGCTTATGCACGCGCGAGACTATGAGAGGCGGCTATCTGCCGCTTCTTTGGTTCGCTCGATAATATCTTCGAGCATGCCTGGCATGGCGGAGACATTTGCTGCGATCCATGGTGGCCCCTTTGCAGGTTTTGCTAGTTTTTGCAACTTTTGCTAATTTTTGCAAGTTTTGCTAACGGTTTAACATGTCTTGTGCCGCGGGATTGCAGGAGTGAAAAACGGGGATTCCTATTATTCCGACTACGTTGCAACGAGCGGGGCCCGGAGCGCGATGTTGCTGCGCTCCGGGCCCCGCTGCATTGTAAAACCATGACGGTTTGGCTGCCGTCGTCCTAGTCAAACAAACTCGGCATGTCGTTTTCTTTCATGAGGGCACCGGCGGAGGGCAGACTCTGCGCGGTGAACTTCTCGGCCGAGACGCCGGCGCCAAGGATCTCTTCGGTTGTGCCGACGGTGGTGACCGAGCGGCCCTTCTTGGCGGTAAAGGCCTGGACGCCCTGCGTGTTGGTAGTCGTCTTGGTCTTGAGCAGCGACGTGTTGAAGTTCATCAAACGATAGTCGCTCGAGACCAGTGCGATGTCGCGGTCTTCCTTGAGCACCTGGGCATACAGCAGTTTGCTGCCGCCGTAGATGGCGTTCTTGAGGCGCTTGCGGTTGGTCTTGGTGACGTATCCAGAAAGCGCGACGCGCACCACGCGGCCGTTCTCAAAGACAAACAGCACGTCGGCCTTATAGTCCTCGGGGTCGATGACCCAGATGACGCTCTCGTCGGGTTCCATCTCAAGATCGGTCGGCAGGTACGAGCCCAGCTGGGCCGACTTGGTGTCCTCAAACGCCGCAACCTTGCATTTGTATACCTGGCTCTTGTTGGTAAACACGAGCAGCTCGTGCGTGTTGGAAGACGGGAACTCGATAAAGGGCTTATCGCCGTCCTTGTACTTGAGCGTGGTCGCCTTCTTGAGCACGCGGTCCGTCATCTTCTTGAGGTAGCCATCGCGCGAGAGCATGATGGTGACCGGGTACTCCTCGACCTCGGGCTCTAGACTCACCTCGATGACCTCATGGGGCTCGATCCTGCCCGTGCGGCGCGGCATCACGTACTTCTTGTTGACCGCGGCCAGCTCGTCGCTGATGACCTTCTTGATGTTGTCTTCGCTCGAGAGAATCTCCTCAAGCTCGGCAATCTCACCCTCGAGCTTAGCGATGTCCTTGGTGCGGTTGAGGATGTACTCCTCGTTGATGTTACGGAGCTTGAGCTCAGCAACAAACTCGGCCTGGGTCTCGTCGATGTCGAAGCCGCGCATGAGGTTGGGCACGACCTCGGCCTCGAGCTTGGTGCCGCGGATGATGGCGATGGCCTTGTCGATGTCGAGCAGAATCGCCTCGAGGCCGTGCAGCAGGTGCAGGCGCTCGGACTTTTTGCCCAGGTCAAAGTTAATGCGGCGACGCGTGGACTCAATACGCCACTTGACCCACTCGTGCAGAATCTGGCGCACGCCCATAACACGGGGATAGCCGTCGACGAGCACGTTGAAGTTGCACGAGAACGAATCCTGCAGCGTGGTCGAGCGATAGAGCTTGGCCATGAGCTTGTCGGGGTCGACACCGCGCTTAAGGTCGATGGCGATGCGCAGACCCGAAAGGTCGGTCTCGTCGCGGATGTCGGCGATCTCCTTGACTTTGCCCTCCTTGGAGAGCTTAACGATGCGCTCGATGATGACATCGGTCTTGGTGGTGTAGGGGATCTCGTAGACCTCGATGATGCGCTCTTCGGGAATCCAACGCCAGCGGGAGCGGATCTGGAAGCTGCCCAGGCCGGTCTCGACGATCTTCTCCATCTCCTCGCGGCGGTAGATAATCTCGCCGCCGGTCGAGAAATCTGGCATGGGCATGTACTCGAGCAGGTCGCAGTCGGGATCCTGCAGGTAGTGCATCGTGGCAGTGCAGACCTCGTTGAGGTTGAAACCGCAGATGTCAGACGCCATGGCGACGCCGATGCCCTTATTGGCCGAGACAAGGATGTTGGGGAACGTGGTGGGCAGCAGGCGCGGCTCCTTCATGGCGCCGTCGTAGCTGTCGACGAAGTCGACCGGGTCCTTGTCGATGTCCTTGAAGATCTCGGCGCTGATGGGGGAGAGCTTGGCCTCGGTATAACGCGAGGCGGCGTAGCTCAGGTCGCCCGAATAGTACTTGCCAAAGTTGCCCTTCGACTCCACAAAGGGGGCGAGCAGCGCCTCGTTGCCGGTAGCCAGACGCACCATCGTCTCGTAGATCGCGGCATCGCCGTGCGGGTTGAGCTTCATGGTCTGGCCCACAATGTTGGCGCTCTTCTGGCGCTCGCCTTTGAGCAGGCCCATCTTGTACATGGTGTAGAGCAGCTTGCGGTGCGAGGGCTTAAAGCCGTCGATCTCGGGGAATGCACGCGAGACGTTGACGCTCATGGCGTAGGGCATGTAGTTGACCTCGAGCGTCTGCGTAATCGGCTGATCGGTGACCTCGGAGTGCAGGCCGATGACGTTCTCGGCGTTGACCTGCTTTTTCTTTGGCTGGTTCTTCGTCTTCTTCTTTGCCACGATTTCCTCTTGAACTTCTTATGGGTCGTCGTTATCGATTTGCTGCTATTGCAGGTCCAGCTGGTCCAGGTATTCCTTGCCGTGCTCGGAGATATGGCGCTTGCGGCCCGCCTCGTCGTTGCCCAGCAAAAGGTTGAACATGGTCTCCATCTTGGTGACGTCCTCGGGCTCCACCTTGATCAGGCGACGCGTCTCGGGGTTCATGGTGGTGAGCCACATCATGTCCGGATCGTTCTCACCAAGACCCTTGGAGCGGTTGATGGAGCACTTTTGGTCGCCAATCTCCTTAAGGATGCCGTTCTTCTCGAGCTCGGTGTAGGCAAAGTAGGTCTTTTCTTTGCAGTTGATCTCGTAGAGCGGCGACTCGGCGATATACACGTAGCCTTCGTCGATAAGCGTGGGCACCAGGCGGTAGAGCATGGTGAGCACGAGCGTGCGGATGTGATAACCGTCGACGTCGGCGTCCGTACAGATGATGACCTTGTTCCAGTTGAGGTTGTCCAGGTCAAAGGCTCCAAGGTTCTTGATGCGCTTGTCCTTGATTTCCACGCCGCAACCCAGCACGCGCATGAGGTCCATGATGATGTCGGACTTAAAGATGCGCGGATAGTCCTCCTTTAGGCAGTTGAGGATCTTACCGCGGACGGGCATAACGCCCTGGAACTCGGCATCGCGCGAGGTGCGAATGGCGCCTGCTGCCGAGTCGCCCTCTACGATGTAGATCTCGCGACGGCCCTTGTCCTTGGAGCGGCAGTCGATGAACTTCTGCACGCGGTTGGCCATGTCGGTCTTCTGCTGCAGGTTGGTCTTGATGCTCTGGCGCGTTTTCTCGGCGTTCTCGCGCGAACGCTTGTTGATGAGCACCTGCTCCATGATCTTATTGGCGGCGTCTTTGTTCTCGATCAGGTAGGTCGAGAGGCGCTCCTTAAAGAAGGCCGTCATGGCCTGCTGGATAAAGCGGTTGTTGATGGCCTTCTTGGTCTGGTTCTCGTAGGACGTCTGGGTGGAGAAGCAGTTGGTCACCAGCACCAGACAGTCCTGGACGTCTTGCCACTTAATGCCGCTCTCGTTTTTGTTGTACTTGCCCTGTTGCTTGATGTAGGCATCGATGGCGCTGGTCAGAGCGCTGCGGGCCGCCTTCTCGGGCGAACCGCCGTTCTCGAGCCACGATGAGTTGTGGTAGTACTCCTGCATCATAAAGGTGCGCGAGAAGCACATACATGCGGTGATCTTGACGTTGTAGTCGGGCAGATCCTCGCGGTCGCGACCGCGGCGGTCGGCCTCGATAAAGAAAGGCTCGGTAAGGTAGTCGGTACCGACCTTCTCGAGCACGTAGTCCTCGATGCCCTTGGGATAGCAAAAATCCTCTTCGGCAAACTCGCCATCGTCGCCCTCAATGCGCAGGCGGAAGGTCACGTTGGCGTTGACCACGGCCTGGCGGCGCATGGTCTCGCGATACCAATCGTGGGGGATGCTAATGGAGGTAAAGACCTCAAGATCGGGGCGCCACTTGATGGTGGTGCCGGTGCGTTCCTCGTCGCTGGGCTCAATCTCGAGTGCCTTCTTTTTGGCGCCGACGACCTTGCCCTTTTTAAAGTGCAGGGAGTACTTGTTGCCGTCGCGCCAGACGGTGACGTCCATGTACTCGGAGGCGTACTGGGTCGCGCATGAACCCAGGCCGTTGGTACCGAGCGAGAAGTCGTAGTCGCCGCCCTGGTTGTTGTTGTACTTGCCGCCGGCGTAGAGCTCGCAAAAGACGAGCTCCCAGTTAAAGCGCTTCTCGGAAGGGTTCCAGTCGAGCGGGCAGCCGCGGCCGTTGTCCTCTACCTGAATGGAGCCATCGCGAAAGGCGGTAAGGGTGATGAGCTTGCCGTAGCCCTGGCGCGCCTCGTCAACGGCGTTGGACAGGATCTCGAAGGCGGCATGCGCGCAACCGTCGAGTCCGTCCGAGCCAAAGATAACGGCGGGGCGCAGACGTACGCGCTCCTCGTCCTTGAGCTGGCGGATGCTGTCGTTACCATAGTTTGCGGTGTTTTTTGCCATACTCGCTCTCTCGGTGCTCCTTTGCTGCGTTTAAGTCATATAGATAGTCAAGGTAGCATAGCCCAGCCCACAGACGATTCCACCCAACACGAAATCCATCGAACAATCGTTCGGTTAGATAATGAATGCTCGGGATGCGGGAGGAGCCTGTCCTATCCAAACATCTGCGGTAGGTCGATGAAGACGGTTCGATCGCTTTTGCCAGCTTCGAAGCCCGAACGGGAGAAGAATCCATAGCGATGGCACTTGAGCCCCGTTGCCTCGACTTGGGCGATTTCCTCGTCGACCATTTTTTGCGTGATGGGGGATTTGCGGAACTTTGCTTCGTAGAATGCGTAACCCTCGGGGTCTTGCGTTACCACATCGAATTCGCCGCTCGTTTTGTTTGCGGGATCGTCGTACCAGTACTTGCCTATGGCGTCGAAAGCCGGTTCGATCTTGCCGGTCCTGTTCTGCCGCACGAGGTATTGACGGCAGATCTCCTCGAACATATGAGGAACGTAGTTTTCCTCGAAGTCTTGGGAGACGTGACGATCATAGAAGACTTCCGGGTCGAGCAGCTGACGCGCCGAGGCATTGCGGAAAACATAGCGATAGTAAAAGAGCGAAAGTGGGTCCACTACAAAGTAGCCAGACTTGCGCTTGTTCGTAGGGTCGTTGATGGGTGCACGCTTTTGGACGATTTCGAGTGACATGAGCTTGTCGAGCACGTCTGCCATGGCCGGACCGCTCGAGACGTGCGACTGTGCCAGCACGTCCCCCCAACGGGAGTAACCTTGTGCGAGAGCTCCGAAAACTTCGTTGGCGTTGGTCATCTTCGAGATCTCGGCGTTGAGATAGGACGGCACCTCGCTTTCTAAGCGGGCGCCAGGTTCCGTGACGAGCTCGATGATGTTGTCGCGTACGCTTTGGGACTGATCGATGAGGCGATTGTAAAAGGGGATGCCGCCAAAAACGCTATAGAGCCGCACCTTGTCCTCGGGTGAGAACGCGGGATAGAACTTCGCAGCGTCAAAGTAGTCCATGGGCTTAAGCTCAAGCGCGAGATCAATTCGCCCGTAGAGGGGGCTCTCATGCTCGATGAGAGATTTCATAATCTCAACGTAGGAGCCGCATAGGACAATGTTTAAACGTGAGTCTTCCCTGTGAGCGTCGATTGAGGTCTGGAGAATGCTGTCTAAGCCTTTAACCGCATCTCTCAAGTAGGGGTATTCGTCGAGAACAAGGGTAACGTTCTTGTCTTTGGCTTGGGCAAACAGAAATTCGATGAGCTCGCGGATGCCTGTGAAGGCGAGCGGAGGAAAGCTCAGCGCTTCAGCAACAAGGGCGGACAGACTCTCTAGGTTGTCTGCCTCGGAGGTTTGGCGGCACTCGTAATAGACCGTTGCGACGTCCGGCAAATCGGTTAGCGCCTGCTTGATGAGCTCACTTTTTCCGACGCGACGCCTGCCGTAAATGAGAACATTGCGCTGCTCGGGTGCTTTGAGCGTTTTCTTAATACGGGCGAGCTCACGCTCCCTGCCAATGAATTCCACTTACTCGGTTCCTTCCGACTCGGTTTTGTCCGAGTTAATTGTATCGCATGAATCAGTTTATGCTCAAACTTACTCGGACAAAACCGAGTCGGTTCTGTCCGAGTAAGTTTGAATAGCGAATTGAAATTGTTATGTCTGCATGGCGATGGCGGACATGGTTTTTATAATGACAGATATAGTTGACATTCTTTGATGGATGCAATATATTTCCGTCATGTTGCAACGGATATTTGTCCATTACCACGAAAGGAACTTTATGCCAGGTAAGAAAAACCTTCGCATGAAGGCGGCGCGCGCGACGGCCGGCCTTTCGCAAGCCGATTTAGCCCAAGCCGTGGGCGTTACGCGCCAGACCATCGGCCTGATCGAGGCGGGCGGCTACAACCCCACGCTCAATTTGTGCGTGGCAATCTGTAAAGCGCTACGCGTTACGTTGAACGACTTGTTTTGGGAAGACGAGAACGACGTCGACCCTGACGCTCTTTAGGAGTTCGCTATGAAATTTGAAGATTTAAAACTCGTGCAAAAGTGGCGTGAATATGCCGGCCCAAAGGACGAGCGCCTGGAGGCGGAAAGCGCAAAGATCTACAAGATTGGTTTCGTGCTGCTTTCGTTTGGCATGTTGATGATCTTTTTCTACCAGTTTATAGCTCGACAGGTTGCGTGGGTTCACAGCGACGCCAGTGAAATGCCGCATGGCTTTGCAACGCCGTTCGAGGCAGCCATGTATTTGTGGCTCGTTCTTGTGATGTTGATTTGCGCAGGACTGCAAACGCGGAAGGGCTATGTCGATACCAATCGTTTTGGGCAAACCGAGCATCTTCCTGTTGGATATTTCCCGCTTCTCAGCGGTCTTAGCGGCGCCGCGTTCGCGCTTGTTATTGCCGCAATGCGCTGTATCGCTGAGGCGCAGATCGTACCGCTCGAAAGCGTCTTTTGGTTGGCGAACCTGGCCACGGGCGCGTTCTGCGGTGCGACGATTTTCGCGGCCACGTTTGCTGCCCTGTGCGCAACGTTTTTCACGGCGAAAAGACGCCGTGCCAAGCTCGAGGCAGAACTCGACTCCACTGACGATATCTAATGCGAAATGGGCTGGCTCTGGGTATCCAGAACCAGCCCATTTGATGTTCGATGAGCCGAGTCGGCGTCTCTCACAAAAGTAACTAGGAGCTAGCGAGGCCTATCCGAATTGACCTCATCGGCGGTGTCGATTTCGAGTGCTGTGCGGCGGGCGCTGTAGGCGACGAGACCGGCGCCCACAGCGGCGAGTGCTGCAGCGGCTGCCGTAAGGGGAGCGTTGACATCGCCCGTGCCCGCAAGCGCGCCCGCTTTTCCGGAGCGCTTGTTATTGCCGTGGTCTTTGCCGCTGCCGGAGCTGCTTCCGCCGGAGCCGCCGCCCTCGTCAGTACCGCCGCCACTCGAGCCACCATCGCCGTCTGCTGTCATCGGGGCGTCGTGAAGTCCTGTCGTATCCGCGCTGCCGCATAAGCCGACCTGAACTTCCGAGCGCTCGCATGCCGCGTCGGGCATATGAAGCTCGTGCAGTACGGCATCCAGCGCCGAGTTTGCACCCGGTCGAATTTCCTCGAGCGTTACGGGATCGAGCGCCACCAGATTACGCGCTTTCGCATACAGCGTTACGCGTTTGCCCACTTCGTCGCTCCAGCTCTCGGGGATGGCGAAGCTCATGCGGAACTGTGCCGTGCAACCTGGTGCCAGCACGGCGTTGCCGTTGTCGGCTACCAGCGGGTGCGTTGCAAAACGTGCGCCCAGCGTCTCGAGCGCGTACTTCACGTGCGCCATGTCGTTGGCCGAAGCGTCCTCGGCAAGCTCTGGATCGTAGATCGAAGCCATGCGTGCGTTCACTCCGAATCCGATGGATGCGCTGGAGAACGGCTGGCTGGAGCCCTCTCGGTACAGATCGATCGTGCCGGCGGTCAGCAAGGTGTTGCCGTCGTTTCGCACCGTGACCATGAAGGATTCGCCTGCTGCTCCGGGCACCACCGCGCCCGAGGTAGCGACCGCGCCCGTCGGAGTGGCACACGCCACCAAGGGCACTTCGATGCCGTGCAACTCTGCCTCGCTCTTCTCCGCGCTCACAATGTGCGTGGCGAGCGCGGAGAGCATGCCTCCCGACGTCAAAAATGTCGTTATCTGATCGACGGGATGGTCCAGCTCGCACATCACGAACGGCTCCGTAAACAGATCGCCTGACAAGGTGCTGGCGAAGATGCGGAAGTGCTTGCCCATCACTGCAACTGGGTTGCCTTCTTCGTCGTAGGTCTGTCCCACCTTGCCATCGGTGTTCTCTACATAGAGCGCGCACCTGCCGTTGTTGCTTACGCTAAACGATGCCGGGCCACAGCCTGCGGCACCCACGGGCTGCGTTGCAAACGCCGATGCGCCTCGCGTCCAAGTAATATGCTGCAGTTGCTCGTTGACGGTTGCCAAAAAGCCCGAATGTTGTGGCCACGGTACCGCACGGGGTACCGTGGCGTCTGGTGGCATAACGCCCCAGCCCGCAATGGACTGGCCGATCACGGCGTACGATGCGCAGCCGCAACCGTCTGCGGTCTCGTACGCAACGGGCACCACCATTTTGCCGTTGATATTCTCGGGCTCGCCCAGCTCGATGCTCGACGGTGCCTGCGGAAAGCGGAGGACCTGACGGAACGTGAGGCTGTCGCCCGAAACGTCCGACCACAGGGTAAAGCACTCGAGCGCGACCTCTGCCTCGGTGCCCAACGCCTTTTCTGCCGTGGTTCCGCGGCGGTGGAGATAGGCGCCCGACAGACGCCCGTCGACAAGCGTCTTGCCCACCGTGATGCGTGGACACTGCAGACAATGGTAACCGTCCTCCTGCAGGCGGCCGCGCGAGATGCTGCGCCACGACGTGTGCGATACCACGCGAACTTCGCTATTGCTTATGCGCAGGCGCACAACGGACAGTATGCCGGCTGTGCTTGCCGTATCGAAAAGGGTGCTGTCGCCGTCGGGGCGCTCGCCCGAGACCAACAGCACGTAGGCGTCCTGGTTTCCTCTTCCGTCCGTATATTCCACTACGTCGAAGTCGTAATCGTATATGCCGTCGCGCTCCACGTCTTCCTCGCCAAACCCAAGGGGAAAGTCCACAGGCGTGGGAGCGGACCACGTTCCGTTTGCCTTTGTGTGTACCACCAGGCGCGAGCGACCATTGTCGCCGTAGCGCACCGAGGCGATACGGAACAGGCATTCTACGCCGGCAATCATTGCCAGCTTCATGTGGGCTTCGCTGAGCACGCCAGCAAACAGCACGTTGTCGCTCGAGGGCTTGATGCCGCCACGCTCGTCCTCCGACACGCCGGCAGAATCGGCGTTCGGGTCGGCAACGGTGTTCGTTGCCTGACCGATGTAGGTGTACTCATACATCGGCGCGGCGTTTTCGTCGTTCTCTATCAGTGCATGGACGAAATGCTCGATCTGTCCCGTGTCGTCGCTTTCTGCATCCGCCTCGAGCTCAATGCGCGTGACCGCTTGATCCCAATCGCGCACGACAGGTGCGGCGTTTACGGCAGTGGCCTTAACCTCGGCGCGTGCGAGCAGTTCGGCGTTGGTGACGATGGTGGCCGATGCGATAAATTGCGGCACGCCGCCCGCCTCAATGTTGCCGGGCGTGCCGAAGCGGGCGTCCAGCGTGTAAGGCGTATCTCCACCCAATGCGAGCTCAGAGCGCTGGAGCGCATACTGGTCGCCATTGTTCACCGACATATTCCACGAATCGATGAGTGTGGGCCACGACCCCGACCAAGCCTTGGTGGTCCACTTGAACATTACGAACTGGAGTATCACATCGACATCGACGTCTGCACCTACGCGCAGTCGCGGAAGCTGGTGTCCATCCGCCTTCTCGTACCCAATGAACAGCGTGAGGGATGCGGCGCCGCGCACGGCAGACGAAGCGACGCCTGCAACGCCGGCGCCAAAGGTGACGGCGAGCCCGATCTGGATGGTGAACGAGCCCGACGTGTTTGAATAGTCGAGCGAAATGTTTTTAAAAAACGCCGCGCCGCTGCCGTGCGTGTGGGCACCCACGGCGAGCGCCAGTTTTGCCAGCACCCAGGGGTTGACGTTTAGGAAAAATGGCACCGGTCCTAGGGTAAACTGCTCGGTCCAATTGAGGTCGGTTCTTACCTGGAAGAGGGCCTTAATATTGCCGTATGCGGGGTCGTTGTTGTTACCCCAGGTTTTGCCCACCCAATCGTAGGCGAGCGAGCCGTACAGCTGTGTGGCGATATCCATCGTGAACAGCGGCGTGCAATGGTGGCGAAGGAGCTTGGTGTTTCTTGGATCGGTGCCCGAACCGGCACTCATCCTCTTGTACTGATTCCACTTCCCCTCCATCTCGTCGAGGTAGCGGTTTGCCTGCTTGGCGCCCGACTCGCGCGGCGATTTCTTCCAGTATTCCGGATCAGGGTTGCCCGAATCGTTCATATAGCTAGCTGGTTTGTACCCTCCGCCAAACAGCACGTATCCAGCAAACGAGAAATCGAAGAGAATCGGAAATGTGGGCATCCAACACGTGAACTTATTACCACCGATGCCGGGAAACGCCGCGGGGAAATCAAACGGAGTGATCTCTTGGTCCATGGTGGTGGGAATGATGGTGGTCGAGCCCGATTCCGCCTTTGCGGCCGGCGCGGTGACAACGGCCATGGGAGAGGAGAGCGTGTAGGTTTTGCCCTGATAGTCGAGGACAAAGCGCAGCTTGCACCCTTCTTCCAGAAGGCCCGATGCCGCATCGAGAAACTTGTCTTCGAGTGTGAACGTTGCCAGATTATCCGAACCCGATGCACTGGCCTTGACTTGGCCAATCTGCGTGACGGTTTCGGGCGAGCTACCCGCGGCAGGTGTCACTTTGTTAATGCGCAGCGTTGCCTGCCCACCCTGTGGCAGATGTGCCTGCACGGTAAAGGCGTGCGTGTCGGGTTGATCGTTTCCGGCGTCGTCCTTCGGCAATGCCATGAACGTGGCTTCAGCGTACTGGATGTCCCATTCGTCAAACGTGAGCTGGCGGAAGTACGGCTCGCCGTCGGAAAGCGGACGCGTGGGTGCGGTTATGGCGGTGCCGCCCTGGATACGCGCAAGGGGAATCTCGACATCACGGTAGCCCGCCATGCTAATGGAAATGCCGCCGTTAAAGTCGTACGCGTCGAGAAGCGTTGCCTCGTCCACGTAACCTTCCGAAAGAGGGGCGATCTCAAAGATGGCCGTGCCCTCGTCGTCGGTCGTGGCGGTGAGCTGCTTGCCTGCGGCATAGCGCGATGTGAGCGTGACCTGGGCACCCGTGATGGGCGTATTCTTGTTGGCGACATCGACCACGACCACACCAAACATGGTGCGCGAGAGCACGAGTACCTTGAAGGGATCTTCTTCATCGGCATAGGCTTCGGTGGGCGCGAACGGCAATATGAAGGCGTTTGCGCTTCCCGGCACGCGCGGCAACATAATGCTCGCCAGCGAGGACGCTCCGGCAACAAGTAACGAACGGCGATCAAGCATCTTTGGCTCCCATCCCGCAGGTATCGGTGGAAATAATCCAATTTTGCGAGAAGGCATCCTGCCACGGTAGTGCCGTCCGAGGGCCAAAATGTCCAATTTGAGCGAGCGAAGCGCCGGGGCTCCGGAGCGCGCATGCTGCGCTAGGCAGCCCGGTCGCTAACGCAACATATGCGCGACCAGTTCGGTGCGCGTGCCGATGCCAAGCTTTGCATACACACTGGATAGGCGGTTTTTGACAGTGCCCGGCGATACTCCCATATGACGAGCGATTTCGGCGTTGGTCCATCCGCGGCAGGCGAGCATGGCCATGGTGAACTCTGTGGTCGTCAGGTCGTCAGCCACGTCCTCGCCCGAATCGGGGTTGTGGATGCGCCGCCAGCCGTAGCTGAATCGATACGTAATCTCGATGATACGTGCGAAATCGTCAGGGTATTGCGATTTTAGGCATGCCTCGATGAACCCCTGCAAAAGGCCGTGGTGCTCGCCAATGAGCTCGATAAGGCCGTCGGGGCGCGCAATGTTCCAAGCGGCTCCGAAGTGCGTTTTTGCGGCGTCGACGTCTTTGAGACTCATGCATGCCATGGAAGCTGCCAGGTGCAGGAACAGTTCCGAGATCGGATAGCTCCCCTGTTTCATGATCAGGGCGTTTTCCGCCATGCCCAGACTGCGGCCATATTCGCCGCGCAGGTACAGGGCATGCGCCATCACGTAGCTGGCGAACAGGCGTAGGCCTTCGGGCAGATGCGCCGCAAGCGGATAAAACTCTTCGGCAGAATACGGGGAAGACAAGTGCAGCAGGACGCTTGCGGCCGAGGCGAACAGGATATGCGTGGCGTGGACGGCGGGTGATTCCTCGTCAGTTGGCGTATCGAGGATGCCCGCAAGACAACGGCGGGCGTCGGCGATACGGTTGAGCGACAGGCTGGCGTATCCGCAGATAAAGCATGCGGAATAGCGCAGTGCGGAATCGGTGGCGTCAAGATAGGGGCGCGCCGTCTTGGCAGCGAGGGCGGCCTGTCCGCGAAAGTACAGCGCTTCTGCCGTGGCGATGGTGCGTGAATCGGGGTCGGAAATGCCTGCAACCGCAGCGTCAATCTGCCCCGGCACAAAGGCAGTGCACATCAACGGCATGGGAACGCATGGGTAGCCATCGCAGTCCATCTTCCATCTCCCAACAGCTGGCAACAATAGCAGCAATTGTACTCCTGTTGCTCGGGACCCCTTTCGTTTTACTGCTCGGTTGACGCTGCGGATCGTTTTGGAAGGCTTACGAGCATGGTGGTCCCGTTCTCGGAACTTGTTTCGACCTCTACTGTGCCACCGTGAAGAGCTGCAATCTCCCAAACGAGCGCTAGTCCGAGTCCTGCGCCGCCGTATGCCCTGCTGCGGGATTTGTCTAGACGAAAGAACGGTTGGAAGATGCTCTCACGGTACTGCTTGGGTATTCCCGGGCCCTGGTCCTCGACTCGCAGGAACACGTGGCTGTCGTTGTCGCAGATGGAGACGGTAACGCTCGAGTCGGTGCGGCTATAGCGGATAGCGTTTTCGGCCAGGTTAAACACCAGCCGATAGAGGAGCGTGTCGCTCCCGATTACTAGAGCGTCTCCAGCACAATTGAGGGCTATGCCCTTATTTTCGGCAAGTGGTGCAAGGTCGGTGAGGACCTCTTCGGACAAGGGACCAAGTTCCACATCGTCCTCGCAAGGAACACTGCGGAGCTCACTCATCTCGAGCAATACCTTGGCCATTCGAGACATGCGCTCGGTTTGTTCTTGTAGCAGGCCGAGCAGCTCGGCCGTTTCGGGTTGCAAACCGGAGTGCTCGGAGATGAATAGTTCAATCTGTGCTTGCATAAGGGCGAGCGGGGTGCGCAGCTCGTGTGCGGCGTTGCCGGTAAACTGACGCTGTGCAGAGAACCCTTCGCCAAGACGGGCGATCATGTCGTTGAAAGAGGCGCTGTATCGTTGTAGCTCGATGGGCACATCTTCACTGAGCCTGATTTCGCTTAGGTTGTCAGGCTGCACACGCTCGACCTGGGCCGCAAAAGCCCGTAGCGGTTTGAGTGCACGGCCGCTCACAAAGTATGCCAGCGCGCCGCCAAGGAGTGTTACTCCAGCCGTGATGTACCAGGCTGTCGTGCCAAAAGACTCCTGTGCGTCGTTTACGACGATCGTGACCTCGTCATCGGGGGTCGCTTTCGTTGGGTCGAACGCCTGGGGCGAATTTTCGCCGGTTGCGTTAAAGGCCGAGATGTTACTGCCGATGGCATCCATGTAGCGCATGCCCGTATAGCCGACCAGGCAGTTCGTCAGCACGCATGCCGCACACGTGAGCAGTGCCGTCGTAATCGTTATGCGCCATTGCAGCGAAAGCCTTTTCATTCGCTATCCTCCATAACGTAGCCCTCTCCAATCCGATTGCGAATCGGGTCGTATCCCAAAGCGCTGCGTAGCTTTTTGCGGAGTGACGAGATGTGAACGCGGGTCGCGTTGCTAAAGCTGTTCACGCTGCTATCCCAAACGTGCTCTATAAGCTCCTCTTGGCTTACCGGTCGCCCCTGATTAAGCATCAGGTATTCCAAGATTCCCGTTTCCTTGCGCGTAAGAGATAGGGCCTCGCTGTCTACGGAAGCGATGCGCGCCTTGGTGTCAAAGCGGAGCTTTCCACAGGTTAATACTATGTCGCTTTGTGCAAAGCGCCTGAGGGTAAGGCTGCGGATCCTTGCCACAAGCTCGTCAAGATGAAACGGCTTGGTAAGGTAATCGTTGGCGCCGGCATCGAGTCCGGCGACCTTGTCGGCGACCTCGCCGCGTGCGGACAGAATCAGTACCTTGGTCTCGCAGTCGGTTTTCCTAAGTTCCCTGAGTACGGTCATGCCGTCGATACGGGGAAGGTTGAGGTCGAGTACCACGAGGTCAAAGACTTCGACGCCCAGCAGGTCGAGCGCCTCCCGTCCGTCGTGACAGCAGTCGACGCTGTATGCCAGGTTTCGCAAGCTGCGCGCGATTGCGTCACACAGCGCCCGCTCGTCCTCGACGATCAAAATACGCATAACAGTCTCCTTGCACATTTCAAATCGCGCTTAACACGGATTTTATAGTCGATATGGTCCAATGGTCGCGTAACGAAAGGAGTGGTCGAGTTGTTCAAAGCGGTAAAACCCATGGTACAGGTCGCTTTGTTGATCGTCGGAATTGCCATGGTGTGCTTTGGTGTTATGCGTGGCGAGGCGGATGCCGTGCTGGCCAAAGCGATTAGGCTGTGCTTGGAGTGTATCGGAATTGGATAAAAGAGAAAACACTGCGTCGCATGTTTTGGCCCGATTTCGCGGATTCATTCAGGCGGCGGCGACGCTGGTCACCAATATTCACCTGCCAAACTTTGCCAAAGGCGGCATCTATCAGGGCACGGGAAAAACAGTCTGCGTACCTGGACTTAATTGCTATTCGTGTCCCGCGGCATCGGGTGCGTGCCCCATCGGGTCGTTCCAGTCGGTGGTAGGTTCATCCAAGTTCAACTTTTCTTACTATGTTACCGGTACGCTCATTTTGCTCGGCGTGCTGCTGGGACGCTTTGTATGCGGCTTTCTGTGCCCGTTTGGCTGGCTGCAGGAGCTGCTTCATAAGATTCCCGGCAAAAAGTTCTCCACGAAAAAGCTCAAGCCGCTCACGTACATCAAGTACGTCGTGCTGCTGTTTGCCGTGGTGCTGCTGCCCGTCTTGGTGGTTAACGACGTGGGCATGGGCGACCCGTTCTTTTGTAAGTACATCTGTCCGCAGGGCGTGCTCGAGGGCGCCATTCCGCTGGCCATTGCCAATGCCGGCATTCGATCTGCGTTGGGACATCTCTTTACTTGGAAACTTGCCGTTCTCATTGCCGTGGTAGTGCTGAGCGTTTTGTTCTACCGCCCCTTCTGCAAATGGATTTGCCCGCTCGGCGCATTCTATGCGCTCATGAATAGGGTGTCCTTGTTGGGGATTCAGGTTGACGCGTGCAAATGTGTCTCGTGCGGCAAGTGCTCAAGGGTTTGTCAGATGGACGTTGATGTGGTCCGCGCGCCCAATCATGCCGAATGTATCCGGTGCGGAAAGTGCATCGGGGCCTGTCCTGTCGATGCCATCAGCTATCGCTATGGCCTGGATGTGTCGGCGGAAAAGCTTCCCTTGACCGCCGATAAAAAGTAAACAAGCTTCGACAAAACGGAGGAATGACTATGAAGCTTTCTAAGATTGCGGCCCTGTTTATGGTGCCGGTATTGGCCTTGTGCCTTGTGGCATGTTCGGCGCCCGGTGGCAATGCGAGCGAATCTGCGAGCTCCGATCCTAAGATCGCAGAACTCACTGCGCGGAAGCCGGCCAATGCCGACGAGGCCGCCGAGTTGTATGCAAAACTCATGCAGAAGGAGAACGAGATCTTTTCGAGTGATAACGCGCTGTGGGAAAAGGTATTCAATGCGGCAAATAAAGACTCGACAATGATTGAGGACGGCAGCAATTACGGCGATTTCTTGCTCAAGACCATCGACGGCGCCAAGGATGAGTTTACGGCGGATGAGCTTAAGACGCTCAAGGCCGGTGCGCAGCAGATCAAGGAAATCGAGGACAAGCTCGAGAGCTTGGAGAAGGAGTTCCCCGGCTGTGGAAGCACGCCGAGCGCAGGCGAGAGCGTCGACGCTTCGACCGCTGGCATGACGGCTGGTGCCAATGCTTCGAGCGAGGCGACGAAGTTCCCCAGCTTTACGGGCAAGGACCTGGACGGCAACGACGTGAGCAGCGACGAGCTGTTCTCTAAGAACAAGGTTACCGTCATGAATTTCTGGTTCACCACTTGCAAGCCGTGCGTGGGTGAGTTGGGCGATCTTGAGAAACTGAATCAGGAGCTTGCCGAGAAGGGCGGCCAGGTCGTGGGCGTCAATTCCTTTACGCTCGATGGCAACAAGGGCGAGATTGCAGATGCCAAGGACGTGCTGAGCAAGAAGGGCGTGACATATAAGAACATCTGGTTCAAGTCGGATAGCGAGGCCGGTAAGTTTACGTCAAATTTGTTCTCGTTCCCGACAACGTATGTCATCGATCAGAATGGCAACATCGTAGGGGATCCAATCGTGGGAGCCATCAGCTCCGCCGAGCAGCGCGCAGCACTCGACAAGCTTATCGACCAGGCGATTGCGAATAGCGAGCAGTAAAAACCGCGTAAAGCATAGCGAGGATCGTGTGTCGCTGTGCGAAGTAGTCTGCTGCCTTTCAAGATAAGCTCCACCATATAGAGGTCCCGCTCGGGACCTCTTCTTTTGGGCGCCGTCCCGTTCGTTTTTTGGCGCGGTTTGTTACATTCCTCACTGGCGTCGGCAAAAAATGGGGATAGAGTAGGACAAAAGCGTCGAATACGAACGGCGGAGGAGAGCGGGCAGGGTGCCTGCGCAGGAGAGGTTGCCGTCCATGCTGGAGCTCAAAGGTATTTGCAAAAGGTACGTTACGCAGTCGTTTACGCAGGTAGCGCTCGACAGCGTGAGCCTGTCTTTTCGCGATAACGAGTTCGTGGCCATTCTGGGACCTTCGGGGTCGGGCAAAACTACGATGCTCAACGTTATCGGTGGGCTCGATCATTTCGATTCTGGCGACCTGCTGATCGACGGTATTTCGACCAAAGACTTTCACGATCGCGATTGGGATGCCTACCGCAACAACCGCATCGGCTTTGTGTTCCAAAGCTATAACCTCATTCCGCATCAGACCATTTTGGAAAACGTGGAGCTGGCGCTCACGCTCACGGGCGTGGGGCATGCCGAGCGTCGCCAGCGTGCGCGCGAGGCGTTGGAGAAAGTCGGCTTGGGCGAGCACGTTAACAAGCGCCCGAGCCAGCTATCGGGCGGACAGATGCAGCGCGTGGCCATCGCCCGCGCCCTGATTAATGATCCCGAGATTGTGCTTGCCGACGAGCCGACCGGCGCTTTGGATTCAACGACATCCGTACAGGTCATGGATTTGCTCAAGGACGTGGCGCGCGACCGCCTGGTCATCATGGTCACGCACAATCCCGAGCTGGCGTACCAATATGCCACGCGCATCGTCAATCTGGCGGACGGCAAGATCACCGACGATTCCGACCCTTTCGATGTCGCCGACGCCACGCGCCGCGAGGCCAAGCCTACACGCAAGACCTCGATGAGCTTTGTGACGGCGCTGGGGCTTTCTGCCCGAAACCTCATGACCAAAAAGGGCCGTACGGCCATGACGGCCTTTGCGGGCTCGATTGGCATTATCGGTATTGCGGCGATTCTGGCGCTGTCCAATGGCGTAAACGGCTACATCAAAAAGGTCGAGGAGGATACGCTCTCGAGCTACCCACTCACCATTTCCAAGCAGGATTACGATCTATCGTCCATGATGGGTGGTCAGGGGGCTGCGGATGATGACTCGCCTGAAAACGTGGATTCGTCCGACGACAGTGCCGGCGGCAAGGCTAAGGGAACCGATAAGATTCCCGTGGTTACGGCCGTAAAGGATATGTTTGCGAGCGTTAAGTCCAACGACATGACGAGCTTTAAGGCATGGCTCGATGCCGGTGGCGACGGCATCGATAAAGAGGTCAACGCCATTCAGTACGGCTACGGTGTATCGCCGGTTGTCTATCGTGCCGGCAAGGGCGATGAGAAGCCTGTCCGGCTGGTGCCCAACGCCATGACTGAGGCCATGAGCGGAGGCGCGAGCTCGGCGGCAACGGTGAGCATGGAATCCATGGGAACCTCGGTCTTTAACGAGATGATCGACGACCAGAGCCTGCTCGACAGCCAGTACGATGTCGTGGCGGGGCATTGGCCTACGTCTGCTAACGAAGCCGTGATGGTGCTTTCGAGCCGTGGCACGGTGGGCGACTACACGCTCTACAGCATCGGCGCGCTGGATATCAATGAGCTCAACGATCTGGTAAACAGCGCTATGACGGCTGACGGTGGGGTCGAAACGCCCGAGACCGGCACCGAATTTACCTACGACGATGCGCTGTCCACGACGTTTAAGGTGCTGTCGCCGGCCGATGCGTATCGCAAAAACGAAGAGACCGGCATATGGACCGATATGTCTGGCGACACCGACTTTATGGCCGCCAAGGTTGCCGACGGTATCGACGTGCACATTGTGGGCGTGGTACGACCCAACGAGACCGCCAACGCGAGTGCGTTGTCCCCAGGCATTGCCTATACGCACGCGCTGACTCGCCAGCTTATGGAGCGCGCCGCCGATTCGCAGATTGTGCAGGAGCAGCTTGCCCACCCCGAGACGGATGTCTTTACGGGCAAAACCTTCGACGAACTGCAAGGCGAGGCCAAGCAAGGCGTTGATCTGGGCAGCATGTTCAGTGTGGACGAGGCGGCGCTCAAGAGTGCGTTTTCGTTTGATGCGTCTGCGCTCTCGGGTGCGGCCGGCGACGGCATTGATCTTTCGGGCGTCGATCTGTCGGGCCTGGATATTGATCTTTCGGGCGTTGGCAAGGACATCGACTTTGGTGACATCATGGCCAAAGCGCCGGCTCCAGATTTCTCGGGCATCTTTGACGGCCTGGAACTCACGCCCGAGCAAATGCAGCAGGTGGGAGCACTAGCCAACCAGCTGTTTGAGGGCTTTTTGCAGTCTGATCAGTTTAAGGCGCTGTCGCCCGAAGATCTTAAAGACGCGTCAAAGCTCGCTGCCGCATTCTCGACGTATCTTGAGCATGATGCCGCAGCCCAGCAATGCCTGGCTCAATTGAAGGCGCTCGGCGGCGATGTCCTGGCCGAGCGCCTGCAACAGGCGATGACCGACTATGTGCAAAAGCAGCTGGCTCCGTATCTGCAGCAGGCTATGGATCAGGTGATGAAGGCAATCAGCGAGCAGATAGCGTCGACGGTATCGTCCCAGCTCAAGGCGGGCGCAGCGGGGCTTATGGACCAGATGGCGACGCAGATGTCGTCGAGTTTTGCTAACCTGGCGAGCGCCATGCGTGTGGATGCGAGCGCCTTTGCTCGTGCCATCCATTTCAACATGGACGCCGAGGACCTGAGTTCGCTCATGATGAGCTACGCCAAGGCATCGCAGCTCACCTATGACAACAACCTGACCACGTTGGGCTATGCCGATGAAGCTGACCCCATCTCGGTCAAGATCTTCCCGCGCGACTTTGAGGCCAAGGAGCGCGTGCTCGACCATATCGATGCGTATAACAAGCAGGTCAAAGCCGCCGGGCATGACGAGCAGGCAATCTCGTACACCGACTACATGGGCATCATCATGGGCTCGGTGACCGATATCGTGAACACCATCAGCTTGGTGCTCATTGCGTTTGTGAGTATTAGCCTGGTGGTGAGCTCTATCATGATCGGCATCATCACCTACATCAGCGTGCTGGAGCGCAAAAAGGAGATCGGCATCTTGCGCGCGATCGGCGCGTCGAAACGCAACGTGGCCAACGTATTCAATGCCGAGACCTTTATCGAGGGCCTCATCGCCGGCGTCTTTGCCATTGTCGTCGTGGTGGCCGTGAGCTTCCCGGTTAATACCTGGGCGCTTGCGGCCAAACAGGTCCCCAACCTGATGAGCCTGCCCGTGCAGGATGCGCTGGTGCTCATTGCAATTTCGGTGTTGCTGACGGTCGTTGCCGGTCTGCTGCCGGCCCGTAGCGCATCCAAAAAGGACCCCGTGGAGGCCCTTCGTTCCGAATAATGTGACAAAGGGACAACCCTTTTGTCACGGCTAAAAGCAAGGAAGTCGCAAGGGTTGGGGCGGGGTTGTCGGCGAGTGCCCTCGGATACAATCGAAGCCGTGCTAGAAAGAGGCTTCGATGATTAGAAAATCGTTCTTTAATCCGTTCTCGTCGCTGCTGCTTGCGCTTGCCGGGCTGGCTTTTTTGGTCGATGTCCTGCCGCAGGTGGAAGGCCAGACGGGCGTGTTCGCGCCAGCTGTGCTCTTTTTGATGTGGCTGGTGGGCGGCCTGGTGCGCCTGTTTTACGAAAATGAGGCCAAGCGCAGCTTTGATCGCCATATGTTTAAAGCGAACCACGCGGCCGTTTGGAAACGCGTCGATGCGTGTTGGATTCAAGTTGATGCCGACCGGCTTGTGCCCGGCGACGTCGTCCGCCTATATGCCGGCATGCTCTGCCCGGTCGACGTGACCCTTGCCAAGGGCGACCAGGTCCTTGTCTCGGAATCGTCGCTTACAGGCGAGAGCGGTCAGACCGCCAAGCGGGAAGGGGAGACCGTTCGCGCGGGAACGACCATTGTCGACGGCAAGGCGTCGGCAACCGTCCTCGCCCGCATTGCCGATGAGCAGCCCGTTTTGCGCCGTCGCGCTCGAATGGGCACACAGTTTGGTGCCGGCGCCAAGAGCATCTGCGCCGCCCTGGTAAGATGCATGCTCATCGTACTGCCGTTTGTCATTATGATTCGAGGCTTTGTGCTGGGCGACTGGGCGCAGGCACTGCTGTTTGCCCTGGGCACGGCCGTGGGCCTGGTTCCCGAAATGCTGCCGGTTGTCACGAGCGTTTGCCTTTCGGGCAGTGCCCATCGACTAAAAAACAAGCAGGTCATCGTTAAGAACGTTGACGCCATGGAGTCACTGGGCTCCATGGACGTGGTGTGCGTTGACAAGACAGGCACGCTCACCGAAGATGCCGCGGTGCTCGAGTACTACACCGATATCCTGGGCAACGAAAGCGAGCAGACGCTCAACCTGGCGTATCTGGAGAGCACGAGCCAGGGGGCCGCTGCCAATCAGCTCAATCGGGCCATTGCCGATGCGTGCGCGGCACCCGAGCTGCACCTTGCCGCGAAAGACCTTGGCCACGCCTTTGCACTGCATGCCTCTGACCCCTTCGACCACGTCACCAAGGCTTCGGGTGTCAAGCTCGACGCCACGCCCGGGGCGCTTGGTTGTTTGGGGCTACAGGTTCGCCCCGGCAATCATCTGACCATCGTAAAGGGCGAGGTTGAAAGCGTGTGCACACGCTGCGCCTGGGCAAACTTTAAGGGCGAGCTGGTGCCCATGGATGCCGATGGCCGTCAGAGCGCCTACGAGGTTGCCGAGGACATGCGCGCCGATGGCATCAAAGTGCTCGCCGTCGCCTATAGCACGACGTCGGCGGACTGGGATGACCTGGTGCTGTGCGGCTTTTTGGGCTTTTTCGATCGGCCCAAGGCGAGCGCTCGTGCCGCCGTGCAGGCGCTGTCTAACCTTTCCGTCGAGGTGCGCGTGCTCACGGGTGATTCGGCTTCGGTCGCTCGCTCAACATGCTCGCGCCTGGGCATTCCCGCCGATAGCGTTATCACCGGCAGCATGCTTCAGGCCATGGAGGAATCCGAAGCGCTGATCCGGGTGGGGAAGGCTCGCGTGTTTGCCGAGCTTACGCCCGCACAGAAGGCGCAGATCGTTAGCCTGATTCGCCTCTCCGGCCACATCGTCGGCTATATCGGAGACGGCGTGAACGACGTGCCGGCGCTCACATCGGCAGACGTCGGCATTGTCGTGGACTCGGCTGCGGCCGAATCCAAAAAGGTGGCCGACCTGGTGCTGCTCGAGCGCGACTTGGGTGTTGTCGCCGAGGGCGTCAGCGAGGGCAGGACTTCGTTCGCCAATGCCTCCAAGTACATCCGTATCGCATCGAGCTCCAACTTTGGCAATATCTGTTCGGTTGCCGCCTCGAGCATTTTCCTGCCCTTTGTGCCGGCAACCGCTACCCAGCTGCTCTTGCTCAATCTGTGCTACGACGCCACCTGCCTGGCGCTTTCGTGGGATAACGTTGACGATGCAGAGATTGCCCGCCCCAGGGCCTGGTCGGGTAAGGGGCTCGGCAGCTTTATGCTTCATTTTGGCTTTGCGAGCTCGGCCTTCGACATCATTACGTTTGCCATTCTGTTCTTGGGCGTATGCCCCGCCGTCTGCGGCGCGCCCTTTGCCGCGCTCGACGCGGCGGGTCGAGCGGCCTTTATCGCGACCTTCCAAGCCGGCTGGCTGCTGGAATGCGCATGGACCGAATCGCTCGTGCTCCTGGTGTTGCGAACGCGCAGTGTCCGCGACGGGGATCGTCCTTGCACACCGCTCGTGGTGATGGTTGCCGTCATGCTCGTTGTCACGGCGCTCCTTGCGCTCAGTCCGGTGGCGCAGCTGTTTGGGCTCGCCACGCTGCCTGTATGGTATCTGGGCATCGTTGCGCTGCTGAGCGTGTTGTATCTTGTTGTTGCTTCGACGATCAAGCGGGTCTATCTGGCCCGCTCGAGCAGCTTGTTCTAGGGCGGTTCTATGCGTACCAACAGAACCAACATCGCGATTACGCCGGCCGAGGCCGCCGAGCTCAGCAGCGCGCTGTTCTCGTCTGGCAGCGCTGCCGCCCTGGAGCTCGCGCCCGTGTTTGCCGATATCGCATCGGGCAAGCTGACTGCTATCGAGCTGGCGGTTGCCGGCTCGCAGGCAAGTGCCGCCACTGGACCCATCGTTATCGGCGAGCTTTCGATCGACCTGGCCTCGCGCACCGTCAAGGTGTCGGACGCGCCGGTCTCGCTCACGCCCAAGGAGTTCGACATCCTTGCCTTTTTGGCGAGCAACCGGGGTACGGTCTTTAGCAAAGAGGAAATCTACCGGGCGGTGTGGCAAAACGAGTATCTGCTCGATGACAGCAACATCATGGCCTTCGTCCGCAAAATTCGAAAGAAGATTGAGCCCGAACCAGACAACCCCCACTACCTGCTGACTGTATGGGGCGTGGGCTACAAAATGGCCGAGTAACGCTTCGGGTATTCGCTCCCATCGATCCAAATAGTCACTTTGACAATCCTTGCCAAATCGCAAGAAAGCCGCAAGAAACCAGCCATGTGCTCGGTCTTGCGGCTTTTCTATTCTGTAGACAGTCGCGGACGCGAAAGAGAGGTGAGGACCGTGAGCGGCAGTGACAGTACCAGTAACGCAGGACGAAGTTGCCGGCGCGGGTCCACTTTGATGGGGGCGCGCGGCTGATTCGCCCTGCGTCCGATCGATAGAACGGAGCGAGGCAATTGAAGAAGATGACTATGCGCCATACGCCGTCTGCGGTTCAGGCGCAAAACGAACTGATGAGGCATCGCGCGGAGGGTCGCATCCAGTATGCGGCGACCATTCCGCTGACGGAGGCCCTATCCTGGGTCGGCTCGAATCTCGGCGGCCTTAATCGCGACGAGGTCGCGCACAGCGAAGCCGACAACGGGCGTAACGTGGTCACGCGTGGCAAGAAGAAGTCGATTGCCCGCAAGCTTGCGGACGCGTTCGTCAATCCCTTCACGGCGATTCTGTTTTTCCTGGCCATCATTTCGGCAGCGACCGACATGGTGTTTCCAGCGTTGTCGATGATGGGCAGCACGCCCGAAGACTTTGACCCGCTGACGGTGATCATCATCACCACGATGGTCGTGCTCTCGGGCACGCTGCGCTATATCCAGGAAGCGCGCAGCGGCAACGCGGCCGAAAAGCTGCTCGATATGATTACGACCACCGTGACAGTCACCCGCGAGGATGCCCCTAGGACCGAGATTCCCATCGACGACGTGGTGGTTGGTGACATCGTGCACCTGTCCGCCGGTGACATGATTCCCGCCGATGTGAGAATCATTGAGGCTAAGGACCTCTTTGTGAGCCAGGCAAGCCTGACGGGCGAGAGCGAGCCGGTCGAGAAGGTTCCCGCGACGTGCACCGAGTCCGATTCGGCAACGTCGTTCGAGAACATCGCCCTCATGGGCAGCAGTGTGATCTCGGGCAGCGCGACGGCGCTCGCCTTTAGCGTGGGCGAGCAGACCTTGTTTGGCTCTATGGCATCGAGCCTGTCCGAGGATGCCGTAGAGACGAGCTTTTCCAAAGGCGTCAATAGCGTCTCGTGGGTGCTCATCCGCTTTATGATGGTGATGGTTCCGTTTGTCTTTATGATTAACGGCGTCACCAAGGGCGATTGGCTTAATGCTGGCCTGTTTGCCATCAGCATCGCCGTGGGCCTGACACCCGAGATGCTGCCCATGATCGTTACCACGTGCCTTGCCAAGGGCGCCGTGGCTATGAGCAAAAAGCAGACCATCGTTAAGAACCTCAACTCGATTCAAAACTTTGGCGCGATGGACGTGCTGTGCACGGACAAGACTGGCACGCTGACGCAGGACCAGGTGGTGCTGGAGTATCACTGGAACATCGATGGCCAGGAGGATTCGCGCGTTCTGCGCCATGCCTACCTCAACAGCTATTTCCAGACGGGCTACAAGAATCTGATGGATCTGGCGATCATCAAATGCACCGAGGAAGAGGAGCAAAACGACCCGAGTCTCACCGACCTTTCCGAGGCCTATGTGAAGGTCGACGAGGTGCCGTTTGACTTTACGCGCCGTCGCCTTACCACCGTGGTGCGCGATCGAAGCGGCAAAACCCAGATGGTCACCAAGGGTGCAGTCGAGGAGATGCTGTCGGTGTGCTCGCATGCCGAGATTGACGGCGGCGTTCACGTGCTGGACGACGAGGTGCGCGAGCGCATTTTGGCAACGGTCGCCGACCTTAACGACGACGGCTTCCGCGTGTTGGCAATCGCTCAAAAGTCCAACCCGTCGCCTGTCGGTGCCTTTAGCGCCGATGATGAGCGCGACATGGTGCTGATCGGCTACCTGGCGTTTTTGGATCCGCCCAAAGAGTCCACGGCCGATGCTATCGAGGCGCTGCGCAACCACGGTGTAGCCACCAAGATCTTGACCGGCGACAATGAGAAGGTCACGCGCACCATCTGCAAGCAGGTGGGACTCGAGGTCAACAACATGCTGCTCGGCAGCGATATCGCCGCAATGGACGACGCCGAGCTCGCTCGTCGCGCCGAGGACGTGCAGGTCTTTGCCAAGCTTACGCCCGATCAAAAAGCGCGCGTCGTGTCCGTGCTGCGTGCAAACGGTCATGTGGTGGGCTACATGGGCGACGGCATCAACGACGCCTCGGCCATGAAGTCGTCCGACATCGGCATCTCGGTCGATACTGCGGTCGACGTGGCCAAGGAGTCGGCCGATATCATCTTGCTCGAGAAGGATTTGATGGTGCTCGAGGAGGGCATCATCGAGGGGCGCAAGACCTACGCCAACATGATCAAGTACATCAAGATGACCGCAAGCTCCAACTTCGGCAATATGTTCAGCGTGCTTGCCGCATCCGCCCTGCTGCCGTTTTTGCCGATGATGAGCATCCAGCTGATCCTGCTCAACCTGATCTATGACTGCAGCTGCCTGGCGATTCCCTGGGACAACGTGGACGAGGAGTTCCTGCGCGTGCCGCGTACCTGGGACGCTTCGAGTGTTGGCAGGTTCATGATCTGGATCGGGCCCACCAGCTCCATCTTCGACTTTATGACCTATATCTTTATGTACTTCGTTTTCTGCCCCCTGTTCGTGAGCCATGGCGTGCTGTTCAACGACCTGACGAGCGTCTACTCGGGCGCCGCGCTGGAGCAGATGCAGCTGGCCTACATCGCGCTGTTCCAGGCTGGATGGTTCGTCGAGTCTATGTGGAGCCAGACGCTGGTCATCCACATGATCCGTACGCCTAAGTTGCCGTTTATCCAGAGCCGTGCCTCGGCTCCGGTGATGCTGCTCACGATGACGGGCATCGCGCTGCTCACGCTGATCCCGTTTAGCCCGCTTGGCCCCACGCTGGGTCTGGGTGCCCTGCCTGTCGAGTACTTCTTGTTCCTGATTCCGTGCATCTTGCTGTACATGGCGCTGGCGACAAGCCTTAAGAAGGCCTACGTCAAGCGCTACGGCGAGCTGCTGTAGCTGATTTCGATGTAGAGAGGAGCGTTTACATGAACTGGGCTCTGATTTGGATTGATTTGTTTGGGACTACGGAGTGGCTTGGGCTCAACATGGGCTTTTGGGTGGCCAATGGCGTTGTCCTGGTGATTGTCATCATTATGAATGTCGTCTTTTGGAGCATGAAACCGCTGCCCAAGGACGAATAACATGCATGGGATTGCCTGCGCCGCTGTGCCAAAATAAACACTCGAATGATGTACAAATGTGAAAAAGGGACAGCCCCTTTGTCACATTGATTTGAAAGTTGATGTTGATGATTCTATCGCTGGCCCCCATGGAGGGGATTACCGGGCATGTGTTCCGCCGCGTGCATGCGGAGTGCTTCGGCGCGCTCGATTGTTATTACACGCCGTTTTTGCCGCCGCCGCGGGTGGGCAATCGCTTTGGCGGCAAGGCGTTTAAGGAGGTCGATCCTGCCAACAACCAGGGGCTTAACGTGGTGCCCCAGCTCATGTCCAAGAACGCGGATGAGTTTGTGTGGGCGGCGCAGGTGCTTGCCGATATGGGCTACCACGAGGTCAACCTCAACTTGGGATGTCCCTCGGGTACGGTTGTCGCCAAAGGTAAGGGTTCGGGCTTTCTGCGTAACCTGGATGAGCTCGAGGTGTTCTTGAGCGACGCGTGCGAGCGCTCGCCACTGCCGGTGTCGGTCAAGACCAGGCTGGGGCTTGAGAGCGATGACGAGTACGAGCGCGTGCTCGACCTGTATTGCCGCATGCCGCTTGCCGAGCTGATCGTGCATCCGCGCGTGCAAAAGGATCGCTATACGGGCTCGCCGCGCAAAGAGTATTATGGCGAGACGCTGGAGCGGGCGTCGTTCCCGGTAGCCTATAACGGCGACATTTTTGACCTTGAGGACATGGATGCGCTGGTTGCTGCCTATCCCGACACGCGCCATGTAATGCTGGGTCGCGGTCTGCTTGCAAACCCTGCGCTGGCACGCATGGTAAACGGCGGCCCTGCCGCCACCGTCGCCGAGCTGCAGCGTTTCCATGACACGCTGTTCGCTGCCTATGCGGACGAGATTGGCGGCAATGCGGTCTTTCGCATGAAGGAATGGTGGTTCTACGCCAAGTGCGCTTTCGCCGATCCAGCCACCGTCCACAAGCTCGTTCGCAAAACCAAGAAGGTCGACGAATACCGCGCCGCCGTCGACCGCGTCTTCCGCGAACAACCCCTCGCGCCCGTTGCCCGCTTCCACGGCTAGTTGGTCGCTGGGGACGTTCTTAAACGACTAAAAAGCTGTACACCAGCATCCAAAGATGTCGAAAAATGTCGACTTTGGATGCTGGTGTACATGTTTGGGGCGAGTTGGCCGCAATGGACGTGCTAGAGCAGGTTCCCCTTCGCCCACGCGATGATGTCGCTCGACTCGTAAAGCGGCTTGCCGTCGATGAACAGGCAGGGAACTTGGCGCTTTCCGCCGACGGCGATGAGTGTCTGCTCGGCTTCGGTATCGGTCGAGATATTGCGCTCGGGAATGGTCACGCCGTTATCGGCCAAAAAGCGCTTGACCTTTATGCAATACGGGCAGCCGGTCATAACGTAGAGCACGAGCTCGTGATTAGTAGCCATGGGTCTCCAATCGGTTGAGGTTTCGATTGAAATACCCAAAGCCGCCGCGGTCTATGCACGCGCCAAAGACGACTCGATGGCCTGGACCAGAAACGCCGTGGCTCCGGTGCCGCAGGGCTTGTCGTAGTAGTCAACAAAGCGCTGGTCGGCAAGATAGCCGTGGGCGAGGCCCAGGTACGCCTCGTCTTGGGGCTCGCATCCCCAGTTGAGAGCAATCCATCGACGGTGCATTGTAACCAGTTTTTGGGCTTCGTTGCTCTCTGGGTCGCCAATGCCCATGGCAATCGAGAGCTGGCCCAAAATGGTGCGTTCAAGTTCCTTCATGTCGTTCCATGTCTGAGGATCCATATCCAGTAACGTTTCGTTTGCTGCATCGATAGCCTCATTGCCATAGCGAGCTCGAGCCTCGGCGCCGTAGCATTCCTCGTTTTCCTGCACGGTGCGCCAGCGCTCCAGTTGCGGCAGGACGGCGCCCATGAGCGAGACGGCTTCGTCAAGCGACATGCCGGTGTTTTGCGCCAGGCGCGGGGCACAGTCCTCGATCATCGCCTCCATCGTGGTCTCGTAGGTGTACTTGCCGTGGTCGTAGCACCACTTGCAGTAATGGTCGGTCGTGGCGCCCGTGGCATCGGTGCCGCAGTCGTCGGGCGTGAGTATCATGCCGCAGCTCTGACAATAGTGCTCGGGCATTTCGAGCAGGTGAGACAGGGGCTCGCCGGTTACGGCGGCAATGAGCTTCATCATGTCGATGCCCGGTGTGACCTCGCCGCGCTCCCAACGGCTGATGGCCTGGCGTGTGACGAAGAGCTTGGCGGCGAGCTGCTCCTGGGTAAGGTGATGGGCGCGACGGACGGCGATGAGCTTTTCTGCAAAGGCCATAGCGGCTCCTTTCTGCTGGTTGATGGCTTAAGCATACGCGGCAGCAGGTGCCCTTCCAAGCAACCGTTGGTTGCACGACGGAGGACCGCGGCGAAGAATTGCGCGCAACGCCCCACGCCTCCATGCCGTACAATGACCGGCATGGAACCTATCGCACACATACATACCGACCTGCCGCAGAAGTTCGGCATTCCGCGCAACAGCTTTTTGGCGCCTCATCTGCAGGGACGCATCGTCTTTGAGCCGGAATTTGCCTCCAACGCAGCGGTTGAGGGCCTGGACTCCTTCTCTCACCTATGGCTGTTGTGGCGCTTCGAAAACGGAACGCCCGGCGGCACGGCTAAGGACATAGCTGCCGATGCCAAGACGCAGGACAGGTCCGGCACCAATGCCAAGTGGTCGAAAACTGTGCGCCCGCCGCGTCTGGGCGGAGCCGAGCGCGTGGGCGTCTTTGCCACGCGCAGCCCGTTTCGCCCCAATCCCATCGGACTTACCTGCGTAAGGCTCGATCACGTTGAGCTCACCGCCGACGGCCCCATCATCCATGTGCTGGGGGCCGACCTCCGTGACGGCACGCCCATCTACGATATCAAGCCCTACATCCCGTTTGCGGACTGCCACCCGGATGCGACCGGCGGCTGGATTGAGGATGCTCCGTGGCAAGAGCTCGATGTTGAGTTTCCGCAAGCTCTGCAGGATATGGTCCCGCCCGCAAAGATTTCTGGCTTGGTCGAGGTTCTACGCCAAGATCCGCGCCGCGCGGGCAGCAAGCACGAGCCAAACCGCGTCTATCACCTGGCTTACGCCGGGCTTGACATATCGTTTTCGGTCGACGAAACCCAGCTAACCGTAATCGCCGTCAACGACGCGCAAGACTAAGCAGCCATTCGTCCGCACCCGTCAAATTAAGCGCCAAACCCCGCGCCAAAACCGCCCACGCTGGTGGACAATAACGCCTATCGAAACAGTCTACTTTGCACGGGAGCTCAGCATGAAATACGACTTTAGCTCGCTTATCGACCGCCACGGCATGGACTCCATCGCCGTTGACTCCTGGGGCGAGGTCCCCGGCATGGCTCCGAACGCACCCGACGAGGGCTTCGACCGCATTCCCATGTGGGTGGCCGACATGAATTTTGCCACGGTGCCCACGGTCCAGGAGCACATCATTCAGCGCGCTCAGCATCCCATGTTTGGCTACTTTAACCCGCGCCCCGAGTACTTCGACCGCATCATCGAATGGCAGAGCCGCCGTAATGGCGTCGAGGGCCTGGCACCTGAGCATATCGGCTACGAAAACGGCGTGCTGGGCGGCGTCGTGTCGACGTTGCGCGCGTATGTCCAGCCGGGCGATGCGGTGCTGGTCCACAGCCCCACCTACATTGGCTTTACCAAGTCTATCGAAGCCGCGGGCTATCGCATTGTCCACAGCCCGCTTAAACTCGACGACCAGGGCGTGTGGCGTATGGACTTTGAGGACATGGAGCACAAGCTCGCCCAAAACCACATCCATGCCGCGGTGTTCTGCTCGCCGCACAATCCCTGCGGCCGCGTATGGGAGCGCGACGAGATCGAGCGCGCCATGGACATCTATCGCCAGCACGATTGCGTGGTGATCTCGGACGAGATTTGGTCCGATATCATCCTGCCGGGGCACAAGCACATCCCGACGCAGTCGGTGAGCGAGGATGCCCGCATGCGCACGGTTGCCCTCTACGCGCCCAGCAAGACGTTCAACCTGGCGGGTCTGGTCGGCAGCTATCACATCATCTATAACGAGACGCTGCGCGACCGCGTGTGCGCCGTGTCCAACAAGACTCACTACAACGAGATGAATGTCCTCTCCATGCATGCGCTTATCGGTGCCTATCAGCCGCAGGGCTACGAGTGGGTGGACGAGCTCAACCAGGTGCTTGCCGGCAATATCGAGTACTTCTGCGATTACGTGGACGAGCATTTTGAGGGCGTGTCCTATTCGCGTCCGCAAGGCACGTACATGGTGTTTCTGGACTGCACCGAGTGGTGCCGCGAGCATGGCCGCGATATTCAGTGGCTGCTCGACGAGGGGGCGCGCGTGGGCGTCGGGTATCAGGACGGCCGCCCGTTCCACGGAACCTGCCACATTCGCGTGAATCTGGCGCTGCCGCTTTCGCGCGTAAGGGAGGCGTGCGACCGTCTGGACCGCTACGTTTTTAATGCACGGTAAGTGTGCGCTGCATGCGGGGCCTTCTGCCAGGTCGGCTAGAAGGCCCCGCATGGTAATGCGTCTGTAACCATTGGGCGCTCGAGTGGTTTCATTTGCTATTATTTTTAACCATTTCAGTCTGTAAACAGGATCGTCTGGAGCTCGATGAAAAGACCCCGTCGCTCGGTTGCCATTTCGTTGTTTGTCGCGCTTGCAGTGGCGAGCGCCTTTGTCGTAGCGATAGCTGGCTGTTCTGGGTTGAATGACGAAGTCTCGACGTCTGCATCAAAAGGTCTGGACGCCTCGCAAGCCAAAGACGACAACCTTAAGACGCTCAATGTTGGCAGCGACCTCTATCCACCGTTTGTGTATACCGACGAGTACGGCGATATCGTTGGCCTGGATGTCGAGATATTGACCGAGGCTTTGGCCCGCATTGGTTACAAGCCAAAGTACCAGCTGATCGATTGGGAAAAGAAGAAAGAGCTACTGGCGAGCGGCGAGCTCGATTGCGTCATGGGCAGCTTTAGCATGACGGGCCGCGAAAACGAGTATCGTTGGGCCGGTCCGTACCTTGCGAGCCGCCAGGTAGTCGCGGTCGATCCCGAGAGCGATATCTACACGCTTGCCGATCTTGAGGACAAGGTCGTGGCCGTTCAGTCCACCACCAAGCCCGAGGACATTTTGCTCAATCGTACAAATGAAAACGTTCCGCAGGTCAAGGAGCTCTACAGCTTTTCGGACCGCTCATACCTGAATCCGGCGCTCGTCGAGGGCCTGGTCGACGCCATCGCCGCGCATGAGTCTTTGCTGCTCACCTACGAAAAAGACTATGGCGTAACGTATCGAATTTTGGATGAGCCGCTGCTAGAGGTTGGTTTGGGCACCGCTTTCGATATCAACGATACGCGCGGCATCGACGTCAAGCTCACTCATGCCTACCAAGAAATGCTTGCCGATGGCACCATGGAACGCCTGGTGTCAAAGTACTTTGATGACCCTTCGCCATTTTTGAATGTGGAGGGTCTGTCATGATCGATGCACCCGACCACGCCGCTCAGGAGCGGGACAATCGTTCGGCAGGGGCATGGCTCCTTGTCGCTCTGCTGGGGATAGCGCTCTCAGTTGCTGCCGGCATGATGAGCTACGGTTACATGACGGCCCAAGCCGAGCAGCGCTTTGCCGACGTTGTCGATTACGTGGCGACGCAGAGCCTTTCCTACGATGCATTCAACAGCGCCTATGCGACCAAAAACCTGATTCGCGTTATGGAGATTGCCGGAGAGGCTGCCCGCGATATGGAGCGCGACGGTTCGGTGGATAGCGCCATGCTAGAGCAATACGCCGACCAGTTCAACGTGAGCGCGCTGATCGTGACGGACGTATCGGGCAATTTGGTGTCCGAGTCCTCGACGGGCGATGTGAGCTACGAGTCGCTCGCTACGTATCTCAAAGAAACGCCCGTGCTGGAGGTGGCAACTCATCCGCTTAAGTCCTATACCGCCCGCATCACGCTTGCGGATGATTCAGTCGCAGACATTGGTTGCGTGACCCGGCAAGATGGCGAGGGCATCGTCATCGCGGTAAGGCATCAGAGCGCGAAGGCGGTTGCAAGCAATACGCTCAAACTGCAGAGCTTGCTTGATGGCTATGAAACCATCGATAGCGGCAATATCGTGATCGAAAGCGACGGCAAAGTCGTTGCGACCAATGCCGTTGAACCCACCGTATTGGGCGTATTCGATCTGCCTACGACGGACGTCTTCATTGTCGACGGTATTAAGGATCGATGCCTGGCTGGTAAGGTCAGATTGGTTAACGCCGACGGCGAGTGGTATTTGGGCACATTTGGAAAAGTGCACAAATTCTATGTGTACACCTATGCCTCGGCGCAGCGCTACTTTGAGGTTGTCGCGGCTGTTGCTGCCGGCGTGCTGGCGCTCTACAGCGGTGTTGTAGCCGTTGTCGTGATGGTGCGTCGCCGCGCTGATCGTCGACGTTTGACGGACTTGCTTCAGCAGGAGCGCGACTATGGCGACAAGCTGGCAAAGGCGGCGCGTGAGGCCTCGTCTGCCAACTCTGCAAAGACGGAGTTTTTGCGCCGCATGAGCCACGATCTGCGCACGCCCATCAACGGCATTCGCGGCATGGTCGAGGTCGCCGATGCCAATGCGGACGATCTGCAAAAGCAGACTGAGTGCCGCTCAAAAATCTGGACGGCATCGGGACTGTTGCTCGACCTTGCCAACGAGGCACTCGATATGAGTCGCCTGGAGAGCGGGCAGGTCGACCTGAACCTCGTGCCCATAAATTTGGTGGCCCTCAACTGTGAAGTGCGCGATATTCTGGAGCGCCAGGCCGAGGAGCGTCTGGTGACAATTATCTGCGACCAGCAGACGCTTAATCATCCCTATGCGCGGGTGAGCGTGACGCACCTCAAGCGTTTGTTGCTCAATATTGCCGGCAATGCCGTCAAGTACAACCGCCAGGGCGGCTATGTCCGCCTGGTGTGCCGCGAGGTGGAGCCAGCGGATGGCGTCCCCGTCTATGAATACACGATCGCCGACAACGGTATTGGCATGAGCGAGGAGTTCCAAAAGCACCTCTACGAGCCGTTTTGCCGCGAGGAGCAGCAGGTGGAAGGCGCTTCGTCGGGAACTGGCCTGGGCGCGCCTATTGCAAAACAGCTGGTCGAGCTTATGGGCGGAACCATGAGTTTTACGAGCGTCTTGGGGCAGGGGACGACGTTTACCATCCGCCTGCCGTTCGAGAAATGCAAACGCTCCGAGATTCCTCAGGCAGTTCGCGTGGACGCGGGAGACGGCGATGCACTCCAGGGCTTGCGCGTTTTGCTCGTAGAGGATAACGATCTGAATGCCGAGATCGCGCAGTTTACGCTCAGCCGTGCCGGTGCCGTCGTGACACACGCTAGGGATGGTGAGTCTGCCGTCGAGATGTTTGCCGCGAGCGTGCCGCACGAGTACGGCGTGGTGTTGATGGACATCATGATGCCGGGCATCGATGGCCTTGAGGCCACACGTCAGATTCGAGCACTCGATCGCGAGGATGCCGCGACCACGCCGATTATCGCCGTGAGCGCCAACGCCTTTGCCGACGACCGCAGGCTTTCGCGTGAGGCGGGCATGAACGCGCACCTGAGTAAACCCGTGAGCTCGCAGGAGCTCATTGAGGCGCTTGCGCACATAGCCGCCGACGCTCTATAAGCATATGGCCTGGTTCCAAGGTGGGTTGGAACCAGGCCATATTGTTATTGATGAGGCCTGCTGAGGGGCTTACTTTTCCTGAATCTGCTTGCCGCAGAGATGCTCAATCGAAATCTCGTAGAGCTGGACGCCCTTGATGTCCTTGGCGATTTCCTCTTCGACTTCTTCGGCAGAAGGGTAGTACTTAAGGGCGAGCTGGCGGACTTTGTCCTCGATAAACGCGGGGGTGTCATTCGCCAGGCGACAACGGCCAAAGACGACGGTGCTCATAACGTAGGGAGCCCAGTCACCGTCCTGGTACCACTCGTTGCCATATACGGTAAAGCAGACCTTGTCATCGCGCTTGAGTGCGTCGACCTTGTGGCCGGCTTTGGCGCCATGGAAATAGATCTTGTCGTGCTCGGCGTCAAAGAAGTAGTTGACGGGAATGGCGTACGGGTAGCCATCGTCGCCGTTGACGGCAAAGACGCCGCGCTTGCAGGTAGCGAGCAGTTCGCGCGCTTCCTCGTCAGTGATGGCGCGTTTCTTTCGACGTAAGGGTCTAAACATCGTTGGCTTCCTTTCTGGTCGTGCGTGGTGGTTGAGCACAAACTATAGCGAAACGGATCCGTTTTTCTTGATGCGGGCGAGTATGTTTTTGAGCTTGTTAAAGTCGAGCGGTTTGGATAGATGGGCGTTCATGCCGGCGTCGTGTGCCGCCTTGGCGTCCTCGGCAAAGGCATTGGCGGTGAGCGCGATGATGGGGATATCGGCTGCATCGACCTTCTCGCTCAGGCGAATCGCGCGGGTTGCCTCGTAACCGTCCATGTCCGGCATCATAATGTCCATCAGGATCGCATCGAAGCTGCCGGCGGGATGCGATAGGTACAGATCGACGACTTCGTTGCCGTTGGCGGCGCGGGTGACCACGACGCCCTCGGATTCTAGCAGCGCCTGGGCAATCTCGGCATTCAATTCGTTGTCTTCGGCGAGCAGTACGTTCATGTCGGCGAGCGAGCAGTCGAGCGCCCTCTCGACCGTATTCGCCCGCGCCCGGGGGTTCTTGTCGATATCGAGCGGAATTTCCACGTAGAACGTGGTGCCCACATGGAGTTCGCTGGTGACTTCGATGGTGCCGCCCATCAGTTCAATAAGCGACTTGACGATTGGCATGCCCATGCCGGTTCCTTGGAACTTGCTGCGCGCATCGTCACCTTCTTGGGCAAACGGCTCATAGATATGCTTTAAAAACTCGGGAGCCATGCCAATGCCGGTATCCGAAACGCTAAAGCAAAAGAGCGCGCGCCCGTTATCGAGTGGCTTGGTCTGTGAACTAAAGGTGACGGAGCCGCCGTGCTTGTTGTACTTAATGCTGTTGTCTAACAGGTTGATCATGACCTGTCGGATATGGGTGGGACTGCCGATTACGTATGGCCCCGTGGCGTACGGCAGACTATTGTCCTGCATTGTGATGCCGTTACTGGACGCGCGGAGCTTGCACAGCACCAGCGTATCATCACAAAGCTCTTTGAGGTTAAAAGGCGCATGTTCCAGTGTTAGCTTGCGGTCTTCGATTTTTCCCATCTCGAGGATGTCGTTGATCAGCGAGAGCAGGTGATTGGCGGCAACGCGCGCCTTGGCACGGCTCTCGCGGGCGACTTGCATATCGCCTTCCTTCAATTCTTCAATTTCGATAAGGCCCAGGATACCGTTGAGCGGCGTACGGATGTCGTGGCTCATGCGCGTGAGGAATGCCGTCTTAGCGGCGTTGGCAGCATCGGCTTTTTTGCGCTCGGTTCGAGCGCGCACGAGCGCCCAGATGAGCAGGACGATGCCGACCGACAACATACCGATGAGGGTAGCTGCAATGGCGGTGCGGTTGCGATAAAGGAATTGAAGCGTGTTGGATTCCTGGGCCGTGTACGACGTGGAGGAGTAATTACTTGCGGAGAGCGATTCTCCGGCATTGATGATGCCCTTGTTGATGATTCCCAGCAGTTCGGGCTTGCCGCGCGAAATCCAGCACGAGAGCTCACAAGTGTCAGGGAGCTCGGTCGTCTCGCAGTCCTCGAGATCGTAACGGTCACCGATGGTTTTTACGCGTGAACTGGGAGCGACGATGCAGTGCGCCGTTCCCTTCCTGAGGGCGTCGAACGCTTCATCGTCGGATTGGTATTCGGTTACGGTCGCTGTGGGGAACAGACTTTCAAGTGCATTTTTGTTGACAAACGATGATTTGGTACAGGCGATGTTCTGAAGGTTTTTGTTCAGGTTGCTGCCGGTGTGGATAGCGGTGAGGGATATGGTTCCCAACGATACCGACCGCACAACGCCTGCTTGCTCGGCAAACCAGTAATCTCGGTATACCGGCAGCGCAACGTCTATGCTTTCCTTTGACAGGGCCTTTGACATCATCTTGTAGCTATCAAAGGCGACGGTTTTGACCGTAATGCCAAATTTATCGTGTAGCGTCGTCGCAAGCGATGCGAGCGAGCCTTCCATTTCGCCGTCTTCGTTCTCGTTGCAGTAGGGGAGTTTGCCCGTAATGTAGCCGAGCGTGATGGTGTTGTCATTTGCTTTGAGCCAGGAACGTTCGGGTCCGTTGAGCGATGATGAGCCGCTGTTTTGGGTCGAGTAGTGAGATTTTACTTCGTCGTTATAGCGTGGGTTGACGCGGGCGATTGCCGTCATGGCAGCATTGATGTCGTCCATCAGGTCGGGGCGGCTTTTGGGAACGGCAAAGTAGTAGTCGTTCGAACCAATGTAGAACATGGGGGAGGCATTGGGCGACGAGATTGTGTCGTTCATGATGACGGCATCGACTTCGTCGTTTGCGAGCGCGTCAAAGAGATCGGATCCTCCGTCATACTCCTTGTATGTGCAGGCGATTCCTTCGCTGGCGAGCCATTGCTGGCCAACGAAGGTTTGCATGACGTCGGGGTTGCAACCGATAGTGAGACCCTGGAGTGCTTGAGGGTTACCCTTTGCAAGGTCGTCACGGTCGGGCCTGGCGTAGATGTAGTAGCGCTCGGTGCCCTCGGGGTTCGAGGAAAAGAGCAGCTTTTGGGCACGTTCCTCGGAGTAGGAGATGTTGGGCATGAGGTCGATCTCGCCTGCCTCGAGCATGTCCATAAGCTCGGTGAAGGTGCCGGAGACGTATTCGTACCGCCAGCCGGACGTGTAGTACGACAGGGTCTGGAGGTACTCGTAACCCCATCCCGAGAGACGCTCGCCGGGGGTGCCGTCCTGGAAGCCCTCGTTGCTGACGAGCCAGCCGACGCGGACCGTCTTGACTTGCTGATCGGTATTGGCGGCATAGGCGGGGGCGGGCATGATGGTGCTCAGTACGGCGAGCGCGGCAAGCGCGACGGCCAGGGTGCGATATATAACTGAACGAAGGACAGCGGAAGCTCTCACATGCAATCCTAACGAATCGAGACATTACCGCATAAGGATACCAGCTCAGCCTGCCCAGTCGGCAGCTGCACCGCTAAACGGTCCCGCCCGGCAGTCATTGGGGACGTTCTTGTTTGACTAGTCATTTAAGAACGTCCCCGATGACTAGTTCCGTTTGCGGGGGAGGCGTGGGACAATACCGAGCGAACGAGATTGGACGTCTGGGAAAAGGGGTCGCGATGAAAAAGCTCAGGATGCTTGCTGACGTACTGCGACAGGCTGGCTTTGCACGCATCACGGGCCTGTTTCTTATCTTTTACCTGCTGTGCTCGACGGCCGTCTGGTTGTCCGAGCCCACGACCCTCACGTTTGGTGATGGTCTGTGGTTTAGCTTTGAGACGGTCTCGACCATCGGCTTTGGCGACATTCCGGCCGAAACGCCGGTTGCCCGCGCTATTACCGTCGTCTTGAGCGTTATCAGCATTTTCTACATCGCCATGCTCACGGGCGTGGCGGTGAACTACTGCAATACGCTCATCAAGATGCGTCAAAAGGACACCATGGCGCGTTTTATGGATGATCTGGAGCATTTGGAAGAGCTCGATCGTGACGAGCTTGCCGATCTTTCGCGTCGCGTGCGCGAGTATCGTCGACGCCAGCGCTAGAACGGGCGCCACGCGTCACGATGAGGGGGACTGAATATGAATATCACCGTGTATCTGGGTGCCAGTGTCGGCAATGATCCGGCATTTCTGCCCGCGGTGCAGGAGCTAGGCAACTGGATTGGCGCCAACGGGCACGCGCTGGTATACGGCGGGTCCAAATCGGGCCTGATGGGTGCGCTCGCCGATAGCGTACTCGAGGCGGGTGGACACGTGACGGGTGTGGAGCCGAGCTTTTTTATCGAGGCCGAGTTTCAACATGACGGTATCAACGACCTTATCGTGACGAGTGATATGGCGGAGCGCAAGGCCAAGATGATTGAGCTCGGCGATGCCTTCATCGCCTTTCCCGGCGGGACGGGCACGCTCGAGGAGATTGCCGAGGTCATGTCCGCGGTGTCGTTGGGACACCTGAGTGCTCCGTGCATCCTGTATAACCTGAACGGTTACTACAACGACCTTAAGGCGCTGCTCGAGCACATGATTGATAAGGGCTTATCGAGCCCACGGCGCCAGCAAGGCATTTACTTTGCCGAGGATCTGCACGAAATCGCATCAATTATCAACGGATAAGCCTTGGGCCTGTCCCGCCGTGCTTCCCGTTGGCTCCGTTTGCGGCGCAGACGGTTGGCTTGACTGGGTCACACTCGCTCTACAATAAAACGTATCTATGTCGACTTTGACCGCGGGAGGACCCGATGGATAAGCTCGCTAAACCCACGAACCGAGCGCTGTTTTTGGTCAGCGTTGCCGTGACCGGCGCACTCGCGGGTGCCGCAGTCTGGCTGTTCTTTTTTGCGATGGAGCACGGTATCGACTATCTATGGACCGAGATTCCGCACGCGCTGGGCGCCGCTTCGCCCGAGCTCGCCAGCGGCCCGTTTGGCTTTCTGCCGTACCCGTTTTTTGTCTGCCTGCTGGGCGGCCTGCTGATCGGTCTGTACGAAAAGCTTACGGGCACCAAGACCGATGACCTCAACCAGGTGATGGCCAAGGTCAAACAAGACGGACGCTACCCGTATGACAATCTGGGCAAGCTTTCGCTCGCGGCATTGCTGCCGCTGCTGTTTGGCGGAAGTATTGGACCGGAGGCCGGCCTGACCGGCGTTATCGCGGGTCTGTGCAGCTGGGTCGGCGACCGCATGCGCCGCTTTGGCGCCGAGTTTAGGGAGCTCACGCTGCTGGGCACCCAGGCTGCCCTGACGGCGCTCTTTACAGCGCCCGTCTTTGGCTTTGTGGCACCGCTTGCCGGTAGCGCCGACGGCCAGGGCGAAGACGCCGATGATGAGTCCGTGTCCGGCGAGATCACCATCAAGCTGCCCAAGGCGCAAAAGACCGTGGTTTACGGCATCGCGATTGCCGGCGGCCTGGGCACCTACCTGTTGCTTGGCCAGCTTGTGGGCGGCGGCATGGGCATGCCCAGGTTCGAGTCCGCCCAGGTGGGCAACCTGGAGCTTGCCTGGCTCATTCCTCTGTCGCTGATCGGAACAGTCTGCGGTTGGCTGTACTTTGTCTCCGAGCGTGCAAGCGAGGCACTGTCCCATGCAATAGGGGAGCGTCCTGTCGTCAAGGCCATGCTAGTCGGTCTGGCGCTCGCCATCTGTGGCACAGTCCTGCCCTACACCATGTTTGCCGGCGAGACCCAGGCCGATGTGCTCATGGAAACCTATCTGACCATTCCCGCCGGTGTGCTTATCGCGACCGGTCTTGTTAAGGCCATGCTGACCCCCGCCCTCATCAATATGGGTTGGCGCGGTGGCCACTTCTTCCCGGTTATCTTCTCGGGCGTAAGCCTGGGCTATGGCCTTGCCATCCTTACCGGCGCCGATCCGGTCTTTTGCGTCGCCGTCTGCACGGCATCGACGATGGGCGCCGTCATGCGCCAACCCGTTATGGTCGTGGGCCTGTTGCTCATGTGCTTCCCGCTCAAAGGCATCGTCTGCATGATCATCGCCGCAGCCATCGCCGCCGGCATTCCGCTGCCCAAGCCGCTACGCAAGTAGCGCGGTTTTTCACGAGTCAATTCCAGGGGTACGAGATGATCCTGTACTTTAGCGCGACAGGGAACAGCGAGCATGTGGCGCGTCGCATTGCAGCGGCGACAAGCGACAAAGTTATGTCGATTGAGCGCTTTGATGCCGAGATCCTTCACCTTGCTGTGATGGAAGGCCCCTGTCGGCTGGGGTTTGTCGCCCCGGTATACGCCTGGGGCTTGCCGACGCCAATGATCGAGTTTTTGAAGACTGTCGACCTATCGGTTGCTGCCGGCACAAAGGGCGGCGAGCGCCCCTATACGTTCTATGTCTCGACATATGGTTCGACGACCGGGCAATCGGCCAAGTTCGCCCGCGATCTGCTACACGAGCGTGGGCTCGAGTTAGATGCGGCGATGAGCGTCAAGATGCCCGATACCTGGACGCCTGTTTTCGACCTGTCTGACCCTCAAAAGGTTGAGGGTATCAATAGAGCTGCCGAGGCGCAGATTGATGCCGTGATCGAGGCGGTGCGGGCACGCCGCACGGGCAACATGATGCGCCATCGCGTGCCTCTGTTTGCATCGTGCGCGTATCACGCAATTGGGCTGCCGCGCATGCAACAGACGAGCAAGTTTGCCGTCGATGCCGATCGCTGCATCGGCTGCGGCCTGTGTGCCAAGCGCTGCCCCATGGCGGCGATTGAGATGCGCGACGGCCTTCCCGTCTGGACAAAGCCGGAGTGCGCAGCCTGCCTTCGTTGCCTGCACTGTTGTCCCAAATTTGCCATCTCGCACGGTAAGCGCACGGCATCCCACGGTCAGTACAGGCATCCCAAGCCAGGTGTGAGGATGTAGCGGCTGCTGGCCGCGCTACTTCCAAACTGCGAGCGCGGCGGTGCCCAGTACGATGAGGGCGAGACCGATGACGCTGCGTCGTGAGAGTTTTTCGTTGAATGCCAGGCGCGCAAATAGTACCGATACGACAATCGATAGTTTGTCGATCTGCACCGCGACGCTCACCTGGCCTGCAGCGATGGCATAGTAATAGAGCAGCCACGATGCTCCAGTCGCGATGCCCGATGTTGCGAGAAATGTGAGTTCGCGCCGGCCAACGTGCGCGACCTGCTCCAGTTTTCCCTTGGCTGCCACGATTGCCCATGCCATAACCAGTACCACGCAGGTGCGGATTGCCGTGGCCAGGTTTGACTCAACGCCTTCGATGCCGATCTTGGCGAGGACGGAGGTGAGTGCCGCGAACACGGCGGCGCCGAGGGCGTAAGCGAGCCAGGTTCGGTCTTGCTGCTGCTCGGGTTCGGCGGACTGCTTCTTCTCGATCATTAAAAACGTGCCGAGGGTGATGACAGCGGTTCCCACGAGCTTAACCGTAAGGTTGCTCGTCTCATCAAAAAGCGCGATGGCGACCAGCGCGGCGAGCACGGTGCTCATCTTGTCGACCGGTACGACCTTATTGACGTCTCCGATGCTCAACGCCTTAAAGTAGCAGATCCACGAAGCGCCGGTAGCGAGTCCCGAGAGGACGAGAAAGAGCCAGGATCTGGGTTCGATGCTGCCAATGGTTCCAATGGATCCAGAAATGCTCGCCATTGCCCAGGCGAAAACGAGCACCACGCAGGTGCGAATGGCCGTCGCGACATCGGAGTCGGTCTGCTTGATGCCGCATTTGGCCAGGATAGATGTGATGCCGGCAAAGAAAGCCGACACAAATGCTGCTGCGACCCACGACACGGGTGAAATGCCTCCCCAAAGAACAACCGCGCCAGATTTACGGCGCTCGTCCGATGATACCGTCCCGCCATGAAGCTTTGATATCGCTGTGGTGAGACAGGGGCCATAGTTCAAGAGGGCATTTGGTTAAGGCTCGAATCGAAGATATGCTGTCGGCTTCTCTTTGGTTGCCGAGATCTAAACGGCATGTCGTGAAGGGTGATAGCGACGTTGTTGCTGCTTCTTCTTATCTAGTAAATGAGGTGGGGTGCCGCCCAAGCCCTTTAGCTGTCGATTACAGGTCGCGTGCTCGATAGACCTTGATGCTGATGGTGCAGCTGATTGCACATAGCACGAGGGCCAGTACGGCAATTCCTGCGCACAGACAGCCAAGGACGGCGGGATCGGGATTCGCTCCGGCAATCGACATGAGCCAGTTGCTGATGGGGTTGGAGGAACTCAACGTTGCCATGGTAAGGCACCCGAGCATGGCAAACAGGCCGACGGATAGGCGCAGCGCCTCCATGTGCCCAAATCGGAAGAACAGCGGCTGTGCCAAGAACACCATCATGAGGGAAATGAGCATCGAGGCTGCCGAGGCGATTGCGATTTCAAAGACCGTCTGTCCCGTCGAAGGAATGCCCGCGCTGTTGAAGAGCGGGATGGCAACGATACGCAAAAGCGTAGCTGCACATGCCATGACGGCGGAGAAGACAATAACGCTCAGGTAGCGTGCACAAATAATGTCTTTGCGCGAGAAGGGCAGCGTTGCCCGATAACGCTCCCAGCTATTTTGATTGTCGAAGCCGGCCAGCGAGCTCATGACCATGATGGGCGACATGGCACTGACCGCGCAGGCGCCGGCACTTGTGCCAGAGTCGCCGCCCGACGTGTTGGCGAGGGACAGCACGACGAATAAAAACAGGCCGACGCCCGCGATGCTCGGGATGAGCGTGCGAACGATGGCGAGTTCGGACATAAAGGCGCGTTTCATTTCGAAGCCCCTTTCAGCATGAGGCGCAGATAGTCATCAATGGTTGCCCGATCGCAGGGAATCTCGGGGAAGGCCTCGAGTGTTTCGCGACGGTTGGGTACGAGTACGTCCACGCTGTAGGCATGGCGGGCGGCGCGGGCACCTTCGACGCAAGCCATAAACTCGGCGGCCTGTGCTTGGGTGCAGTGGACGATGCCGGCTCGGTCGGTAATGTCCTCGCGCGGCAGGTCAAACACAATCGAGCCGTTATCGATGCAGATGACGCGGTCGGCAGCGCGATCGAGGTCGGACGTAATGTGGCTCGAGAGCAGCACGCTGTGCAGGCCGTCGGAAACAAAGGCGAGCAGCTCATCAAGCAGCTCCTCTCGTGCCATGGGATCGAGGCCCGCGGTGGCTTCGTCCAAAACGAGCAGCTTGGCCTTGTGGCTGAGTGCGCAGGCAAGCTGCAGTTTCATGCCCATGCCGCGGGAGAGGTCCTTGACCTTTGTCTTGGGATCGAGGCCAAATCGGTTGATGAATCGGGCGAACGTTTCGCGGTCCCACGTGGGGTACGCCGGGCCTACGAGCGACTCAATCTGGCCCACCTTGAGCGTGGAGGGGAAGGGGCACGTGTCCAGGACAAGACCGATGTGGGAACGCAGGCAGCGCTGCGCCTCACCGGGTGCGTCGGCGCCACAGTGCTGCCCAAACAGGTGCACCTCGCCGGCATCGAGTTTGATAAGCCCAAGCGCGGCGCGAATGGTCGTCGTCTTGCCGGCGCCATTTGCGCCCACAAAGCCAACGATCTGGCCGGGCTCCACGGCAAGCGTGACGTCTCGCAACGAAAAACGGTCGCTCACGCGGCGCGATGCGCCTTTGAGCTCTAGTAGGTTTTGCATGGTATAGCCTTTCTTGCAGATGGCTACTGCATGGTTTCGGGGGCTACCAGGTCGAGCATCTCGTGCAGTTTGTCGCGCGTGACGCCCAGGACTTCGGCTTGGCTCGCCGCTTTCGCAAGTAGCTCTTCGATATGGCAGAGCTGGTTTTCGCGCAAGAGCTCCTGGTTGCCCTCGGCGACAAAACAGCCCTTGCCCTGCACGGTGCGGATAAACCCGAGTTGCTCCAGGTCGGCGTAGGCGCGCTTGGTGGTGATGACGCTCACGCCAAGATCGCTCGCGAGTGCACGGATACTGGGGAGTTTGGCTCCCGCAGCGAGTGTGCCCGATAAGATCTGAGCTTTGACTTGCGAGGTTATCTGCTCGTAGATGGGCTTGTCGCTCGAATTGGATAGGATGATGTCCACAGCGGCTCCTTAGCTGTTGGGCTACACGTGTATATAACCGGTAAGCACAGTATATATATACTATGCACAGTTATGCAAGAGGCAAATAGGGATTGTCCGCTCGTTCATTCATCTCAATCTGTAACATCTGGAACCGATTTGGACGGCTACCTGTTACAGATTGAGATTTTGCTGGCGGGCCCCACCTGGTTGTCTCAATCTGTAACAACTGGAGAAGTTTTTGGCTGCTAGATGTTACAGATCGAGACATTGGCCACCCGTCTATCCTTATATCTCAATCTGTAACAGATGGACCCGTTTTGAGTGGCTGGATGTTACAGATCGAGACAAACTGCTGCGGAGTGCCGCCATCGACTGTTACCCTAGGCCCCAACTGATGAATTTGTCCTGATAGGCGCCCTGCTGCAGCATTTCGCGGCTACAATAGTGCGGTTACAACGACGTAATGCACTCAATGCAAGAAAGGATCCGCATGGCAAGCCTGTCGGATGAAATCTCGTCGCGCCGCACATTCGCGATCATCAGCCACCCGGACGCCGGTAAGACTACGCTTACCGAGAAGCTGCTGCTCTATACCGGCAGCATCCAGACCGCCGGCTCGGTCAAGGGCAAGAGCTCGGCCAAGCATGCCGTCTCAGACTGGATGGACATCGAGAAGGAGCGCGGCATTTCCGTTACCTCCTCGGTGCTGCAGTTCACCTACAACGGCGCCTGCGTCAACATCCTCGATACCCCCGGCCACCAGGACTTCTCGGAGGATACCTACCGTACGCTTATGGCCGCCGACGCCGCGGTCATGGTCATCGACGGCGCTAAGGGCGTTGAAGCTCAGACCAAAAAGCTCTTTAAGGTCTGTACGCTGCGTCACATTCCCATCTTCACCTTTGTGAACAAGCTCGATCACGAGGCTCGCGATCCGTTTGAGCTCATGGAAGAGATCGAGAACGTCCTGGGCATCAATACGTACCCCATGAACTGGCCGATTGGCAGCGGCCGTAACTTCCGTGGTGTGTTCGACCGCCAGACCCGTCGCGTTATCGCCTTTGAGGGCGACGGCCACGCCAACGCCACCAAGAAGGTCGCCGAGGTCGAGGCCGAGCTGGGCGATCCTGCCATGGATGAGCTTATTGGCGAGGAGAACCATAAGAACCTGATGGACGACATCGAGCTGCTCGATGGTGCCGGCGACGAGCTCGACTTGGATGCCGTGGCCTGCGGCAAGCTGAGCCCGGCGTTCTTTGGCTCGGCGCTCACCAACTTTGGCGTGGAGCCCTTCCTGAAGGAGTTCTTGCGCCTGGCCCCGACGCCGCGCGCCTATACCGATACGCTCACCAGCGAGCCGGTCGATCCCTGCCGCGACGACTTTAGCGGCTTTGTGTTTAAGATCCAGGCCAACATGGACAAGAACCACCGTGACCGCATCGCCTTTGTGCGCATTTGCTCGGGCAAGTTCGAGCGCGGTATGGACGCCTTCCACGTGCAGGGTAACCGCAAACTTAAGCTTGCCACGGGCACGTCGATGATGGCCGATGACCGCGCTATCGTGGACGAGGCGTACGCGGGCGATATCGTGGGCCTGTTCGACCCGGGTATCTTTAGCATCGGCGACACCGTGTGCTCCGGCAAGCGCCACGTGCAGTATCCGCAGATCCCGACGTTTGCCCCCGAGATGTTCGCTCGCATTACGCAGGTCGATACGCTCAAGCGCAAGCAGTTCGTCAAGGGTATGGAGGAGCTTGCCCAGGAGGGTGCCATCCAGATCTTCCGCGAGCTGGGTGCCGGCATGGAGAGCGTCATCGTGGGCGTGGTCGGCGTGCTGCAGTTTGAGGTGCTCGAGCGCCGCCTTAAGGCCGAGTACCGTGTTGAGGTTCGTCGCCAGCCGCTGCCCTATACGGACATCCGCTGGATCCAGAACGACCCCGACACCATCGATATCCCGGGCCTTTCGCTCACGCGCGACACGCTGCGCGTCGAGGACATGCGCGGCGGTAAGCTGCTGCTGTTCACGAGCCCGTGGAACGTGGATTGGGCAACCGACCACAACCCCGACCTTATCCTGTCGGAGTTTGGCAACGTAGCGTTTTAACGCATCGGCGCGGTGGGCCTGCGGGGCTGCCGCGCCGTTTGCTTGCCTGATGCCGTGTGAGCGGCTATCATACCCACCGTCGTCTCAAGACCGGGGCGTCCGAGCAGTTCGGGTCCGATATCCTGCTCGTTAAACCTAAAACCAAAGGAGTACATAATGATCAAGAAGGTCATGGAGGACTATAAAGTCCTGTTGCGGAGCATTCCCGCGGCAACGGTTTCGCTGTTTTTCGTGAGCGTCATCATGATGAACCTGCTGGCCAACAAAGAGCTTATCAGCTTGCCGTATCTGGCACTCGATTGCGGCTTTGTGGTGAGCTGGGTTTCTTTTTTGTGCCAGGACATGATCTGCAAGCGCTTTGGTGCCAAGGCATCCATCAAAATCTCTATCCTCGCGCTGCTGGTCAACCTGGCCGTGAGCCTGTGCTTTTGGGCATGCTCGCTCACGCCCGGTATGTGGGGCGCCTACTACGACACCGGCATGATCGAGGTCAACACCGCCCTTAACGCCACCATCGGCGGCACCTGGTACGTGGTGCTGGGCTCTTCGCTGGCAATGCTCGTTTCTGCCGTGGTTAATTCCACGCTCAACCAGTCGCTCGGCCGTATGCTCAAAAAGAATAACTTTGCGAGCTTCGCCTTCCGCTCCTATGTGTCTACGGGTGTTGGCCAGTTTATCGACAACCTGGTCTTTGCCATTGTGGTGAGCCACACGTTCTTTGGTTGGACCTGGGTGCAGGTCCTTATGTGCTCGCTGACCGGCGCTGTCGCCGAGCTGCTGTGCGAGGTCTTCCTGAGCCCCGTGGGCTACAAGGTCGTGCGCGGCTGGGAGCGCGAGAATGTGGGCTCGGAGTACCTCGAGCGCCATGCAACCGCCTAAGGAGCAAGTATGCGGGTTTTGATCACGGGCGCTTCGGGCGGTATCGGAGCCGCGTGCGTACAGCGCTTTTTGGACGAGGGCCACGAGGTCGTGGGCTTTGATCTGCTGCCGGCGGCGATCGAACACGAGCGCTACCGCCATTTGATCGTTGATGTCCGCGAGCCGGACTCGTTTCCAGACGATCTTGAACCCCAGGTAATCGTGAACGTTGCCGGTACGCAGGATTCCGCCGACGACATCGCCGCCAACCTGTATGGCACCATTAACGTGACCGAGCGCTACGCTTTTGTGGGGGAGGGGCTTGTCGCCAAGCCGGCACCGGCTATCAAATCCGTGGTCAATGTGGGGTCGGCGAGTGGACATACGGGATCGGAGTTTCCCGCCTATGCCGCCAGCAAGGGCGGCGTTATCGCCTACACCAAGAACCTTGCAAACCGTCTGGCGCCGCAGGCCATCGCCAACAGTGTGGACCCGGGTGGCGTTATCACGCCGCTCAACCGTTGCGTGATGGAAGACGAACACCTGTGGAGCCAGATTATGGAGCTCACGCCGCTTAAGCGCTGGGCCACTGCCCAAGAGATCGCCGAGTGGATCTACTTTGTGGGCGTGACCAACCGGTTTATGACCGGGCAGAGCCTGTTGATCGATGGCGGCGAGGCCGGCCGCACGCAATTTATTTGGCCCGAATAGGAAACGCGCCCGATGGAATGCCGTCGGGCGCGTTTTTGGTATATCGATTGTTAGTCGAGGCAAGTCCAGTTGACGGGGGTCGAGCCGTGCTGTTCGAGTAGCCGATTGGCAGCGGAGAAGGGGCGCGACCCCATAAAAGCGGGGAGTTCTGCTGTGGCACGGTTGGCCGAAAGCGGCGAGGGGTGCGTGGAGGCCAGGCAGAACTTGTCGGTTGCCTTGCCCGCACCAGTTGCGACGAGCTTACCTTCGACCATCTGCTGGGCAAAGCGGCCCCATGCCAAAAAGACTACCGGCTGGGGCAGCTGGCAGCAGCGTTCGATAACGTAGTCGGTGAGCGTGCTCCAGCCCAGCTTGGCGTGCGAGTTCGCGGCATGCTCGCGCACGGTGAGCGTAGTGTTGAGAAGCAGGACGCCCTGTTGTGCCCATGGCGTTAGATCTCCTGTGGCGGGAATGGGGTAGCCCAAATCGGCATTGAGTTCCTTGTAGATGTTGCGCAGGCTCGGCGGCAACTTGGTTTGCGTCGCGGGGACCGAGAACGACAGCCCCATGGCCTGGTTGGGTCCGTGATAGGGGTCTTGACCCAAGATGACAACCTTGACCTGGTCGGCCGGCGTGTAGGCGAGGGCATTGAGGATGTCGTCTTGTGCCGGGTAGATGGTCTGCTCGGCACGCAAAAGGGCGATGCGCTCGAGCAGCTGGTTCGTAGTGTCACGTACCGGCTGCGGCGCATCGCCCAGCCAAGTTGCTATGTTGCGGTCGCGAGTTGCGGTGTCCATGGGGCTCCTTTATGGCAGATGCTCTGTTGGCATCTATTGTAAAGGCGCACCGGTTGCCTTTATGCCGCGGCTGCATAAAGAGTGGGGTCTACGAGACGCGCTCGGGCGCTCCTGCCATGCGAGCCTGTCCATGTGCGCGAAGCCGCGGAAGCTCGACGGTTGCCACCATGACGCCGGTGAGGATGAGGGCGGCGCCAAAGAAGGCGATGGGGCTCAGAACCTCGCCGACCAGGAAGAACGAGAAGACGGCGGAGCAGACTGGCTCGAGCGAGAAAGCGAAGCCGGTGGTCTCGGCGGGCACGTGGGGCTGCACGAGCGTTTGGGTGATAAAGCCATAAGCAGAGCAGATGAGTGCGAGTGCGACGACGACCACGACCTCGCTGGGCGTGCTGGGAAGTGCGAAACCGCCAAAGACGCATGCGGCAATGCCCGAGAACAGGCCGCCAAAGCCCAGCTGCCAAACGCCCAGGGACAGCGGATCGACTTCTTCGACAAAGCGCTTCGCCACAATGATATGACCGGCATAGACAAAGGCGGAGAGCAGCATGATGAGCGCGCCCGGGTTCAGGCTGGTGAAGTCGGCGCCCGAGAGCAGCAGCATGCCGCAGGTGACGATAGCCGTGCCGATGAGCACTTTGCGCTCGGGGACGCGGCGCAGCAGGGCCGCGTTGGCAAACGGCACAATCACGACCGTCAGGCTCTGCAAAAAGCCGGCGGTGGAGGCGGAGGTGAGGCTGGAGCCCAGGCACATGCAGGTGAGCTCGGTTGCCATAATGGCGCCGATGATGGCGGCACGGACCATAAGGTCGCGGTTGATGCGCAACGCGTGCTTGTGGAAGAGCAACAGGCAGGCCACAAAGGCGATGATGCAGCGCAGCGCAACGATGCTCGTGGCGTTCATGCTGTCCATGCCGATCTTCATGAGGGGGTACGAAAAGCCCCATGCGACGGGAACGGAAAATGAGAGCGCGATTGCTTTTTTGCGATCCATGGGACTCCTTTTGTTACAGAACGGTTTCGTAAAAAGGATTCTGCTCCCAGATTTGGATGTAGTAAAGCGAATGTATCTTCAGTATGATTAAGAAATGCTAATGTCGGAAGAAAAAGCCCCGGCAAAACGTTTTACGGTTACATCGATGGGGGGGGCACGATGGCATCGCGGTATCAGATTGTGTGTATGGTGGTCGATCGCGGCAGTCTTAAGGGCGCGGCCGACGAGCTAGGCTATACGCAAAGTGCGGTGAGCCAGGCCGTCAAGGCGCTCGAGCGCGAGCTGGGTACCACGCTTATCGAGCGCGGTAAGCAGGGTGTGTCGCTTACGCGCGACGGCAAACAGTACCTGCCGTATCTGCGCCAAATCGTAACTGCCGAGGCCGAGCTTGAGGGCAAGCGCCAGGAGCTGCTGGGGCTCTCTTCGACTGATATTCGCATTGCGACGTTCACCAACGTGAGTCGTACCGTGCTGCCGCGCGTGATTCGCGACTTTGGGGCTCTGCACCCGGGCGTGTACTTTACCCTCAAGCAGGGCGATTACACGCGCAACGCCCAGTGGGTGCACGATGGCGTGGTTGACTTTTGCTTTACGGCGCGCGGATTTACCGCTGGGCTCGAGAAGCGCGTGGTCTATCACGACGAGTTGGTGGCATTGCTGCCGGCCACGCATCCGCTGACGGCAAAGGAAAAGGTGACACTCGCCGACCTGGCGTCCGAGCCGTTTGTGCTGCTGGATGAGGGCGAACAGAGCCTGGTACTCGATGCATTTGCGGCGCATGGGCTGTCGCCGCACGTGACGAGCGAGGTGACCGACGACTACACCATCATGGCGATGGTGGAGGAGGGCCTAGGCGTGAGCATGCTGTATCGCCGTACCGTCGAGGGCATGCAGACCGATATTCGCGTGCGTCCCATCGTGCATGCCCCCTCGCGCGACGTGGTGGCCGCCTGGCGCAGCTGGGACACCATGCCCATCGCCACGAGGCGCTTTATCGACTATATGAGCTCGCATATTGTCAATTAATGACTGGCGTGGCGTTGAGCGCGGTGTTTAGCGGGCTGTTGCTTTGGCTTGGGTGGCGCGATAGGTGCGTGCCGGGTGGCAAAGTAGTACCGCAACGACCATAAAGAACGCCGTGGTGCCCAGGCTGATGGGGTAGACCAGCATGATGTTCGCAAAGGTGCGGAAGTGCGGGAACACGCAGAACACCCAATAGAAGCGGATGCCGCAAACACAGATCATGGTGATGAGGGCGGGCGTGAGCGAGATACCAAAGCCGCGCAGGTAGCCGGACATGTTTTCGTAGAACATGCTAAAGGCGTACGCCGGGAAGATCGAACATACGCGGATATAGCCGATCGAGACGATGTTGGGATCGCTGTTAAAGAGCGACAGGATCTCGCGCCCCAGGCCGACAATAACGATGATCGTGGTGAGTGCAACGATACCGCCTTCGACCAGGCAGACCTTGAGCGTCTTGGTGCAGCGGTCGATCTGGCGGGCGCCGTGATTTTGTCCCACAAAGGTAGTGCAAGCCTGGCTAAAGCTGTTGAGCAGGTTGTAGCACACGTACTCCAGGCTCATAGCGGCGCTCGATGCCGCCATGACCTCGGTGCCTAGGCTGTTGATGGCAGACTGGATGATGATGTTGGCGACGGCAAAGACGGCGCTTTGGATGCCGGCGGGCAGGCCGATCTTGACGATGCGCTTGAGGGCGACGGGGTCGATAGCCAGGTCGCGTAGGGTGACGCGGACGACGGAGTCGGTCTTGAGCAGGCGGATAAAGAGCGTAGCGGCGCTGACGGTGTAGGCGATGGCGGTGGCGATGGCGACGCCCGCGACGCCCCAGTGGAGTACGGGGACAAAGATGAGGTCCAGGCCAATGTTGAGGACGGTGGACACGGCAAGCGCCTGCAGCGGCATGCGGGTGATGCCGACGGAGCGGAAGATCGCGGCCTCAAAGTTGTAGAGCAGAATCGAGGGCATGCTGAGCAAAAAGACGCGCAGGTAGAGCGAAGCGAGCGGCATGGTTTCGGCGGGAACGTTGAGCGCGGCGAGCATGGGCTCGGCAAAGATCTCGCCCAGGGCGATGACGACGAAGCCCACGAGCGCCATTAAAATCGAGGTATGGACGGCGCGTTTGACCATGTTCTGATCGTTGCGGCCGATAGCGTTGGCGATGACCACGTTGGAGCCAAGCGACATGCCAATAAAAAGGTTGAGCATAAGGCTGGTAAGCGGAACATTGGAGCCGACCGCCGCCATGGCGAGGGTTCCCTGGTCGCCCGAGAAGTTGCCGATGATGACCGTGGCAATAAGGTTCGACAGCTGCTCCAGGATGCTCGTGGCGGACACGGGGAAGGCGAACAAAGGAATATTGCGCCACAGCGAGCCGGTGGTCATGTCAATGTGCTTAGATACGGTGTCAGCCATGCGCTCTCAATCTCTAACATGCTCTTTCGTGCTTATTTGCGCAGACGATGATACTCCTAATCGACTAGTCATTGGGGACGTTCTAAAACGATTAGTCATTCAAGAACGTCTCCAATGACTAGGTGGGGAAGGCGTGCGACAATGGTGGGCGTTGTGTAGTCCGCGCTAAGGAGTTGCCATGTTGTTGTGTCCCGTTTGCCATGAGCCGCTGGTGGATGACGAACGCGGTGCTGTGTGCGCGGGCGGACACCGGTTTGACCGTGCGCGCGAGGGCTATCTATATCTGCTGCGCTCGTCCAAGAGCGGCGACTCCATGGGTGATCCCAAGTCACAGGCGCGCAGCCGTCGCGACTTTCTGAACCGCGGTTACTATGCGCCGTTGCGCGATGCGATGGTCGAGCTGGTGCGTAAGCAGACGTCTGGGCGCGCCACGTCTGCGAACGGCCCCATGACGCTGCTCGATATTTGCTGTGGCGAGGGCTATTACACCAGTGCCATGGGCGCGGTGCCGGGCGTAGATGCTTACGGTTTTGACCTGGGCAAGGAGATGGTGCGCCTGGCCGCCAAGCGCGGCGATGCGACCTACTTCGTGGCCAACATGAAGGACATCCCCGTGGCCGATGGCGCCTTCGATATGGTGACCGAGCTCTTTGCCCCCTTTAACGAACGCGAGTTTGCCCGCGTGCTGGCGCCGGAGGGTTCGCTCTACACCGTGGTGCCGGGCGCCCGTCATCTCTTTGGGCTTAAGGAGGTGCTCTACGACACGCCGTACCTTAACGATGAGAAGCTGCCGAAGACCACCGAGCTCGAGTTGGTCGGAACGCAGCGGGTGTCTGCGAGAATTACGCTTCAGACCCAGGCCGACATCGAGGCAGTGTTCCAGATGACGCCGTACTACTATCGCACGCGCCCTGCCGACAAAGAGCGCCTGGCAAATCTGGACACCCTTCAAACCGACATCGACTTCATCATCGCCGAGTACCGCCACGGCTAACAACCTGCCAAAAAGGGACAGGTTTATTTTGGCAGGTTTTATCTGGGCAAACGTAAAGGGCCGACCGCGGAGATGCGCGATCGGCCCTTTTTAGTTGCTTGGCTGCAACAGAGGTTATGAGAAGCGGGCGCTTACAGGCGGTCCTTGTTCTCGGCCTTAACGGCGTGTGCCTGCTGAACAAAGAACAGGTCGTACACCACGATGACAAAGGCGCCAAAGTTGATGGCGTCGCCGCCAAACGCGGGAAGCGTGAGCACCGCTTGGGCAAGCGTGGCGACCGCGGCAACAATACCGAGCTTAAACGCGCCGTCCACCTGCGAAGGCTTGTTGGCGCCCTTGATACCGGCGACGCCTGCGGCAAGGTCGACGAGACCCTTGGCGATAAGCACGACCGCTGCGAGCGTGGCGTACGAACCGTACGTGGAATCGAGACCGCCCGTGGCGATACCGACGCCGGCGGTGACGAGGCTGGCGATGCCCAAAACAAAGTAGATGAGAGCAAGGATTTTGAGAGTCTTGCGAGTGAAGCTCATGGCTGGTCCTTTCGATACGAGTACGCCAACTTGGCGCACCCAATGTACTGCACATATGGTGAAGCACATTGTAGTTCAACGCGGCGATGCATGCGTTCGAAAGCGCATTGAGCCCGCGCAGCCAAACCCAACCTTTCAAAAAGGAAAGCTGGGCGTAAGTCAAATCGATGGCAGCGTATGCGCGGCGCTGCGATGATGGGTCCATGGTAAGAGCTGGACCGAAGGAGGAGCCATGATGTACGGAGCAGGGCAAGTGCATGAGCCGCGGTCGTTGGGAAGGCGCATGGGTGATTCTGTGATCGCTGCCGTGTGCACGGGATTGATGGCGGTGCTTTGCATTGGGATGCTGTGGGCCATGTCGCATGTGGGACAATAGCGGACGGTTGGGTGCCGACATAAACGGCGCTCACGTATTCGTTTTGCTTGTTAAGGAGTACCCATGGGCGTCGTCGATCCCTTTTCTGTTGCTCGGTCCGCGGGGCTTGAGCTGATCGGGAAGTCCGAGGGCCTCACGCTCACCGATGGCTCGATGGAGCTGCGTGCCGATTTTGGCCGCATGCTGCCGCGACTCAAGCAGGGCCGTCTGCAACAAGAGCTGCTGGTAAAGGCTGCGCGCACAAAGGGCATCGAGCGACCATGGGCGATTGACGCTACGGCAGGCTTTGGCGAGGATTCGCTGCTGTTAGCGGCCGCGGGCTTTACCGTCGATCTGTATGAGCAGGATTGCGTGATCGCGGCGCTCCTCAAGGACGCCTTGGATCGCGCGGCAGATGATCCGGCGCTTGCGACGGCCGTGGCACGCATGCGCTTACATGCCGGCGAGGACAGCATTGCCGGCCTTCGCCATACAGCTGAGCTGATCGGGCGGGGCGAGCTCACCGCTCCCGACGTGGTATATCTGGACCCCATGTTTCCCGGGCGCACCAAGAGCGCGGCGGTTAAAAAGAAGTTCCAACTCTTGCATCATCTGGAACAGCCGTGCGCCGATGAGGAGACGCTGGTCGAAGCTGCGCTTGCGGTGCACCCGCGCAAGGTCGTTATCAAACGGCCGGTGAAGGGCCCGTTGCTCGCCGGCGTAAAGCCGAGCTATCAGCTTGCGGGCAAGGCCGTTCGCTACGATGTTTTGGTGCCGCCGCGCCCGTAGCTTGCGCGCGATAGCTGGCGCTCCGTCAGTGCCGTGCCGATGCGGCGCCTATTTCCAAGGGTGCGACGTCAGGTGCCATCCACCGCAGTATTCGCATTTGTAGCAGGCCAAACCGCGCCGCCCGCGGTTTTCGCAGTCGGCCATAACGGCCTCGGCCTCGGCACGCGTGTCGTAACGGTTTTTGCGTTCGCACGACTTGTAGCGCCAGGCTTCATCGCGCTCGGCGTTCAGGGCGTCGCGGCGCTCGTCCTCGCGCGCAAACAGGTCGCTCATATCGCCGCCGGTAGCAGCGCCCAAAAACTCGCTTTTGGCTTTTGACCAAGCGGCTCGCTTTTTGCTCCCCATCTGCTTCGTGCCCCTTTCCAAACGCTGGTATCATTGCCCAATCAAAGTGATACCAATAAACGTGAGGTCGCTGCGTGATGATCAGAAAAACCCTCGATACCGACATTCCCGCTGTCATGGCTATCTATGACGCGGCCCGCGCCTTTATGCGCGCACATGGCAACGCCACGCAGTGGCCCGAGGGCACGCCTTCTGCCGAGCAGCTGGCTGCCGATATTGCCGCCGGTGGCAGCTATGTGTGCGAAGTCGACGGCCGCGTGGTGGCGACGTTTGCCTTTTTACCGGGCCCGGACGAGTGCTATGACGTAATTGAGGACGGTCAATGGCGTAGCGACACTCCGTACGCCGTGCTGCACCGTGTGGCATCCGACGGCACCGTGCACGGTATCACGGCTGCGATGTTTGCCTTTGCCAAGGAGCGTGCCGATCACCTGCGCATCGACACGCATCAGGACAACCTGCCCATGCAGGGGGCGAGCATCAAGGCGGGGTTTGAGCGCGCCGGCATCGTGTATGTGTCGGACGGCACACCGCGTGTTGCGTTTGACTGGCTGCGCGAGGCATAAGAGCGGGGACGCGTATCAACAATTCGCACGAACGTAAATGGCCCCGGGTGGGGCCATTTTCGTTCGCTGCACTGTTTTGCAAGCCGGCTTTCGCAAGGCGCGAACCTACGAAAATCGCCGCGCGGCAACGCGGGGCGATGAGCTCGGTCGGGGGATAGGGCCCGCTTCGCCCGCCGGCCCGTAAATTGTATCATCCAGTGTGGAGCGTGAACGCCCGTTGCCGTGTGCGATGGGCTTGTAATAAGAGGAGAGCCATGTCGAAGCAAGCGGTCGTTGGAATCTTGGCGCATGTCGATGCTGGCAAGACCACGTTGGCCGAGGCCATGCTGTTCAACGCGGGTCGCATTCGCAAGCGCGGCCGCGTGGACGATGGCGATTCGCATCTGGATACGAACGCAATCGAGCGCGAGCGTGGCATCACGATTTTCTCGTCGCAGGCCGTGCTTGACCACGGTGATGCCCACGTTATGCTCGTGGATGCGCCCGGCCACGTCGATTTTTCGGCCGAGGCGGAGCGCACATTGCGCGCGCTGGACTACGCGATTTTGGTTGTGGGTGCCAACGATGGCGTGCAGGGGCACACCGAAACCCTGTGGCGCCTGCTTGCGCGCTATGACATCCCGACGTTCATCTATATCAACAAAATCGATTTGGAGAATCCCGGCCGCGATGTTTTGCTGGCACAGCTCGGGCAGCGCCTTTCCGAAGGCTGCCTGGATGCCAACGAACTGCTGGCGGGCGGCGCCGTTCAGGAGGACGCTGCTGCGTTGGGCGAGGCGGCGCTCGAGGAGTTTCTTGAAGCGGGCGAGCTTTCTGTCGCAACGCTGTCGCGCATGGTTGCCGAGCGCAAGCTTTTCCCCTGCTTTGCCGGCTCGGCGCTCAAGGACCAAGGCGTGGACGAGCTGCTGGATGGCATATGTGCGCTGATGCGCGAACAGGCATGGCGCCCGGAGTTTGCCGCGCGCGTCTACCGCGTGAGCCGCGGAGATCGCGGCGAGCGCTTGGCATGGGTTAAAGTGACCGGCGGCACGCTGCATGCCAAGCAGATGATTGACGGACGTTCCGGTGCCGAGGCGTGGGAACAGAAGGTCGATCAGGTACGCATCTATAACGGCGAAAAGTATGAGCTTGCCCAAGAAGTTGCTGCTGGCGGTATTTGTGCCGTGACGGGTCTTGCGCACGTTCGCCCAGGGGACGCCCTGGGCGCGGAGCCTGCGGGCGATGCGCCCGTCATTGCGCCAGTCCTTACCTATACGGTGCTTCCGGGCGAACATGATGTCCATACGGTGTTCAAAGCATTGACTGAGCTGGCGGACGAAGATCCCATGCTCGGCGTAAGCTGGAATACGCATCTGGAGCAGATTCACCTGCAGTTGATGGGCGCCGTGCAACTCGAGATCGTGCAGCGGGTGTTGGCCGATCGTTTTGGCCTTTCGGTTGCGTTTGAGTCTGGCGGCATTCTCTATAAGGAGACCATTTCGCAGCCGGTCGAGGGCGTGGGCCACTTTGAGCCACTGCGCCACTATGCCGAGGTGCATCTGCGCCTGGAGCCGTTGCCGGCGGGCTCGGGCGTGCAGTTTGGCACCGTGACCTCGACCGACGAGCTCGATCTTAACTGGCAGCGTCTGGCGCTCACCAACGCCATGGAGCGCGATCATCTGGGTGCGCTGACCGGCTCGCCCATCACCGATGTGCGCATTACGCTCACGGGTGGCCGCGCGCATGCCAAACACACCGAGGGCGGCGATTTTCGCCAGGCCGCGTACCGCGCGATTCGCCAGGGGCTCATGCAGGCGCGTGAGGCCGGCGCGGCGGTGCTGTTGGAGCCGTGGTATCGCTTTGAGCTCGAGGTGCCGGGGGAGTGCGTGGGCCGGGCGCTCTCGGATGCCACGCGCATGGGTGCCGAGTACGAGCCGCCGACGATGGCGGGAGACCGGGCGAAGCTTGTGGGTCGCGTGCCGGCATCTGAGGTGCAGGATTACGCGCTGGAGGTGGCTGCCTACACGAGTGGTCGTGGGCATCTGTACCTGGAGTTCGCCGGCTATGCGCCTTGCCATGATGCTGAGCGCGTCATCGAGGCGGCCACCTATGAGCCCGAGGCCGATCTGCCCAACACGCCCGATTCGGTCTTTTGCTCTCACGGTGCCGGTTACACGGTCAAATGGTACGACGTACCCGCCGCGGCGCACGTAAAGATCGATCCCGCCACCTTTCGCCCCTGGCGAGCAGCAGACGCCGAGTTTTTCGGCCATAGGTGATAGAGGGTCAGTTCCTTTGTCGTATGCTATTGGTGTAACTCGGTACAAGTTGGTATAACTATTACCAGGGTTTGCCAATCCGAGGAGGCCGACATGAATCCAAATCCCTTTAAGCCAACGGCAGGCAAGCGGCCTCCGATGCTCATCGGTCGCGAGTCGGTCATCGAAGATTTCGAGGAAGGACTCGATAACGGCGCCGGAGCGCCGGGCAGGCTCATGCTCATTACGGGAAACCGCGGCTGTGGCAAAACGGTTCTCCTGCGGGAGCTGCAACGTCTAGCCAGCGAGCGCGGATGGGCGGTTGTCTCCGATTCCGCTTCGCTTGGCTTATGCGACCGATTGGCCGACGCGCTTCGCTCGAATAAACCCGTTGTGACGTCAATGGAGTTCGGTCCGTCGTTTGGCCGGATGTCAGTCGAGGCGGCGCGAGCAAAGGGCGAAACGTTGCGAGGGCTGGTCAACGAGCGCCTCAAGAAGCTCGGTCCAGGCAAGGGCACACTGTTTGCGATTGACGAGGCGCAATCTGCGTCTATCGAGGAACTGGCGGCTCTTGCCGTTCTCTATCAGCAGGTGCTCGGAGACCAGGATGCCACGGGCTTGTCCGATAGCGACCAGCGCGGTCTTGCGCTGGTCTTCGCCGGCTTACCCAGTATGGTTGACGATCTGCTCGAAGAGCCGAGCGTGACGTTTTTGCGGCGTGCCCAGCAGCGTACGTTGGGGGCGATCTCTTTGCCCAAGGTACGCGATTCGTATATCCAGACGGTCAAAGACGCTGGTCTTTACGTTGACGCGGAGACGGCGGACCTTGCGGCACGCAAGAGCATGGGGCATCCATATATGGTTCAGCTGGTGGGCTATTACATGTGGCGGTCTGCTGTTCGACGCGGCTCGCAGGTCATCGAAAGGCGCGATGTCGAGGATGGCCATGCGGATGCCGTCTCCGAGTTCTACGAAGCGGTTGACGCGCCCCTGTATTACGGGCTGCGCAGTCCACAGCGCCTTTTTATCGAGGCTATGGCGGTTGACGAGAACAAACCGACGCGCATGGCGGATATCATTGAGCGTTGTGATCGTACCCAGAGCTGGGCGAGTAAATATCGCGCAAGCCTGATTCGCGAGCGCGTCATCGAGGCTGCCGGATACGGCCTCGTCCGGTTTACCGTGCCCATGTTGGGCGCGTACGTTCGCGATCGAGTTTTATGGCATGAGTAGGGTGATAAAGGTGACGGAACAGAAGATGAGCCCGCAGGCTATCGAGGTGCGTGGCGCGCGCGTTCATAACCTTAAAGACATCGATATCGATATTCCGCTGGGAAAGCTTGTGGGCATTGCCGGCGTGTCGGGTTCGGGCAAGAGTTCGCTGGCGCTGGGGGTTCTTTATGCCGAGGGCTCGCGCCGTTACCTGGAGGCGCTCAGCACCTATACCCGCCGTCGCCTGACGCAGGCCGAGCACGCTCAGGTGGATGAGGTATTGCACGTGCCGGCGGCACTCGCGTTGCATCAGCGCCCCAGCGTGCCGGGCGTGCGGTCCACTTTTGGCACCATGACTGAACTCAACAATAGTCTGCGTCTGCTCTTTAGCCGTTGCGCCCATCATGTGTGCCCGCGCTGCGGGGCGCGTGTGGAGCCGAGCCTTAACGTTGCCGCAGGCCTGTCGCTCGCGTGCCCTGCATGCGGTCGTGAGTTCTACGCGCCGAGTGCCGAGGACCTTGCCTTTAACAGTGGCGGTGCGTGTCCCACCTGCGGCGGCACCGGTGTCATGCGCGAGGTGGACGAGGCGAGCTTGGTACCCGACGAGTCAAAGACTATCAACGAGGGCGCGGTGCTTCCTTGGGGCACGCTCATGTGGGATCTGATGAAGCAGGTGGCCGGCGAGATGGGCGTGCGCACCGACGTGCCGTTTAACCAGCTCACGCCTCAAGAGCGCGACATCGTGTTTCATGGTCCGGCGGTTAAGAAGCACATCCTCTACGTGCCCAAAAACGGCGAGGGCGCTACGCCACTCGACTTTACCTATTACAACGCCGTCTATACCGTCGAGAATGCGCTCGCCAAGGTCAAGGACGATAAGGGCTTAAAACGCGTTGCGCGCTTTTTGCGCGAGGGCCCATGCCGCGATTGCGGCGGCACGCGTCTCTCCGAGGCTGCGCGCCAGCCCCAGGTGCGCGGTATCAATCTGGCGCAGGCGGCGGCTATGACGCTGGGCGAGGCGATTGAGTGGGTGCGCGGGGTGCCCGCATTCTTGCCGCCCGAGATGCGGCCCATGGCGACGGATATCTGCGATTCGTTTTTGAGCGCGGCCCGTCGTCTGGTCGACTTGGGTCTCGATTACCTTTCACTCGACCGCGCCGGCGCCACGCTTTCCACGGGTGAGCGCCAACGCGTGCAGCTTGCTCGCGTGGTGCGTAACCGATCGACAGGCGTGCTTTATGTACTGGACGAGCCTTCGATCGGCTTGCATCCTGCCAATGTCGACGGCCTGGTAGGCGTGATGCGAGATCTGGTGGATGACGGTAACACCGTGGTTGTTGTCGACCACGATACGCGCGTACTGGCGGATGCCGACTATCTGGTCGAGATGGGTCCCGTTGCCGGAGCAGGCGGCGGCAATGTGATCGCCGCTGGTACGGTAGACGAGGTCGAGCAATCGCAGGGCAGTCGCATCGCGCCGTTTTTGCGCTCAGAGTCCAAGCGCTTGCGTCCGCAGGTGACTGATGAGGAAATGTTCGACCAGGGCCATATCCGCATGGCAACCGAGGCCATCCATACCGTCAAACCGCTCGAAGTCGATATCCCGCGCGGCCGCCTTGTCGCGGTGACGGGCGTTTCGGGCTCGGGCAAGACGACGTTGGTGCTCGAGACGCTCATCCCGGCGCTCAAGGCGCAGGCAGCCGGCGAACGCTTGCCGGGGCACGTGCGTTGGGTCGATGCCGAGGGCATTGCCCGTGCCAACCTGATTGACGCCACGCCCATCGGCGCCAACGTGCGCTCGACGGTAGCGACCTATGCCGACATTCATGACGAGCTGCGCCGCGCCTTTGCACGTACGCCCGAGGCCAAGGCAGCCGGGTACAAGGCAGGTGCCTTTAGCTACAACACTGGCACTCTGCGCTGCCCTACGTGCGATGGCACGGGCTCGATATCGCTCGACGTGCAGTTTCTGCCCGACGTCGAGATCGTCTGCCCAGCGTGTCGCGGTTCGCGTTATGCAGACACGGCTTCGCATATCCATCGCGAGGGCAAGGACGGGAGCCTGCTTACGTTGCCGCAGCTCATGGACATGAGTGTGGACGAGGCCATCGACGCCACACTGGGACTCAAGAAAGTCCAGGCGCGCTTGCAGACCTTGCACGACCTGGGCTTGGGTTATCTCACGCTCGGTGAGCCCACGCCGGCGCTCTCGGGCGGCGAGGCGCAGCGTCTTAAGCTTGCGAGCGAGATGGGACGCGTGCAGGACGATGCCGTATTCGTGTTCGACGAGCCTACGATCGGCCTACATCCGCTCGATGTTCAGGTGCTGCTGAGTGTGTTCGACGGCCTTGTTGCCAAGGGCGCCACGGTTATCGTGATCGAACACGATCTCGACCTTATCCGTAACGCCGATTATGTGATCGACATGGGCCCGGGCGGTGGCGACGCCGGCGGGCAAATCGTCTGCGCCGGCACTCCGGGCGACATCGCAGTTTGCTCCGCAAGCATCACCGGCCGCTATCTATAGACAATGAGGCAAAGGGACAGTCCCTTTGCCTCATTGATGCCTATTTCACGCATTGAGCTGCGAGATAGTCGCGGAAGAATGGCAATTCAAATGCGACGAGCCCTCGTCCTCGCTCCCCGATGATGCCGGCGTCTATCATGCGGCGTCGGTAGCGGGAGACCTGCTGCGGCGAACGCTTAAGGCGCTCGATAAGGTTGGCGGTGGTGGACTCTTCCTCGTCATCGAGCATGGCGATGAGGAATCGCTTGTCCTCTGCAGTGAGTTCCCGATAGGTTGCCGCGAGGATTCGGTCGTCCATCTCGTCGCGCGCGATTTTGATTCCCAGGTCAAAGTCGCGTGACGAGATTTCCTTCGAATCGCTTGTGAGATCCCAGGCACGGTAGCCTACGAGTTGCAATAGGAAGGGAAAACCAGAGATCGAGCGAACGGCTCTATCGATTCCCTCAGCATCTGCCAGGCGATCGTTTTCCTGGATTGTGCGAATCAAGGCCTCGCGTACGTCATAGTCGGCAATGCGACCCAGATGATATTGTTGGGCGCGGCGAAGGAACGAGACCGTCTTGTGGTTCAGCAACGTCGAGACATTGTTGGGAAGTCCCGCCATGAGCAGGGCGACGCGTTTCCCATCGGTCACAAAGTGCTGATACGTCGCTGCGAGCTGAATCATCTCGTCGAGTGTCGGGTCCACCTCGTCAACCGTGACGAGCAGACCGGTGCCCGCCTCGTTGAGCTGGTCGATGATGTCGCTCATGCGATAACGCCAGGTTGAGGCATCGTGAACGCGATTGACCTCGATGCTGCCGAGCGGTGCGATTCCGAGACCGGTGACTTCGAAGTGGTTGGACGATTCGATGAGATGGGCTGCGGCGCGTTTCGTCCCGAACTCGATTTCCTCAAGCATTCCCGGGAGCGCGGTCGTCTTTACGGCTATCCAGCCGTAGGATTCCGCCCTTGTCGCGAGCGACGACATGAGAGCGGTTTTACCGGTTCCACGCGCGCCTGAGAAGATCGAGGTCAATTCTGGGCGCCTGCGCTGGCTCAAGAAGGCACGGTCCAAATCCCGAATAATCTGTTGTCTGCCAGCGAGATGGGCAGGAACCTCGCCAAAGCTAGGGGTAAACGGGTTCTCGAGATATTTCACAAGGCTCTCCTTTCACACCGCCGTTTAACTTCATTTTACTTTAGTTAATTCTGATTAAAAGTGAGGGCCTTTATCTAGAGCATCAATTAGGCGTGTGTGCCATCGACGTGGCGCTCGAATGTGGCAAAAGGATAGTCCCTTTGTCACATTCCCGGAAAGCCTGCCTGGCGTAGGGCCTCGTAGAGGACGATGGCGGCGCTGTTGGAGAGGTTGAGCGCGCTGATGCGGTAGTCGTCGGGGTTAACGAAGTTGCCGCAGATATCCTGCTGCAGGATGGCCTCGTGGCTGTCCTCGGTATGCCCGAGCGATTCCTCGTGAGCTTCCCAAGTCTCGGCGTTATCGAGTGAGTCGCAATCGCGCAGCATGGGGATGCGCTCGCAGCGCTCGGGCGCCGCGGCGAGCAGCTCCTCGGGAATGCCCGAGCTCTCGCTGCCAAAGACCAAGTAATCACCGTCACGGTAGGTGCTTTGCGCATAGGTCCTGCGCGCCTTTTTGGTCAGCAGATGCAGACGCTCGTCGGTAGGGGAGAGGCCGTTACGCGCAAGGAAATCCTCCCAGCTGGCATAGGTCGTCACGTCCAAGTTTTGCCAGTAGCCCAGTCCGGCGCGACGCACCGTCTTGTCGTCGAGCGAAAACCCCAGCGGCTCCACCAGATGCAGGCGGGCGCCGGTAACCACGCAGGTGCGGCCGATATTGCCCGTATTGGCCGGAATCTCGGGCGCATACAGCACAATGTTGAACATGAATCTCCTTGGCTCAGAACGAAAAACCACCACGAAGGGCACCTTCGTGGTGGTTTGGCGGTTACGTAAGCGGAAAAATACCCGCTTGGATAAACCTAGGCGCGGTGCCAGTCGGTCAGGCAGGCATCGAGGGAGGCGATGAGCGCATCCTTGTCCATGTGACGGCCGATGATGCACAGGCTCGTCATACGGTCGCCCGTCTCGTCGTCCCAAATCTGCATGATCTCGGGGTTCTCGTCGATGATCTTCTGTTTCTCGCCCTCGGGCGCCGAGTCGACAAACAGGCCGTTCTCCATCAGGCGCATCTGGTGGCCGGCCTGCTCAAACATGTAGCACATGTCCGGATCGCCGGTCTGCCACAGCGGGCCTTTGACGCGAATGACCTCGTCGGGCCACTCCTGCTCAACAAAATCGGTGAACTTCTGCAGGTCAAACGGCTTACGGCGCGAGTACACAAAGGTCTCGATGTCGTACTCGAGCACCTCGGGGTCGTCGTGCTCCTCGGGATGCTCCATGGCCTCGATCCAAGCGGCGGAGTTGTAGGCGCGCATAAAGTCGAAGCGGTCGGTATCGAGCAGCTCCTCCATGGGGACCTCGCCGTTTTGGGCCTCGACGATCACGGCGTCTTTCTGCAGGCTGCGCACGATGGCCTTGAGCTCGGCGATCTGCTCAGGGCTCACGGTATCGGTCTTGTTGAGGATCAGCGTGGAGCAGAACTCGATCTGCTGGATGAGCAGGCTCTCGATGTCGTCCTCGTCGATATCCTCAGCCAGCAGGTCGCGACCGCCGTTGAACTCGTCGTACATGCGGGCACAGTCGACCACGGCCACGATGTTGTCGAGCGCGAGCTTAGGCTCGCCGCCCACCTTGGCCTCGTCGCAGAAGCTCGAGATGGTGTAGGCGATGGGGATGGGCTCGCAAATGCCCGAGGCCTCGATGATGATGTAATCGAAGTTGCCCGAATCGGCGATGCCCTGCAGCTGGTTAGCAAGGTCGTCCGAAAGCGTGCAGCAAATGCAGCCGTTGGTGAGCGGGATGAGGTCGTCGGTCTCGGAAAGGCCGCCGTCGGCGATGAGGCTGGCGTCCACATTGATCTCGCCAATATCGTTGACGATCACGGCGGCGCGGATACCGCCGTCGTTAGCGAGGATGTGGTTGAGCAGCGTGGTCTTGCCGGCACCGAGGTATCCGGTAAGCATGATGATTTTCACGGGTTTGTTGGGCATGTGCCCTCCTTTGTTAGACATGGCTTACAGTTGAATCATATGCCAAACGCCTGCTCTTATACCCACGCGCCGGCAAATAACACAGGCTACTCCCAGGCTCCCCATACATCGGGGCAATAACCGACGGTGGCCTTTTTGCCGTTGCGCACGATGGGCTCGGCCAAGACCTGCTGGTTCTCGAGCAGCTTGTCGAAGCGCTGGCTAGGGGTGAGGTGCTGGATGAGCGCGAGCGTCTCCTCGTCCTTAGCCTTGGGGTTGAGCAGCTTGTCGATGCCGCCGACCGCCTGCATCACGCTCGTGAGCTCGCCCTTGCTCATCTCCTTTTCCTTAAGGTCGATAAACTGCACCTTAATGCGGCGCTCCTTAAAATAACGCTGAGCCTTCTTGGTATCGAAAGACTTTTTGGTGCCAAAAATTTGCACGTTCATGTATTTGTTCCGCCGTTCTACCTGATGAAGTTGGTGCGCTCGCGATCGGCTTCGGGGGCTTCGATGCCGGCGGCCTGTCCTGCCTCGATACAATGCAGGAGCCAGGCCATGTTCTTGCCGATGTTGCGCATGGTGGCCAGGCCCTCGGCGTCTTGGGCGGCCTCGCCCGGCATGGCGCCAAACACGTTGTTCCAGTACGTGGAAGCAACCACGGGCATCTGGTTGATGGTGAAGTACTTATTGAGCACGTCGAAGGTGGTCGACGTGCCGCCGCGACGGGCAACGGCGACGGCAGCGCCCGGCTTGTGTGCAAAGGCTTTGCTGCCGGCATAGAAGGCGCGATCGAGGGCCGAAAGGATGCGTCCGCTGGGGTGCGCATAGTAGACGGGCGAGCCAAAGACAAAACCATCTGCCTGCTCGGCGGCAGCGATCAGCTCGTTCACCACGTCATCGTCAAAGGTGCAGCGGCAATCGAGCTTGCCGCACTGACCACAGCCAATGCAGTCGCGAATGGGCTTGGTGCCCAGCTGAAACACCTCGGTATCAATGCCTTCGGCATTGAGTTGCTCGGCGACCTCGGCGAGTGCGCGGGCGGTGTTGCCGTTTGCCTTGGGGCTGCCATTGACCAAAAGAACCTTCATCACAAACTCCCTCTGCTGTCGGTGACTTCTGCAGAGGATTATCGCACGATGGGGGAGGCGGTGTGGGCGCGGTGCTAATCCAGTTTGGTGCCTGGCACCTGCACGGCTTTCCCGAGCAACGCTTTGAGCTCGTTCAAAATGGAAACGGGCTGACGGTCGACGCCGTCCAGATGGAGCGTGGCCACGCGAATGGGTGGCTGATATTCAAATGGGCCAAAGAGCACGGGCGAACCCAGGAACCGCTCGATTTCCTCTGCAATCGCATCGGTTTCTTCGGGATCAAAGTCGTCGAAAAGAGCCACGAACATCGGCCCCGTCGAGCGGAACATACGACCCTTACCGCGCGAGCATTCCACCAGACAGGCGGCACATTCTGCCAAAACGCGGTCGCCCGCATCAAAGCCAAAGCGGGCATTGACCTGAGCGATATCGTCGATTTTGATGGCGATCAAACCAGCCTTGCGCGCCACGCGACGCATTTCGCCAATGGCGTTGACCAGGGCGTGAATATCGCCCAAGCCGGTCACGGAATCGGTCGTATCTGCCAAGCTTCGGTTGATGATAATGCCCACATACATGCCGGGCTCGGTATCGGTGCCGTCCAAGCGGTAGCCCGTGCAGTCGCAAAGCACGTATTTTCCGGTGACATCCATTACGCGATACTGCATGTAGTGGAAGTGCCACGTGCCGTTTATCACCATGTCGAGCTCGGCACGTACGTTGTCGCGGTCCTCGGGATGAACGCGGGCGAGCCACATGTCGAGTGAGTTAAAAGGGTGCTGGGAGGGCAGGTCAAAATCGCGCACGGCGTTAACCGACCATTGCGATTCTCCCGTATCGAGATTGAGGATAAACGGATAGCGCGTCTCGGAGCTCATGGAGATCGCTTGGAACACCCGGTCGTTGCAGGGAAGCTGATCGACGATTGGGCGTTGCGGCGCGTCATCGTCTTTCGGTTGCTGCACACGATGCACAAGCTTATAGCGATACATTTTGCGATCGGCATCCATCGTCATCTGGCGACGCGTGTCGCCAGCAAGTGGATCGACGCGCGAGCAGCCAAAGCTAAAGCTGCCGATCATGGGCGCCTTGCCACCTGAGCTCGCCTCGATCAGCCCGGCACGTACCTGCTCCAAGCGCTGCTCGAGTTCGGTCTCGTTTGCGGAGAGCGAGATAAGCACAAACTCGTCTCCACCGATACGGAACAGCATCTCATCGTGCTCCATGGTTTCGGAGAGCGTGCGGCAGATGCCCAGAATATAGCGATTGCCTTCGGCGTGGCCAAACCTATCATTGCAATGCTTGAGATGGTCGATGTCAATATAGGCGCAGGTGAAGGGATCGCCTTTGCGCCAGAGTTGCTCGACGTGACGGTCGAATCCGTTGCGGTTGCCCAAGTTGGTGAGCGGATCGATATAGGCGTTGCGCTCAAGCAGCTGGCGCTCTTGTTGCAGGATGGCATGCGTCTTTTGCAGTTGCTCACCAACGGCGCGTAGCTCAGCAGGCAGCGCGGCAACATCGAGTTCGGCGGTCGAGACGCCGTTCGCAAGTCGCTGAAGATAGGCAATAATCGATTGCTCGCCCAGGCGATATGACTCGTTCATGATGGATAACCTCCTTGGCGGAACAACGGTTTGTATCATATCCCCAATTTGGTTTGAAGTGGGGATATAAGTTAGCCAATGGGGACAAATGCTCCCTTCGGCGGCGGCGTTTTGCGCGCGAGCGTATCAGTTGTTATTGCCGCCATCGAGCAATGCCTCAAAATTCTTCGCCGGCATGGGGCGGTAGTAGAGGAAGCCCTGAGCGTAGCGGGCGCCCATTTGTCGTAGCATGTTCGCCTGCTCATTTGTCTCGACGCCTTCAGCCACGACGGGCAGATGGAGCGACTGCGCCATTTCGAGCATCGATGAAATGATTTGCGTGCTGCGGCCTTGATCGCGGTCGGTGGGCACAAAGGCGCGGTCGAGCTTGATGACGTCGACGTTGACGTTCTTGAGCATCGCGAGCGTGGACTGGCCGGTGCCAAAATCGTCCATATAGGTCGAGAAGCCGCGGGTGTGCAGGTCAGCCGTCAGCTTGTCCACGGCCTCGGACTCTCCCGTATAAGCCGTCTCGGTGATCTCGATACGCATGAGCTCGGGCGGTAGGTTGTATTGGGCGGCAAGCGCCCCCATATGTTCGGCAACGTCGCAGGCAAGGATATCCACGCGTGACACATTAAGCGAAACCGGAACCACGCGAAGTCCTCGATTGATGCGTTCGCGCAGCCACGAGGCGACACCCTGCCAAATGTACTTGTCGAGCGTCACCACAAAGCCGCTTTCCTCGAGTGCGGGGATAAACGTTGCGGGCGAAATGAGAGAACCGTCCTTGTCAATCCAGCGCGTGAGTGCCTCGGCGCCAATGATCTCGCCGGTTTCCATGTCGACCTGGGGCTGCAGGTAGTACGTGATGCGGCCGTTTGAGAGCGCATACTGGAACTCGGTTAGCGTGTGGTGGAACGCAACCTCATGCTCATATTCCTCGGGGCGGAAAACGGCAATGCGCTCCTTAAAGTCGTTTTTGGCGCGTCGATTGGTAAACATGGCCTTGGCCTGCGCGTCGATAGTGATTTCCTCATTGGAGTCGATGGGGTAAACGCCCATGGACGGCCAGAAGCCTACGCCATCATCATGTCTGGCTACGGCCTCGCGAACGCGGTTGTAGATTTGATGGACGGTGATGTGCTTAAAAGGGATGAGTACGCAAAAGTCGTCTTGCCCCCAGTATCCCGCGACGCCCATGTTGGCGTTCTCGATATCCTTGAGCACCGTGCCCACATCGGCAAGCATACGGTCGCCTTCGGCCTGTCCATACCATTCGTTAAATAGGCGCATGTGGTCCATGTCGACGGTGGCGATACACCAAGCGCCGTCGCGCCTTGCCTTGATGAAGGCATTGGCACGGCGCATAAACTCGCTGGGGCGGTAGAGGCCTGTGAGCATGTCGAGGTGCTCGGCGACGGCGCCTTTGCGTTCCATCTCGGGTATGGGCAGACTGTCGTTGGGGACAAGCCCGCCAGCTGTGCGAAGGCGACGATCGAGTTCGCCCAAAACAGTCGATGCTTGGGAGTCCAGGCGTTCGTAAAAGGTTGGGACGACAAGACAGACGGGAGCAATGGTGTCGCCTGCGATTTGCACAGGAGCGAAAACGGCCTCTTTAAGGTGGCGGGTCAGTTGCTCGAATGCCTCGTGGTCCAAATCGTTGCTGAGCACGACAAACTGGACGCTTCGTGAACGGTAGACCCGGCTCCTGCCGCGGGTGATCGACAGCATGCGGCCCGCGTATTCGGCAAGCATGTTGTCGACAGCCTCGGCCCCGTAGAGCTCGTTGAGCTTTGTCGTGCCACGAACGCGCACCGCTATAAGCCCTGTCTTGCAACGGTCGAGGCGGCAGGTATCGATGGCATTGACCAGCATGCGCTGCGTTCCGAGGCCTGTGGCGGCGTCGACGGTTTCGGCAAGTGAGTGGTTGACGAGCTCGCCGACATAGAGCGAGGGGACATTTCCGTCGCCGTCGATACGAAATCCGCGAGCACGGCAAAGGGCGTAGTCGCCGACGGCGTTGCGCACACGATACTGCATGACGCGACGGTGCTTGGTGCCGTTATAGACCTGGTCGATGTCGTTGATGTAGGCCTCAAGGTCGTCGGGATGGACGCGCGTTTTCCAGTAATCGCGACAGTTGTCTATGTGCTCTGAGGGAAGGCCAAGATCGCGCAAGGCACCTTGTGACCAAAGGGTGCGATGTTTGTCCAAGTTCTCGATAAAGAAATAACGACCTTCGTTGAGCATCGAAAAGGCGTCGAAAATACGATCGCTTATTTCGAAGTCGTCGGCGTGGACTTGCGTGATATTGCGTCGATCGAGGTGCACGGCATGACGTAACTTGTAGTCGTACATGCGATGGTCGGCATCGAGCGTCATACGGTTGGTGGCTTCGCCCAGGGCGGGGTCGGCATGCGACACTCCATAGCTAAACGAGTGGGGCATCTCGGAATCGTTGTTTTTGAGCAGGATCGTTCGGCAGTGTTCCAGACGTTCGGCGAGGTCGTTCTCGGTTGCAATCGTAGACAGGATGGCAAACTCGTCGCCGCCTATGCGAAACGCCGCCTCGTCCACTTTCATATACAGCTTGAGATAGAGGCTTACCTGCAAGATATAGCGGTTGCCCTCGTCATGCCCAAAGACGTCGTTGCAGTGCTTGAGATTGTCGATATCGATGAACGCCATGGTAACGGGGGTGTCCTGCTCCCAGAGCTCCTCGAGGGAACGGGCAAAGCCGCCACGGTTGCCAAGCCCGGTAAGCTGGTCGGTAAAGGCAGTCCTAATCAGATCATCCTGGCGCTCGAGAAGGTCGCGAACGGTCTTTTCGAGCGTTTCGGTGTAATTGCTGACAGTATCCATGTCGTAAGCGGCTTTCTGAGGTCGGGCGAATTGCGTCGGGCGAGCTCGTTGTGCACACGCGTTGTTGTTCGGCGCTTTGCGTGTATCCAGGCCCCGCCTCGCTGCGTTGTTGGGTTAATTTACCGGCTAATGTTCGCTGTTGATTACTGCTGAGTAGTATAAACAACAGTGCAGAATTATATATGGGTGCACATGCTGTGGGCGGCTATTATTCGACAAATGGTAGCGCGACGATGCGATGTCCGATAAAAATGCGACTGAGACGATATATGTTGACGGGTATACTTGTCCCGGTTTTAAACGCAGGAACGGAGATGGTCGCATGGCACAGCCGGATACGACGCGCACGGTGGGGCTCGCGCTCGAGGGAGGCGGCTACCGCGGTATGTATACGGCGGGCGTGCTCGACGTTTGGATGGAGCACGGTTTGACCTGCGACCATATGGTGGGTGTCTCGGCGGGCGCGGCGTTTGGCTACAACTTTAAATCGCGGCAGATCGGACGCGCCATTCGCTACAACAAGGCCTATTGTGCCGACAAGCGCTATGCGGGTGTAGCAAGCTGGCTGCGGACCGGCGACATGTTCAATGCCGATTTTGCCTATCACGAGGTGCCTATCGAGCGCGATCCCATTGACTTGGAGGCGTATCGCGCCTGTCCCATGCGGTTTACGTGCGTGTGCACCGATATCGAGACGGGCAAGGCCGTCTACCACGACCTGCCCTATGGCGACGAGAGGGATATCGAGTGGATCCGGGCATCGTCGGCGATTCCCGTGGCGACGCGTCCCGTTGCTATTGACGGGCATAAGTATCTGGATGGTGGCGTGGCTGATTCTATTCCCAGTGCATGGCTGTTTGCGCAGGGGTATGACCGCAATATCGTGGTGCTCACGCAGCCGGCGGGCTTTGTGAAGCAGCCCAACAGCGTAATGCCCATGCTGCGTCGCGTGTTCCGTCACTATCCGGAGTTTGTCGCAGCGCTTGAGCATCGGCATGAGGTCTACAATGCCACGCTCGATGACTTGGCACGTCGCGAGGCTGCCGGCGAAATCTTTGTGGTGCGGCCGAGCGAATCGGTGAAGGTGCCGTCGCTGTGCCGCGAACCGGATGAGCTCGAGCGCATCTATCAGATCGGTCGTCGAGATGCGGAGGCGACCTTGCCGGCACTGGAGGCATATCTGGCAGGGTAGAGGCTGCTGCCTCCATCTCGGCGGAAAGCGCATCCCGGAATGGAGACCCAAACTGGGATGCGCTTTCCATTGCTGAAGATATGAGGCTGCGAATCAGCTGCTCGGCCTAGACTTACGCCTGCTGCCAGGTATCGACGAGCTCCTTGGCGGCGGCGTGGGGGTCGTCGGCACTGCAGACGGCGCTCACCACAAAGAAGCCATCGACGCCGGTGGCCTTGAGCTGCGGCAGGTCGGCCGTCTTAACGCCGCCGCCCACCACGATGGGCACGGGGCTTGCCGCGTGGAGTGCGGCCAGGTCCTCAAAGCTTTTGGTGATGATGGAGCCGTCGGCCGCGCGTCCGCAATCGCGCTTGGTCTCGGTCTCGTGGAGCGGGCCGATGCCCAGGTAGTCGACCAGACTCATGTCGGCGGTCTTGACGTACTCGAGCATCTCCTCGCAGCGGGCCGAAAGGCCCACGATGGCATCGGGGCCCAATAGTTTGCGGCAGACCTCGACGGGAATATCGCTCTGGCCTACATGCACGCCATCGACAGCAATACCCTGCTCGCGCGCGGCGAGTACGCAGTCCAGGCGGTCGTCGATCAACAGGGCGACCTGACCGGTCTTGCCGGCCTGTGCGATTGCCTGCGCGGCGTCGCCGGTCAGCGCAATGATCTCGCGGGCGCTTGCCACCTTGGAGCGCACCTGGATGCAGGTAAAGCCTGCGTCGAGCGCCTGGGCCACCACATCGCCCACGGGACGTCCCAGCGTGTTTTCGGGGCCGAGTACCAGATAGGCCGAGATATCAAGGTTGTCGCGGATGCTCATCGTGCTTCCTCCTGCTTCTTGATCTGTGCTTCCATGCGCTCGAGTTTGCCGGTCATGGTGTCGGTAAATCCGGGTCGAATATCGGCCTTGAGCACGACTTCGGTGCGGATGCCCTTGCTCGCCAACACAAAGGTTGCGTCGCGCACGACCTGCATGACCTCATCCCAGTCGCCCTCGATCTCGGTGAACATCGAGGTGGTGCGGTTGGGAAGGCCGCTCTCGCGAATGACGCGCACGACCTCGGCGACCTCGGCGGACAGCTCATCGCCGGTGCCGCACGGGGCGATGGCCACAGCGACGAGCGTGTTCATGCCGGTATTGGTTGCAGGCTCGGACATGGCTTATGCCTCCTCGAGCTCGAGTTGGTTATCGGCGATGTCTTGGGCGGTTGCGCGGTAGAGCTCGTCGATAAAGGCGACCTTAAAGCTCGCCGGGGCATCGGCGACGGCGGCGGCACGCGTGCCGGCTACGTTGTAGACGGCGGTGCCGCAGACGGCTGCCGTAAACGGGTCGGCGGCGCAGGCGTACACGGCCAGCACGCCGCCCTGCGAGCAGCCGCAGCCGGTGATCTTGGACATGAGCGGGCTGCCGCCGTGGGACTTGGCCACCGTCGTGCCGTCGGTGATCAGGTCGACTTCGCCCGAGACCACTACGGCGCCGCCGGTGTAGCGAGCGAGCGCCACGGCAGCATCGCGGGCGGCGTCGACCGTGTCGGTGGTATCGACACCGCGCACGCGGCTCAGATCAGCCGCCTCGCCCTCAAGGCCCCACAGGCCGGCGAGCGCGATGATCTCGGAGGCGTTGCCGCGTACGATGGCGGGCTTGTACTGCTTGAGCTCGTTTACCAGCTGGGTGCGCAGGCTGCCGATGCCCAGGCCCACCGGATCGAGCACCCAGGGCTTGCCGGCGTCGTGTGCCGCCTTGGCCGCGCGGGGAATCGTCTGCTCGTAGATGGGGAAGAGCGTGCCCATGTTGAGATAGATGGCGCCGCCGGCAACGAGTGCCTCGCCCTCGTCAGGCAGATAGACCATGGCGGCCGATCCGCCCACGGCGAGCTGCGCGTTGGCGACAAAGTCGATCGTCACCGTGTTGGTGATGGAGCCGGCCATCGGATTGGTGGCGCGAATCTCCTCCACGGCCTTGACCACATGTTGCTTAAGCTGTTCCGAATCAATCACTGCACATGCCTCCTTGGCATAGAAAAGGGGCGCTGTGCATAGACAGCGCCCCTGTAAAGGCGGCATGCTCCCTACGCCAGCATTAACTGACAGGTTCAAAGGATTGGGCCCTATGCCCTCTCAGCCTTGTGGTTTGCACCGCCGGCACTCCCGCATCGAATCTGTTGTTCCCTATACTAACGCACCTGCCAAAAAGGGACAGGTTTATTTTGGCAGGTCGTTACAATAGGTAGGACCGATACGAATGGGGACCTCATGATCAAACTTGTGCTGACCGATATGGACGATACGCTGATTCCGGCCGGGCATGACGGCGCCAGCGACTACGCCATTGAGGGCATTCATGCCATGCAGGCGGCGGGTCTGCACTTTGGCCCGGTTTCGGGTCGCCAGCCGTCCGCGATGGGCTGGATGTTCAAAAACCGTTCCGAGTGTTTTTCGACTGGCGCGTTCTGTAACGGCCAGGTGATGTTTGTCGGCGGCGAAGTAGTCGCCTCGCACGCAATCGACAACGATGCTCTGATGCGTTTGGCCGACTATCTGGAGCAAGAGACCGACGATACCTATCTGAAGGTCTATAGCCTGGGTGATGACTTTTGGAATAACGATGCCCACTGCGTGACGAGCGATCCTGAGCGCGTTTGTCGCGCCATGGAGTCGGGCGGTAATGCGTGGCTCAAGGGCGAAGAGGCCCCGTGTCGTCCTGTTGTCGATGATGCCCCGGTATACAAGGCGAATATTTGGAGTGCCCGTTCGCGTGAGGAACTCGCGGAGCTACGCGAGCGCGTTGCCGCTGCGGTGCCGGAACTCTCGCTTGTGTTCCCCAACAACCGTGTGCGCCTGTTTGACATCCTTCCGGCCGGTTGGGACAAGGGTTGCGCTACGCTGGAGCTGGCGCGCGCTTTGGGCCTGACGTCCGACGAGGTGGCCGTATTTGGCGATTCCGATAACGATTTGCCCATGATCGATGCCGTTCCCAACTCCGTTGCAGTCGCCAATGCCAACGAGGCTGTCACGGCTGCCGCACGCTGGCATATCGGCGCTGCGGCAGATGATGCGGTCGCCGAGGCCCTGCATCAGATTGCCGCCTGCGCCGCGACGGGGAAGATGCCGTCGTTTATGCGCCAGGTGGACGCGGCGGGTCTTGGCGCCACGAACGTCTAGGGAGAAAGCTATGAAGCTTCAGCAGCTCAGGTATGTCGTCAAAGTTGCCGAATGCGGCAGCATCACCGAGGCCTCGCGCCGGCTCTTTGTGTCGCAGCCTTCGATTACCGCGTCAATCCGCGATCTCGAAAACGAGATGGGTGTGCATATCTTTGAGCGCACCAACAAGGGTGTCGTTGTGTCCGAGGAGGGCGAGACCTTCTTGGGCTACGCGCGCCAGGTGCTCGACCAGGCCGATCTGCTCGAAGGCAAGTACAAGGGCGCGTCCGAGCAGGTGCCGCACTTTAGTGTGAGCTGCCAGCATTATTCCTTTGCCGTTAATGCGTTTGTCGATGTGATCCGCGAGTTCGATGCCGCGCGCTACGACTTTACCCTGCGCGAGGAGCAGACTCACGAGATTATCGAGGACGTCGCGCATATGAAAAGCGAGCTGGGCATCCTGTACTTATCCGAGCATAACCGCGAGGTTATCGAGCGTATGCTCGCCGCCAACGAGCTCGTATTCGAGGGACTCTTCTGCGCCGCGCCGCACGTTTTTGTGTGCGCCGACCATCCGCTGGCGGGTCGCTCCAGCGTGACGCTCGAGGACTTGGAAGACTACCCGTTCTTGTCCTATGAGCAGGGCAGTTATAACTCGTTCTACTATTCCGAGGAACTGACCTCGACCTTTGAGCGCCGCAAGAATATCCGCGTGCGTGACCGTGCGACACTGTTCAACCTGGCCATGGGCCTCAACGGCTACACGGTGTGTTCGGGCGTGATCAGCCACGAGCTCAACGGTCCAGGTATTATCTCCATTCCGCTCGATGTGGACGAGTACATGGAGATTGGTATCATCACGCGCAAAAACACGACGCTCACGCGCTATGGCCAAGCCTATATCGATGCGATCCGTCAGCATATCTAGACTGCTGCGTCCTGTACAGGTCAAATCTCTTCATGGCAGTCCCAACTGATATAGGAAGCATCTATATCAAACTGTTATAAACGTATATTTTACGATGGCTATATGAGCGCTCATACTTTGTCCCAGTAAAGCAACCAATGCAAAGGGAGATATCTATGAGTGCTTTAACCACGCTGAACGCGCCGTTTCGCGCCGATATCGTCGGCAGCTTTCTTCGTCCACAGGCCGTAAAGGACGCCCGTGCCGCCTATGCTGCGGGCACACTCGACGCCGCCGGCCTTAAGGCCGTCGAGGATGAGGCCATTCGCGACCTGGTGGACAAGCAAAAGTCCGCTGGCCTGCAGGTGATTACCGATGGCGAGTTTCGCCGCAGTTACTGGCACCTCGACTTTATGTGGGGGCTCAACGGCATTGAACGCCGTACCTCGCGTACGGGCTATATGTTCCACGACGAGGAGACCACAGCCGACACCGCCGTGGTAACCGGCCCCATTAGCGGCGAGAACCATCCGTTCGTCGAGCACTTTAAATTTGTCAAGGCGCTCGAGGGGGAGGGCCAGGTCGCGCGGCAAACCATTCCGGCGCCGATCCAGACGTTCTCCGAAGTCACGCTCGACCGCTGCGACGGCCAGCAGGAGAGCCTGCGCGCTGTCTATAAGACCGATGAGGAACTTGCCGACGCCATCGCAGCCGCTTATCGCACGGTGATCGCCGACCTGTACGCAGCAGGCTGCCGCAACATCCAGTTTGATGACTGCACCTGGGGCATCTACTGCGACACCGATTTTGTCGCCAAAACCGGCATGAGCCCGGTCGACCTGCAAAAGGTAAGCGAGCTGGGCGTGGCGCTCAACAATGCCGCCATCGCGGACAAGCCCGACGATCTGGTCATCAACACGCATGTGTGCCGCGGCAACTACCACTCCACCTATGCCTTCGAGGGCGGCTATGACCCCATCGCGCCGTACCTGTTCGCAAACGAGGATGTCGATGCATTTTACCTGGAGTTCGATACGCCGCGCGCCGGCGGTTTTGAGCCGCTCAAGTACGTTGCCCCGGGCAAGAAGGTCGTGCTGGGCTTGGTAACCACCAAGGCGGCAGAGCTCGAGAACGAGGATGTTATCGTCGAGCGCATCCGTGAAGCCGCAAAGTACGTGCCGCTCGAGAACCTGTATCTGTCGCCTCAGTGCGGCTTTGCCAGCTGCGAGATTGGCAACAAGCTGACCGAGGATGAGCAATGGGCAAAGATCGCGCTGGTCAAGCGCATTGCCGAGCGCGTTTGGAAATAGCGCTAGTGTTTGCAGGTGGCGGCGCGTGCGAGGCATAGTGTATCGCGTACAATGGTTCGGATCGTATCGTTCGGGCAGGTTATCCGATATGCCTGATCGCCCTTCCATTCGAAAGGACATCCATGTCCCAGTCCTCGACGTCCGCCGTCAGCGATGCCATCTACGACGCATCGTCGCTCGGCCGCCCGCGCATGTTCCTGCTCGGCCTACAGCACCTGTTTGCCATGTTTGGCGCCACCGTGCTGGTGCCCGTGCTCACCGGTCTCTCGGTTTCGGCGACGCTTTTGTTTGCCGGCTTGGGCACGCTGCTGTTCCACTTCTTGTCGCGCGGTAAGGTGCCGGCATTTTTGGGCTCATCGTTTGCCTTTATCGCAGGCTATGCCGCAATCGCGCCCAACGGCGAGGCCGAGCTATTGCCCTACGCCTGCCTGGGCGTAGCCTGCGCCGGTCTACTCTATCCGGTGCTGGCGGCCCTGTTCCGCGCCTTTGGTGCCAAGCGCGTCATGCGCTTCTTCCCGCCGGTAGTGACGGGCCCCATCGTCATTTCCATCGGCTTGATTCTGGCGAGCTCCGCTATTGCCAACTGCCAGACCAACTGGCTTGTGGCTGTTATTGCCGTTGCCGTTATCGTGATCTGCAACATTTGGGGTCGCGGCATGGTTAAGATCGTGCCGATCCTGCTGGGCGTCGTGGTGAGCTATGCCGTTGCCGCCGCGTTGGGTGAGGTCGATTTTTCGGGCGTTGCCGCCGCGCCGTGGGTCGGTCTTCCCATCGTGTGGGACAACACCGTGTTTGCGCTCTTTGGGCCGCAGTTCGATAGCGGCCTTGCCACGACCGCCATCATCACCATCATGCCGTTGGCCTTTGCAACCATGATCGAGCATATCGGTGATATCTCCGCTATTGGCTCCACCTGCGAGCGTAACTACATTGCCGATCCCGGCCTGCATCGCACGCTGCTCGGCGATGGACTCGCCACGATTCTGGCTTCGCTCTTTGGCGCTCCGGCCAACACCACGTATGGCGAGAACACCGGCGTGCTTGCCCTGACGCGTGTGTTTGACCCGCGCGTGATTCGCATTGCCGCGTGCTGCGCTATCGTGCTTTCGTTCTGCCCCAAGTTCGCTGCCGTGATTGCCGCCATGCCGGCGTGTGTAATCGGCGGCGTGTCGCTTGTGCTCTACGGCATGATCAGTGCCGTAGGCGTGCGCAACCTCATTGAGAACCAGGTCGATTTCCAGAACAACCGCAATGTGCTGGTGGCGGCTCTGGTGCTCGTGCTTTCACTCGGCATTGCCTACAGCACCGCCGGTGCCATCGTGCTTGAGCTGGGCGGCGTGACGATTTCGCTTTCCGGCCTTGCAGTGGGCTCGCTGGTTGGCATCGTGCTCAACGCAATTCTGCCCGGCAATGATTTTGAGTTCGATGTCTCGGAACTCGAGGAGACTGCCGAATAGCGGTTGTGCCCAAGTCAGTTAAATAAGCCGGTCATGCGTCCGATGCGCATGGCCGGCTTTTTAGTGCGCAAGGATCCAGCGTATGCCGCGGGCCATGCGCAGATCGGTTTGGGCAAAGTGGTTGCCGGGGTTGAGTTCCATCGTTGTTGGGATGCCGCGCTCGATGAGTAGCTCTTCCATTGCGCGTGTGTCGTCGAGTACGTGTCTCATCATGCGGTTGGGCGTCTTGGTTTCCTTTTTGCCGAGTGACAGATAGACGGCTTGCGGGCTGCCGGCAAAAGGGGTCGTGCTGGCACGGTCGACAAAGTCGGGAAACCACAGCGACCCCGATGCGCTCGCCGCGCGGCCAAAGACATCGGTTTGCCAGAGAGCCCAAAGCGAAAAGAGGCCTGCCAGCGAGTAGCCGGCAATGCCGCGCCAGGTGGGCGGCCGAGGAAGCGACGACTCGACCTGGGGGATTATCTGATTCAGCAGCTCATCAAGAAAACCGGCAGCTTGGCCTCCGAAAGGCTCGGCATCGCGTACGGTCCCGTCGCATGCCCAAGGGCTCAGCTCGCGATTCCAATCGAGCCCGCCAATGGCGACAAGGGTGAATGGTGGACAGTCGAGCTCTCGGCAACACTTATAAACCTCGCTGCCGTCGCCCACGACCACAGGAAGGTAGATGACAGGCGCGCTTTCCGTATGATTCGAATAAACGGTTATCTGCTTTTGATGCGCTTCCATGACGGGCTTCTCTCAGTGTTGTGATATCGGCAGCCCCAATTGTCGCACGCCAGCGTATGCCGGTTGGGCTAGACCAAAGACAATCTCGTGCATCCCCTGCGGACGCATATGGAAAACGCCACCGCCGGAGGGGAGCTCGGCGGTGGCGTTGTTAAACGGTGCTGGGGCTCGGGGCCTTCGCGGGAGCTGCCATGTGCGCAGAGGCGTCTAAGAACGCTTACGGCTCGCCATGGTGCCTGCGGCGATAGCGGCTGTTCCCGCAAGGACGGTTGCCACGATGGCCGCACCCGAGGTGTCGCCGGTTGCCGCGAGCACGCCGGTAGTCTTGGCTTTCGTGGTTGAAGCCGCAACGGCCTTGGTCGGCTTTGAGCCCTCAGGCTTGGGGTTCTGCTTGGACTCCGCGGGCTTGCTTTCTGCGGGCTTGGTCTCGTCGGGCTTGGGGTCTTCCGGCTTGGCTACCTCGGGAGGTGCGATGGCCGTACTTTTGGCGACTGCTTTGATATAGAGGGAGTCGACCGTGGCGTCGCCCGTGCCGATGGCTTGGCCTGCCTCGTAGATGCCGTCACGGAGCTTGCGATAGTCAATGACCTTGCCGCCTTCGGGCGTCTGGATGGCGGCGTTCTCAATCTTGATGGTGCCGATTGTCTTGCCGTCAGCGCTCATGGCACGGGCAAAGATTGCCGCTGTATCTCCTTCGGCCGTTACCTTGCTGCGGATGATCGAGATGACTGCGGGTGTGACGCCCTCGCTGGTCTGGGCGATGATGCCGATGTTCTCGCCTTGGGGTTCGCGCCTCGTCTCGCCATCTTGGTTTTCGCTGTAGGGGATGGGGCCGTCGCCGTTCTCGACATAGCGGGCTATGGCCTTGACAACGGAGTCGCTGATGTAGATGTGGCCGCCCTTCTCGTTGGGTCGATCGTTTCTGGTGGAGAATGCAGCCGAAACCTCGCCTTCCGCAAATGCGTCCACGGTGGAGCCGTTCTTGACGACGATGTCGTCCTGGTAGGTGAAGAGGGCGTTGGCGCCACCGTATCTGCCTTTACTTGCACGGACCGTCACGTTTGCATGATCGAGGGTGATGCCCTTGTGGGCATAGACGCCATATTCAACACCGTTTACGTTGAGGGAGGCGTTTGTGGCTGCGAGGCTGCCCTTGGCCTCGACGGCAGCATCTTTCTCGGAGCTTGCCTTGACCTGGCTGCCGTCCGAGATGTTGATATTGCCGCCGCTCCAAAGGGCCTCACCATCGGCTGAGCTTGCCTCGACCGTCCCGCCACCCTTGATGGTGAGGTTCTTGTCGGCTCCAATACCCTTGTCCTTGGTAGCCCTGGCGGTGACGGCTCCGCTGTCGTCAATCGTGATATTGCCGTTTGCCCTGATGCCATCCGATGCACCCGTGGCGTTGACGTTGCCCGAACCTTTGATAGCGAGATCACCTCCGGCATTGATGGCATCAAACCCAGTGCTCGTGGCGTTGACGGATCCGGCTCCGTCGATGTTGATATTACCCGTGGAGAGGATAGCGTCCTCAGTAGATGTCACGCTGAGCGTGCCGCCCTCGTCGCCTTGGATATTGAGCTCGGCATTCTCGTTAGTGCCATGAGAAACGTTGATGCTTTCGATCCATTCGGCAGTGACGATGTTGGTTCCCGAGTAATTCACGTTGAGCTTGCCTGCGGCCTGGATCTCGCCGCCGTTATAGTTGTTGAGCTTCAAGTCGTCGGCGCCGTCCCACGACCAGGTACCGGCCTCGTCGCTCGCCGCGGTGTTGTACTTGTTGCCGCCGACCTTGACCCATTCCGCTGCGAGCGAGACGCTCGGCATGAGCAGCGAGCTCACCGTGAGCGCGCACAGGGCGCCCGCGACGATGCGGCGCGTCACGCGGCGCCAGCTGCCGTGCGCGAGTCCTATGCGACGGCGAACGTCGGGTTCGGCAACATGGGTTCCGGCGGTAGTGTCATTGCGTTTGGGGGTCGTGAACAAGGCTGCCATGGTTGCTCCCGTTCTCATAGGGCCTATACGACTAGATTCAGCGTATCTGCTGGATGTTGCCGGCGGTAGTGCCGTTTGGAGGGCAAAATGGCCAAATGGGGGAGAAATAGGCCGCACGCCGGCGCAGGGACCGGCGCTAAAAGAAAAGCGCGGGGCCGCATGGCGACTCCGCGCTTTATTGTTCAGCTTTTGCAGCCTTGCCCTTACGCTACGAAGAAGTAGACGAGGAAGGCAAGGGCCGCGATCCACCCGTCCCGTGCGAAAAAGTGTTTACGAGCGCTTGCGGCTCACCACGGCGCCTGCGGCGATGGCGGCTGTTCCCGCAAGGGCGGCTGCCACGATGGCTGCGCTCGAGGCGTCGCCGGTTGCCGCGAGCTTGCCGGTGGTCTTGGCCCCCGTGGCTGCAACTGCAACGGTCTTGGTCGTCTTCGTGCCCTCGGACTTGGAGCCCTCGGGCTTGGTCTCGCTTGGCTTCTCCTCGGGTTTGATCTCCTCGGGAGGCGCGATGACCGTGCTCTTGGCGACAGCGGCGTCATAGGGGGAGTTGATCACAGCGTCGCCCGTGCCGATGGTTTGACCCATATCGTAGACGATGCCGTCGTCGAGTGCTTCCCTGTTGCTATAGTCAATGATCTTGCCGCCTGTGGGCGTCTGGACGGCAGCGCCTTCGATCTTGATGGTGCCGATCGCCTTGCCGTCCTCGCTTGTGGCAAGGGCGAAGATTGCCGCCGTGTCTCCCTCGGCCGTGACCTTGCTGCGGACGATCGAGATACTCGCGGGCGTGATGCCCTCGTAGGTCTGGGCGAAGATACCGATGTTCAGACCCCTAGGCTCAGGGATGGTCTCGCCGTCCTGGTCTCCACTGTAGTGGTCGGGGCCATCGCCACCGGTCTCGACATAGCGGGCTATAGCCTTAACAACGGAGTCGCTGATGTAGATATGGCCGCCAGCGACGTATGGCTGGTGGTTTCTGGTAGAGATTGCAACCGAGAATTTGCCTTCCGCGAACGCGTCCACGATGGAACCGTTCTTGATGTCGATGTCGCCCCCGTCAGTGATGAGGGCGATGGCCTGGCCGCCGTTCGCGCTGGTACGGACCGTCACGGTCGCGTGATCGAGCGTAACGCCCTTGTAGGCATAGACACCATATTCAACACCGCTTGCGTCAAGGGAGGCGTTCGTGACCGCGAGACTGCCCTCAGTGTCGACGGCAAGATATCCCTCGGCGTTTGCCTTAACCTGGCTGCCGTCCGAGATGTTGATGCCGTCTTTAGCCCAAATCGCTGCTTCTTCTTCTATAGAGATAGAGCTTGCTTCTACCTTGCCACCGCCTTTGATGATGAGGTCACTGCCCGCGGCGATGCCGTAGCCTTCGCCTCCTTTAGCGATCACTGTGCCAGAGGAATCGATGGTGGTCTCGCCCTTGGATTGGATGCCTTCGGTGCCGCCCATAGCATTCACGGTGCCCGAGCCCGTGATAGAGAGATCGCCCTTTGCCTCAATTCCGTCGGAAGAAGTGCTTGTGGTGTTCACAGTGCCTGGGCCAGAAATGGAGAGGTCGCCTGTGGATTTAATTGCATCGGCCTCGGCTGTCACATTGAGCTCATCCGAGCTCTTCGAGCTCGTTATGTTCAGCTCTGCCTTCTGGTTAGTGCCATCCTGTGCCTTGATGGCGGCTCCAGTGTAATCGGGCTCGGTTTTCACGGTGTTTTTGCCCTCGTAGGCAATGTTGAGCTTACCTGCAGCCTGGATCGCACCGCCGTCATAGCCGTTGAGCCTCATGTCGTCGGCGCCATCCCATGACCAGGTGCCGGCAGCGTCTCCCGTGGGCCCCGCGGCCGCTTCGTGGCGGACGCCGCCAACGTCCACCCACTCGGCCGCGAGCGAGACGCTTGGCATGAGCAGCGAGCTTACCGTAAGCGCGCATACGGCGCCTACAACGATGCGGCGCGTCACGCGGCGCCAGCTGCCGTGTGCGAGCAGCGTGCGACGGCACACGTCGGGCTCGACAAAATGGGCTCCAGAGGTTTTGTCATTGCGCTTGGGGGTTGTGAACAAGGCGGCCATGGTTACTCCCATCCTCATAGGGCCTATGCGATTACGCCCAGCATATCTGCAGGATGTAGCCGGCGGTAGTGCCGTTTGGAGGGCAAAATGTCCAAAACTCGGGAAGCAATATATCGCGCGTCCGTGCGTTGCCTGGACTTAAAAGAAAAGCGCGGAGCCGCTCGATGCGACTCCGCGCTTTGGTGTTCTGCTTTGGCAGCTTTGCCGCTACGCTACAAAGAAGTAGACGAGGAAGGCGAGGGCTGCGATCCACATGAGCGGCTTGATCTTGGAAGCCTCGCCCTTAAAGAGCGCGACGACTACGTAGGCGATAAAGCCCAGACCGATGCCGGCAGAGATGGAGTAGGTGAAGGGCACGCCGGCGACAATCATGAACGCCGGGAAACCCTGCGACACGTCGGACCAGTCGATCTCGGAGGCCTCGCTCATCATGAGGTAGCCGACGTAGACCAGAGCACCGCAGGTGGCGGCGCTGGAAACGATGGTGACGATGGGGGAGAAGAACGCGGCGAGAATGAACAGCACGCCGGTGGTGACGGAGGTGAGACCCGTGCGGCCACCGTCGGCAGCGCCAGAGGTGGACTCGACGAAGGTGGTGATGGAGGAGACGCCCATAAAGCCACCGGCAGCAGCGGCCACGGAGTCGACGACCAGGATGGGACGGATGTCCTCGACATTGCCGTCCTCGGTCAAGAACTCGCCCTGCTTGGCGACGGCCATCGCGGTGCCCATGGTGTCGAAGAAGTCACTCATGAGCAGCGAGAAGGCAACGACGAGCAGCATCGGGTCGGTCAGAACCTTCACGATGGCCATGTTGCCGTCGGCGGTGCTGGCAAACGGGGCACCAAAGGTCGAGAAGTCGAGCGGTGCGATGAGGCCCTCGGGGGCGTGGGTGACGCCCAGCGGGATGCCGGCGATAACGGCGACGATGATGCCGATGAGCAGCGAGCCCGGCACGTTGCGGGAAGCCAGGGCAACCGTCACGATGATGGAGATGATACCGACGATAAAGGTGGGGGAGGCGATGTCGCCCAGGCCGACGAGCGTACCGGCGCCAGCGGTGATGATGCCGGCGTCGCACAGGCCGATCATGGCGATGAACAGGCCCAAGCCAACCGAGATGGCGTGGCGCAGGACCACGGGGATGGCGTCCATAATGGCCTCGCGCAGGCCGCACAGGACGAGCAGCAAGATGACGATACCCTCGAGGAAGATAACGCTCATGGCCACGTGCCAGTCACCGCCGCACATGGTGGTGGCGATGCCCGCGATCATAGCGTTGATGCCCAGGCCCGAAGCGCAGGCGAGCGGGCGGTTGGCGAAGATGCCCATGCAGATGGTCATGATGCCGGCGCCCAGGCAAGTGGCGCAGGCGAGCGCTCCCGCATCGATGCCGGCGCCCGAGAGCACCGCGGGGTTGACAGCAATGATGTAGGCCATCGCCAGGAACGTTGTCAGTCCAGCGCGGAGTTCGGTCCCGATTGTGGACTTGCGCTCACTGACGTGAAAAAGTTCGTCCATGCATACCCTTTCCTTGTTCGGCCCCGAGTTTAGGCCGATTGACACGAACTCATTTACTATATCGCCTTTACAACCTTGCTGTTCTCACATGTTGATGTTCGGCGCTTTGTAGCGGACGGGCGGTATTTTCCGCATGAAAATGTGTGGGTACCGTATACTTAAGCAGTTACAACGACCCCTATGGAGGAACGTATGATTAAAGAGCTCTGCCACGACGAGGCTATTCTGTCCCAGCGTTGCGAGGTCGCGACCGTCGAGGACGAGTCGGTGGCACAGGACCTGATCGATACCATCAAGTCGCTCGACGATGCCGGCTGCCTTGCCGCCAACCAGATTGGCGTTACCAAGAAGGTTTGCGTCTACCTGGACGATGCCGGCGAGCCCCACGTGCTCTACAACCCCCGTCTGGTGTTTGGCCTGGGCGCCAGCAAGATGGAGGAGAGCTGCCTGACGCACGAGGAGATCACCAAGTCCACGCGCTACATCAAGTGCAAGGTTGCCTTTGACCAGATCGTCGACGGCAAGATGAAGGAGTGCCGTCGCGACTACGCGGGCTTTGAGGCACAGATGATCCAGCATATGATCGACCACTGTCTCGGCAAGTTGGTCTAAGGGGATCAAAGCACCGCACCTTGCCGCTCAATCGTCGCTCGCGTACCTTAAGTACGCTTCGCTCCTCTTTCGTGGCAATCTGCGGCACTTTGACCCCTTAGACGACCTGCGGGGTTAACTTGGTTGAGTTTATCCTGCTTGAATAGCCCGGGCATGACGTTGTTGTCATGTCCGGGCTTTTGTGTTTAGCGCCTTTTTGTTTGGAGACAATGAAATTAGCAAGAACGTAAAGCTAGGAGGCGCTATGTGTACGAGTATTCGATTTACCGATAATTCTGGCCACATGTATCTGGGCCGCAACCTCGACTGGAGCTTTGACTACGGCCAACAGGTTCGCGTGATGCCGCGCGGGTTTCACATTCCGTATTCGTTTATCGACGACGCGACAGCGGCACACGCGGTGATCGGTATGTGCATCGATTATAAGAACTACCCTATGTTCTTCGATTGCGGCAACGATGCGGGCCTCGCCGTGGCGGGCCTCAATTTCCCGGGTTATGCCGAGTATGCCGAGGACCCTGTCGACGGCAAGACCAATATCGCGGCCTACGAGTTTCCCCTCTGGGTGGCAGCGACGTTCTCGACGGTCGACGAGGTCGAGGCCGCGCTGCGCGATACGGTGATTGTTGCCAAATCTGCAGGAGAGGGGCTGGGCGTGTCGCTGCTCCATTGGATTATCGGCGACAGCCAGCGCAGCATCGTGGTCGAGATGATGGCTGATGGCCTGCATGTATACGACGACCCGGTCGACACCCTTGCCAACCAGCCGACCTTCCCGTGGCACATGGAAAACCTCCGCACCTATATCACCGCCACAAGCGATTTTCCGCAGACGGCGACATGGCGTGGCGCCGAGCTCAAGCCCTATGGCGCGGGTGCCGGCATGCGCGGCATTCCGGGCGATTGCTATTCGCCGAGCCGTTTTGTAAAGGCGGCGTACCTCAATGCCAATTACCCGCAAAAGGAGAGCGAGACCGAAAACGTCGTCCGCATGTTCCGTTCACTCGAGGGCGTGGTGATGATTGAGGGGGCGTCCAGGATGGGCGATGGCAAGTTCGAGAAGACTATCTACACCGGATGCTTTAGCGCGCGCACGGGCAATTATTACTACGCGATGTATGGGGATCCGTCGATTCGCTACGTGAGCCTGATGGATGCCGAGGGCGCGAGCCCCGATAGGCTCGTGGTTCCCGAGCCGCGCCGTTCGTAGCCGTTAGCTTTACTGCAACGCAAAGCGGCCCTGCATCTCCCGTGAGGTGCAGGGCCGCTATCGTCGATGGGTGACGTCGCTAGAAGTTGGCGTCGTTGAGTTGTTCGTTCTCGAGTCCGTCGAGTTGCTGTTGCCCGGGCGTATCGGCGATGCTCTCGAGCAGCTCGGTGGGATCGACGTTCATGCTCTTGCCGGCCTCGTTGCCGTTGACCAAGTCGTCCGAGAAGATATCGACTTCCATTTCCTCGGCCTCTTCGATCTGAACCTCGAGCGGCACCTGGGTGCGCACGAGCTTAACGGCCGGGCGCATGCGGGCAAACAGCGGCACGTACTCGATGATGATGGCCGAGTTCTCGAGACCGTACCAGCGTGCCGGGCTTCCGCAGGCGCGGCGGACGGCGTACTTGATGGCCATGACGCGGTGGTCGTTGCGGTTGATGTCCGTTTCGGGGGCAAGCATCTTGCGCAGCATGCAAAAGCGGAAGTCGCCCACGTTGCCGCGCGTCTCGTAGATGGAGTAGGTGTGATGCTGCGGTGGCAACTCACCCGATGCCATCAGGTCGCCAACGATCTGGCGCAGGTAGGCGTTGATGCGCTGATTGACCTTAAAGCCTAGGTCCAAGCGCACGCGGAACAAAAAGTCCGTGCCAAAAGTCTCAACGGAATACTCGTGCGTATAGGGCTCATCGGTAACGTGCACGTTGATGAACCAGTATGCCTTAGCGCGCTTGGGGTGCTTGTCCAGGATGGAATAGAGCACGTCGCGGTCGAGCGTGAGCGGGTCGGGGCTTTTGGTGAGAAATACCAGATTGTCAGCGAGCACGGGATAGGTCTCGTCATTGCGCAGGCGGTCGAGCTGATCGATGTACTTGGAGACGGGCAACAGGATCGTCTGCGTGCGCTCAATGGCGGTGCCGCGGCGCCACACATACATAAGGCCAAACAGCAGCGAGGCCAAGAAGATCATGACATAGCCGCCGTCAAAGAACATGGTGAGGCATGAGGCGAAGAAGCACAGCTCAATGGCGCCAAAAAGCAGGGCGAAGACGCAGGCGCCCAGCTTGTGCTTCAAGATGCCGGCGATATAGCTCGTCAAAAGCGTTGTGGTCATAAGCATGGTCACGGTAATGGCGAGGCCGTAGGCGCTCTCCATGCGCTCGGAGTTCTGGAACAGCAGCACGATGAAGATGCAGCCGACCCACATGATGTTGTTGACGAGCGGAATATAGAGTTGACCCTTGGTGTCGCTGGGGTAGTGGATGCGCAGGTGCGGCATAAGGTTGAGGCGCGTTGCCTCGGATACCAGCGAGAACGAGCCGGTGATGAGCGCCTGCGAGGCGATGATGGCCGCCACGGCCGAAAGCACAATGGCAAAGGGGCGCAGGGGCTCGGGAAGCATCATATAGAACGGGTTAACGATATCCATCGCGAGCATCTGGGGGTTGGAGTTGTTGGCGAGCAGCCAAGCGCCCTGACCCAGATAGTTAAGGATGAGGGCCGCCTTTACGAACGGCCAGGATGCGTAAATGTTAGCCTTGCCCACGTGACCCATGTCCGAATAGAGCGCCTCGGCGCCGGTCGTCGACAGGAAGACGAAGCCGAGCACCATGATGCCCGAGTGGTTGATGGGCGAGAACAGGAACATAATGCCGCGGATGGGGTTGAGCGCGCGCAAGATGGACAGGTTGCCGAGCATGTTGAACAGGCCGGCGCCTGCCAGGAACAGGAACCACAGCGTCATGAGCGGGCCGAAGAGCTTGCCGATTGACGAGGTGCCGGCGCGCTGCATGGCAAACAGACCGCAGATAATGATGATGGTGATGATGATCACATTGGTCTGACCGTCACCCAATAGTGCGTGGCCCCACTCGATGGTACGCAGGCCCTCAATGGCTGTGGTGACCGTGACCGCGGGGGTGAGGATGCCGTCGGCGAGCAGCGCCGCGCCGCCGATCATGGCGGGGAGAATCAGCCATGGCGCCACCTTGCGCACGAGACTGAACAGGGCGAAGATGCCGCCTTCGTTGTGGTTGTCGGCCTTCATGGCGATTACCACGTACTTGACCGTGGTCACGAGCGTCATGGTCCAGATGACGAGCGAGAGCGCGCCCAAGATCATGCCCTCGCTGACGGTGCCGATGCCGCCGTTGTTGGCGACGATCGATTTCATGGTATACATGGGGCTCGTGCCGATGTCGCCATAGACGACGCCGAGCGTTACGAGCATCATGCCAGCGGAGAGGGGGATGGCGCCATGTCCGCCTTGCCCGTGCTGGTCTTGGAGGTTTGCCTCCAGTTTGTTGTGTGCCACGAGGACTCCCTTAGACATCCGGTTATCTGTCTAGGACAGATAATCTTTATGCCGTCTTTATATATACAAGAGCAGTTTGGCACATCGGGTAATTTTAGACAATAATCCTCAGCTGGGGATTATTTATCTACGCAGGTAGCATTTCAAAGCAGGGGCTTTTAAGCACGTACTGTCTGGGCGATGCCAGCCTTGGCGTTTGCGCGTTTGCCGGCGAGTTCGCAAAAAATCGCGCCGCCGATGATAAGTGCGGCGCCCATCAGGCGGACCGGTGTTATGGCTTCGCCCAAAAGGACGGCCGAGAACACGACCGCCGAAAGCGGCTCGAGGTAGCCGACGACGGCGACGGTCTGGACGGGCAGCTTGGCGACGGCGCTAAAGTAGAGCAGGCAACCGATGCCGGTGTTGACGACGCCGAGCATGACGACGGCGCGCCAATCAATACTGGCGGCGACGCCGGCGGACAGGAATGAGGGAGCGCCCTGCGTGATGAGCGTGAGGACCAGCGCGGTCACAAAGGCGGCGCTCACCTGGAGCGTGGAGTTCTCAAGGCCTTCGATGTGTGGCGCGCCCTTGCTAGCGATGACCATCAGCGCATAGCAAAATGCCGAGACGATACCGCAGACGATGCCCGCAATGGGCATATTGCCGCCTAGACCTTGCGCTGCAATGAGAAAAGCACCGCAGGCGACGGCAATAAACCCGGCGATTTTGCCGCCGGTCAATTTTTCGCCAAAGATAAACGGCGAGAGCGCCATGACAATGATGGGGCCACAGTAGTACAGCAGCGAGGATACGCCGACGCCGATCGTCTGGTAGGCGCGGAACAGAAAAATCCAGCTGGCGCCCAGCGCGGCTCCCGAGAGGAGGAGGGCTGCGGCTTCGCGGGGGCGAGATGGCGCCTGCAGCTTATGGCGTTGGGTGATGGCGAGGATAGTAACAAGCGAGAGGGCGCCCAAAAACGTGCGTAGTAGCACAATATCGGAGCTCGGCAGCGCGATGGCAGCGGCGATGATGCCGTTGGAGCCAAACAATAGCAATGCTGCTAAGTACGTAAACAGTCCGTTGTCCATGCGCTTCCGTCCCCTCTATATTCGAGCATGTTCACTATGGGTGAACTGGCAATAGAAGAAAAGCGAATATAATGCATGGCTAACATGACAAAAACTCATGCAAAGGTGGAGGCGTGTCGTGGAAACGAATATTCAAAAGATGCAGGTGCTGCTGGAGACGGTGCGCGCCGGAAGCTTTACGCGTGCTGCAGAGCGGCTGAGCTATTCGCAGTCGGGCGTGAGCCGCATGGTGGCCGATCTTGAGGCAGATTGGGGCTTTAAGGTGCTCGACCGCAGCCGCGAGGGCGTAGTGCTTTCTGCCGACGGGCGGCAGGTCATGCCGGCTGTCGAGGCGCTCTGCGAGGAATTCACTCGCTTGCAGCGACGGGTGGACGAGATGCGTGGACTCATGCGCGGCAAAATCTGCATCGGTACGTTTTCGAGTGTGGCGACCCACGTGCTGCCGCCGGTGATTGCGCGCTTTCGCGCCGATCGTCCGGATGTCGATTACGAGCTGCTGATGGGTGATTACTCAGAGATTGAACAATGGGTGTCAGAGGGCCGCTGCGATCTGGGCTTTATCCCGCATGAGCCACGAGAAAACGGCATGACATCGCGGTCTTTGGTGCGCGACGAGTTGATGGCGGTAGTGCCGGCAGACTCTTTGCTTGCCACGGCGGAGGCCGTCTCTCTTTCCGATTTGGCCAACGAGCAGTTTATTCTGCTAGAACGCGGCACCGATGACGAGATTACGCCGCTGTTTCGTCGGGCGGGACTGACAGTGCACTCAAAACTGTCGACTTGGGATGACTATGCGATTATGGCCATGGTCGAGGACGGCTTGGGTGTGAGCATCCTTCCCGCGCTCATCCTGCGCCGCTGTCAGTTCGATGTTGCCGTGCGTCCGCTCGAGGGGCATCCCCATCGGCAGATCAATGCGATATATCGCACCGCTGACGTTTCGCTTGCCGCCGCTCGATTCCTTGAATACCTCTAAACGTGTTCATGTCATTGTCCGCTTTGGGCAAATCTCGGAGTTCGGTACGTTTTCTTATGAAATTGAACTTTCGAATGAGGCACGGCGCTATACTGCTTGCTAAATTGAACTTTGGTTCAATTCGTGTTCTATAAATTGAACTTTGCCAGCAAGGAGGTTCCTGTGGCCCAAGAGAAGTTTAGCGATCGCCTGCGACAGACTATGTCCGATCGCGATGTTCGCCAGTCGGACGTAATCCGCGCATCGGAGATGCTCGGCAAAAAACTCGGCAAGAGTCAGATGAGCCAATATGTGAGCGGCAAGACGATCCCGCGGCGCGATGTGGCAGAGCTGCTCGCCCGCATTTTGGAGGTCGATGTTACCTGGCTGCTTGCCGGTGACGCCGATCAAGGCGAGGCATCATCGCCCCGTAACGTTTCCAAGCCCGAACCCCATCCCTCAGCTCAAATTCCAAGGAGCACCACCATGCGTACTTTTTCTAAATCCACCAAGCTTGATAACGTCCTGTATGATGTGCGCGGTCCCGTCGTCGACGAGGCCGCCCGTATGGAGGACGAGGGCGAGCGCATTCTCAAGCTCAATATCGGCAACCCGGCGCCCTTCGGTTTCCGCACGCCCGACGAGGTCATCAAGGACATGCGCCAGCAGCTGCCCGACTGCGAAGGCTATTCCAACTCGCGCGGTCTGTTCTCTGCGCGCAAGGCGATTATGCAGTACTCGCAGATCAAGGGCCTGCCCAACGTTCAGATGGAGCACATCTACACGGGCAACGGCGTGTCCGAGCTCATTCAGCTTTCGATGAACGCGCTGCTCGACAATGGCGACGAGATTCTGATCCCCAGCCCCGACTATCCGCTCTGGACGGCGTGCGCAACCCTTGCCGGCGGTCATCCCGTACATTATCTGTGTGATGAGCAGGTGGATTGGTATCCCGACTTGGAGGATATGGAGTCCAAGATCACGAGCGCGACCAAAGCCCTCGTCATCATCAACCCCAACAACCCCACGGGCTCGGTCTACCCGCGCGAGGTGCTCGAGGGCATCGTCGAGGTTGCGCGCAGGCACCAGCTCATGATCTTTGCCGATGAGATCTACGACCGTCTGTGCATGGACGGCTACGAGCACGTCTCGATTGCCTCGCTCGCTCCCGATCTGCCCTGCGTCACCTTTAGCGGCCTTTCCAAGTCGCACATGATTGCGGGCTATCGTATTGGCTGGATGGTGCTTTCGGGCAACCAGCGCTGTATGAGCGATTTCATCATGGGCATCAACATGCTCTCTAACATGCGCCTGTGCTCCAACGTGCCGGCTCAGTCGATCGTCCAGACGGCACTCGGCGGCCATCAGTCCGTTAACGACTACATCCGTCCCGGCGGCCGTGTCTACGAGCAGCGCAACTTTGTGTATGAGGCGCTCAACAAGATTGACGGCATCTCGGTGGTTAAGCCGCGTGCGGCGTTCTACATCTTCCCCAAGATGGATGTGAAGAAATTCAACATCACCGATGACGAGCAGTTTGCCCTCGACCTGCTGCACGAGAAGAAGATCCTGATCACGCGCGGCGGCGGCTTTAACTGGGCCGAGCCTGATCACTTCCGCATCGTGTACCTGCCGCGCATGGAAGTGCTTAAAGAGTCGCTCGAAGACCTCGCCGATTTCTTTGACCATTACCGCCAGGCGTAGGGGATTAGGTATCTGCCGCCGCAAGAATCGAGGCGTCGCAGGATAAACATACGACAGCGAGTGAGCCGCATTTGCGCCAAGGTGACGTGAAATGAGAGGGCGCTGACCTTCTGGTCGCGCCCTCGAAATTGAACGTCAGATTGGCGTGAATGCGGCTCGCGCAGCGTCAAGCGGTCCGCCGTTCGGTAGAACGGCGGAACTAAATAACGACGCCGTTGCAGTGGTCGATTTCGTGTTGGATGATCTCGGCGGTGTAGCCCGAGAAGTTTTTGATGCGGTGGATAAAGTTCTCGTCCAAATACTCAACCTTAATGCGGCGATAGCGGGTACAGGGACGCTCGCCGATTAGCGAGAGGCATCCTTCGCTTGTCTGATAGGCATTGACCTGCTCAAGAATTTGAGGGTTGTACATCAGGAGCGTCTTGTTGCCGTCTTTTACGCAGATGATGCGTTTGCGCACGCCGATCATGTTGGCGGCGAGGCCCACGCACTCGTGCTCATGCTCGTGGAGCGTATCCAGGAGATCCTGCCCGGTCGCGGCATCGTCGGGCCCCGCGTCTTCGGAAGGCAGGCGCAAAAAGAACTCGGATTTCATGATGGGCTTAATCATGGCGGGCTCCTCATGTCTCATGCTTTCGTGGACTTTTAATAATAGCGCGGAAGGAAAGCTGTGCGTCCGCGTTACAATCTTTCGACGTTGGACCATGTTGCCAGACTCGTCGTGTACGGCGTCTGGCGTAAGTCTAGGGCTCATTTTTCGCCCTGGACTGTTCCTCTGGGGCGATGCGACTGTCGTTCCAAGAGGAAGGAAATGCATGGGGAGCAAATCTCAGCAACAAGTTCAAGTAACGCCATCGGCCACTGCGGCGCTTCTCGCCGTAATGTATATCGCAGCCTTTGTTGCCGCGTTTAACGAGAACATCATTAACGTGGCGCTGCACGACATTATGGCGGCCTTTTCGGTGAGTGCCACCACGGCGCAGTGGCTCGTTTCGGGCTACATGATCGTGACGTCGATCTTTACGGCTATCATGGCCTTCCTGTCCGGTCGTTTCTCGACGCGCAAGCTGCTGTTTTTCGCATGCGGATGCATGGTCGCCGGCGAAGTCCTGTGCCTGGTCGCTCCGTCGTTTAGCGTTTTGCTGCCAAGCCGTATTTTGCAGGCTGCGGGATCGGGCATCTTGTTTCCGCTCATGATGAATGTGGTGCTGTCTTGTGCCCCGCGCGAGAAGCTCGGTCTGTATCTGAGCCTGGGCGGCGCCTGCATTACGCTAGGACCGGCGTTTGGACCCGTGATCAGCGGTCTTATGTGCACGTTATTTGGCTGGAGGGCGGTATTCGTAGTGCCGCTGGTGGGCGGCATTGCGGTCGCTGCGGCGGGCGTTAAGCTTGTTCAGAATGTCGGAGAGCGCTCGAACACCACGCTTGATATTCTGTCGGTTGTTTTGCTCGCGGCCGGCATTACGGCATTTGTGTATTCCGTGGGCGAGTTCTCGGCCAATTTGATTGCCGGTGTCGTGGCGCTTTTCGCCGCCGTTGTGCTGCTCGGCCTGTTTGCGGCCCGTCAGCTCAAGCTCGAGCATCCGGTGCTTAACGTGCGTCCCATGGCGAGTGTTCGTTTTTGGCCTGCGTGCTTGCTTGTGGTGGTATCGATGATGACGACGTTCTCGATGAGCGTTTTGTTGCCGCTCTATTTTGAGGGCGCATACGGCATGACCGCACTTGTTGCGGGCTTGCTCATTTTCAAGACTTTAGTCTGCTGGCCGCGCAGCGGCCAGCTTTGAACCACCCGCTACGCGGGTGGAGACAAACGGCTTTACAAAGCCACCCCTCCGACCGATATTGACGATTGTTCAGGCCGTCAAGAATTCGAGTCGAAGG
>DBEYWP010000012.1:0-4831 GCA_048183675.1 Collinsella sp. | reverse complement strand
AAGGTTTATCGCGAGTTCCGCACGCAAAGAAGGCCACTTAATGTGGCCTTCGTCTTGCGCAGGACTGTAGAGCAGGAAAGTTCATATGCGCCGCCCGGCTCCCGCCGCTCTCGGGGGCATCTCTCAAGCAAAAACTGTCGTTGGGTAAAGTCCGAGGTCAGTGGCGTTTTATACCGAGAAATTCAAAAAAAGTTGAAAATTCATTACATATTTGCGTTGACTTTAGGTAACTAAAGTTTCATACTCCTTTTCAACCACTGGGGGATGTGAACACGCACGGATCGTTCACATCATGATTGAAGAGGATTTCTCAGACATGTTCACGCATCAGCTAAACATTATCAGCGTAGTAATTATCTGATGCGGGTTAGCACATACAGCTAGCCCGTACGATAACGGGCGGCTGATGAAGATGAGGGCCGTCGAGCGCAACCGACGGCCCTCATTTTTTATGTCTGAGTAGTTCTTTTTAGAGGAGGAAATGTAATGAACGGAGTTTTGCTCATGGTTGTGGCCGCGGCGGTGCTCGCCTGCGGCTATCTGGGCTATGGCCGATGGCTGGCCAACAAGTGGGGCATTGACAAAGAGGCCCTCACGCCGGCCAAGCGCATGAAGGACGGCAACAGCTTCTCGCCCGTCTCCGCCTTCACCGCGTTCTCGCACCAGTTCAGCTCGATCTGCGGTGCCGGCCCTGTCACGGGTACGATCGTCGCCATGGCCTTTGGCTGGCTGCCCGTCGTGCTCTGGGTCCTCGTCGGCGGCATCTTCTTTGGCGCCGTCCACGACTTTGGCGCCCTGTACGCCTCGATGAAGAACAACGGCAAGTCGCTCGCTCAGCTCATCGAGAAGTACATCGGCAAGACCGGCCGTCGTCTGTTCCTGCTGTTCTGCTGGCTGTTCTGCATCATCGTCATCGCCGCCTTCACCGACATGGTCTGCAAGACGTTCATGTTTACCCCGGCCGTTGACGCTTCTGGCGCTGCTACCGGTGCCGTCGACTTCACCAAGTCCTATGCCGCCGGCTGCGCTGGTACCATCTCCATCCTGTTCACTTTCGTCGCTATCGCCTTTGGTTGGGCCCAGAAGAAGTTCAACCTCACCGGCGCTGCCGAGTTCGTCACCGGCGTGGTCCTCATGGTTCTCATGTTCGCCGTCGGTATGCAGTTCCCGGTCTACCTGGATAAGTTCCAGTGGTTCGCCGTCGTCATGGTCTACCTGGTCTTCGCTGGCGCTATGCCCATCCAGATGCTCAAGACCCCGCGTGACTACCTCACTTCCATCATGATGATCGTCATGATCGCCTGCGCTGTCCTCGGCATCGTCGTCCTGGGTGTTCACGGCCAGGCTACGATGACCGCTCCGGTCTTCACTGGCTTCTCTGGTGCCTCCGGCATGATGTTCCCGGTCCTGTTCGTTTCCGTTGCTTGCGGCGCTCTCTCCGGTTTCCACAGCCTCGTTTCTTCCGGTACTTCCTCTAAGCAGGTCGAGAAGGAGCAGGACGCCGTCAAGGTCGGTTACGGCGCTATGGTCGTCGAGTCCTTCGTTGGCATCCTTGCCATCATCGTTGCCGGCATCATGTTCTCCGACATGAACACCGCCGGTACCGGCGCCCTTAACGCCGGCGTCGCTTCCACCCCGTTCCAGATCTTCGCTGCTGGTATCTCCCGCGGTATGCAGGCCTTCGGTGTTGACGGCACGCTTGCTACCGTCTTCATGACCATGAACGTCTCCGCTCTGGCCCTGACCTCGCTCGACGCCGTCGCCCGCATCGCCCGCACCTCGTTCTCCGAGTTCTTTGCCCAGACCAACGACGCCCTGGCCATCGAGTCCAAGGCCGGCTACATGAAGGTCCTCGGCAACCCCTGGTTCGCCACGGTTGTCACCCTGCTTCCTGGTCTCGCCCTTGCTTTTGGTGGCTATGCCAACATCTGGCCGCTCTTTGGTGCTTCCAACCAGCTGCTCGGCGGTATGACCATGATCACCCTCGCCGTGTTCTGCAAGTGCACCGGCCGCAAGGGCTGGATGCTCTACGTGCCCGTCGCCTTCCTGCTCTGCTGCACCTTCACCTCGCTGGTCCAGAGCGCCATGGGCTGCATGACCGCTGTCCAGGCTTACGGCTTCTTCGGTACCATCCCGGCCACCGCTACCACGGCTGCCGTCTCCGTCGCCGCCACCAAGGGCCTGCAGCTCGTCTTCGCCGTCCTGCTGATGGTCCTGGGCCTCATCGTTGCCGTCAACTGCCTCAAGGAGTTCTTCGGCAAGGAGGCCGGCTCCATGCCCGACGAGGAGCCCGAGTGGTCCGAGATGGGCAAGGCCGAGTATGGTCGCGCCGCCGCTGCTGAGGCTCCTGCCGACGCTGAGGCCGCCAAGGCTTAGTCGATCGGACGGATTGAATCCTCCATCTCTATGACTCGGAAAGACCGGGTCCGCAGAACGCGGGCCCGGTCTTTTTTGTAAAGACGGGTGATACCGGGGCGTTCTCGCAGATGTTTTGCGTGGATAGCGGCGCGCGTTGTACCATATGGACGTATATGTGTGCATATGAAAGGGGCCCCGTGGCCAAGACGGTATATTCCGATAACCAACAAAATGTCGATGCTCTGGCTGAGCGTCTGAGCGGACAAACGTCGCTTTCTGCCGAGCGGGCCAAGCTGGTTGCCTACGACCTGCTCTGCCGCAAGGCGCTCAAGATCAAGTCGAGCGCGCTGGCGCAAATCTTCCGCTCCGTGGATAAGGAGTGCGATACCAAGGCGATGCGCGACGAGCTTATCGCGGCAAAGATCGTGACCAAGATCGAGGGCAGCGGCATTAACGGCCGGCCGGCGTTCTATACCATCAATGCCGAGATTCATGATGCCCAGGAGCAGCCTGTCGAGGATTCCGTTGAGGCGCCTGTTGCGGAAGAAGTTGCCCCGCGTGAGCATATCGATACTGACGAACTGCTCGATGAAAACGTCGTTCGCGCTTTTACCGCCAAGGCGGGTCGCGGCGGCTTTGGCGGGGGTGGCAAGCGCGATGCGCAACGCCGTGCTCAGCAGGAGCGCTTCCGTCGCGCCGTTGCTCAAAAGGATGAGCTTGATACCGAGGCTGTTGAGGCTGAGGTTGCTGCCGAGTCGCAGAAGCCCGCGAAGGAGCAAAAGCCTGTGGAGGCCCAAGAGCCCAAGCGTCGCCGCGGTGCTCACTTTAAGGCTGCGCAGCAGGACGCTGTGCGCGATGCCGAAGAGGCTGCCGAGGTTGCGGACGATTCCGAGAAGCCGGCCAAGAAGGCCTCAGGCTCGTGTTGTCCCGGTCGCGGCTTCGCAGGTCGCGCGTACCCTGTAAAGCGTCAGGAGAAGGTCAATCAGGTTCCGGAGGCGCGGGCCGAGAAGGCCGTGGAGCCTGCCGAGCCGGAAGTCCGTGAACAGAAGCCTGTTGATGAGCAGACTGCTTCCGATACGGAGACTCAGGGCCAGCAACCTGTGGCTGAACAGACGGGGGAGGGTACTTCGAGTAGGCCTCACCGCCGTCGTCATCGTGGCGGTCGCAGCTCTAACGCTCAGGATGCTGCCGAGAATGTAGCGCCGCGCGACGAAGATGCGAAGGTGGATGCTCCGACGGGGCAGCCCAAGCGTCAGCCGGCGAAGGAGGGCAAGCCCGAGCGTTCGCAGAAGCAGACGTCTACTTCGAAACGTGAGTGCAATGCCCAGGGAGATTCTAGGCGCAAGTCTCAGAAGAAGCCCGAGTTTGCCGCAGCAGATACGGCTGCCCAGCAGACTGAGTCGACTACCCATGGCGAGGTTTCGGCGTTTGCCCTGACCCGCGTTCTGGGCAGGCAGCTGCTCAAGGTTGTCCCCACGCCCACGGCGCTCTCCAAAATTAAGGAGCAGCAGACCCAGATTGTAAGGGTTGAAGGCAAGGACGGTAAAAAGACGCCGCAGCGCGCTCAGCACAACGAGATGTCCAATCGCAAGATTGCCGAGGAAATCGCGATCATTCAGGCTTGGGTCGAGCAAAACCGCGGTGCCGATACGCCGGTTGCCTCGCGCCGCCAGCGCGCCTACCAGATCTTCAATGACGAAAAAGCTTTTGACGGCAAGCATGGCGAGCGCCTGATCAGGCGTATGACCGAAAAGGGCATCAGCATGCAGGCGATCAAGGTCGCCCCCAACCGTCCGGTGCACTTTACGGGCTTCTTTACGCTGGGCGCCGACAAGCCGTTCATTATGGTCGAGAACCTGGATACCTACGACGAAATCGTCAAGCTGCTGCGTGGCCGCAAGCACGCCAAGCTCTTTGGCATCAAGGTGGGCGGCGTGATTTTTGGCGGCGGATGCAAGGCGAGCGTCTCGCATGCCCTGGACGATTATCTGGCCGAGATTGGCTATCGCTTTAACTACGTCTACTACGTAGGCGATATCGATCGCGAGGGCGCGCGCATTGTCGAGCAGACTCGCAATGCCAATGTGGTTGAGATTCGCCTGCATGCCGGCATGTACCGCGCCATGCTTGCCGAGCATAAGCGTCGCGTGAAGGCCGGCGGCGAGTGCGAGCCCGCGGCTGCCAACCAGGGCGTGCCACAGAACCTGGCAGCGACGATCAAGGATCTGCCCATGGTCACGCGCGTGCAGTTCCGCAACGTGCTGCGTGAAGGCGGGCGCATTCCGCAGGAGATTCTGATGACCGCAGACTATCGGGATGGCGACTCGGGAAGCTTCGACCGCATGCTGAACAACTAGGGCGTTCGGCCCCGGGAGAGCGGGGACACCGGCTTAGGTTTCCTGCTCTACAGTCCTGCTCACGACGGAGGCCACATTAAGTGGCCTCCTGTTCGTGCGGAGCTCGCGATAAACTT
>DBEYWP010000011.1:0-3412 GCA_048183675.1 Collinsella sp. | reverse complement strand
ATCGAGGGGTCACGTGCATAATAATCCGTGCGTTGCGGCGTTACATAAGCTGGATAGAGGGTCTGACTACGAATCAGAACGTCATAGGTTCGAATCCTATACGCCGCACCAATTGAATTTTAAAGCCTCCGGTAACGGAGGCTTTTCTTATATCACGATGCGTCGAAGATCGCATCAAGTGGTCAAAAATGAGTAAAAATCAAATTCAATAACTTTTTTTGAAAAACGCTTGACGATTATTCAGTCCATGTGCATAATAATCAACAAGTCGCGGCGTTACCTCAGCTGGATAGAGGGTCTGACTACGAATCAGAACGTCATAGGTTCGAATCCTATACGCCGCACCATTTGAGATTAAAGCTCCCGGCAACGGGGGCTTTTCTTTTACGTAAGCACTGCATGGATTCGAACCTCGGTCGAGGCGCGGGCGTGAAGCGGACGATTTCTTATCGACTCGTGTAAGATTCCGAGTAGATGTCGCGACTTATTCGCGACCACTCCTTCTTCAAGCGACCGATCAGGGTGATATTTCGTGGCAGAGCGTCCGACATACAAGCTCAGGTTTCTCGATCCCAAAAAGCGCTTTCCGGCGATGCCCGAGCAGCCTGCGGGACGCTCATATGGCGTGGTCTGGAAACTCTTTGGCGAGGATCAGCATGAATCTTGTTATGTCGTCGAATTCGTTGGCAAAAGTCATGTGTCGCTTTTGGGCTACGTAAGCGTTTCGGGTGAGGTGTACAAGGTGGACCGCTCCGTCAGCGAGGCTCCGCTGCCCAACGATCCCGACATGGAACTGGTCCTTGACGAGTCGGATTCCAGTATTGGTGAGATTATGGTAAGGGAAGCCAACGGTGCAATGCGCGCGTGTGCGCAAACTGTCGGCTCTCCCGAAGGCCCCATGCGCGAGCAGTCCGACTACGAGACATGGAATTCAACCCGCTCCCTTCCTTACGGCGAGTTCATGGCATCGATGTTCCTGCGCTACGTGATATTCGCTGACTCCGAAAATGCCATTGCGAGCACGGCGGACGCCGGCGGACTCGACGAGGGTATGCAAAACGTTGTCGACAAGATCAAGCTCGTAAAGTTGCCCGAGCCGGTCGAGGTGTTTTTGGGCTTTAGCACGGCACCGCTCCCCGATGCTATCGAGACGCTGCTTTACCGCGTTGACCATGCTGAGAATCCGAGCGGTATCGAGCGCTATGCCGCCGCCCTTATGAGTGAAATTGACTTGCCCCGCCTGCGCACCATCGCTGCCAAGTCCGAGATGAGCCTGGCTCGCATTGATCGTTCAAAGCTTTTCTATCTCAATTTTGATCGTAGCCTGTTGGACCAGGACGAGATTGACATGCTGCTTGCCATAGAGTGCCGTCTCAACCGCCTCTCCGGCATCCTTGAGCGCATCGGGGCCGGATTGGTCCCTGCGGCATCCTCGCCGAGCCTTGAGGGCTGCGCGCTCTTTGATGCGTGGCATATCGCCAAGACGACCAACGATGTTCCCCGACTGCTCGATACGGCTTCGAGCGATAACCCGTGGGCCAAGCCGGGAACGGTTTCGTGCCAGCCGGGCGGCGAGTGGGACGTGCGCACCCGCTTCGCGCGTATTGTCGAGGCGCTCAACGTGGTCACGCGGCTCGACTATACCTATCGAGTAAACGTTGCCGAGGGGATTATGCTCGTTCGGTTTGGGCAGTCTGTCGTTGATGCCATGCCGCAACGTGAATACGACGCTCAAGATGACGCCTGGCGCGAGCTGGACGAGGACACGCGCGCGATCTGGGCCGCGGAGCACGATGCGCGCGTGGCACTCACGCTTGCGGCAGCGTGTTTTGCCGCGGGCACCTGCATCACGCGCTGCTATGTGCAGATTGCTGCTCCCGACAGTGAGCAGGGCGAGCGCGTTGTTGCAACGTATTTCTTTGGGCGTGCGGCCTATCTGGCCGATTGCGTGCCTGTCGCCAAGGATCTTGAGAGCATGGACATGGACGATATGTCGTGCAAGCGTGTACTTGAGGCGTATGAGTCAACCGCTCCGGAGACGATTGAGCCTGCGGAGGTTCATGCTCGTCCGCGTGATGACCATCGCACGCTGCCGCCGGCGCTGCGCGATCTGCTGCTTGCCGATACGGCTGACGAGTTGGAGGTCATGGAAGAGGACGACGACCCATACGTGGCCCGTGTTGTTGAATTGCGCGAGCAGGCAAAAGTCGACCGTACAGGTGCTTTTGAAGGCTTTTCTCGTCTTGTCGAGGAGTTGGAGGCTAAGTGCGCCGTCGCCGAGCTTTTGGCGACAGGTCCGGTTCAAACGCAGTTTTGCGATAACCAGCTGGTGCGCATGGTGCTACCGGTGTTGGAAGAAGACCGCTCTGTGCGAATCCTTCGTGCGCCCGATGCGCTGTACTTTGCCCAGCACGAGATCTGCAGCTTTTACGCCGAGCAAGAGGACTTTGAACGAGCGCTGCCCGAGGTGCGCCATCTTTACGATCTGGCGCGCTCGTCCATGCAATCGCACTTTGCGCTCATCAACGTGCTTGCGCGTCTGGAGCGCTTTGACGAGATTATCGAGGTGGCGCGCCACGGCCTACGTATTGCCAGCGATCGTTCTGCAATCGGCTACCTGTTCTATCGCTTGGCGTTTGCCTATTGGAATTGCGATCAGCTCGACCTGGCGCTGGCTTGTTACCGTCTGGTGCCGCGCGGCGAGGAGTCGGGCAGTAGCGCGCTGGAAGAAATGCAGGGCCTTATGAACGAGATGGGCGTCAGCGAGCCTCCGACGTTCGAGGAAGCGGTTGAGACCATCCGCAAGGCTGGACTCGAGCTGCCGCCAGTGTCCGCCGTGACGAATCAGCTGGCAGATGCCGCTGTTCAACTGGTCGACAACGGCTTCTTTTTCCTGGCACGCGGTTGCATCTTCCAAATGTGGCGCACCATGGGCAACGACGAGCTCGGCTCCCTCAACCGTTCGCTGGGGTAGGCGAAGCTTCCAAGGAGGAAAGGATGCTAGGCAATTAGAAAATTTCCTCTTGCCCATCCTTGGCTGTTTGGTTACTATAGAACGGCTGTTACGGAGAGCTGACCGAGAGGCCGAAGGTGCTCGCCTGCTAAGCGAGTATGCCCCAAAAGGGCATCTGGGGTTCGAATCCCCAGCTCTCCGCCAGTACGAATTTGAAGAAGGGTCCCATTTGGGGCCCTTTTTTATTATCAAGAATGGCGGCTGGGGATTCGAACCCTCAAAAAAAGAGGCATCCTTTCGGACGCCTCCTTTCAGTGGGGATCGCGTGCCGAATGTTGGTGTAAGGGCCGCTTCCCTGGCCGTAGAAAGCAGGAAGCGGTTATCGCCTAGAATCTTAATTGCTGAAGTTAGGATTCGAAGAAAGGCAATAACCGCATATGGACACGATACACGAAATGA
>DBEYWP010000010.1:0-7506 GCA_048183675.1 Collinsella sp. | reverse complement strand
GAACCCGGAAGCTAAGCCCCATCGCGCCGAGAGTACTGCGGGGTCAGCCCGTGGGAGGCCAGGGCGCCGCTGACCGGTGGACGGCACCGAGCCGTACGCTTGAACTGAGAAGGGGGAGGCCTCGCGGCTTCCCCCTTTTTTGCGTTTACGGGCTTTTGTCTCACATAGTAGCTGTGTTTTATAACCCTCGTTTGTCGCATCTTCTGCGAACGGGCTACAATAACTTAGTCTGTGCGATATGGAGGTGAACATGGCTGAAGCTGGTATCGGCGTTGATATCGTCGAGATTTCCCGTATGAAATCAATACTTGAAAAGACGCCGTCGTTTGCTCGGCGTGTGTTTACCGAAGAAGAGCGTGCGTATTGTGATGCATCATCGCGCCCCGCTGCTCACTATGCCAGCCGCTTTGCTTCGCGCGAGGCGGTACTTAAAGCTCTCGGCACGGGTTTTAGTCAAGGCGTTGGTCGCAAGGATGTTTCGGTTACGCGTGATAAACTCGGCAAACCGAAAGCGCTGCTTTCGGGCCGTGCTCTCGAGATCGCTCAAGAGCTGGGTGTTGTTGAGGTCGCTCTTTCCATTACGCTTACAGGAGACTTAGCCGTTGCGAATGCCATCGCGATTACCGAAGATGCTCGGCCTAAGCCAAAAGAGGAAAAGGTGAGTACCAAGAAACGCGTAGCGCAGACATTTAAAGAGGCTCGCTCTGTTTTAGATGAGCTTGAGCAGCTGCAGAATTCAGCATTGACGGAGCACCTGGGCGATGCTTCGCAAGATACGCTAGGAGCATAGATGAAACCGGTTTTGAGTACCGAAGAAGTCGTTCGTCTCGAGGATATCATCGAACGCGAAGGGACTTCGAAGGCCGAGCTTATGGAGCTAGCGGGTGAGTTTGCCGCCAACGAGGTCTTGAAGCTCAATCCCGATCGGGTTCTCGTTCTGGTCGGTTTTGGTAATAATGGCGGCGACGGTTGGGTTGCCGCCGATATTCTGAGCCATAAGGGTGTGGACGTCGATATCGTTTCTCCGGTTGAGCCGGATGAGATTCCTGCTGCTCTGGCACGTCATGTTGCTCGTCGTACTGCCGGCCGCGATGTGCACGTTTGCGTCGGCCCCTCGCGTGACGAACTCGAGGTTTTGATCGATAAGGCCGATGTTGTTGTCGATGCCATTTTTGGTACCGGTTTCCACGGGAATCTGCGTGCGCCGTTCTCCATCTGGATTCCTACGGTCAATGAATGCGCCGATTGTGTCGTATCCATTGATGTCCCCTCGGGCCTGAATGCCGAGACGGGCGTTGTTGATGACGACTGCATTCGTGCCGAGCATACGGTGACGATGATTGCGCCCAAGATTGGTCTGTATAGCGCTGATGGCCCTGAGTATGCTGGCGATTTGATCTGCGGCAATCTTTACGACCGTCTTGATGAGGTCATCGATGATGTCGACCATGCCGCCGAGATTGTCGAGCCCGGTGACCTGGTGGATTTCTTTGCTCCGCTGCCCACGAATATCGATAAGTATTCTCGCGGTTCTGTCCTTATTGTTGCCGGCTCGGCGCAGTATCCTGGCGCTGCCATTATGGCCGCCAAGTCTGCTGCCCGCGCGGGTGCCGGCTATGTGGCTGTTGCGACGCCCGATGCGTGTGCCAATCTTATTCGTATGGCACTTCCCTCGATTCCGGTTTTTGCTATTCCGTCCGATTCCCGCGGCTCTTTTGGTGCCGCTGCTCGTATGACCGTGTGCGAGATTGCAAAGAAGTACAGCTGCGTACTGTGCGGTCCCGGCATGACGACGTCTGCCGGCGCCATGCAGGTGGTTTCGGGCTTGTTGGAGCTTGATGTGCCGCTGATCCTTGATGCCGATGCGCTCAACTGCCTTTCTAAGATTGCTATCGACGGTATCGATAGCAACCCTGAGATGTACCGCCGTGAGCAGCCACTCGTCATGACGCCGCACTATCGCGAGCTTTCGCGCTTGGTTGCCGGTGACGAGGTTAACGATCTGGGGACTGCAATTGCGGCCGCGCAGAAGGTTGTCTGGGCTGCCGGCTCCGACAATCTCGTGGTTATTGCCAAGGGGCCGACGACGGCTATCTGTGGCGTTGAGCGCGTGCTTTTGCCGCTCTCGGGTCCGGCGTCGTTGGCGACTGCCGGTTCGGGCGATGTTCTTGCGGGCATTTTGGCCGGCACACTGGCTACCATGCGTGATGAGATGGATCGCTGGGAGCTGCTGTATTCGTATGCCGTTGCGCTTCACAGTTACGCGGGTTTTGCCGCGGCGACGGAGTACGGTGAGAAGAGTGTTATTGCGACCGATCTGATCGACTTGATCGGTCCTGCCATGGAATTGGCGGCAAAGGATGCACTCGATGATCTGGGAATCATGGACGAAGGGTCGGATGACTAATCATGAATAAAGCCGATTTGACGCGCTGGTCCTGGGTTGAGATTGACCGAGGGGCGCTTCGCCGCAACACGAGGGCTTACAAGAACCTGCTCGATCCACGTCAGCGACTGTGCTGCGTGGTCAAGGCCGATGCCTATGGACATGGTGCCGTCGAGTGCGCCAAAATCATGTATTCGGCCGGTGCCGACATGTTTGCCGTGGCGACGGTTAGTGAAGGCGTTGAGCTTCGACAGGGCGGGATCACAAAACCCATCCTGATCCTAAGCGAGCCGCCTATCGAGGCTATTCCCACACTGCTTGAGTTTGACATTATGCCTTCGGTCTATACGTCCGATTTCGCCCTTGCCTATGGCGAGTGCGCTGTCGCGGCAGGCAAGGTTGGCAAGTACCATCTAGCCATCGAGACGGGCATGAACCGCATCGGTGTTCACTACACGCAGGTGCTCGACTTTGTTCGTGGTATTAGCTTCCATCGCGGTATCCAGTGTGATGGCGTCTTTACGCACTTTGCAACGGCCGATGAGCCTGGCGGTTGGGACTACAAGCTGCAGTGCCAGCGCTTTACCGAGGCCGTTCAGGCCATTAAGGACGCTGGTTTTGAGTGCGGCATCGTGCACTGTGCCAACACGCCGTCCTCGATGCTCGATCCCTCTATGCATTTTGATATGATTCGCGCCGGCGTTGGTTTGTATGGCATGCAACCGTGCGAGCTGAGCAGCCGTGTGATGCAGCTGGACCCCGTCATGAGCGTTCATGCGCGCGTGACGCGTGTGGCACATCCTGCAATGGGCGAAGGCGTGGGCTATGGATTTACCTATCGCGTGCCGCGCACACGCGTTCAGATTTGCACGCTGCCGATTGGATATGCCGACGGTCTTTCGCGTACGCTCTCCAATCGTATGGACGTGCTGTATCGCGGTGAACGTGTGCGTCAGGTGGGTAACATCTGCATGGACCAGTTTATGGTCGCCATCCAGTCCAATCCGGCGCATGAGATTCCCGAGGCCGAGTATGGCGACGAGATGATCATTATCGGCCGCGACGGTGATGCCGAGATCACCATGGACGAGATGGCGCGCCTGCGCGGCACGATTAACTACGAGGTTGCTTGCGGCTTTGGCATGCGTCTCGACAAGGTCTACGTGTAGGAGCCGCTATGGGTGTCATGCACATCCCCGGACATAGTCACCAGGCGCCGCGCGAGGTTGCGCTCGAGGAGATTGAGGCTGTTTTAGGCGACTGTCATCTCTGCCAGCTCTATCAGTCGCGCCATAACATCGTGTTTGGTGTGGGAAACCCCCACGCCCGCGTCATGTTTATCGGTGAGGCGCCGGGGCGTAACGAGGATCTGCAAGGCGAACCGTTTGTGGGGGCGGCGGGCGAGGATCTCAACGGCATTCTGTCGCTGGCTGGCCTCAAGCGCGAAGACGTCTACATTGCCAACGTGCTCAAGTGTCGCCCACCGGGAAATCGCAATCCTCGGCCCGAGGAAGTGCTGGCCTGTTCACCGTTTTTGCGTGAGCAGATTCGAAGCATTTGGCCCGATATCATCGTGACGCTCGGTAACCCCGCGACGCACTTTGTGCTTAAGACCGAGATCGGCATCACCAAGCTGCGCGGCAGGTTCCATCAGATGGGGCATTTTGTGGTGATGCCCACGTTCCATCCGGCGGCGGCGCTGCGTAATCCGGCGTGGCAGGAGCTACTGGAGGAAGACTTTAAGATGCTGGGCGACTATCTGGAGCGGCATCCCGCGCCAGAGGGTGCCTCGGAATAATAAGGAGCATATATGTCCCTGGAGCGCCTGGGGGTAGGTATTTATAAAACGGTTTGCTCTGCCGATACGGAGCATTTTGGCGAGTTGGTTGCGCCGTGTCTGGAAGACGGTGATGTGCTGATTTTGACCGGCGGCCTCGGGGTGGGCAAAACCCACTTTACCAAGGGCGTTTCGCGTGGTCTGGGCGACGGACATATGGTCACGAGCCCCACATTCGCACTCATGGCTGTTCATGACCAGGGGCGTATTCCGCTGTTCCACTTTGACCTGTACCGTCTGGAGCATGCTTACGAGCTCGAGGATACGGGCATTTTCGATGTACTGGGCTATGAGGGTGCCTGTCTGTTGGAGTGGGGCGAACAGTTCCAGGACGAACTGACAGACGAGTATCTTTCGGTAACGCTTAAGCGTGATGAGAACGATAGCGACGTGCGAATGATAACGCTCGAGGCGCACGGCGAGCGCGCAGCGAAGCTTTCCGATTTGATTGATAAGGCTGTACAAGATGAGCTTGCATAACGATTACGCGCTGGTGGTGGCGCTCGATACTTCGACCGATATGCTTGCCTGCGCGGCAAGCTGGATTGATGGGCAGACGGGCGAGGCGAAGCTGGTGAGCGGCGACCATATGTGTCGTCGCCATGCCAATGTGGAGCTCGTGAATACCGTCGATAGCGTGCTTGCTCAGGCCGGCATGGACCGTGCCGACGTGGGCAGTTACGTCGTCGGTCGCGGTCCGGGTTCGTTTACCGGCGTGCGTATCGGCATTTCCACCGCCAAGGGCTTGGCGCGCGGTGCCAACGTGCCGCTGTTGGGTGTGTCGACGCTCGATGCCTGCGCATGGACCGCGTGGAAGGCTGGCGTGCGTGGCAAACTCGGCATTCTGGCCGATGCCATGCGCGGCGAGGTGTATCCGGCTTTGTATGTGCTGAGCGACGAGGGCCCCGAGCGTCAGTTTGAGCGCGAGCACGTGGTCAAGGCTGCCGTGGCGCTTGATGAGTGGCGCCAAGCCGCGGACTGGGACCAGGTTCAGCTGACTGGTGACGGTCTCGTGCGCTATGGCAAGCTGCTGGGCGAGGATGAGGCCGCTCGCTGCGTAGAGCGCGGCTTGTGGTGGCCTTCGGGCGAGGGCCTCCTCCTTGTGCATGCCGCGGGTGACGGCGACCCGGCCCGCGTCCTACCAATCTATACGCGCCTTTCCGACGCCGAGGAAAACGAGCGCAAACGCCTCGGTCTTGCCGAGAGCGCGCAGAGCGAAATCACGGGCGTCGCCGATGAGCTCGCCGGTCGCCATCTGCAATTCCGCCCCATGGGTGCGGCGGATGCCGAGGGCGCGAGTGCGCTGGAGGCCGCCTGCTTTGAGGGCGCTGGGCACGAGGCGTGGACGCCGGGCATGTTCCTGTCCGAACTGGGCGAGAATGTTGCGGCGCCGCGCAGCTGGTGGGTGGCGCACGACGACGGTCAGCTGCTGGGCCTTGCCGGCGGCATGGTCGTAGACGGTGACGTGCAGATTCTGGATGTTGCCGTCGACCCGAAGCATCGCCGCGAGGGTATTGCCCGCAAGCTGCTGTCGCACGTGAGCTACGATGCCCAGATGCTCGGCTGCACCACGGCTTCGCTCGAGGTCGAGGACGGCAATGAGGGCGCTATTGCGCTCTATGCCTCTCTGGGCTTTACCGAGGCGGGCCGCCGCCGCGGTTACTACGGTGCTGGCAAAGATGCCATCGTCATGACGGCGCCGCTGCCCTTGGTGCTCCCGGTCGACAATGCTTCGCCCGAGCCGACGGCGGCTGAGCAGCGTGTATGGCCGCTACCTGCACCCGAGCGCACCGTCGAGGAACGCGCCGAAATTGAGCGCCGTCGCCTGGTGCTTGCCATCGAGAGTTCGTGCGATGAGACAGCTGTGGCGATTATCGATGCGAACGGTAATATGCTGGCCAATCAGGTTTCGACGCAGATCGATTTTCATGCCCGTTTTGGCGGCGTAGTGCCCGAGATCGCTTCGCGCAAGCACGTTGAGGCTATCGTGAGCGTCGTGGACGCGGCGCTCGAGGATGCCGCGGCATCGCTTGGTCTTGAGGGCGGAGCCATCGCGCCGAGCGAACTCGCCGCTGTTGGCGTGACACAGGGTCCGGGCCTGGTGGGCGCTCTGGTGGTGGGCGTCGCCTTCGCCAAGGGCTTTGCCTACGCTGCCGGCAAGCCGCTCGTGTGCGTCAATCACCTTGAGGGCCATCTGTTTGCCAACCTGCTGGCGCAGCCCGATCTCAAGCCGCCGTTTATCTTCACGCTCGTCTCGGGCGGTCATACCATGCTTGTTCACGTCAAGGCGTGGGGCGACTACGAGGTGCTCGGCGAGACGCTCGACGATGCCGTGGGTGAGGCCTTCGACAAGGTGGCTAAGGCGCTGGGCCTGGGCTATCCCGGCGGCCCCATCATCTCCAAGCTCGCCGAGACGGGCAACCCCAAGGCGATTGATTTCCCCCGTGCGCTGAACAGCAGGGGAGACTACCGCTTCTCGCTTTCGGGTCTCAAGACGGCGGTGACGCTCTACATCGAGCAGGAGACCAAGGCCGGGCGCACGATTCATCTGCCCGACCTGGCGGCTTCGTTTGAGGCTGCGGTCTTTGACGTTCAGTACAAGAAGGCCAAGAACGCGCTGCATGCCACCGGATGCAAGGAATACTGCATCGGCGGCGGCGTCTCGGCTAATCCGCATCTGCGCGAGATGATGATCAAGAAGCTCGGGCGCCAGGGCATCCGCGTGACGGTGCCGCCTCTCTCGGCATGCACCGACAACGCCGCCATGATCGCGGAGGTCGCCCGCCGTAAATTCGATCGAGGAGAAATCTCGCCGTTCGACGTCGACGCCGATCCGAACATGACGCTGTAGTCGCAAAGGCGCGGTCCCCGGCCGGAGGGGCCGGATATAAGGTTTCCTGCTCTACAGTCCTGCGCAAGACGAAGGCCACATTAAGTGGCCTTCTTTGCGTGCGGAACTCGCGATAAACCTTATATCCGGCCCCTCCGGTCGGGGACCTTTCTGTATCGATATAGCTTCTGAGCTGGTTTGGCGTCGACAACGTCCAGCAAGGTTAACAAGCCAGCGTCGAATTTCCGGCGTTCTTTAGCTGAAAGAAAAAGTTGGTGTGCGGAGCTTTGCTCCGCACATTTGGGATGGGAGCCCCCGAGAGCGGCGGGAGCCGGGCGGCGCATATGAACTTTATCGCGAGTTCCGCACGCAAAGGAAAGCACTTAATGTGCTTTCCGTCTTGCGCAGGACTGTAGAGCAGCAAACTCAACCCGCGCCCGCCGGCCCCGGAGA
>DBEYWP010000009.1:0-74343 GCA_048183675.1 Collinsella sp. | reverse complement strand
AGCCGCAAATCATGGCCACGAACAACGCATTTAAAATCGTCCTGCCCAACATGAACTTCGCAGCAACGGCAGCGGAAACGCCTGCGGCAAACAGCAAGGAGGCACCCGCTGCTTCCCATTCCCGAGAGGACGAGATCCTGCAGTTCTTGGCAGAGCACCCCTCAATCACCCGAAGGGAAGCGCAGACGTTGCTCGGGATCGGCCAGTCCACGGCCGGCCGCATATTGAAAGAGATGGTGGATAAGGGGCAAATCGCAAGGCACGGCGGAGGTCGCACCTTGCGATACGAATTGGCGTAACGATGTGTCTCTGAGGTAATTGCCCACTACGCCTTCCGTCCAGGCAGGCATAGCAAAAGAGAGCCGCGACCACTCCCCTCGATTCGATTCATTTCTAACCATTCTAACCACCATGGTTAGAATGTGCCGATTTCCCAGAAGGGCTTGTCTCAGCACTGCGAAGTTGTGGAGCGTGACGCGGCTGGGGTAGCTGAGCTCTGCTATGGTGTCAGCCATGCTGACACCCAACCCGGCGAACGTTTCGATGGTCTTCGCCCTTTGCCCTGCGCCGTACATCCGAATGATCCTACCGGTTCTCTTTTGGCCCAGGATTTCCACCGCAGTCCCAGGGGGCTAGAAGGATAAATCAGGCAGGGCCATTGCAGCGCTACGTGTTGAGAACTTGGCCAGCAACGAGAAGTTTGTGAAACGTTTTGTGAAGCGTGGCAGGACGAAGCTACCTCTCGGCAAAGGTACCCCAACCGCCGGCAGGAACGTCGACACAGCTTTCGAGGTAACTCTTCATGATGTCTTCCAATGTGGGCACGCGTCCTTCGGCCAATATGCCCAAGGCATCCAGCACATCGAATACGGCGGCTGCGTCATCGACCCCGAGGAGGTCTTCGTTGCACAGGTCCAACCTCGCACCAAGCACAGTATACCCGTGCTGCACAGCGACCCTCGCAAGGGCATCGTCATCGGCAACCAGCGGGTGCCTTTGGATCTCGACAACCAGCCCATACTCTTCGCCGGGCTTTCTGGAATCAAGATCGAACGCGAGCCCGATCTCTTGGACGACGAGCCACGTTTCGGCATATAGCTTCCCTGCCTCGTCCAAGAATAGCCTCGTCATGGCGGGCACGACATCCCCATACCCAAGAAACTTCCCGCAAAGAAGCGTTTTCGACAGGGAAGAAACCTTCGGATAGCGAGACAGCCACGCCCTGCCCTCTCGAGTTTTAAGCAAGGGGCAAACCTCTTCGGGATTTCCAAGCATTTCCGTAAGCATGTAGAACCTGGCACAGAAGGCGGCGGCGGTAATGTTAATCCGAATGCCGGGCGCGTAATGGCTCATCGGAGTCTCGAAGCCGGCGGCCCTTTCATACGCGCCTCTGCACTCGGCATGCATACCAAGCAAGGCGTAGCACAGGCTCATCTCGAGATAGGGATATCCGAGGGACGGTTGCTTGTTGAGCGTAGCGAGGCGCTCTTCGGCAATCGAGAGCTGCATTTTTGCCACCTCGGGTTTGTCGTACAGTGTCAGCCGGGCAAGCTGCCATCGACACTCGAGCGCCGCCATAACCTGCAAGCTTCCCTCAAGGAGGCCTATAGCCTCATCAGTGTACGACACGGCGCGCTCAACGTTCTCTCCCACCATTAAGGCTAGGGCAGCGCGTTCTCGCAGCACTTGGGAGCGCCGCAGAATCGCCTCGGGAGGAAGGCCATCCTCCATCACATCCAAATCATGCTCCGCGTCCCCATCCTTGAAATACCGCATTACGCTCTCAGCCAAAGTATTTAGGGAGCGGTCATCCACCGCCAAGCCCGAAAGCATCGCCCTCAGGTTCATATGGGCATAGTAACGTGCATCGGGGTCGCTCACGCACAAAAACCGATCGCATCCTTCGAAGAAATTGAGCACGGGGGCGGGGTCGAGCCCGTCGGCCCACGCGATTCTTCCCAAGCTCGCCATAGCGACGACGCGCTGTTGCTCGGAAAGGGAGGCATTGCTGAGGGTGCTTTCGACCTCGGCCAAATACAACTTGTTCCTGTCCTCGATGCTTGCCCCTATCTGCCTCATGAAAAGAAGCCGCAGATTGAAGAGCTGCCCAAAATCGTTGGGGCCAATCGGCGCAAGCGCCTTTTCGCATTCCTCAATCAACCCCCACCCTTCTTCAATGCCGCCATCAGGCAAGCCGATTTTCGTTTTATTCAATGTTGCATTCTCAAACAGTAGCAAGAGGAACGACTTATTCCGAGCGCCCAGACGCTTGGCTTCACGAAACGTCTTCTTGAACTCGTCGTCGGCGACTTTGAACTGACCGTTCACGATATAGCCAACCGCGCGGTTGTGCCAAAGCTGGACTTTGATGAAAGGGTCTGTCTTGTCGGATATCTCGGCCAAGGCGCTTTCGAGTTCCGCTTGCGACCCAGCACGATCGCAAGCGGAGTCCGCGATAATATGGAGGGCGAAATGCCTGAAAGCCGGTTCTAAGTTTTCGTCCTCAAGCATCCTTTTTGCAACGCCGTTGTTTCCCAAGTAGATGTTGCAGAAAATCCTGTCCTTGTCGAGGCAGGCGAGCTGCCTTCTGGACAGTCGATCACGGTCAACCGAGTTCATCAGCCTGAAGGCAGCTACGTAGTCGCAATCGGGAAGAGAGGGATCAGCCTTGCCCACTATGTCATCTAGCCGCTGCGCACACCAAAAATAGTTGGCGGGAAGAGCGAGCAGACACACCGCGAGAAAGACCGATGCCACACCCGTCAACCATAAAAGGCTAAGCCTAACCGATGCAAACAATGCGACGAACGCCAGTGCCACAACAAAGATATCAGCCTTGTAAAACCGCGCCAAAGCCTGCTTACACAACCACAGCAACGCCGGCGCGACGACAATCGAAACCGCCAGGATAGAAAGGGCCGGGTCAGGCCCCGTGATGATATCAATCACAGCAAGGATATCTTGGAACCCCATAATCCTCCGCTAGACTCGAGTCCAATACTCGTTTGCTATTGTAGCTTGCATTCTATAGTGATCTTCCTTCATGTAGTTTCAAATAGAACACAGGTTTTGGAAATTGTTTTTGCAATGACTGGGATATCCGCAACCCGCCGCCAGCATAAAACGCGCATTGTGAGAATTACCTGATCAGCCAGTTTGCAAATACTACCAGCGGACTGCATATGCCAGCTCGATTGCGAGCTACGAGGGCTTCGCGGCGTGCGCATGTTCACCGGCGACAAGGCCGTCGGCATGGTCGGCTCGCTCGCCGAGATGTTCCCTGGGGCCAAGTGCCGGCGCTGTGCAGCGCACTTCATCCGCATACAGTGGTCTACTGCCCCTGCGCCCTGTACATAGCCTCGGTTGTCTCGTGGGCGCCGGCCGCCGTCAGGGTGGCGCCGTGCTCATGGCACGCCGTCCAGACGGGCTCGCCCCCGAAAAGCCGTACGAAGGCGAAAAGTAAGGCGAGAAAATGGCCTTCCTGTTGCACCTGATTGGAATGGGTATGGGGCTGTGCACGCTCGTCGCCTACGCCTGCATCAAGGTAGGGGCTGAAAGCGAAGCGGTTGACGACGCGAGCTGATTAGTGATCGTCAAACTGTTCGGAACCGAACGAAAATAGAGAGGCCCTTTGCAAAAAGGACCTCTCTGCTGATGGCATTCTAGAGAACAGCCCTGGATTGCCCTAAGGCAACAGTAGTGAAATCTTTTCCTTGACCTTACTTGCCATGGCGTAAGACTTAGCAGCTTTGGATGTTCCGCCAAGGGCCAGATAAACATCCATCACCATGTCCGCAACAGTTTGAATAATTTCATCTGAAAGCTTGTCAAGGTCGAGATTCTCTATGTCACCAAATGTCAGGCTATCTTTATTGGACAACATGGAAGCAACGCCCATTATCACGTAAAATCTTATGTCGCTTATTTGGGAACCCTCTAAGTCTCTCTTAATTTGTGGAAACTTCAGGCAAACCTGTTTTCCGAGACTAGCGGCTCTGTAGTAAGCCTCAAGGTTGCCATCCTGCCCAAATATTTTCTTATATTGAACTTCGTCAGACAAAAGTGTCGACGGTCTTGCCCTTGCCTGATCCGGCCTGCCGAGAAGTATCGACATCATGCATTGCGCAAGAAAGGAGAGGGTTACGATCTCTTCTCTCTTCCTCCCCTGGTTTTTGTAATAGTTCTTCCGCCTTTCGTAATACAGTCCATTTCTTTTCATGTAGAGTTCTATCTGGATATGGATTTGGTCAGTAGCGCGAAGCGATGTCTTTTTCACCTGAGTTTGGTTGTTCGTCGCCAGTATCACTCTGTTTCTGGTCTCATCGCTTCCCGGCACAAGGATTTTTACCATCACATTTCTGGAATCTTCGGCGTCTTCTGTGCGAGACTCCATAAATTTATATATTTCATACGACGTTTGAAGTCCATTAACGATGCGAGGCTCTTCCATTTTCACTTCTGCTCCTGCTATTTGGTAGGCTTCAGAAGCCAGTATCGTTACCCCGTTGTTGAGTCACCAGAAATCGTCTTCGCTAGGATGCTCCAACGTTTCCCTGATTCCTTTGTTGACTGAAACATTTCCCTCGTAATCTCTGACGTTCGCCTCAAAAAGATAGCTACGGAGCTGTCCTTGGTCGTCAGTGAGGAAGCGGTAGTAATCCGACAAAGACACCAGGCCAAAGACATCCGTTCTCTGAGGAACTGATGCATAGGACCCCGAAAAACGCATAACAAGCCCACTCTCTGCGGGAGGCGACCAGATGCGCATCAATTCGTCTGCTCCAACTAAAACACACGAAGAACTAAATCGGCTTACGCCGACGATTTCGTCAATGGCAGCGGGAAGCTGCTCTTTCTGAATCTTAACGCCGTCCGATGGTGAATCCGCATTCGCGATGTACACGAACTTCATTCGGATTTCGTTTCCGGCCATCGCCGCCGCTTGAATCGCTTCTCTTATTCTTCCAAAAGTATCGATAACGCGATCAGAATATTTATCGTCGAAATCATTTAAGTTTTTATCGAATGTCAGAAGGTCATTGCAGGTGTCCTTCCACTTCAAGAACGCGTCTTCTTTGAATGATTTTGAAACCTTAGTCTGAAGAATAACAATTTCAACCCTTGATCCACGATTGATGTAGTTTTGAATCTGGACATCCTCACTCAAGAAATAATTGTTGGCGAAGATGTAAATAGCATCGCAGCCCCCGTCTCGCGACCCTCCAATGAGCCCTTCCGCTATCTCATCGTCGTCAAGGTCGTATGGAGCCATGTATCGAGAAGAAGCCAACAGTTCAAAGTAGTCCCCTTTAGAACTATATTCAGTCTGCTTAGAGAATTCGTCCGAAATGAATCCGTCTATCAGAATCTGGCTGTTGGTTGGCATTCTTCCTCCTAAAGATGAATAAGCTAATGAAATGATACGACTTTTATGATTTTAGTGTAAGCACCAAAACAACCGCGTCTTAACAGCCTGATAAGCTTTGGGCAAAATCGTCGCAACACTTTATTCAGCATGGGCTGCGGTGACGCAGGCAAACATAGAACGCAGGAACATGTGGGCAGATCGTGAGTAACCGTCTTTCTCCGTACCGCCTGCTACAGGCGGTACGGAGAAAGACGGTTACTCGATAGGTATCTATCGGAATGCGACGCTGCTATATCACTGCATAAACTGGTCGACTTTGGGAACGGTTACGCTTTCAATAGCGGCACTTATTCAGATGACGGCAACTATAAAGTTCAGACAATCAAGAACGTGCGGGACGGCAACGTTGACTGTTCTGACGCCAATCGTATCGTGAACATTCCTGGCCGCATAAAATCGTATTGCAGACTCATGCTAGAAGATATCGTGCTTTCGCTCATGGGCAGTGTTGGTGGGGTCGGAATTGTTGCGGAACCTGACTGTTTACTTAATCATCGAGTTGCCGTGCTCGTTTCTGTCAGGAAAGACACGCTGACAGGATTTTTTTCTGGTTCTGGCAAACTGCCTTTAAGGAACATATGATTGGCATTGCACAGGGAACTGCCCAGTCTAACCTGAGCGCCTTGAAAAACTACAGTTGGAGATACCCCATAATTCCGGTGCCATTTCGGCACTTTGCGAGAACTTGATGCCTCTGTTCGATACCATTCTCGACAACAGGATTGAAATGCAAGCACTTTCCTCGCTTAGAGACGCTCTCCTGTCGATGCTAATGAGCGGGGAAAATCGCGATTGACGAGGTTGTACAATTTGAACATGGACAATAAGGGAACAACGACAAGTTACGAAGGCGTGCTGCCCTCCCATATGCCATTCGATATCTGGGAGGTATACGCCCGTCTCGTGCTTCAATTCCTTGATGAAGCAACGTATAGAAACCTGTCGCATAGGGACAAACCCGACCTTTGGGATGAACTCCATGACCTGGGAGTCGAGGTAACCCAAGCAATATCTCAAGAAACCCAGGAGGCGGACGCTTTGTATGCGAAGCTCCGCGAAACGGATGACGCAAAGCTTAAGGAACGGCTGACGGAACGAATCGAGCAGGTTGGTGCTGAGGTGTTTGATTGGGGCCTCTTCGGTCCCAGCGGCAAAGATTCTTTTGGCCTGGTTATAGAAGCTTACAAGGAAAAACTTGGTAAGCTAAACGGCGGCGGGTATAGGCCATTTGCGCACAATCACCTATTCATAAGGTCGGATGTGCTGGCCGATACGGTAATGCTCGAAGAGGCGCTTGCTGCCTTTCTTTCATTGAGTGCATATTCGGTCTCTTTCGAGCGCGTCATTGTCACGGTGCCAGGGCATAACTACGATTTCGATCTTGTATCTCAAATGTATAAAGCCATATCGTTCGGAAGTGATGATCAATTTAGGATCGCTGAACAAGCGAGGGCGCTTGTCTTAGGCGCGGAGATGAGTTAAGCCACCAAATAATCATTTACCGGGACGTAGGCCTACGCTTCAGAATTGTTTCCATCGAACCAGGAGGAAAGGAGCCCCCGATGGAAGCGCTGATCAATATGGTCCCAGCTCAGATGCAGCCGGTTCTAGACTATCTGCAGCTAAAGCAATTAAAAGCAGTGCTCGAAATCACTCTGCAAAGCCATGCCGAAAGCAGCGTGCCCAGCCGCTGTGACACTACGTCAAATTACTGGCTGGGATTCAACAGCTATCTAACGTTAAATCTCTGGTTTGGATCGGTGGCCAAATCGCTCTAAACCAGAGATTTAACAACTTCCAACCAGATTTTTTCATACTCCATAAAACTCCGCTAACCGAAAACGGTCGAAGTTACATTCAAACCATTTGGAGCAATTTGGATGTGTTCCCCTCTGTGTGCTGAAAACAATCTCGTATTCGGCAACGAGGAACGTTTCTGCCAGTTTTGGAACGCGATGTCCAGATGGATCTGCAAGCGGAATATAAAACAAGCGGCGCTACTATTAGTAGCGCCGCTTGCATCATCAAAGAAGAATCGTTATCGATCGTCTCCGGGGTTTTTCGTTCAAAATTAGAGCATGTCGATTACGGCTCATCGAAGTCCATCCACTCTACAGGCTGCATTAGACCGTAATAATCGACGGGCGTTTTGAATCGAATCCTGCCCAAATGACCGTCGCTCTTCCGCACCCAACTGCGTCCGTAGCGATCGGTGAAAGCCACCTCGCAGCCGAGGGCCTTATGCATCGAACAATCGAGATGCCCGACGCACCTCACGGTTTTGCCCGGAGCAACGGACGAGAGTAGAACTCTGCTGTTGCATCCCTCGACGTCCCTCCCGTCTTGAGGCCCGGCGCCTTGGACAAGTACGGCAGTGAGGATAACTTGGTAAACGATGTCGTTGCTATTGTTCATCACTTCTAGGCCGACCTGTGTCCCGAAATCAATCCTAATCCTGCCAATCGTGGTCGTCTCCCTCTCAGGCATCCTGACCACACGGGCACAGATGGCTGATGCCTGGCTCCGCGCGGCCGTCCGGCGGCCCCGTATCAGCGAGACAATCCACTGGACGAGAGTGAGCGCCAGAGCTAGGAGAGCAACAACCGTGCCGAAATCGATTTGACCGTTGAAACTAATTACAACGCCATCCGGAATCATTTGATCATCCCGTCCACCATCGCCGCCGCCTCAAGGAGAGGCTTCCAGTCGTCGGGCCCCACCTGGCGAACGGCTCGCTGCTTCCGTCGCACATCTCGCATTCTGACCGCAGGCATCTCGTGAAGCCCGGGGTAAATGAGCACGCGATAGAGCTCGTAAAACCCTATTTCAGACATATCATCGTCGGAGCGCACGATGACAGCTGGAAGGCGGGGAAGCCCAAGCCCAGAGCAAAGATCCTGAATTCGACCGAGAACCACGCGCAAATCTGGGACCCCCGCTTCGACCGCAAAGCCCTCGGCGAGCTCGTCGTGGACAAAGGGAAGTCTCTCGACTTTCGCCAAGCGAAGAGTCTCGCGGGCCACGTTCCCAAAGGTCAGTTTGAAGGGCGCACCGACAAAAGAGGTATCATCCTCCGCTGTACGAATCCCCTCGATGTTGTCACGCGCGAGCGTCATTCGCATCAACCCCTCCCGGCCAATCTCTCAAGATGGAGAAGCAATCTTCTCAAACCGCACAATTCAGAGCTTGCGATGGTTCTCAGCAAACCAGTTATCCAAGGTTTCCACACGATGCCTTAAGCGCTTCTCATACAGATTTGCGGGTACCCCGAGCAGATCAAGAAGAATAGCCCTGTACATCAATGAGAGCTTTTTGAGATAGAAAGCACTTTCGAGGCCATTGAGATATTCATCCTTGGGCTGATTGGCCTTAATATGCATAATCCTGACTCGACTGCACTTCAGCTTAGATAAGAACGCATCATAGGCTTTCTTTCCCATCTGCATTTCATAAGCAAAAGCTACCTTACCAAATTCCCCAATGACTGCATCGAGGCACTCTTTTAATGTAGGCTTATTCTTTGCGGCCAAATCAGGGAACAGTCCCCTTTCTTTGTTGCACATCTCAATCAACGGCTCAGCGAGCTCGATGAGAAAAGCGCATCGAATGTCAATCGGCATCCCAGACCTCGACATAGCATACAGGTACATCTGATTTGTAATGTCGAGCTGCTCCACCAAGTAAAGCCATTTCCCAACCAAGTCGTCAGTCAAAACATCGCAATAGTCAACGAGTTTGTCGTTGGGAATATTCGACGAACGTAAGTCGGAATCGAAATAGCTTAATCGCCGAGCTAGAACCTGTCTGACCTCCGCCTCGCCGTCATCGCCATCCGGCGAGCCGTCGAACTCTGCCCTGACCAATGGAACAAAAGCCCCATCGAACAGCATCAGAAGTCTTTCAATTATAAACAACGGCGTTTGAATGTTCGTCCACGGAATCGGTTCGGCAGCAACAGTGGTTATCTCCCTGGTTCGACATTGCTTGACGACAACATCGTATGCAATGTCCCCGCATCTCATGTTGACGCAGATCTCATGCGGTCCGCCCAGAGCGAGACCGTCTTGCTCATAATACGCGGAAAGCGTTTTAAATCTGGGAATATGCTCTCCCATTGCCCCTCCTGCAAGCAATACCTTTGCACCGTTTATATCGAGCAGGAAACCCAAGAAGCAGTGGTGCGCTGAATATTAGTGCAAACCATCCTAACGAATGGTGGCCGAAGGCCATCCTGTCGGGCAGCAAATTCGGTCCGGATTGCCCGAATCGCCGCCTAAAACGCCTGCATCTTACCACCGCTACGCCGCCTTCGCGGGCAACACGACGAATTCCAGGAGCACCGACCTTTCGGCGCGAACGGCCTCCACGGGGCTGATCGGCGGCTCGGCCGCCGCCTCGCCATCCGTCTCGTCCAGGAGTCCCATAGTGGCGATGGCGCACCTGCAGGACCAGTCCCCCTCCAATCTGCACGCCAAGTTTTTGAAAAAGACCCTATTTTGCACTTTGACACGCCGAGGTCGCCGCAGGAGAGTTGGGATAGATAAAAGGCCTGGCCTCGACTCACTCGAACCGAGGTCAGGCCAATTTTTGCCTATTTACAAAGTCCTGCTCATATTAAAGCAACTGGAGTTGAAAAAGGATAGCTTCATCCGATAGCGTACAGGTATGACCATGCCGGCTTCGACACTGTGCGTGGGAAGTCTTTACTGAAGCGCTTTTTTGACCGCCGGATAATCCCAATAGTATTTACCGTCCCTATAATACATCATGGCGACATGGTTTCCGTGGTACCTAACAGCCTCAGGACACTTCGACCTGTCGACCCGCGTGTTGTTATACAGCACCACGATATCGATATCGGCCTCCATGGCCTTATCGCACTCGTACTTGATGTAGCTGCGATAATCAACGCTATGCATGCGGGCACAGCTAGAAGTCCACGCGTTATAGCTTCCGCAATACCGACAGCTTCCCTTAGTCACGGTGTCCGTCGAATCCCCCACGATAAGCACGAAACGTTTGGAATGATCCATTCTCTCTTTCAGCGAGCTCTTTATGCTGCAGGGCAGGCTGGAATCGCGCGACTGCTGTAAATTGTGGGCATCCGTAAATGAAAGCCCCCAATAGTCGCTGTCGTTCCATTTGTGCAGCTGGTCCACAGCATCTCGGTCGCCATCCCAGTCAGCAGCGATGTAGGTCCTCGTCCTATAAACCATCTTTCTCTCCAATCCTATTTTCCCAAGCCTCAATATATCCGTTGACTTCGTATAGCCTCATTCGTGCAGCGGTCTTCTCCGTCAAGACGACCACGACGCCTTCTTTGAAATGTCGCTTCGAAGCCCTCAGGGTACAAAGCATGCAGCGAAGAAGGTCGTCCCCCGAGGGCTTCCCGCCGTCGAACCTGGTTATCCCCGACCCCAGCAGCGGAAGAACGACAGGTCTGCCGGCATACATCCTATCTAGCTCATCCCACATGTTGAGCAGGCATTCCTCATATTCGCCACGGCGAAGGCGTGCTCGGTTTAGTTTGTCCATATGCGTGAAGGCGAGCAGTGCGTACTCGTTGTAGTCCTTGATGGTGCCGAGAGGATAGCGAATCCTACCATCCCCAGCTTTGCAAGGCTCCAACAAGCTCGGCCCCAATTTTTCGACTGTACGCTTGAGGGTATTCCAATCAGCGTACCTCTTGATAAAAATGCCGTTGAGAGAATTCCTTGAAATAACCTTGTCATCGACCTGGATGTCGAAATACTCATCGAACGGGATGACCTTCACTCCGTCCGTAGCAAAAAGGTCGCCAACCACGATGTCGATGTCCATACCGTTAATCGCCAAATGGACCCCGCTCCTGCTGCGACGATATGTGACGACCGCCGCAAGAATGGCTATCAGAATAAAAAGAACAACGAAAACGAAGAGTCTAAACAGACACCCCGAACCCTTCGGCAGCAGATCAATGAGAGACACGCCAACAACCGCCATAATCGTCGAAATTGCACCGATGATTGCCATCGACCATTTGGCGGACTTTTTCACAAGCGACCAAGTAGCTATATAAGCAATTTGTTTTAGCAAACCACATCTTCCATGAAAGCACTTAAATATAGAACGTATGATAGCCGTTTCTCGCGCAGCTAGTTGAGGCTTTTAGCTCTCGCAGCCAATTCATTATCATACATTTGCATTCGCATCTCTGGTCACGAACTCATACGCCCCACACACGCTGCTCTACCGCCCAGGACACCCCCACGGTCCTCGCCAATGCAAACCAAGGTCAAGAGCCATCGCCGCCTCGTTTATCAATATAGCAGCTTACAATCGTAACGAACGCTTGTGCGATTATACTAGCAATGAAATGAGCACCTCCTCCAGCAACACCAAGGAAAAGAGAGCACACATGAAACGATTAGACGAAGAGCCCACATGCGAGATCGCCAGGGAATCACTAAAACACGACCAACTCGGTCGCCGCGAAATTGTCGCCCAATTTATCCATCTACTTTACAGCGTGAAGGGGCCCTATTCTATTTTCATAGACGCCCCTTGGGGAACAGGCAAAACCTTCTTCGTCAAACAAATCATCGAAACCTTGCGCTTCGGAAACCCGCACATCGACGCAAATGCCCCATCGGACACATCGATCTTCGACAGCAATCTCATGACCAAGATGAGTGAAGATCCTTTTCTGCCAATATACTTCAATGCCTGGTAAAACGACCATTTCAACGACCCGATTGCCCCACTATTGGCAACCATAGCAACCATGGCCGACAAGAAAAAGGTCAATCAGGAGAGAAGCGTTTCCGATATCGCAGCAGGGGCAATAGACTGCGCTTTGTCTTTAACGGGGCTGAATGCAGGAAAGCTCCTCGAGGCAATTAGCGGTAACGATTTCCTTAACGCGTTCAGAAAGAGGCAGGAGCTGAGGGCGAAAACCGAGGAACTCGTGTCAGCGCTTCTGCCGGAAGTCACCAAAAGGGCTGTGCTCTTCATAGACGAGCTCGACAGGTGTCGGCCGGAATTCGCTATGCAGCTACTCGAGCAAACAAAGTCTCTTTTCCTTCAGGATAACATCGTGGTCGTTTATTCAACGGACAGAACGCAACTTGCCTACTCACTCCAAGGAGTCTATGGCCAGAATTACGACTGCCGGCGATACCTTCAACGCTTCTACGACTACCGATTCGATTTGCCCCGAATCAATCCAAATACGTACCTCGAAGCGAAACAGGCCAACATCCATAGCGGATACTTTTTCACGGAAATATGCCAACGGTTTATTGAGCAAAACAACGGAAGCCTTCGCGATTTCAACCGGTTCATCGACAAGCTCAACCAAGGTGTCATCTACATACTGACCGCCTTCGACAGGGAAGGAGACTGGTCAATCTCGTTCTCAAAGAATGCACTTTTGCCGACCTTCCTAACAATGGCGGAATATGAGCCCGAACAATGGGAGCTGGTCAAAACCGGAAAACGCTTCGACCATGTATTTGAGTTCGCAAAAGAGAACGATAAATTCATGGAGTATCTAGACCGCATCATACTGGGAGAGTGCAAATACTTCGAGAAAGGCGGTGAGCCAACTGATGACATTCGAAATAGATACATCGAAGACTTATGCGCGGAAATCTTCCTCGACAGCGATGATGACCCGAGGCTCAAACGAAGCAGAGAGATGCTTAGTATATGTGGCTCGCTCGACAAGAAGACGCTACGAACTTTGATATTTCCCAAGAACGTTATCGGGAAATAGGCGATTAGAAGTGCTTCGCACGAATTATCTGAATTCCGACGCGTATCTCCGGGGCCTCTTTGATTTGCATATGAGGTCAGCCACCATGTGCTCGATGATGCGCTTGGCGTGCTCCTTAGCGTTCCTCGTGCAGGAAGCCGAGGGAGCGGCCGCGTTCTTCCCGTATGCCTTCGCGATCGAATCCTCGGGATCGACCATCCGATAGGAAGGAAGGCAGCATGATATTGGAGTAGAATGACGATTAGATTCTAGGCGATTACACCAACAATCGGGACACCACCGCAAGGCGCCCGCGGTCATGAAAAATGGCGTCGCAACGAACGAATGGCATGCACAGCGCCTCCATGGCCTGCCCTAAACAAGAGAGGCCCCAGCCACCGCGTGGTGGCTGGGGCCTCTTATCGCTCTAAGGAAGTTCGCTAGTCGCGCTTGAAAAGGTCGCGCGTGTACACCTTGTCCGCCACGTCAGCGAGCTCGTCGCCCCAGCGGTTGGCGGCGATCACGTCGCAGCCGGCCTTTAAGGCCTCCAGGTCGTGGGTCACCTAAGAGCCGAAGAACGCCGGCGCGTCGAGCGTGGAGTCGTAGACCACCACGGACGCGCCCGTGGCCTTCGCGCACATCATGACGCCCTGGATGGAGCTCGCGCGGAAGTTGCCGGAGTTGGACTTCATCGTCAGGCGGTACACGCCCACGACCGGCTTCTCCTTGCCCTCGTACACGCGGTCCCAGACCATCTGCAGAACCTCGTCGGCGACGAAGTCCTTACGGGTGCGGTTGGCATCCACGATGGCCTCGATCAGGTTCTGGGGCACGTCCTTGTAGTTGGCCAGCAGCTGCTTGGTGTCCTTGGGCAGGCAGTAGCCGCCGTAGCCGAAGCTGGGGTTGTTGTAGTGGGAGCCGATGCGCGGCTCCAGGCACACGCCGTCGATTACGTCGCGGGTGTTGAGGCCGCGGACCTCGCAGTAGGTGTCGAGCTCGTTGAAGTAGGCCACGCGCAGCGCCAGGTACGTGTTGGCGAAGAGCTTCACGGCCTCGGCCTCGGTGGTGCCCAGCACCAGCTCGGGGATGCCCTTCGAGCCGTCGGCGTTCAGGCGGTCGAGCTCTGCGGGGTCGGCGCCCTGCGCGAGCAGGCCGGCGAACTTCTCCGCCGCCGCGGCCTCGGCGTCGTCCTTCGGCGCACCGACCACGATGCGGCTGGGGTGCAGGTTGTCGTAGAGCGCCTTGCTCTCGCGCAGGAACTCGGGGCTGAAGATGATCTTGTTGTCTCCCAGTCTCTCGCGCAGGCCCGCCGTGTAGCCGACGGGGATCGTCGACTTGATGACGATCCAGGCGTCCGGGTTCACCGAGCGCACGGCGGCGATGGCGGCCTCGACGGAGCTGGTGTCGAAGAAGTTCCTGTCCGAGTCGTAGTTGGTGGGCGTGGCGATGACGGCGTAGTCGGCACCCGTGTAGGCCTCGGCCACGTCGAGGGTGGCGTGCAGGTCGAGCTCACGCTCCCCAGCCTTTGCTTCCGCCAGGAATCGCTCAATCTCGTCGTCCTGGATGGGCGACTCGTAGTTGTTGATCTTCGCGACCTTCTCAGGCACGATGTCCAGCGCGTGAACTTCGTTGTGCTGCGAGAGCAGGATGGCGAGGGACAGGCCGACGTAGCCGGTACCGGCGACAGCGATCTTCATGTCATTCTCCAATTGTCAAAGAACAATAATTCGCATGAACAATGGCCCCTGTTACAGGGCCATGATTTCCTAAATGTTGTAGTAGCGCTTATACCACTTGGCAAAGGCCCTCAGGCCGTCCTCGAGTGGCGTCGCGGGCTTGTAGCCCAGGTCGCGCTGGAGCGCCGTGGTATCGGCGTAGGTGACGGGCACGTCGCCCGGCTGCATGGGCACGAGCTGCTTGTGGGCCTCGAAGTCGTAGTCCGCAGGCAGCACGCCCTCCTCCACCAGCACGCGTTGCAGCGTGTCGACGAAGTCGAGCAGGTTCTCGGGATGAGAGTTGCCGATGTTGTAGACGCGGTGCGCGGCGAGGGGCAGCCCGTCCTCGCCCATCTTCACCTCGGGGGCGGCGTCCATGACGCGCCTGACGCCCTCGACGATGTCGTCGACGTAGGTGAAGTCGCGGCGGCAGTCGCCCATGTTGAAGATCTTGATGGTCTCGCCGCGGCGCAGCTTCTCGGTGAATCCGAAGTAGGCCATGTCGGGCCTGCCCATGGGGCCGTACACGGTGAAGAAGCGCAGGCCGGTGGCCGGGATGGAATAGAGCTTGGAGTAGGCGGCGGCCATGAGCTCGTTGGACTTCTTGGTGGCGGCGTAGAGCGAAACCGGCGAGTCGACGCGGTCCTCCTCGGAGAACGGAACTTTCTTGTTGCCGCCGTAAACGGAGCTTGAGCTAGCGTAGACCAGGTGCCTGACCGGGTGGTGGCGGCAGGCCTCGAGGATGTTGAAGAAGCCAACGAGGTTGCTCTCGAGGTAGGCGCGCGGGTTCTCGATGGAGTAGCGGACGCCCGCCTGGGCGGCAAGGTTCACCACGACGTCGAAGCAGTTCTCCTCGAACAGGCGCTCGATGAGGGCGGCGTCGCACAGGTCGCCGCGCACGAAGGTGAAGCGGCCGTCTGTGTCGGCCTCGGCCAGCATGTTCAGGCGCGCGTCCTTGATACCGGGGTCATAGTAGCTGTTGAGGTTGTCGAGGCCGATGATCACGTCGTCAGATTCATCGAGCAATCTCTTGACGAGAAACGCGCCGATAAAACCGGCGGCTCCGGTAACGAGCACTTTTCTAGTTTTCATATAATCTCTTTCATTAGGTAGGTTAGAAATCTAAATTTGCACCTTGCGGTTAATATATCCACCCGTTGCGTTATCTCGAGAAATCACGCGACAAGGATTACCTAGCACAATCGAGTGGCTAGGAACGTCGCAGTTCACGTACGCCCCAGGGGCAATAAGGACATCGTTTCCCACCGAGATTTTGCCGACCAAGGTCGCATTGACGCCTATCCAGACGCAATCCCCAATTACCGGAGCACCCTCACGCTTCCCTCGGTTCTCTTGGCCAATAGTCACGCCCTTATGTAGATTGCAATTCGAGCCGATGATGGCAGCCGGGTTCACCGTGATATTGTATGCGTGGCCCAGATAAAGGCCCGGTCCGATATCACTTGAGCGAGATATCTCGAGTCCATACCTTTCGCGCATATGCTGCAGCATCAACCTCCAGATAGGATTGGAGGAGCGCTGGGTCTTTCGGAGCACCCATAGAAATCTGAGGGCGTGGTCAGTCATAAGTGAAGTGTCTTCTCCATAACGCTGCCAATCGGGGCACCCCCCCGTTTTTGTTTACCAAACATAAGTTACATAGCCAATCTATTAGAGAAATCTCGAAAAAAGCGAATTAAGTTGTTTGCGAGTCGACGGGAAAATCTCGCAGCACAGTGCGTAAACAATCACACACATGATTATCCCAGCGATGGTCGGGAGACAGATGCTATCAAGAACCCAGCCAGAGGTGAACATCACGACGGAGCAAGCAAAAATCGGAAGCAAGCGAGCAATCATTTTGCCAACAGGGAATTTGATAAAGACTTTGAGGATGAAGACGTCGATTCCGATGGCTACCAGACGTAAAAGTGAGCTATAGAGCGCAAACTCATTAAAGTCGAGGGATGCGGCATAGTAAGTTACTGGAACCATGACTAGGAGATAGGAGACCTGCGAGGCAAAGGATAGCTTTGGTCTGCCCTTAGCTCTGAAGACCTCGCTTGCATAATAGCCGACCGGAATCACTACGGCACTGCTTAAGGCCCATAGACCAAACATCAAAGAGCCCTCAGACCACTGCGGTCCAAGCACGAAGGTAGTCACGAAGTCACGGTAAAGAAAAATCCCGAAACCCAGGGGCACGACGAACAAGGCGACCTTTTCCTGCATATGGAAAAAGGCGAGCTGAAACGATTCATCGTCACTCTGCCTTCGAGAAAGTTCGGCAAATAGCACGGGAGTAGTCGCACTCGTGATGATGCCCATGCCGGTATTGACCATCGAGATTGATGTCTTGTAAAGACCAAGGTAGTACGGAGTTAACAGGGAGCCTACGATGAAAGTTCCCATCCAAGACGTAAGCCAAATGGAAAACTGCTCGAGAAGCGTCCATGAACTGAATGACAGCATCTCCTTCAATTCGGCAAATGAGTAAAAAAAGGAAGGCTTCCAATCCGACTTAAGGGTCAAGACTAGAGAATTCACCAAGTTGCCGATAATAGTGCCGATCACAAGCGACCAGAAGTCGAAACCGAGAAGCGCTAAGGGTACAGTAACAAACAAAGGGACGAGGGCCACTGCGACCCTGACGACAAATAACTCCTTAAAGGAGAAGGCCCTGTGAAACAGCGCAAGCTGGATGCTGCTCAAGGCGGTAAGGGGAAGAGAAGCACAAGCGACGATGAGGACGATTCCAAGGCCATCGTTGCCCACAAGGGCAGCAAGAGGCTCGTTGAATAAAGCTACGAGAGACCAGAGTGCTAAGGAGACGAACAAGTTCGTCACAAAGGCGACGTTAGCACTTCGGAAGAGATGGGACTTGTCCCTGAACTCGTGCTGGATGAGGTACTTCTGAAAACCCGCATCCGAAAGCATGTCCGCGAAGCTCGTTACCATGGTAACGGTAGCCACAACACCGAAAGCCTCTGGTGCAAGAATATGCGCAAGGGCGATCTGGGTAAGCGGTGATATTAGCTTAACGACCACCTCGGTCACAAGGGACCATTTGGTAGCCGAAGAAGCCTTTTGAGTTAATTCGTCAGTCATCTTCCTTCAATCATTTTTCCCAAAAGCTAAATCAAGATCAATAAAGGAACCAAGAAGAGAGTCGTCCGCATCATCTATAGCGCCGAACCCGCCATCGTTGAAAAGCGTAAGCTCGCCGAAGATGAGCCTATCCCCCGCTAAATACCAATCAGCGCGCATTTCTGGGAACCCTTCGGTAAGAACTGAGCTGTAATTGAGCATCTCGTTGAGTCTCGAAGGAGCAGGGATCTTATAATTGGACTTGGGTATGTCGCCCCATTCGAGATCAGGCAGGGAATCCCAACTTGGAGTGAAATAGTCGCACGTATGGTTGGAAAAACGCCCGCGATGAACTTCGATGAGCTTTGGTACGCCATTAAAACAGCTGACCTTATAGTCTGCCGGAGAGTTATCACGTTTCACAATGCCATGGACCCACAATATCGTTGTTTCATTTTGGAAGAACCCCCCCCCGATACTATCGGGGAGTTGTATCCAGGAGCCGAGCTTTTCATCCCACAAGGAAGGGTCGAACTCCTCAAAACCACCGCCTGGGAAGAATGTCAGTTCTCCAAAGTAATACTGACCGGCAACCTCATAAAAGTCGGCCCGAACGAACGGAATCTCCTTTGATAGCAGCTCAGCGTCAGAAACCATTTGTTTCAAGCTTGCAGGTGCTTTCGGAGGAATGTCCGCGTTGGGATAATGCCTGGTAAACGGCAGATGGTTCCATTCGGGGTCGAAGAAATCAACGCGCAAGTCGCCCTCGGATCGATCGGTGCAAGTGAACTCGCAGCAGGCCTTTCCATCAAAACACATAATCTTGTAATCAGTCAGATCGCTTTTGCCCTCAGAAGGATCAAGATACTCCTCGGCGAAAACACATGGTTTGACATCCTTATACGGCCACTCTCGTGTACGCCAGAAGTAATTGGTCTTAAGGTGCTTCGCCAATTTCTTCTTCGCAGCATCGAGATCAAATGTGCTTCGGTCGCTGCAGATGGCAACGCCTCCGCAATCGTGATTTGTCTTGAGGACGAACCGGTCAGGAAGATCCGTGATATCGATATCCTCAACTTCCTCCCACATCGCGTAGGTCTTGGTGACATGCTCCACGCCGATACGCTCCGCGACCCAAGGTTTCACTCGATACTTATCCACTAGAGTGTTGTAAAGGGGGTTCTTATCATGCAATTTAAGCCACTGAAGCTTTTCATTGAATGTCTTTGGATTTTTAAGATCGAGCTTTTCACCAACCGTCCCCCTAAACATTGCCTTTAGATGGGGCTCATCGGGGACCCAATTGGTGAGCCCATATCCAGCAGCAAAAACGTATGCTATCCAAGGGTTATTAATAAACTTTGAAAGCTTGTTCACTTGAAACTCCTGAATTACAGTGGATGACTAAATTAAAGTTGCCATACTGTTGGCAAATAAAGCGATTGAGATAGGTACTACGAAATAAAAACTCAGCACTCGTCCATGTCTGCCAAAACAATGCATCATCAAATAAGGAATAAGAATGGCTAAGAAAATAGAATAATAAGAGAGAACTCGTCCCATGATGACCATTGAATATGATGCAGCCTGGAGACACAGCGCTAGACTCAGCGCAAAAATAGAGACTTTCACCATTTGAGGACTTTTTTCGAAATCATTCGTATCCCGAAGCGCGAAAAGAACAACAACCGCCACAAATAAGAGAATGACAAGCATGCTAAAGCTTCCGCCTTCAACATCATATTTAGAACCAACAAAATGAGCATACTGCGGAAAAATCTTTACAGCCACCATTGCCAAAGCGCGCCCAAGAGCAAGGAAGAGAAAGGAGACAGGAATCGCAATCTTAAGTAAGTGCATTACATCTATTTTTTTGTAAAACCAGAGAAGAGCGAAGCATATCGATGATGAATGGAAGGCCATGGCAAGAACTATGGTGAGAACAAATGGAATTGGTTTATTAGAGTCGATCCAACGAGTTGAAAATAAACAAATCGAAAGAGCAATCATCTGGCGGTAAACGCCTAGGCTATATGCAAAGAGGCTTAAAGCGCAGTAGATGAGAAAGCTGACATAGGGAGATTCGCTATAGCGTATAAAAAAATCAAATACCAGTGGATAAATCAAAATACCGATAATAAAAAAGAATGCCTGGTCAGATAAATAGAAATGAGCGCAAATTTTCGTAAGCAGGAAGTAAAGCGGTTCATAATCGTATGGCCATACGAGCTTAGCGGTAAACACCTCACCCCACGAGATGCCCGCATAGTAATGTAAGGATCCGAGGTAATTTGGATTATCCGCTCCGACTGTAATATCGCGGACAGCCACGAAACAGATAAGGGCGACGCAAAGGCAGACGGCGTACGGCGTCCAGTTAACATCCTTTAGCCCATCGCTCTTTCGGATATCTCCGCCCTCGCAAACCCCCCTATAGATAAGGGCAACGATTCCAGCAATGATGATAAAGGTTAAATATGGAATCATTTACTGTAACTCCCGAGCGTTATCGTCGGCTCCATAGACCAGGGTAACGAATCGCTTGACTTCTTCATTGATGTCATAACCGGCATCTGCCATCTGATTTCGTTTATCAACTCTTGCTGCTTCGCCAGCACACAACACCGAATTAACCCAAAGATCAGTATCAGTAAAGGGCAGGAACGCAACATCGCCTGTGACATTTACTTCTCTCGTTACCGTGTCAGAAACGACGCAATGAAGGCCTGCGGCCTGAGCTTCAATTACGACATTTGGCATGCCCTCATATAATGATGGCAGAACGAAAACATCGAATGCAGACAATAAAGCCGGGATATCAGAGCGCAGGCCAGTAAAAATGATATTAGAAAGTACTCCCAAAACTTTTGCTTGCTCACGAATATTGTGCTCAAGCTCACCCATGCCCACCAACACGAGACGGGCGTCAGATCTTTGTTTTAGTAATTCAGCAAATACTTTAAGAAGGAATTCATGGTTCTTCTGAGCAGTAAAGCGCCCAACATGTCCAACAACAAGAGAATTGTCGTTTAAACCGAGTTCATTGCGAATTGACCTACGCATTTCAAGAGAAAACTGATATTGATTAAGATCAAGAGCATTGTGAAGATATCGAACTTCACCTCGCCTAATGGCTTTAGGACCAAAAGCATATTCGGCAGCAAGTTCAGAAGGTGCAATCTTTACATCTGCAATTGAGGTCAAAGGTCGGCGAATAGCTTTCTGAATAAACTGACCAATAACACCCTTGCCGTCACTGGCGTTACTTGAACGCATAAAAAGTCGAGATGCACCCGCTTTCTTGGCAACCCAGAGATCTATTGCTGAAAGTGCATCCGATCCAATACGAAGCACGTTGGGGCATCCATCATCACGAACTGCAAGTGTGAGCTCGCGTCGGTAGGCAGAAAAATCTTTTGTTTTACGAGTGATTCTAAAAACTCTGCCTCCAAGGCGTTCGATTTCGTCTTCGTAATAGCCTCGCTTATCGCCGGAAACAACAAAGTCCATCTGATAACGCGTTCGATCTAGCTGTCGATACATCTTCATTAAGAATGTTTCAGCACCACCTGTGTCCATATTCGACACAATGCAGAGCAGTCGCTGAGGTTTATTGTTTGTGCACATCGAAATTGCTTTCAACAAGAAGCTTGAATGTCCTCAAGCCCGTTTCGTACGAGTAGTCGTGCCCCTTGTGAAGGCAAGATTTTTTCATTTCAAGCAGCTGCTTGGGCAGCCTGGGATTAAGTAGGATATCCAGCAACGCCTCACGATTGCAGAATTCATACGTCAAGCCCGTTTCGCCTTCTTTGACCATCTCGGCATAACTTGGCCATTGCGACGCAATTACGGGGATACCGGCACAGTAAGCATCGACCACGGTGCCTGGGACGCCTTCGCCCGGGCACCTCGTTGGAAAGGCCAATGCGAGGTACCCGTTAAGGACAGAAGTGCTCTCTCCTGCAGGCGCTACGCCCTTGTAGGCAACTTCAGAGATGTCACAGCCGGCCATCAGTGCATCGAAGTGCTCCTTATACTCGGGCAGCACATTTCCGTAAATATCGAGTTTGAAGGCGATGCGACCAAGACGGCCGTTCGCCTCGCGAACGGCCCACACGACATCATCGATACCCTTGTCCTCATAGATACGGGAGAAAATTGCTAAAGGCCATGGCTCACTGGACGGCCGCTCAAGCTCGGAGGACTCCAGCAAAGGCAGACGCTTGTAGTTATATACAACAAGCACGTTGTCGAAGCCTTGCTCGATGAGCAGATCTTTAACTCGGTCGGACTCAACGAGTATCGCATCGAATGATTTGAGGTTCTTAGTGAGGAAAGACTGTCCAGCGATAAACTCGGCGAGCCACCCACCGACAACCGAGTACACGGCTTTGCAGCCATATCGATTTCGCAGGAAAACGAGCAACGGTGCGAAGACCTTCACCCCGTTGTGCGCCGGGAGCATAACGAGGACGTCCGCGAACTTCGCGAGCTCGATACATTCGCGCAGAAGGGCAAAGGGATGCTTCTGCCATCCACGTGTGTCGACAAAGCGGACATTCTCATTCCCGCAGACATCGCGTAGCAGCTCACGGACCGTACGAGTCTTCACGATCTGGCCGTCCGCCATGTCAAGCCCCTCGGCGAAGTGACCGATAATGCCCACCCTTTTTATGTGTCTAATCATTTCCATCTATAGAAAGCCTTGCCTCGCATGTTCAGTCACAGTTGTTAACGTACTTCATCTTCTTGTACGCACCAAAAACAAGATTTATGAATGTTCTCCAGCAAGCGAGCGAAGCGCACATGCCCTCGCCCTCGTGCCAAAGTACGTAGAGATGAGCGACCTGGCCCCTAAATCCAACGCCGTGCGAAACGGACGAGGTTCTCACCCGATATCGCCCGAGAACCTCGGGCAGCAGCAGACAGTCCGCATTGGCAGAAACCTTCAGCCACATGGCGAAGTCGTTGTGCTTCTTCAGGTCCGCAATCTGCACCACGCCAATCTTCCGCCTGTCGTACATCACGGTCAGGCAACCCGGCCAGCAGAAGCGGCGCATGCCAGCGCGCGTTATGCGCTTCGGACCCGAGTAGCGACGCCCCAGAGATCTTCCGCCCTCGTCAATCGTCTCATACTCCGTGTACGAGAAGCTGCAGCCGTTTTTGCTCATGAACGCCAGTTGCTTCTTGAGCTTCTCCGGCTTCCAAAGGTCATCGCTGTCCAGAAAGGCAATCCAATCGCCCTTAGCCTCTCGAAGCGCGCGGTTACGCGAGCACGCTGCGCCCGAATTGAGCTCATTTGAGAAAACGTGGATTCGCGGGTCATCCTTGGCTATAGCCTCGGCGATGGCGACGGTACCGTCCTTAGAGCAGTCGTCAACGACTAGCAACTCCCAATCGCCATATGTCTGCAACTGCACGCTTTTTATACTCTCCGCGATAAAGCGTTCAGAGTTGTACGATGGCATCACGATGGATACAAGGCCGAACGCATTGACGCCTTCGCTCACAGGATCACGACCGTTTCGTCCAATAATTTCTTTGCCTGCGCTTGCAGGTCGTCGTACTTCTCACGCGTCACGCGCTTCATAGCGAGCAAGTAATCGCCGTAATCGGCGGCGGTAGCCATTCCGTCCTCGGTAATGCCCTCCTGTTTCACGAAGGCTTTGGCAAGGGTCTTGAAGAAAATGGCGACATCACCCGCGAACGTGATGTGCTCGATATAGTCCAGGTCGTAGGCTAGCTTGTCATCCCAGGCAATTGCATTGCGCCCGTTCACCTGAGCAAGACCAGAAAGGCCGGGGCGCACACAATGGCGCCGGCGCTGTTCTGGTGTCATAAATACCATATCGCGAACCAGCTGAGGCCTCGGTCCGATGATGGCCATCTCTCCAAGTACGATATTGAACACCTCTGGCAGCTCGTCTAGACTTGTCGCACGCAAACCCTTACCAAACTTTGTCAGACGCATCTCGTCAGGCAAAAGATTGCCGTTTTCATCACGCTCGTCGGTCATCGAACGAAACTTATAAAGGTTAAAGATTTTCTCGTCCTTACCCGGACGTGGTTGCCTGAACAGCACTGGACTACCGAGCTTGAATCGCACCAGCAGGGCGACAATAGCCAGTACCCACCAGAATAAAATCAAAAGTATGAGTGAAAGGCAAAGATCTATTGCCCGCTTACCATATCGCTGATAGAACGTCTTGTTACCAAGTCTACTCAAAACAACGCCTAATAACTTCGATGATTACGTCCTGCTGCTCGGGAGTCATCTTGTTGTCGGAGGGCAGACAGAGACCACGATAGAAGATGTCGGCGCCAATATCCAAAGGCAAGCCATCTGTACCCGTTGCACCGCCGGAAATATACGCGTTGGTCTTAGCTCGACCATTGCCCTCGCGCGTTACGAAAGCATTCATGCGATAAATAGGCTGCATGTGCATAGGCTTCCAGATGGGACGACCCTCGGCGTTAATGGCAGCAATAGCCTCAAGAATCTCGGTGGGGCAGCTCTTGCCAGGCTCGCTTACGTAAAGTGCCTCACTCTCGCCTCGAACCTGCTTGCACATTGCGCCAGTATCAATCAGCATGCAAGAAAGCCAGAAGTTAGGCTCGCAAACGTTGGGGTCATAGGGGTTCATGCTCACCGGCAGACCCTTAAAGCCCTCTTTGTAACGCATGTAAATAGCCTTCTTTTGGGCAATATGCTCCTCCAGATACGGAATCTGGCCACGCACGACACCGGCAATTACATTGCTCATGCGATAGTTATAACCAAGCTCCTCATGCTGGTACCAGGGAGCGGCTTCGCGCGACTGGGTCGACCATTTGCGCGTTTTATCGGCTGCCTCTTTGCTATCAGTTAAAAGCATGCCACCAGCGGAACCGGTAATGATCTTATTGCCGTTAAAGCTAATGGCGCTGATGTCACCAAACGTACCAGTCTGACGACCCTTATACGTGGCGCCAAGTGACTCAGCAGCATCCTCAACAAGGACAGCCCCGTGCGCATCGCAAATTGAACGAAGCTCTTCGACTTTGCCAGGCGTTCCGTAAAGATGCGCCGCCACAACGACCTTTGCAGTCGGATGCAGTTCAAAGGCCTTTTCAAGAGCGACGGGATCCATATTCCAAGTGTCACGCTCGGTATCGATAAATACAGGGACACCGCCCTCGTAAACAACTGGGTTCACCGTAGCGTCGAACGTCATATCGCTGCAAAGGACCTCATCACCGGGCTTAATTCCAGCGAGCTTCATGGCAAGATGCAAGGCAGAAGTACCGCAAGAAAGGGCAACGGCATAGCCGCAACCAATCTTTTCGGCCATTTGGCGTTCGATTTCGTTGATATTCTCGCCTACCGTCGACATCCAGTTGGTCTCATATGCCTCGGTAATGTATTTGAGCTCATCGCCGTGCATGGTAGGCAAGCTTAGCCAAACCTTGTTCTCAAAGGGCTTAATGTCCATCGTGACTCCTTATCCCTAATCGTTAAACTGCGGATGATACGTAGGTACAACCTCGGCAAGCACGGACTTGACCGTGTCGTTATCCTTGTCAAGGCAGTCATGAAGCTTCTCGAGCTTGTCTTTGATCTCGTCCATCTTGTCGGCCTCGGCTGTGGAAATGCGGATCTCGGAATGCTCGGTAGGCAGGAGCTGCTCGTTGTCCATAAGGAGCTCCTCGTACATCTTTTCGCCAGGACGCAGGCCGACCTCTTTGATCTGGATATCTTTGCCAGGCTTAAGACCGCTCAGCGTAATAAGGTTGATGGCGAGGTCGTAGATCTTGACCGGCTCGCCCATGTCCAAAACAAATATCTCGCCGCCATGCGCCAAAGCGCCGGCAGTAATGACAAGCTTGCTAGCCTCCGGGATGGTCATGAAGTAACGCGTGATGTCCTTGTGCGTAATGGTGATAGGGCCACCCTCACGAAGCTGGCGCTTAAACAGCGGGATGACCGATCCGTGACTACCCAGAACATTGCCAAAGCGAACAGCCGTAAAGATGGTCTTACTGTTTGCCGCGTAATACTGAACGATCATCTCGTCCATACGCTTGGTGGCACCCATTACGTTCGTGGGATTAACGGCCTTATCGGTAGAAATCTGCACATAGTGGCTGCACTGGAACTTGTCGGCAAGGCGTACGACGTTGAGCGTGCCAAAGACGTTATTCTCGATTGCCTCGCGGGCGTTGTGTTCCATAAGAGGAACGTGCTTGTGGGCTGCAGCGTGGAAAACAACTTGTGGATGGTACTTCTCAAAGACTTTGGTAATCGCGGGAAGATGCGTAATGGAGCCGATATAGACTTGAATATCAGTGCCTTGATCATGAGCGGTCTTGATGATGTCGTGATACAGCTCATAGGTAGTGTTCTCGTAAATGTCGAACAACACGATTTGCGCAGGCTTTGCCGGAAGCAGCTGACGTACAAGCTCTGAGCCAATAGATCCGCCGCCGCCCGTGACCAAAATGCGCTTACCGGCAACATAGCCCATCTGGTTAAGGTCAAGCGATTTTTCCTCACGAGAAAGCAAGTCGCTGATTTCGACCTCACGAAGAGCAACCCTGCCTACACCATCCTGCGGAATATCGCGGACATTGGGGAGCGTGAGGACCCTAAGACCTGTCTTCATGCACAGGTCATAGATTCTCTGACGCTCTTCATGTGTGGCACTCGGAATTGCCACGACAATCTGCTCTGCTTCACAATCGTGCGCAATTGTAGGGATATCGGCGCAAGTACCGCAGACCTTAACGTCATGAATACGCTGGTTTTGCTTGTTGGGGTCATCGTCAACAACGGCAACCGGATCACCGATCATATCAGGGTCTCCGTTGAGCATACGTTTGATGGAGAGAGAGCCGGTCTCCCCTGCTCCTACGATGAGCGTGCGCGGGAGATGCGCATCGAAATTGCTTTTAAATCGCCAGAGCTGGCTACCATAAATGGCGCGAATGGCAAAGCGTCCGCCACCGCAAATGATGAGCACAACGGCCCATGCCATAACATCCTCGCGGAGCGACATGCCCTTGCCGAATAACACGTTAAAGACAGCGTCGCCAATGACTGAGCCTACCGTTACAGCAGCAACAATACGTCCAGCCTCAGAAATGCTCGCATAGCGCCATAAGCTGCTATACATGTGGAAGAACCAAAAGACGACAACGTTAACAAGCGCAAGCACAAGAATAGCCGGGCATGCGCCGGCTGCTCCGCTGAGCGTCGCCCAATGCTGCGTTCCCCACGATGCGACAAACACTGCAATAAAAGTTGCCGCAATGTCATATGCCATCAACGCATACGGCTCGAAGGCGTTCAGCTTCCCCTTTTGCTTTGCGCTCTTAGATTCGGTGTTCAAAACTCTTCTTCTCTTCCCTATTTTTCCCATTGTCTACGTCCCCGCCCCCGAGGATCCTCCCTGTCCCGTTAAACAGTCGCCTGTAGCTAGGCGATCGCCTTTTTAAGGTTTCGCATTGCGCGCTGCTCGGCTGAAAGCACGGCGAGGCCAACGCGCGTAGTCACGCGTCGGCCGCACAGGTCGAGTTCCAAATAAGCAGTGTTCTTGCGTCTGTTAATGGTCTTGATAAGGCCTTCGTGGCCCAGCAGCGGACCTGCCGTCACTACGACCCGATCGCCGTCCTTCAGGGCTTCGCTCATGGGCACTACGCGGTCTCCCCTATGCGTAAAGCCGCCAATAAGCTGGACCTCTTCTTTTGCCAGCGGCACAAACTGACCGTCCTGGGATAGCACCCGGGCAAAGTCGTCCATGCGCAGCAGATACTGTTGCACGGTACGGGGATCTGCCGTATCGCAGATGAGATAACCGGGAAAGAGTGGCTTGGTCGTGTTGACCCATTCGCCGTGCACCTTAATCTCGGTTTGAAATTGGGGATAAAAGAGCTCCTGCATGGCACCAGCCGGCACCATACGCTCGATGCGCTCGCGCATTACATCTTCGCGACCGTTAATGACCTGAATCACATACCACACGAGCACCACCCCCTTGCTGTCTTACGTGTGGCTCACGGGGTTTGTGTATGGCTTCGCCAGGGCGCTTGTGCGCGAAGGCGCTCCATATTCAAACCCTGAGCCCAGTTAGACAAGCACGTGGCTCTGCCCCACCGTGAACGGTATGTATACGTGCAGTTGCCAGAGACGCGGACGTGTATCGCAAAATGACCGCGACTCCAGCTGGCTGCGTGCGGCCCAGTCAAGCGGGAACAAAACTGGACCGCACGCAAACAGCTGTAGGACTGCTGTGGTTTGCCATACCAACTTATTGCACGCGTAATGCGAACTTATAAATAGCCACAAAAACTAATGCAAAATCGCGTATGGCAATCGATATTGGAGCTCGTGGTGTTTCTGGCACCGCCGTTACGGCCGGATGCTGATCGACCCTGCGCTTTGTGGCTTGCTAAAGCCGTGAGCACAGTTGAACTCATGTAACGCTAAGTATCCTAGCACAAGCTGGTAACGAAACTGATTTGGCTTGTGGTGGACAACATATCGTTCATTTAGCGTGTTCAAGGGTGTTGTTTTGGAATGTTGTTCACATTGATGCAGGTTGTTGAGGTATTGGCGGTGATTAGGGGCGTTCCTTAAGCACAAATGGAACGGCGAGCTGCACTGGTAATTGCTTTTGTATAACAAACTATGTACAGACATGGGAAATAAATTGTGCAACTTTTTGTTGGCGTAGGTGGGGTTTGCAGCGCGTGGTGTTTTGGCATCAAAAAAAGCCTTCGGAATTCCGAAGGCCTTTGCATTCACGATGGTGGAGACGAGGGGGATCGAACCCCTGACCTCTTGACTGCCAGTCAAGCGCTCTCCCAGCTGAGCTACGCCCCCGTGACGAGGTAGTACTATAGGGGAAGATCTTCGGGGATGCAAGAGGTTTTTGTTGAAACTTTTTCTTACGGGTTTTCCTGGGACGGGGCAAAAATAATCACTCTACATGCGATTATTTTTATCCACCGTCCCGATAAAACCCTGATGCGATGGCCCTTATTTGTAGAGGTACGCGACGGAGGTGCCGGTGTGGACTTGGATCGTGGCTGTTGACCTGACGACGTTGCTAATACCCGTGTCGGCCAACAGGCCCAGGGGGCTGTGATCTAGCTCCCATTCTAGGCCGTGTTCGCTTACCTCGGTGTTGGGGGCGATTGCGATTATGGAGAACGTCTTGCCTTCGGCGCCTTCGATGGCCCACGACTCACCTGCGTGAAGGATGCGGGCGACCACCTTGTCCTCGGCAATCCAAACTGGGGCGTCCTCGTAGCCCGCGAGCAGGCCCAGTACGGAAAGCGCCATGTCCGGACGGCCACCCGTTGCGCAGGTCGCAACCACTTCGGCACCCGACCAGCGACGACGGACGGAATCTAGCGCCAGTGCCAGATCGGTATAGTCCTTGTATGGGTCGTGGCGTTCTACTTCAAAGGCTTCGGCGGCATCGACCAACGCACGACCTGCGTCGCTCACCGTGTCGGCGTCCCCCACATACACATCGCAGCCCAGTCCCGCGCCCAGCAGCGCGTCGAGTCCGCGGTCCACGGCGACGACGTGGTCGCACTCCCCTGCTAGCCTACGTAACAGATTCGCGCTCGCCACCACGGGCGAGCCGCAGACCACTAATACCTTGCAAGCCACAGCCCTCGCCTAACCTTCATACGCAAGAACGCCATCCAGATCCAGCTCCTTGTAGCTGTCGATAAAGATATCGCAGTTGGCGCGCACGTCGTCGCGCTTCATGCGACCGTGCGGGTCATAAATACCCACACGCTTAAAGCCGGCGGTGCCAGAGCTCTTTAGGCCAAAGACGGCGTCCTCAAACACCCAAGCGCGCTCAAACTTGCACTCGTGGCGCTCCTCCAAGCGGCGCAGAGCCAGCTCGTACACATCGGGGAACTGCTTGGAGCGTCCTGCCTCACCCGTCGTGGTAACAAACTCCATGTACGCGTCGAGCCCGGCACCTGCGAGCGCAGACGTAACCAGCTCGGCCGGCGTGGACGTAGCCACGCACATGGCAATGCCTGCCGCCTTCGCCTGCTCCAAAAACGCCAGGAGCCCCTCGCGCGGCGGCACCTTGGAGTAGCCATCAATCAGGATATCGCTCAGCTCGCGGTAGAGCTCTTCGCCATTTTCGCCAATGCCCCAGATGTCGTGGTAGGCCTGGCACTCGTCCTCGAGCGACAAATGCTCAAACTGTGCAAAATCATCGACCGTCACGTCAACTCCGTGGCGGTGCAATAATTCGGGCTGAGCATAGGCCCAAACGGGGGTGCTATTAACCAGTGTGCCGTCGCAATCGAAAATAAAAGCAACCTTGGGAGCGGCGGTATGGGACATAAACGAACCTTTCGATATCAAATGGTAAACATCCTGCTAAAAACGTTTTACCAAACGTCAGCCAAACAATTTTGAAACCCAAATTGGTAAAACTGTCAAGAGTTTTACCACGTCAAATCTGCCAGTGGTATAAACATGTCGCTTACCGATTAAACGCCCCCGCAAATCCGCTTTCGTCCATAAAACTAACGCACAGGTGTTATCGTAGTTTCTGCCGAAAGTTCCACCGAGCACGCGAGGTGGAACGAATCACAGAAACTTCGCCGTCCCTTCGATTCGTGCAGCCTTGGACCTTTCGCATCTAGTTACCAAGGCAACACGCTGCCGCGTCATGATGGGATCAAACGTGAGCGATACAAAGCTAAAGCCAACGGCTAAAAAGCCCGCTACCCGTAAAGCCGCCCCGCACGCACCGGAGCTCTCCAAGGACGATGTCTACCTGTTTGGCATTGGTATGTGGGAGCGCAGCTGGGAAAAGATGGGCGCGCACCCCGACACGCAGCAGCGCACGCGCGGCTGGCGCTTTTGTGTTTGGGCGCCCGACGTAAAAAGTGTCCATGTCATTGGCGAATTTAACGACTGGGATGAACAAGCCAACCCGCTGGTGCCCGTGCATACGAGCGCTATTTGGGAAGGCTTTATTCCTGGTGCCGAGCAGGGCCAGCTCTATAAATACCTCATCGAGACCAACGAGGGCGAAAAGCTCTACAAGGCCGATCCGTACGCCTTTAAGGCCGAGTGTCCTCCGGGCACCGCGAGCGTGCTGTGGACCCTCGATGGCTACAAGTGGAACGACGCCGCGTGGCTCAAGCGCCGCGCCGGCCACAACCATATGTCGCAGCCGCTTAACATCTACGAGGTGCATATTGGCTCGTGGAAGCGCCACGGCGACGCACCACAGGGCGAGCCGGATGAGTACGGCAACTACCCCGGCCCCATGGATCCCTTCCCCGCGCAGCGCGGCGAGTTTTACACCTACGACGACCTGTCGGTGGAGCTCGTGGACTACGTGCGCGACATGGGCTACACGCATATCGAGGTCATGCCGCTTATGGAGCATCCCTTCGATGGCTCCTGGGGCTACCAGACGACCGGCTACTACGCCGCCACGTCGCGCTACGGCAACCCGCAGCAGCTCATGCACTTTATCGATGCGTGCCACGAGGCGAGCATCGGCGTGATCATGGACTGGGTGCCCGGCGGTTTTTGCGCCGACTCCCACGGCCTTGCAACCTTTAACGGCCACATGCTGTTTGAGCACGAGATTCACCCTAACTGGGGTACTCACAAGTTTGACTTCGCCCGCGGCGAGGTCCGCTCCTTCCTGGTCTCCAACGTGCTGTATTGGCTCGAGAACTTCCACGTTGACGGCATTCGCATGGACGGCGTGTCCAGTATGCTGTACCTCAACTTTGGCATCGACGATCCGGGCCAAAAGAAGTTCAACAAGTACGGTACCGAGGAGGACCTGGACGCCAGCGCGTTTATCCGTCAGGTCAACTGCGCCGTGGAGGCTCACTACCCCGACGTGATGATGATGGCCGAGGAGTCCACCGCGTGGCCGCTCGTGACCTATCCGCCGCAGGACGGCGGCCTGGGCTTCCACTACAAGTGGGACATGGGCTGGATGAACGACACCCTGCACTACATGCAGACCGATTTTCCGTGGCGCCCCGGCAACCACGGCCTGCTCACGTTCTCCATCATGTACGCCTTTACCGAGAACTTTATCTGCCCGCTGAGCCACGACGAGGTCGTGCACGGCAAGTGCTCGCTCATCGGCCGCATGCCGGGCGACTGGTGGCGTCAGTTTGCCGGCCTGCGCACGCTGGCCTTCTACCAGATGACGCACCCCGGTGCCAAGCTCAACTTTATGGGCAACGAGATCGGCCAGTTTATTGAGTGGCGCTACTACGAGTCCATTCAGTGGTTCCTGACCGAGGAGTACGAGACTCACAAGCATCATCAGGCGTTTATCAAGGCGCTCAATCACCTGTACACCGCCGAGCCCGCCCTGTACGAGCGCGGCTACACCGATGACGGCTTTACCTGGATCGACGCGGACAACTCCAAGCAGTCCATCGTGAGCTTTGTGCGTCAGGGCGAGGACGTCGATGACGACCTGGTGATCCTGATCAACTTTGACCCGGCAAGCTACGAGAGCTTCCGCGTGGGTGTGCCGCGCGAGGGCGACTGGGAGGTCATCTTCGATTCCGACCGTCCCGAGTTTGGCGGCAGCGGCTACGCCGGCGAGGAGCCCTACACCTGCTCGAGCGAGCCCTATCCCTGGAACGGGCAGATGGACTCCATCGAGATTAAGGTGCCCGGCCTAGCTGGCGTGGTGCTTAAGCGCCGCGGTCCCAGCAGCTATAAGCCGCCCGTGGTTGAGAAGCCCAAAAAGGCGACGCGCAAGCGTACGTCCTCGGTGAAGCCCAAGACTGCAGCTGCCAAGAAGGCTCCGGTTAAGGCGAAGACCGCCAAGCCCGCTGCCAAGGCTACGGCTAAGCCCAAGGCTAAGAAGGCAACCAATAAAAAGGCTGCTCCCAAGGCTAAGGCAGGCGCTGTTAAAGCATCCGGCAAGGATGCGTAACAAAGCCGTTACAGCTGTAATCACCCGCCCCGCGGGGGCGTAGGATACAAGTCAAAACCGTTCCGGGAGAAACATCCCCGGGGGAAAGGAACGTATGAATAAGATCTTCGACAACAAGCAGGAGTTTACCGAGCTCTATCGCGATGCCGTCATGAGCATCAGCGGCAAGAGCGTCGAGGCCGCCAGCGACCTCGACCGCTTTAACGCCCTGGCCAAGCTCGTGGCCGAGAAGGCACGCACCGTTGCCACCAAGAGCGACGCCCGTGTGACCGCCGAGGGCAAGAAGCGCGTGTACTACTTCTCGATCGAGTTTTTGATCGGCCGCCTGCTCGACAACTACCTGCTCAACTTTGGCGTGCGCGACATGGTCGCCGAGGCGCTCGACGATATGGGCTTTGACCTGTCCGTCATCGAGAACCAGGAGCCCGATCCGGCGCTGGGCAACGGTGGCCTGGGCCGTCTGGCCGCATGCTTCCTGGATTCCATGGCAGCCGAGGGCATCGCCGGCTACGGCAACGGCATGCGCTACCGCTACGGCCTGTTTAAGCAGGAGATCGTCAACGGCAGCCAGGTCGAGGCCACCGACGAGTGGCTCACCCACGGCTATCCCTGGGAGGTCCGTCGTCAGGACAAGGCCGTGACCATCAAGTTTGGTGGCCATGTTGAGGGCTTTGAGGAGAACGGCCGCACGTTCTACCGCACGGTGGACACGCAGGACATCCTGGCTGTCCCCTACGACATCCCCGTCGTGGGCTATGCCGGCGAGACCGTCAACAAACTGCGCGTCTGGGCCGCCGAGCCGGTCGAGGAGCACTTTGACCTCGAGGCCTTCAACCGCGGCGACTATGCCCTGGCCGATGCCGAGCGCGCCGAGGCCGAGGCCATCAGCGCCATCCTCTACCCCAACGACGCCGGCGAGCACGGCCGTCTGCTGCGCCTGAAGCAGGAGTACCTGTTTGTCTCGGCCGGCATCTACAGCCTGCTCGACACCTTTGAGAAGGAGCACGGCGAGAATTGGGAGCTGCTGCCGCAGTTTGTTGCTATCCACACCAACGACACGCACCCCGCCATGTGCGGCCCCGAGCTCATGCGTATCCTCATCGACGAGAAGAAGCTCGAGTGGGACGACGCCTGGAACATCGTGACGCAGGTCGTGAGCTACACCAACCACACCATCCTGCCCGAGGCCTTGGAGAAGTGGCCCATCGGCACGTTCTCCAAGCTCCTCCCCCGCGTGTATCAGATCATCGATGAGATCAGCCGTCGTTGGCACGAGTCGTTCGACACCACCCAGGAGGGCTGGCAGGAGCGTTTGCGCCAGACCGCCATTCTATGGGACGGCGAGATTCGCATGGCCAACCTGTCCGTGATCTGCAGCCACAGCGTCAACGGCGTGGCCAAGATTCACTCCGACATCATCAAGAACATCGTGCTCAAGGACTTCTATGCCCTGACGCCCGAAAAGTTCAACAACAAGACCAACGGCATCTCGCACCGTCGCTTCTTTGCCGAGGCCAACCCCACCTACGCCAAGCTCGTGACCGAGGCCATTGGCGATGGCTGGCTGAAGGACGCCTTTGAGCTGGAGAAACTCAAGGAGTTTAAGGACGACACCGAGTTCCTGAAGGCCGTTGGTGCCTCCAAGCGTGCCAACAAGGAGCGCCTGGCCGCCTACGTTAAGGCCGAGACCGGTCTGGTCATCGACCCCAACACCGTCTTCGATGTTCAGGTGAAGCGCTTCCACGCCTACAAGCGCCAGCTCATGAACATCATGAAGGTGATGGACATCTACAACCGTCGCATCGCGGATCCCAACTTCCACGTGACGCCGACGACCTTCATCTTTAGCGGCAAGGCTGCCTCGAGCTACACCTTCGCCAAAGAGACCATCCGCCTCATTAACTCCGTGGCCGACGTCATCAACAACGACCCGCGCGTCAACGAGGTCATGAAGGTCTGCTTTATCCCCAACTTCCGCGTGAGCAACGCCCAGCTCATCTACCCCGCCGCCGAGATTTCGGAGCAGATCTCCACGGCCGGCAAGGAGGCCTCGGGCACGTCCAACATGAAGCTCATGATGAACGGCGCCATTACGCTGGGCACCCTCGACGGCGCCAACATCGAGATCGCCGACCTGGCCGGCCGCGAGAACGAGGCTATCTTTGGCCTGATCGCTCCCGAGGTCGAGCGGCTCTGGGCATCCAACAGCTACTTTGCATGGGATACCCTCAACGGCGACCGCGAGCGTCTGGGCCGCGTGATGGACGAGCTCAAGGACAACACGTTTGCCGGCCTTTCGGGCAACTTCGAGAGCATCTACAACGAGCTCATGAACAACAACGACCCCGACCTGGTCATGGCAGACTTCCGCAGCTACGTGGATGCGTGGGAGAAGCTCACGGGCAGCTATGGCGACCAGGAGACTTGGAACCGCAAAGCCCTGCTCAACACCGCCTCGAGCGGCTGGTTCTCGAGCGACCGCACCATTCGCGAGTACCGCGACGAGATCTGGCACGCGTAAAGGCGCGCGAGCTCCCCTATGCCAGCACGGCATTATTCGACGGGCGTGACGTTGCGCCGCGCCCGTCGCTAATGGGTTTAGGAACATCGATGACAGAAGGAGAAATCGATGAGTAAGAAAGAATGCATCGCGATGCTCCTCGCAGGAGGACAGGGCAGCCGATTGGGGGCACTCACCCAAAAGATCGCTAAACCGGCGGTTAGCTTTGGTGGCAAGTTCCGCATTATCGACTTTTCGCTCTCCAACTGCTCCAACTCGGGTATCGACACGGTGGGCGTTCTGACGCAGTATCGCCCCTACCTGCTGCATGCTTACGTGGGCTCCGGCGAGGCATGGGATCTGGACAGCCGTGACGGCGGCGTGTCGATCCTGCCGCCGTACGAGACGCAGACCGGCGGCGCATGGTATGCGGGCACGGCCGACGCCATTACGCAGAACCTCGACTACATCAAGGCCAACGACCCCAAGTACGTCCTGATTCTTTCGGGCGATCATCTGTATCGCATGGACTACCGCAAGATGCTCAAGACGCACATTGAGAACAACGCCGACCTCACCGTGAGCGTTATGCCCGTGCCGTGGGAGGAGGCCAGCCGCTTTGGCATCCTGACCACCGACCCCGAGGACGGCCGCATCACCAAGTTCACCGAGAAGCCCGATAAGCCCGATTCGAACCTCGCGTCCATGGGCATCTATATCTTCTCGGCAGACGTGCTGATCGAGGCGCTCGAGGAGGACGCTCTGGACCAGCGCTCGAGCCACGACTTTGGCAAGGACATCATCCCCAAGCTGCTCGGCGAGGGCAAGCGCCTGTACAGCTACGAGTTCCACGGCTTTTGGAAGGACGTCGGCACCATCGCCAGCTTCCACGAGACCTCGATGGACCTGCTGGGCAACAACCCCGAGTTCGATCTGTTTGACAAGCACTTCCCCATCATGTCCAACATCACCACGCGACCGCCGCACTACATTGGTCCGGATGGTCGCCTGGACGACTGCTTGGTCTCCAACGGCTGCAAGATCTACGGCACCGCTCGCCACTCGATCCTTTCGACCGATGTCATCATCGAGGAGCGCGCCGTGGTTGAGGACTCCGTGCTGCTGCCGGGTGCGCACGTTAAGAGCGGCGCACACATCTGCCGCGCTATTTTGGGCGAGAACTCCACGGTCGAAGAGGGCGTGAAGCTCGGCTCTGTCGATACCACCAAGGATACGGCCGTCGTTGGAAATGACGTCGTTATCGGAAAGGGGGAATGATCCGATGATCAATCGCAAGGCCATCGGTTATATCACCGCTAACTACTCTTCGACCTACGGCAGCGTGCTGCTCAAGGACCGCCCCATCGCGTCGGTTCCGTTTTTAGGCCGCTACCGCCTGATCGACTTCCCGCTGTCCAACATGATGAATGCCGGCATTAAGACCGTCGGCGTCGTCATGCCGGGAAACTACCGCTCGCTGATCGACCACGTGGGCTCGGGCAAGGACTGGGGCCTGGACCGCAAGAAGGGCGGCCTGTTCATGGTGCCCGGCAACGCGTATGGCACCACCAAGGGCGGCATGCGCTTCTTGCTGCGCGACATCATCTCCAACAAGACGCTGTTCCAGCGCTCGGACAAGCCCTACGTTGTGATGATGGGCACCAACATCATCTTTAACATGGACCTCAACACGATCATCGACGCGCATGAGAACTCCGGTGCACAGATGACCGTGGTGTACTGCAAGGCCACGCGCAACGTCGATGACGAGACCAAACTCGAGATTAACGAGAACGGCCGCCTGACGGGCGTGAGCGCTGGCGTCGTGTACGGCGACAACGCCTCTATGGACTGCTGCATCGTCAACCGCGAGACACTACTCGAGATCATCGACCACTACCAGGCCGCCGACTATCTGGACCTGCTCGAGGCACTCCAGGGCGACTTTGGCAACATCGACGTGTGCAGCTACGAGTACAAGGGCGAGGTTGTGGGCGTATTTAGCGAGAAGTCGCTCTATCGCCGCAGCATGGACCTGCTCGACCAGACCGTGGCCGACCAGCTCTTTGACCCCGAGCGCCCGATTCTGACCAAGGCTCACGACGTGCCGCCTTCGCGCTATGCGACCGGCAGCCACGCGTGCAACTCGATCATCTCGGCCGGCTGCATCATCAAGGGCACCGTGCGCAACTCGATCCTGTCGCGCGGCGTCGTGGTCGAGGAAGGCGCTTCAGTGACCAACTCGATCATCAACCAGAGTTGCATCATCAAGAGTGGCGCCCGCGTTGAGAATGCAATCCTGGACAAGAACAACGTGGTTCCCACCAACACCGAGCTTCGCGGCACGCCCGAGAACATCCTGGTGCTGGGAAAGGCCCCGTTAACTTCTGATATCACCAACGCGAGCTAGCTTTGGCACCGCAACATCGCTCGTAACACGTAGAATAGCCGCCCGGTTTGCGCCAGGCGGCTATTCTCGAATTGCAACAGGGAGACAATATGGCTGATTCCAGCAAAAAGATGCAGATCGTGTTTGCCTCGGCCGAGTGCGCACCGTTTGTGAAGACCGGTGGCCTGGGCGACGTGGCGGGCTCGCTGCCCGCGGCGCTTGTGCGCGCCGGCGCCGAAGTAATCGTGATGGTGCCCAAGTACGCCACCATCAAGGACGAGTACAAGGCGCAGATGGAGCACTTCTCCGACTTTTACGTGAGCCTGGGCTGGCGCAATGAGTACTGCGGACTCGAGAAGCTCGAGCACGACGGCGTCACCTATATGTTCATCGACAACGAGCGCTACTTTGCGCGCGACTATCCGTACGGCTTCTTTGACGACGGCGAGCGCTTCGCGTTCTTCTCCAAGGCCATCACCGAGAGCCTACAGCACCTGCCGGCCGGCTTTGAATGCGACATCCTACACTGCAACGACTGGCAGACGGCACTGGCGCCCGTGTTCCTGCGCGAGTTCTACCAGGGCTTGCCGCTCTACGAGCGCGTCAAGACCGTGTTCTCGATCCACAATGTGGCGTTCCAGGGCCAGTTTAGCGACACCGTGATGGAGGACATCCTGGGTGTGGCGCATATTCCGGCGGCCGCCTCGCAGCTGCGTTGCGACGCCTGCAGCATCAACTACATGCTGGGCGCCCTGCGCTATGCCGACGCCATCACCACGGTGAGCCCTACCTATGCCAACGAGATCCAGACGCCCGAGTTTGGCGAGGGCCTGGACGGCGTTCTGCGCGAGCGTTCGTACGCGCTGCAGGGCATTTTGAATGGCATCGACGTCGCGGGCTTTGACCCGGCGACCGACAAGCGCATTGCCGCCAACTACACCGTCGAGGACCGTTCTGGCAAGGCCGTGTGCAAGGCCAAGCTGCAGGAGGAGCTAGGCCTCGAGGTTCGCGACGACCGCCCGCTTATGGTGATGGTCACGCGCCTGACGCGCCAAAAGGGCATGGACCTGGTCATGTACGCGCTCGACCGCATCCTGTCCGGCGGCGTGCAGGTGGCGGTGCTGGGCACCGGCGATCGCGACTACGAGGACGGCCTGCGCTACTTCCAAGACAAGTACCCCGGCACCATGGCCGCACGCATCGAGTTCGATCCGGCGCTGTCACAGCGCATGTATGCTGCCGCCGACATGTTCCTAATGCCTTCGAAGTTTGAGCCCTGCGGCCTGTCGCAGATCATCGCCATGCGCTACGGCACGCTGCCCATCGTACGCGAGACCGGTGGCCTCAAGGACACCGTGATCCCGTACAACGAGTTTACCGGCGAGGGCACGGGCTTCTCGTTTAGCAACTTTAACGGCGACGAGATGGGCGATGCGGTATTCCGCGCGGCGCGTCTGTTCTGGGATAACCGCGAGGCCTGGGATCAGCTGGTCACGCAGGCCATGAGCCAGGACTTTAGCTGGACGCGCTCGGCCGATAAGTACCTGGACCTGTACTTCTTTATGCATCCGGAGATTGAGCGCCCGGCGGCTGTTGTCGATGAGCCTGAGGCTGCAGCTGATCCGGTGGCCGTTGAGGAGCCCAAGGCCGAAGAGAAGCCGGTTGAGGCTGAGCCTGAGGTGAAGGCTGAGGTTGCTCCTGAGGTAGAGGCCGAGGTCAAGCCCGCTGCAAAGCCCGCAGCTAAGAAGACCACGACCCGCAAGACGACCGCTAAGAAGGTTACGACGACCAAGGCTGCTGCCACCAAGACCGCCGCAGCAAAGACGACTGCTGCCAAGACAACGACCACGCGCAAGCGCACGACCGCCGCTGCCAAGAAGGCCGCCGAAGCCGAAGCCGCTCCCGAGGTAAAGACTGAGGCCGCCGTCGAGGCAAAGCCCGCCGTCAAGGCACCGGCCAAGACCGCTGCCAAGAAGACGACCACGACCGCCAAGAAGTCCACGGTCGCAAAGTCGACCAAGACCAAGGCCGCCACGACCAAGGCTGCCGCAAAGCCGGCCATCAAGGTCGAGGAGGCGGGCGCCGAGCCCAAGGCCGAGGCAACTGCCGAGGCAAAGCCGACCGCCAAGACCACCGCGCGTAAGCGCACCACGACGACGGCAAAGAAGACCACGACCAAGGCTGCTGCTCCCAAGGCGGAAGCTAAGGTCGATGCCAAGCCTGCTGCCGCCAAAAAGGAGCCCAAGGCCGAGGTAAAAGCCAAGCCGGCGCCGAAGGCCGCTGAGGTCAAGGCTGCCCCGAAGGCAGAGGCCAAGCCAGAACCCACCAAGGAGACTCCAGTCTCCCCCGCCGCTCCGGCAGAGAAAAAGGCCCCGTCCAAGAAGACGTCCGTCCGCAAGGCCACAGCAACCCGCAAACGTCGCTAGCCCACAGACGATTCAGAACCTAATCAAACCCTAAGCAAGGGGCGCTCCAACTGGGCGCCCCTTCTCTGTAGGTAGTGGTAAAACGATTTTCTAGGACAACCGTTCGCCGATGATAAACGGATGTTGTTTATACACCCCGTGTACAACAGATATACTTGCATTCTGTGCGTAAAGCCCATGGCCCGCAGGCCATGATTCTATTGAACTGGACCGTACTATGAGATTGATTCACAACAGCCGTCTGCCGCAGTTTCGTACTCCGTTTGGTGCTGTGACCACTGGAACTTCCGTTTCCCTCTCGGTGATTTTGGAGGATGCCGACCCCAACCAGGCAACGCTTACGCTGCGCACCTGGGTCGATGAGATCGGTGAGTCTCGGTATCCCATGACACACGAGGGCGACGGCATATTTACCGCCGAGTTGGAGTGCGCCGAGCCCTGTCTTATCTGGTACAGCTTTATATGCAATATCGAGGGCCAGCCCGAGGTTCGCCTGGGCGCACCACAGGGCCGCACCGGCGGCGAAGGCGTAACCTACGATTACGCCGAGGTGCCGTCATTCCAGGTCACCGTCTACAAGCACCGCGACGTTCGACCCGAGTGGTACGAGCGCGGAATGGTCTACCAGATCTTCCCCGATCGCTATGCCCGCGACGAGCACTGGCGCGAGCGCACGCTGGCCGAGGTCGAAAAACCGCGCAACGGAATCCATCGCCGGATGGTCGAGGACTGGAACGAGCCGCCTGTGTACGAGCGCGCCGAGGACGGCTCCATCAAGACCTGGGACTTTTACGGCGGATCGCTCAAGGGTATCCAGGAAGACTTGCCTCGCATCGCCGAGCTGGGCTTTACGGCTATCTACCTCAACCCCATTTTTGAAGCCGCGAGCAACCACCGCTACGACACCGCCGATTACACCAAGATCGATCCGATTCTGGGCACCGAGCAGGACTTTACTGAACTGTGCGAGGCGGCCGAGAAGCTGGGCATTTCCATCATTCTGGACGGCGTGTTCAACCACACGGGCGACGATTCGATCTACTTCAACCGCTACGGCAACTACCCCGGCGTGGGCGCATGGCAGAGCGAGGATTCGCCGTGGCGCGATGCGTTTTATTTCCACGAGGACGGCTCGTACGACTGCTGGTGGGGCGTGGGCAATATGCCCGCCATCAATGAGAGCTCCGAACTGGTACGCGAGCGGCTCCTGGGCAAGGACGGCGTCATTCGTAAATGGCTGCGCGCCGGCGCTCACGGCTGGCGCCTGGATGTGGCCGACGAGCTTTCGGACGATTTCCTGACCGAGATCAAAAAGGCCGTACTTGCCGAAAAGCCCGACGCGCTGCTGCTCGGCGAGGTCTGGGAAGACGCCTCCAACAAGATCAGCTACGGCCATCTGCGTCGCTACCTGCAGGGCTCCGAGCTGGACTCTGCTATGGATTACCCCTTCCGCGACATGGTCATCGGCTTTTTGATGGGCTACAAAAACGCCTACCAAGCTGCCGAGGATATCGAGACCCTGCGCGAGAACTACCCGCGCGAGGCATTATCCTGCGCGCTCAATCTGCTGTCGAGCCACGACCGCCCGCGCATTATCTCGGTGCTCGGCGGTGGCCCCGACGAGTCGCAGCTGCCCGAGAGTGAGCGCAGCAAATGGCGCCTGGACGAGAACTCCATGGGCCTGGCCAAGAGCCGCTTTTGGCTGGCGACGCTCATGCAGATGACGTTCCCGGGCGTTCCCTCAATCTATTACGGTGACGAGTACGGCTTGGAGGGACTCACCGATCCGGGTAATCGCCGCACCATGCCGACCAAGGAAGACCTGCACGACTTCGATACGTTCGCGATCGTCAAGAACGCATCTGCTGTGCGCCGCGCGCTGCCGTTTATGATCGACGGTGAAATCAAGGCCTTCGCGCTCAATGACGAGGTGCTGGCCTACAACCGTACCGGTAAAGACGGCGAGTCCGCGACCGTCATCATCAACCGCAGCCTGCGCAATTCACACCGCGTGACGATTCCGGCGCTCGGCGAATGCGCGAGCGATGTGATTAGCGGTCACGAGTGCGAGATCCACAACGGTACGGTCACGCTCGACCTGTACCCACTGGGTTCGTCGATCATCTATCACCACGCCGAGCAGCGCCTGCAGGAGCCGCTCGATCACGGTGCGGGTGTTGTGTGCCATATCACATCGGTGCCGACCGACGACGGCAAACCCGGTACGATCGGTGCGCCCACGCGTCGCTTTATCGACCATCTGGCCGCCATGGGCATGCGCTACTGGCAGGTTCTTCCCGTCAACCCCACGGACTTCTTCCGCTCCCCTTACGCCGGTCCTTCGGCCTTTGCAGGCAATATCGACCTCCTACCCGAGAGCCACGAGGAGCTGGCAGCCGACTTTGAGACCTGGAAGGCCCGCGGCGGCGAGGATGCTGACCCGCTGTACACCGCGTTTAAGCATCGCAATGCCGATTGGCTCGAGAAATACTGCGTCTATATGGCCGTCAAAAAGTACTTTGAGGGCGAGTCGCGCCACGATTGGCCGGCAGATGTCGCGCGCTACAACGAGCATCTGATCGACGACAAGCGCTTCCACAACGAGGCCGAGCTTCAGGCGTACATGCAGTACCGCTTTGACTTGGCTTGGTGCGAGCTCATGAACTATGCGCACAAGAAGGGCATCGAGGTTATCGGCGATATTCCTATGTACGTGTCGGACGATTCGGCAGACGCGTGGAGCGAACCGGAGAACTTCTGGCTGTCCGATACCGGCAAGGCGATTGAGATTTCCGGCGCGCCGCCCGACAACTTTGCGCCCGAGGGCCAGGTGTGGGGCAACCCGACGTTCCGCTGGGACCACATGAAGCAGAACGGCTATAGCTGGTGGATGGATCGCCTGCGCCGCGCGTTCTCGCTCTACGACCGTGTGCGTCTGGATCACTTCCTGGGCTTCCACAGCTACTTTAGTATCCCCGCGGGCAAGGCTTGCGCCGACGGTCGCTGGCTGGCGGGCCCGGGCAAGGACCTGTTCCAGACCGCCTACGACGAGCTGGGTCCGCTCAACTTTATCGCCGAGGACCTGGGCTATTTGACGCCCGGTGTTCGCGCCATGGCTTCGACCTGTGGTTTCCCCGGCATGGATGTGCTGGAGTTTAGCGACTACGACGTTCGTTGCGGTGTGCACCCCACGCCAGGAAAGATCCTGTACACCTCGACGCACGATACGTCGACGCTGGCCGGTTGGTGCACGCGCTCCTTTGCCGGCGGCGACGAGCCGAGCGGTGTTGAGGTGGCGGCCAAGCTGATGAGCGACGCTCTGGCAAGCGACGCTCCCCTCGTGATGATGCCGCTGCAGGATGTCCTGGGGCTTGGCGATGACGCGCGCATGAACGTACCGGGCGTGGCCACGGGCAACTGGACCTGGCAGGCTGACGAGGCCGACGTTGCGGCCGCCGAGGGCAAAACTGCGCAGCTCCTGCGCAACACCCATAGATTCTGGGGCGAGGCGTGATAAAACGCCCGATATAGGGTACAGTTACAGACGTTTGAATTTTTGCGGGCAGAGCGATCTGCCCGCTTTGTGCTGAAAAGGAAGTATTATGGCACGCTACGATTACAAGTGCTCGAGCTGCGGCAACGTGTTTGAGGTTGAGCATCCCATGTCCGAGAGCCCCGAGGTTGTGTGCCCCAGCTGCGGCGCTCCAGCAGCCAAGACGTTTTCGACCAGCGGTATTAAGTTCGAAGGCAGCGGTTTCTACAACACCGACCAGCGAAGTGGCGGCTCCAGCACCAGCGCCACCAGTGGCTGCTGCGCCAACTGCCCGCATAACCACTAGAAACTAAGCAGCCCCGCGACCGATGTCAGTCGCGGGGCTGTTTCTTCGCGCTAAGGGTAGCTAATTTGGGACGGGGCTTTTTTAACTACCCCGCCTGCAGGGTAGTTAAAAAAGCCCCGTCCCAAATTAGCTACCCTTGGGCCCGTATTACTTGCGGACTAGTCTGGCGCAGAAGTGGCCGTCGTAGGAATCCGCGTTTACGGGGACGCTCTGGAAAAGACCGCGGTCATTTTGGCGTACGGAGATGAGCTTCTTGGCTTGTTCGAACTCGGGCAGCTGCAGGATCTGTGCCTCGGAGAGAGGTGCCAGGCTAAAGTCTGCGCCCTCGGGCGAAGACAAAAACACATCCACAACCTGCGTGTTCTCTTCATCGAAAACCGAGCAGGTGGCATAGATGAGCTCTCCGCCGGCGGCCACGCGCGCAGAAGCCTCCTTAAGCATCGTCAGCTGAAGCTTGGGTAACTCGGCCGTCACATCATTCTCGGTTAGGCGCCACGGGATCTCGGGATGACGACGCATGGTTCCGGTGCCAGAGCACGGCGCATCGATAAAGACCGTGTCGAACTTAACCGGCTCGCCAAGCATGGCATCAAACGATGTGAGCACCTCATCAAGCTCGCAGGCATCACCCGAAACCGTACGAACGCCCTGAATACCGGCCTTATGCAGGCGAGCGAGATTCAGATCGCACTTACGGTCATGAAGATCAAGTGCCGTATGCTGACGCTCATAGCCGGCACGCTTGGCCTGGTTCATCATCACATAGGTCTTGGTGCCACGACCGGCACCAATCTCAAGGCAGCTACCAGGGCGCGTGGCAGCCGTGGCGATAAGCTGCGCGTTGAGATCGGATGCCACCGCGGCAGCACGCTCAAACACACCCGAAGCAACGGTAACCTGAGCATCAACCGGGGCATGGCAGCCCGGGAAGACAGGCGCGACGAGCTGCGAGATATACGGATCGGACTTAGTCGCAAAGGCGTTCTCATGCAGGGCCAGCGGCGCGGGGGCCAGATTGCCGGCAAAGTTAAGCGCACCCTCAGGCGTGTCGAACGATGCCATAATGCGAGCGCACAGCCAACGCGGTAGACCCATCAGGCGCGACAGACGAACCAAGCGTCGCTCAGACTCATCTACATCGGACGCAGTGGCAAAGTCCTCAACGTTGTCCGCGACCTTATGCAGCACGGCATTGGCCAAACCGGCGGCAGACTTAGCTCCGCTGCGCACCAGCTCAACGCCCTGACTTACGGCAACGCGGCCAGGCGTATGCAGATAGAGCATTTCGAAGGCCGAGATACGAAGCGCCATGCGAACACGCGGCGCAACCTTTTTAGGCTTATCGAGAAACTGATCGAGCAGCTCGTCTAAAATACCCTGCGTGGCGGCGACACCCAGCGCCAAGCGAGCGGCAAAAGCGGAATCGCGCTGGTCAATAGCCTTGGCCGATGCGCGAGAGGACAGCACGTCACGCGCATACATGCCGCGGAGATCGGCTTCCATCAGTACATCGAGCGCAAGCTTGCGCGCGGGAGACAGCTTGCTCATGACAAAACACCCCACGAAAGATCGGCGCCCTGCAGGCCGGCAGCCCAGGCAGAAGCAGACATAGCACGCTTGCCATCGGGCTTAACCTCGAGCAACTCAACCGAGCCATCGGAAAGACCCAGATAAACACGCTTGGCCTTAACGAGAACCTGACCCTCGCCAAGCGACACATCAGCCGTCGCAGCATCGAGCACGCGCACGGTCTTGCCGGCAATCACGCAACGGGCGGGAGCGGTATCGGACGAGGCCAGCACATGACGCACGCAATCAAGCGCAGCCATCTGCGGATCCAGACGCATCTCCTGCTTGGAAATCTTGGCAGCATGAGTGACGAGCGACTCATCCTGCTCAGTCCACACGGCGGTGCCATCGGCAAGAGAAGGAAACGTATCGGCAAGCAGTTTGCCGCCAAGCTCACCAAGCTCCATGGTCAGCGCCTCAGCATGCTTACCGGCAACCGACGTGGAGGCCAGGGCACAATAAGCACCAGTATCCACGCCATGCCCGATGCGCATAATGGAAACGCCAGCAACCTCATCACCAGCGAGAATCGCACGCTGAATAGGAGCAGCCCCACGCCAACGAGGCAGCAAGGACGCATGAACATTCACAATACCAAGCGGCGCCATATGCAGCACCTCATCCGGCAAAATACAGCCATAAGCAGCCACACAGAAAATATCGGCTTGCGCAGCTTGGAGCGCCTCAACAACCTCGGCCGTCATACGATTAGCCTCAATAACCGGCAACCCAAGCTCAAGCGCCTTGGCTTTAACAGGAGACGGCTCCAGCTTCTTACCACGCCCACGAACAGCATCAGGACGAGTAACAACAAGCGCAATCTCATTCCCAGCCTCAACAAGCGAAGTCAGCGAAGGCACAGCAAAATCAGGCGTACCCATAAACACAATACGCATAAAGAACGTCTCCCCTCAACCAAAGCCGAGACGGCTACAAATCAACAGCGGAAAGCCAAGTACCCAGCCCTTCCGCAATAACAATTCAACAAAAACAAATATACCCAAAAACAAAGAAAGAGCCGCATAAAAGCAGCCCTCCCAACAAAGCACCTATCAGCGAAGACGCCCTTCCCTGGCCCGACGGCACCCGGGCGAGACAAGCAGCGTCAACGTAGTCCCCGGAGCGCCCGCCTATATCGTCCCGCGCGCAGTTTCGCAGCACAGCGAGAATGTTTGAGCACGGGATGATATGTGGGCGCTCAGCACCGGGGACGGTGGAACCTACTCCGTCTCGCCCGGTCGAGCACCGCGGGCCAGGGCGTCCTGGTACTCCTTGACTGCCTTGATCCTCTGCATCGGCTTCAGTCGCTCAAACATGGTGTTGCCGTGCAGGTGATCAATCTCGTGCTGCAGGCACACGCAGAACAGATCACCCGTGGCCTCATAGCGAATCAGGTTGGCGTCCAGGTCATATGCCTCTACGACGACATGGTCGGGACGCTCGATCTCGCAGCTAATGCCGGGAATGGAAAGGCAGCCCTCGCTAAACGGCACCAGATGGTCGCTCTGCTCGACAATGACAGGGTTGATGAGCACGTACGGGTCATAGTCGTTCTTGTCGCTGTAATCGCAGTCGATCGTGACGAGTTGAATGAGCTCACCGATCTGCGGGGCGGCCAGGCCGCAACCGCCGTTGTCGAACATCATCTTCTTCATCTTCTCGGCAAGCGCCTCGATCGCCGGGGTGATCTCCTCGATGACGGCGCACTCCTGGCGCAGACGAGGGTCGGGCGACAGTACGATTCCGTTGGCTTCCATGGCTATCCTTTCGGGTTGTTACATCAAATCACAGGCGTCGACGTCAACGCTCACGCTCACGCCGCGCACGGAGCCCACCTCTTTGAGGCAGGCGTCGATATCATCAGAGACATGGTACCCTACCGGCGACTTAACAAGCAGATGGAAGCGGTAACGGTCCTTGGCTCTCTCGATTACACACGAAGCCGGACCAAGCACCTGGGGCACGGCGCTCCCCGCCCGCAAAAAGTCGGGCGCGGCGGCATGCCAGCGACGCTTGAGGAGCTTCGCGATGCGACCGATGTAGTCCCGCGCGTCGTCCGCGTTCGCCGACCATACCAAGATGTTGGCCAGGCGCACGAAGGGCGGATACAGGGCGTCGCGGCGCTGGTCCAGGTCGTAGTCGGTAAAGATCGAGCGGTCGTGCTCGACGACGGCGCGAATGACCGGGTCATCGGGCAGGTAGGTCTGGATGATGACCTCGCCGGGACGATCGCCGCGACCGGCGCGGCCCGCAACCTGCTCCAGCAGATCGTAGGCGCGCTCCCCTGCTCTAAAATCGGGCAGCTTCAGCGCAAAGTCGGCATTGACCACGCCCACGAGCGTGACCTCGGGAAAGTCGAGGCCCTTTGCAATCATCTGAGTACCCAGCAGCACCGCGCAATCGGCGGCATCGAACTGTTCGAGCAGCTTATTGTGTGCGTCTTTGCCGCGCGTGGAATCGGCGTCCATGCGAATGATAGCGACGTCGTCGGGCAGCATCTGGTGCAGTGCGTCCTCGATCTGCTGCGTACCCAGGCCCATTTTTGCTAGGTAGCGGCTGCCACACTTGGGACAGCGACTCGTGGGTGCAGGATAGGGCTGCACGCGCCAGGACGAACCACAGGTGTGGCACTGCAACGTATGGGTGCGCTCGTGGTACGTAAGCGCCGTAGAGCAGTGGTTGCAGGTGGGAACGCAACCGCACTCGCGGCACATCAAAAACGGCGCAAAGCCGCGGCGGTTATGCAGCAGCACAGCCTTCTCGCGGCGCTCTACCACACGCTCCAGGCCTTCCATCAGCGGTTTAGAGAACATGGAGCGGCTGCCGTGCGAAAACTCGCGGCGCAGGTCGGCAATGCGGACCGTGGGTAGCACGGCGTGTCCAGGGCGCTCGGGCATCTCGACGCGCGTCCAGGTGACACCGTTGTACGTGCCGCGGCGGCAGCGGTCGAGGGCCTCGGCAGAAGGCGTAGCCGAGCCCAGCACGAGTGGGCAGCGATAGCGGCGCGCCATCTCGGCCGCCACCTCGCGCGCGTGGTAGCGCGGGCTGGAGCCCTGCTTGTAGCTGGTCTCATGTTCCTCATCGATAATGATGAGCCCAAGGTCGCTGAGCGGACAAAAGAGCGCCGAGCGGGCACCCACGACCACGCGGGCCGCACCGCTGGCAACCATATCCCACTGGTCCAGGCGCTCGCCGGCCGAAAGACGCGAATGGAACACGGCGACCGTCTCGCCAAAGCGCGAGCGGAAGCGGCCGACAGTCTGGGCCGTCAGCGAGATCTCGGGCACGAGCACGCAGGCCGAGCGACCGGCCGCGAGCACGCGCTCAATAGCGGAGAGGTAGATCTCGGTTTTGCCGGAGCCCGTAACACCGTCCACAAGCACCACGTCGCCGTGCGCATCCAGGCGAGCGCGCTCAATCTGTGCGAGCGCCTTCTGCTGGCCGTTGGTAAGTGCGACCGGCGCTTTGCCGCTCGCGGAGGACAGCGTAGTCTGCTCGTTGCAACCGCGCCAGGCACGGCGCTCCTCCACCACCACGACACCACGTTTTTCGAGCGCCTTAATGGTCGCCGACATGCTGTTGTAGAGCAGGTTGAGATCGCGCGTCGTGACAGGGCCGCACTGGAGCGCCTCGATGAGCTGGCGCTGGCGAACGGCGGTCTTGGGCGGCGTATAGTCGAAGCCATCGGGCGTGAGCATGACCCAGCGGTTTTGAATAGGCTTGACGGCGGGGCGTTCAACCGACCATGCGCCGTCATCGCCTTTGACCACGCGCGGGCTGCCGCCCGGAGGCAAAAACAGGCGCAGGCACTCGGAAAGTGTGGCGACGTATTCGCGGCTCATCCAGCGCGCGATGCGGGCAGCCTCGGCGGTAAAGAGCGGTTTGCTGAGGATGGCTTCGACGGGCTTGATGCGCGAAGGGTCAAGGGCGTTGTTGCCTTGCAGGTCGCCCAGCTCGGGCGCAATATCGACGATATAGCCTGCGGCGGCACGGTTGCCAAAGTGGACCAGGACCGTCGATCCGACCTGGGCCTCGTTGGCAAGGGACTCGGGGACGCCGTAAGCAAACGGTTCGGACAGCGCACGGGTGGGGATGTCGAGAACCACGCTCGTGTAGGCGGCAATGGGCTCAAGTGCAGGCTCGGGCTTGGCCGTGGCAGCAGCGGAAGCCGGCGCCGCCGGAGACTCCTCCGGTTCCGGTGAACCAAACAGCGAAAGTTGCTCGGCCATGGCCCCAGCACCTCCTATCCCATACGTCTACAGAAACAAGAGCCCCGCTCGGGGTGAACGGGGCTCGGATACATACGTTTGCGCAGCGATTACAGCGCCATCGTGCGGGCGCGGTCGATGCGCGCCAGGCAGTCGTCGCGACCGACGAGTGCCATGGTCTCGCCCAGCGGAGGGCTCACCATGTTGCCGCAAACGGCGACGCGCACGGCCTGGAACACCACGCGCTTCTTAAGGTCCATCTGCTCGGGCAACGGCTCAAGCGCAGCGTCGATGTTGGCAGCCGTCCACTCGTCCACGCCCTCGAGCGCGGCCTTGGCGGCATCCAGAATGGCACCCATGCCCTCCTTGGCCAGGCCCTTGTTGACGGACTTCTCGTCATACTCGAGCGTCTCGGCCGTGGCAAAGATGGGGGCGGCGACGGTCACGGCGTCGGCCGGCATCTTAGTGCGCGGCTTGACGATAGCGGCAAGCGCGTCGATCCAGTCCTCGCCGTACTCGACGTTGCCCTCGATGAGGCCCGCCTCGTGCAGCTCGGGGACCATAATCTCGTCGGCAAACTGGGCGTCGGACATGCCGTTGATGTACTCGGCATTGACCCAGTCGAGCTTCTTGGGGTCGAAAGTCGCGGGGTTCTTGGAGATGCGATCGAGCGAGAACTTGCTGGCCAGGACGTCGCGCGGGATGATCGTGGACTCGCCGTCGAGCGACCAGCCGAGCAGCGCCAGGTAGTTGACGAAAGCATCGGACAGGTATCCGGCGTCGCGGTACTCCTCCACCGAGGTGGCGCCGTGGCGCTTGGAGAGCTTCTTGCCGTCGGCGCCCAGAATCATGGAGATGTGGGCGAACGTGGGCACGGGCGCGCCGAGGGCCTCGTAGACCATGACCTGACGCGGGGTGTTCGACAGGTGATCGTCGCCGCGAATGACATGGGTGATCTTCATCATGGCGTCGTCGACGACGGTCGCGAAGTTGTACGTGGGCGTGCCATCGGAGCGGAAGATGACAAAGTCGTCGAGCTCCTTGGCGTCAAAGGTTACCTCGCCGTGGACGGCGTCGTGGATGACGACGTCGCCGCGGTCCTCGGGCACCTTGATGCGCAGGACGTAAGACTCCCCGGCCGCGATGCGGCTGCGGGCCTCCTCGGGATCAAGATCGCGGCAACGGCGCTGATAGCCCTGGAAGGGGTCCTTGCGCTCCTGCGCGGCCTTGCGGTCGGCGTCGAGCTGCTCCTTGGTGCAGAAGCAAGGATAGGCCTTGCCCTCGTCCCAAAGCTTCTGGGCGGCCTGCTTGTACAGGTCCAGGCGCTCGGTCTGGGCGTAGGGGCCAAAGTCGCCGCCTACCTCGGGACCCTCGTCCCAGTCCAGGCCCAGCCAACGCATGGCGCGCAGGATGATCTGCGTGTTTTCGTCGGTGGAGCGGGTGGGGTCGGTGTCGTCGATACGCAGGATGAACGTGCCGCCGTTTGCGCGGGCAAAAGCCCAGTTATAGATAGCGGTGCGGGCGCCGCCGATGTGCAGCTTGCCCGTCGGTGAGGGTGCAAAGCGGACGCGAACGTCTGATGCCATGGAAATCTCCTCGATTGCAGGATGGATGTCTAACCGCACCAGTATAAAGCAACAAAGCAACCTCCGCACAAAGGGCACCGACCTACTCATTGGGGACAGACTTAAATGACCAGTCATTGGGCAACCTGTCGACACTTAGGAAGGCTGGTCATTTAAGTCTGTCCCCAATGAGTAGGTGCGGAAAGGGTGTGAATGTTTGATTTACGCGCTATGATGTGCCCTTGCATAGAGAGCCCGGCGGAATGGTAACGGTCGCCGGGACACGTTTTTGAAAGGACAATCATGTCAGAAGAACTTCGTTCCATCCCGCCCCAACACGGGTCCTTTGTTTTTACGTCGGAGTCGGTGACCGAAGGTCATCCCGATAAGATCGCTGACCAGATCAGCGACGCCGTCCTCGACGCAATTCTCGCCAAAGAAATAGAGCTGCAGGAGCAGGGCTACATCGCCCCCAACGGCGTGCCAGCCAACGTGGAGAACGTCCGCTGCGCCTGCGAGACCCTCGTGACCACCGGCACCGTCATCGTCGCCGGCGAGATTCGCACTCAGGCCTACGTCGACGTACAGGAAATCGCCCGCGGCGTTATCCGCCGCATTGGCTACAACCGAGCCAAGTTCGGTTTTGACTGCGACACCTGCGGCGTTATGAGCCTCATCCACGAGCAGTCGCCCGATATCGCCCAGGGCGTCGACGAGTCCTTCGAGACCCAGACCGGCGCTACCACCGACCCGATCGACCTGATCGGTGCCGGCGACCAGGGCATGATGTTCGGTTATGCCTCCAACGAGACCAAGACCCTCATGCCCATGCCGCACTACCTGGCAAGCCGCCTGGCCGAGCGCCTGGCCGCCGTGCGTCACGACGGTACCCTCGCCTATCTGCGTCCCGACGGCAAGACCCAGGTCACCGTGCGCTATGAGGAAGGCAAGCCCGTCGAGGTCACGACGATCGTCATCTCCACGCAGCACGCCGCCGAGATCGAGGACATGGGCAAGATCAAGGCCGACCTCATCGAGCACGTCATCACCCCGGTCATGGCCGCTGAGAACATGCCGTGGGACAACGCGGACATCTACGTGAACCCCACCGGTCGCTTTGTCGTGGGCGGCCCCATGGGCGACACGGGCCTCACCGGCCGCAAGATCATCGTCGACACCTACGGCGGCTACGGCCGTCACGGCGGCGGTGCCTTTAGCGGCAAGGACTGCACCAAGGTTGACCGCTCCGCCGCGTATGCCGCGCGCTGGGTCGCCAAGAACGTAGTCGCCGCCGGTCTGGCCGACCGCTGCGAGGTCGAGCTGGCTTACGCCATCGGCGTTTCCAAGCCCCTCTCAATCATGGTCGACACATTCGGTACCGCTAAGGTCGCCGAGGACAAGATCGTTGAAGCCGTAGAGAAGACCTTCGACCTGCGCCCGGGCGCAATCATCCGCGACCTCGATCTGCGTCGCCCCATCTACGAAAAGACGGCAGCCTACGGTCACTTCGGCCGCGAAGACGCCGACTTCACCTGGGAGAAAACCGACCGAGTCAACGAACTCAAAGCAGCCTGCGGCCTGTAAGCTTACGAGAAAAGCCACAGCCAAATAACAACGCACCAAAAGAAGTACCGGCCCCAACCGGTACTTCTTTTTTATTTAAACGGTGGTGAAGATGCTTCGATATGAGCCTACGCTGCGTCACCAGCTAATGAATTTTGAAGCACACGCGCCTCTACCATGTATCCTTAGTTCCGAGGGCTTTGGTATTTGGTCGGTCGCGAGTTCCGCACGAGCCGGAGGCCACTTAATGTGGCCTCCGTGCGAGCCAGGACTGCAGAGCAGGCGACCAAATACCAAAGCCCTCGGAACGACGGGATAGAAAAGGAGCACCCATGGCAGGCAAGCCGCAAACACTAGCTACGACCTCGGCATTCGAGATCTTGGGCCCCGTCATGGTCGGCCCCAGCTCATCGCACACCGCCGGCGCCCTGCGCTGCGCCCAAGTTGCCGCCAGCCTGCTGGAAGGCCGCATCACCAAAGTCACCTTTGGCCTGTGGAACTCCTTCGCCCACACCTACCGCGGCCACGGCACCGACCGCGCACTCGTCGCAGGCATCCTGGGCCTCGACACCGATGACGAGAACATCAAGCAAGCCTTCGACCTCGCGCGTGAGCAGGGCCTCGAATATCACTTTGACATCAAGGGCGACGACGCCTCCATCCACCCCAACACCGTCGACATCGACATGGTCGACGACACGGGCGCCACGGCACAGGTCCGCGGTGAGAGCTTGGGCGGCGGCAAGATGCGCATCAGCCGCATTAACGGCGTCGGCGTCGACATCTCGGGCATGTATTCCACGCTCTTCGTGGCGCACTACGACGTCCCCGGCGTGCTTGCTGCGCTCACCAACCTGCTCGCCTACGCCCACGTGAACATCGCCTTCTGCCGCACCTACCGAACCGAAGTGGGCGGCCAGGCCTACTCCGTCTTTGAGACCGACGGTGCGCCCGACGACACCGTCGTCCCCATGTTACGCAAGCTCGACAATGTCGATTACGCGACCTTTATCGAGCTCCCCGGTTCTGCCTCGTCGCTCTCCCCCGGCGTCTCGGCCAAGGAGATCTTCGACGACGGTGAGCAGCTGCTCGATGCGTGCGAGGAACTGGGGCTCAGCATCGGCGCCGTTATGGCCGTGCGCGAGGCGCGCCTGACCGGCGAGGCGCACGCCGTCGCCGCCATGCGCCGCGTGCTCGACGTCATGCGCGAGGAGACCACGGCCCCCATCGCCAATCCGCAGCGTTCGCTCGGCGGGCTTATCGGCGGCGAGGCCAAGCTCGTCGAAGCAACCCGCCGCAACGATTTGAGCACGAGCCTGATGGGCACCGTCCAGACCGACGCCGTGGCCCGCGCGATGGCCGTGCTCGAGCGCTCCGCCACGATGGGCGTGATCGTCGCCGCCCCCACGGCAGGCTCCGCGGGTGTCGTGCCCGGCTGCGTGCTGGCGCTCGCCGATCACCTGCAGCTCGATGACGAGCAGGTCATGGACGCACTCTACTGCGCAGCCGCCATCGGCCTCAACCTCACCACGAGCGCCTGCGTCGCCGGCGCCGAGGGCGGCTGCCAAGCCGAGGTCGGAAGCGCCGCCGCCATGGCGGCCGCCGCGCTGGTGCAGATGCTCGGCGGCACGCCAGAGCAGGCGCTCGACGCCAGTTCCATCGCGCTGAGTAACCTGCTGGGCCTCGTTTGTGACCCCGTCGGTGGCCTCGTGGAGGTGCCCTGCCAAAACCGCAACGCCATCGGCGTGGCAGCGGCCTTTAGTTCGGCACAACTCGCCCTCGCAGGCATTAAAAGCTTGGTGCCGTTTGACCAGATGGCACATGTCATGCTATCGGTGGGCCACGCGTTGCCGGCCACGCTGCGCGAGACGGCAAAGGGCGGCATCGCGCAGGCTCCGGCCGCACTTTCAGCCTGTGCAAAATGCGGCGTGTGCGGATAGCGGCAAAGAACGACTCAAAGGTGGGACAAATGTCCCACCTCTTTTGAATGCCACCGTTTCCGTACCACAAACAGCAGGGCAATCGCTATAATGCAAGCCCAGTAAAAACACGATGAGCCGCAAGGCGAAAATCGAAGGATATGCATACGATGTCGCAAAACGATCGAACTCAACTGATTCCCGATCCGCAGCAGCCGAGCAGGCACACCGGCGGCGTTCAGTCACCGCGTCCTATCGCGCCGAGCCACGGTCAGCAGCGTGGTGCGGCAAACGCGCCCCAACGCCCGAACCAACAGCAACAGCAGCGTCAACAACGTCAGCAGCGCCAGGCAAACGGCAATGCGCCCAAACAGCCCCCCACACACGCTCGTGGCGATCGTGGTCCCGCGCGCAAACCCGCCGACAACAATATGTCGGGCAAAAAGACGACGCTCTTTGTCGTCCTGGGTCTTATCGTCATTATTTATATCGTAGGCGTCGTAGCGTTTTCGCAGGTAGCCTACCCCAACACCACCATCGCCGGCGTCGACGTCTCGTTCTCCAACGCTTCATCTGCCGCCACCAAGGTCAACTCGGCATGGAAGCACTATAAGCTCACCGTGACAGGCGATGACTTTAACTGGACCTATCAGCCCGAGTCCGATGAACCCATCGTCGACGGCGAAGCAGCCGCAAAAGAAATCATCAACCACAACGAAGCCTTTATGTGGCCGGTCCGCCTTGTGGAATCCTTAAGCGGCAAGACCAAAACAACTGCTACCTCCAACGAAGTCGATCTTGATCAAGACGTCGACCTGTCCATGCTCTCCGACACCTTTGACCAAAAGCATTTTGAGAAGGATCTGAGTGCCGCCATCGACGAGTTTAACGAGGGCCGTTCGGGCACGTTCGAGGCCAATAGCTCCTATGACGAGCAGGCCGGCAAGTTTACCGTCGAGAAGGCGCGCTCCAACGAAAAACTCAACCGCGAGCATGTCATTAAGTACGCCGAGCTCGAGCTTGCCTCGCTGGCCGAGACCGTAGATCTTTCCAAGCTCGGCAACGATGCCTATGAGCCGCTCAATGGAACGCTGACCGATGATCAGATTCAGGCCGTATGCGATGCTGCCAACAACTTCCTGGGCGTCAACGTGACCCTCAAGCTCAACGGCGAGGATGCCGGCAAGGTTGATGGCAGCTCCGTGTTGCAGTGGATCAGCTTTGCCGATCCGGCCAACCCCACGCTCGATACGTCGCAGATCAGTAGCTGGGCAGCCGAGCTCGCCAACGGCTTTAATACCGTGGGCTCCACTCGCTGGTGGACGCGCGCCGATGGCAAGCAGTGCGCCGTCGAAGGCGGCGACTTTGGTTGGTCCATCGACAGCAGCTCGCTCGCCAAGCAGGTCGAGGACGCCATTAACAACAAGCAGACCGGCGAGATCGAGATCAAGTACTCCCAGAAGGCCGACACCTTTACTGCAAAGGGAGAGCCCGACTGGAAGGCGTATATCGACGTCGACCTGTCCGAGCAGCACGCGCGCTACTATGACGAGAACGGTAATATCGTTTGGGAGGCCAACTTTATTTCCGGCAAACCGGGCGAAGACGCCACCCCCGAGGGCGTGTGGCAAATCAACAGCAACGACTGCGGCAGCACCCTGATCGGAGCCAAGGACCCCGAGACCGGTAAGCCCAAATACGAGAGCCCGGTGAGCTACTGGATGCCGTTTGAGGGCAACATGATCGGCTTCCATGATGCCACCTGGCAAAACGACAAGAGCTTCGATAATGCCGAGTCCTATAAGTGGTGCGGCAGCCACGGTTGCATCAACCTGCGCCTGGCAGACGCCAAGGCACTTCACGACTGCATCAAAGTCGGTCTGTGCGTGGTTGTCCACTCGTAGTGCAACGCGCGCGTTCCTACAACGTGGAACCGCTGCGACCAATCTAACAGTTCCGAAAGAAACCGTCCCATGCGCCCGCCCCAACCTGTGGGCGTATATACTTAACGAGGTTCTTTCTATAAAGGAGACGCTATGCCGAATGTCCCCACGATCACACCGGGCCCGGATGATACCGAGAACACGCCCGAAGGTGCCACCGAAACGATTCCTCTGATTACACACGTACATGCCGACAAGCAGCACGGACGCACGAACGATGCGGCCGAGATTTCCGATGAAGAGGCATATGCCAAGCTCAAGGCAAAACGTGCCGAACGTCGACGCAAAAAGCTGATTCGACGCGGTATTGCCGCCGGCGTCGTGGGCGCCATCGCGCTCATTGCCATTGTCGCAACCCTTGTTATCAATGCGCAGCCACAGGGCGCTAGCGGGCCTGTGACCGACATGGTGACCGAGGGCACATTTACCACAACGGTCGAGGCGAAAGGCCAGCTCAAACCCATTTCGTCCTCAGTGGTCTCCCCTTCTGTCGACGGCACGGTCGATTCGATCAACGTGCAGGCAGGCCAATCCGTCAACGAGGGCGACGTGCTTATGACCATTAAAAACGACGAGCTCGATCGCAACGTTGCCGAGGCGCAGCGTGCAGTTACAGCCGCTCAAGAAGACCTCGCCAACGCGCAGAAAGCCGCAGCCGCCGCGCAGGCCACCCCAACGACGGACGTCGATGGAGCTTCCGCAGCGGCTGGCTCCCCCGCAGCATCAGCGGACACGAACGCCGTATCGGCCGCGCAGCGTAGCCTCGCATCGGCCCAGGCAAACCTCGATCAGGCGAACGCCAAGGCCGCCAGCCGTACGGTCACGGCCCCAAGCTCGGGCAGCATCGTGGAGCTCAACGCCAAGGTAGGCGCCACGGTAACAGGCGGCATGATCATGGGCGAAAGCGATACGAGCGGCGGCAAGCAGTGCATGCAGATCGCCGACCTATCCAAGATGAAGGTGACCGTGCAGGTGGGCGAAAAGGACATCGCCAAGATCGCCGTTGGGCAGAGCGCCAACGTCACGTATCCCGCGTTTCCCGATATCGTGAGCCAGGGAACCGTCACGGCTATCGCGTCGGTGGCAAACTCCGACTCCAACTATGGCAGCAGCAGCGTAACCTTTAACGTCGACATCCTCATCGAGGCGCCCGACGCGCGCCTGAAGCCGGGCATGACGGCCGAGGTCTCGGTGGTGACCGAGCAGCTCGACGATGTGGTGATGGTGCCGACGATGGCGCTCATGACCGAAGACGGCGAACACTATTATGTCAACGTGGCAACCGATGACGAGGGCAAGCAGACCCGCCGCGTAAAAGTGACCGTCGTGACGCAAAACGACAACGAAGCCGTAGTCGGCAAGACACAGGTCAAGCGCGACGACCAGGGCAACGAGATCAACCCTAACGTGCCGATTACCAAGCTGCGCGATGGCGACACCCTCGTCATGGACACCGGAGCGGACGCAACGGCCGACGGCGGCTACAGCGCGGAGTCGGGCAGCATGTCTGCCGATGAGGGCATGTAATGCGCCCCGTTATCGACATCCGCAACGTGCACCGCATCTTTGAGAGCGAGGCAGGTTGCGCCCACATCCTGCACAACGTGAGTCTGGCAGTAAATCCCGGCGAATTCGTCGCTATTACCGGCCCTTCGGGCTCGGGCAAGTCAACGCTCATGAACATCCTGGGCTGCCTGGACAAACCGACGGCGGGCGACTATTACCTGCAAGGGCTCAACGTGGCCGAGCTCGATGATGACGAGCTCACCGAAGTCCGCGCCCTGAGTATTGGCTTTGTCTTTCAGAGCTTCAACCTGCTGCCGCGCCTGTCGGTTATCGAAAACGTGATGCTGCCGCTGGCCTACACCAATGTGCCCCGTAGCCAGCGCGAAATGAGCGCCGTTCACGCGCTGCAGGCTGTCACGCTGCCCGTCGACCACTGGGACCACCGCATATCCGAGCTCTCGGGCGGCCAGATGCAGCGCGTCGCAATCGCGCGCGCCCTCGTCAATGACCCGCCCATCATCCTGGCCGATGAGCCGACGGGAAACCTGGACTCCGCTACCGGAGCGCTTGTGATGGAGACCTTCCATAAGCTCCAGAAGCGCGGCAAAACCATCGTGCTTATCACACACGACCCCGGCATCGCCGCCGAGGCCGACCGTGCCGTGACCATCCGCGACGGTCGCATTCACGATGGCGCGTATATTCCACATGCACCGCGGACCCTGCGCAGCGCCGTGGATAGCCTGCCCATGATTTCCGCCTCCGCCAACCCGCCGAAAGGAGAGATGGCATGAGCGCCCGCGATCTCATCCAGGAAGCCCTTCACTCGCTCGAAGCCAACAAGGGGCGCAGCCTGCTCACCATCCTGGGCATTGTCATCGGCATCGCCTCGGTTATCGCCATGACGTCGCTCATCGGCGGCATCCAAAACAGCCTGGTCAACAGTCTGGGCCTCAATGCGGCACGCATGGTGCAAATCTATTCGTCGCAAGAACTCACCGAGTCGGACATCGAGAAGCTTCAAAAACTGGTGCCGCAGATAGAGCAGATTGGCATTGTCGACAGCGCGTACACCGAGTACAAGACCGGCGATAAAAGCTATACCGTCATGGCACAGGGTGTCGATAGCGACATGCTCGACGCCGTGGGGGCCAGCAAGCTCGTTGCGGGGCGCACCTATTCCCAGGCCGAGTCCCAATCAGGCTCGCGCGTGGCGCTCATCAGCCGCGGCGGCGCCGATCAGCTTTACGGCAACGAACAGGATGCGCTGGGGAAAACCATCAAGGTGTCCAACGGCGAGGTGCAGATTGTAGGTGTGATTGATGGCGGCAACGACTCCATGGGCTCGCTCACGCTGTATATGCCGCGCGAAACCATCTCAGGCCTGTTTGGCGACGAAAATCCTTCATTCCCCAGCGTGACGGCTCTTGCCGCCGAGGGCACAGACATGGACGAGCTTTGTAAGACCATCGAGTCCAAGGTGCGCGCAATGAAGGGCATCGCGGAGGATGATGAGTACGACAGTGTATCGGCGACCTCCATGAAAAGCGCCATCGATGCACTCAACTCCTTTATGGGCGCGTTCTCGCTCATCATGGGCGCTGTCGCCAGCATCTCGCTGCTTGTCGGCGGTATCGGCATTATGAATATGATGCTCACCAACGTGACTGAGCGCATCCGTGAGATCGGCATTCGCCGTGCCCTGGGCGCAAGTCGTCGCGATATCACCGCGCAGTTTTTGGCCGAGTCCTCGGCGCTGTGCGTCACCGGCGGACTGTTGGGTGTCCTGATTGGCTATCTGCTGGCATGGGGACTCACGTTCTTTGCCGCAAGCTCGGGCATCATGAGCGAGTTTGGAGCTACCGGGACGGTCACGCCAAGCTTCTCCATTACAACAGTGTTGATCGCGTTTGCCGTATCGGTCGGCATCGGCGTAATCTTTGGCTTCTACCCCGCTCGCCGTGCAGCAAAGCTCGACCCGGTGGAATGCCTACGCTACCAGTAAGCCACCACCAACAAGTTGCGGTGAATTAGGGACTGAATATGCTATTTAGCAGCAAAAACAGACGCTATTTCACCGCAACTTATTGAAGGGCTGCTTGCGCCAGTTCCGTGCGTCGTCCTCGAGCGATTGGCGGATGACAGGCTTGTACGGGTCGAGCTTGCTCGGGGCGCTCCTCCTCGCAGGCGGGAGGGCACGCATGCGCGGCGAGCGCCTAGCGCGCGAACTCCCGTAAGAGCGCGTCTTCCACTTCCCTAAGCGAAAGGGCCCCGCCTCCCTCGGCGGGACGGGCGACCACGATACAGCGCGCTCCCACGTCGCGCGCGGAGGCGATCTTCTCGGCCGTGCCGCCTACGGTTCCCGAGTCCTTGGTCACAAGCCACTGGGCGCCCACCTGCCGAAGCATCGCCTCGTTGAGCTCGCGGGTGAAGGGCCCCTGCATGCCGATGACGTGCGACGGCGAAAACCCCGCGTCGATGCACTTCGTTATAGCACCGGGCAGAGGGAGCACACGCACGAAGAAGCGCTCCGCGAAATCGGCGACGCGCGTGTAGGGAGCAAGCTCCTTGCTCCCCGTCGTGAGAAGCGCGCGACCCGGGTTCTCGGAGAGAAAGCGCGCCGCGCAGGCGATCGACGCGACCGACACGACGCCTTTGGGCAGCGCCTCGACCGGGCGCGTAAGGCGCAGGCATCGTGCACCCACGGCGAGCGAAGCGGCCCGGATGTTGCCGCTTGCGAGCGTAGCGAAGGGGTGCGTGGCGTCGACGACGATGCGCGCGCCGGAAAGCTCACGCTCCATGTCGGCCTCGTCGAGCCTACCCGCATGCACCTCGATGCCCGGAAGCTCGCCCAAAAGCTCGCCTCCGTACTCGGTTGCCGCGTAGGCACGGGCGGGGATTCCCGCCCCGCTCGCCCATTCGCACAGGAGGCGGCCCTCGGTGGCGCCGGCGAAGATGCGCAGCGCCGGCGCGGATGCGGGCGCCGTCACTTCGGGCCGCCTGGGCGCGTGATCTGGTAGAGCAGCGCGTTCATAATGGCGGCCGCCACGGTCGAGCCGCCCTTGCGACCCCTCGCGACGATGGCCGGCACGCGTCGCGCGAGTAGCTCCTCTTTCGCCTCGACCACGTTCACAAACCCAACCGGCACCCCAACGACGAGCGCGGGCGCGATCTTCCCCGCGTCCATGAGCTCGGCGAGGCGCAGAAGTGCTGTGGGAGCGTTGCCGACGGCCACGATGAGCGGACCCTCGATGCCGCAAGCTTTGTCCATGCTCGCAACGGCGCGAGTCGTGCCCGCGGCGCGCGCAGCCGCGGCGACATCCGGGTCGGCCATATAGCACACGGCCTGGCAGCCGATCTTCGCGAGCGCGGGCTTGCTTATGCCTGCGAGCGCCATGTTCGTGTCGGTGAGCACCGTGGCCCCTGCGCGCAGTGCGTCGAGCGCACAGTGCGCGGCGTCATGGGTGAACACGAGGGAATCGGCGTACGAGAAGTCGGCAGTGGTGTGGATGACGCGCTTCACGACGGGCTCTTCGAGCGGCGGGAACGTGCGGCCGCCGAGCTCTTCGGTGATGATTTCAAAGCTGCGCCGCTCGATGTCGCCGGGCGCCATCTCCTTGGAATCCATCTAGTACTCCACTCCTTCCCTTGCACATATCCCCTGCTCGTAGGGATGTTTCTCGCACTGCATCTCGGTTATGTAGTCGGCCTTCTCCACGATCTTGCGGGAAGGCGCGCGCCCGGTGAGCGCTACTTCGACGCCGCGCGCGGACATATCGAGCGCGCGGTCCACGAGCGCCTCGTCGACAAGACCCTTCGAAAGCGCGTCGAGCGCCTCGTCGAGCACGAGCAGCCCCTCCTGCGCGCCCTCGAACTCGGCGAGCGCGGAAGCAAGGTTCCCATCGTGCAGCTCGCACATCGCGGCAAGTTCTTCCGACGTCATGGACCAGGTAAACTTTTCCGACACCTTCCCCGCGAACACGGGCACGCCGAAATGCTCGGCGAGCAGTCGCGCCTCCCCGCTTTCGCCGTCTTTCAGGAACTGCACGACGACGACGCGGCGGCCTGCGGCGAGCATGCGAAGGGCGAGGCCCATCGCCGCCGTGGTCTTGCCTTTGCCGTCGCCATGATACACGTGGATCATACGCCCTCCTCGATAATGCGGTAGACATACTCCATGTCGAGCGCCTCGCGCACGACGTCGGCCAGGCGGTCAAACTCGCGCGCACGGTGATCGGCCGCGGACGCCGCGCCCGCAGCACCCACGACGCTCTCGGGCAGGCCGCGCATGCGCGCGAGCGAGCGTGCGAGGGCGAGCGCCACCCCCGGTTCGTCGAACAGGCCGTGGAGATAGGTTCCGAACACGTTTCCGCAGGCCGCGCCTTCTGGTTTGCCGCCAATCGTACCCGCAGGGGCGCAAGAGACGGTCGTTTCGCCGTCGTGAATCTCGTACCCGCGCGCCGTCATGCCGTTCCACACCGAGAACGCGCCTTGGGCGCCCGTGATGCGCAGCTCCGACCGGACGAGGCGCTTTTCCTCCTTGAACACCGTACTTGCAGGGATGAGCCCGAGCCCGCGCGCGGTGCCAGCGCCTTCCCTGCCGTGCGGGTCGGAAAGCTCGTCTCCCAAAAGCTGGTAGCCTCCACATATGCCGAGCACCGGCGTGCCCGCGCCCGAAAGCGCGCGTACACAGGCTCCGATGCCGCTAGCCGCAAGCCAGCGCGCGTCGTCGAGCGTGGTCTTCGAGCCGGGGAGCACCACCAGGTCGGGCCGGCCCAGATCGGTCGACGAGGAAACGTAGCGCACGCCCACGCCGGGCACGCGCGAAAGCGGGTCGAAGTCGGTGAAGTTCGACAGATGCGGAAGGCGCACGACGGCGACGTCGATGACGCCGCGCGCCTCGCGGGCAGATAGGCGCGGCGCGAGCGAGTCCTCGTCGTCCAGGTCGAGCGTAAGATACGGCACGACCCCCACGACGGGAACCCCGCACATCTTCTCGAGCGGGGCCAAACCCGGGCGCAGGATTTCCACATCGCCGCGGAACTTGTTCACCACAAGCCCCCGCAAAAGCGTGCGGTCCTCGGGCGCAAGGAGCGCGACCGTGCCGTAGAGCTGGGCAAACACCCCACCTGGGTCGATGTCGCCCGCGAGCAGCACGGGGGAGGACACGGCGCGCGCGAGCCCCATGTTGACGATGTCGTTTTCGGCAAGGTTGATTTCGACGGGGCTGCCGGCGCCCTCGATGACGATGACGTCGTTTTCCTCCGCGAGCGAATCGAACGCCTCCAAAATCTGCGGCATGAGCGCCTTCTTTCGCGCGAAGTAGTCCCTCGCAGCGAAGGCTCCCTGCGCCTTGCCGGCCACGATGAGCTGGCTTCGGTGGTCGCTTTCGGGCTTGAGCAAGATGGGGTTCATGCGCACGTCGGGCGCGATGCCGCACGCCTCGGCCTGCATGATCTGGGCGCGCCCCATCTCGAGCCCATCGGCCGTGACACCGCTGTTGAGCGCCATGTTCTGGCTCTTGAAGGGAGCCACGCGCAGGCCGTCCTGCGAAAGCACACGGCACAGCCCCGCCGCAAGCAGGCTCTTCCCCGCGTTCGACATGGTGCCCTGGATCATGATGGGCTTCGCCCTACCCACGGGTATCGACCTCCTTCGCCGAGCCTCGGCCATCCGCGCCCGCCATAGCGTCGCTGCAAGAAGCGCCGCCCCGTTCGTCGGGTTCGCCTTCGCCCGATGCGCCTTCCGCCCGAAGCGCGCGGCTGAACGCCATCGCAAGCCGGGCGTTCTCCTTGCGCGTGCGCACCGCGACGCGGCACCAGAAACGGGACAGTACCGAAAACGAGTCGCACGTGCGGACCAAAACCCCCTGTTTATACAGGCGCTCGGGGATGTCTTTCGCCGGCGTGCGGACTAAAAGGAAGTTCGCATCCGACGGCACGACGGAAAGCCCGAGCGAGGAGAGCTCGTGGGAAAGCCACGATCGCTCGCCCGCCAATACATCGCGCGTGCGCGAGACGTATTCGACGTCTTCCAGGGCGGCGATGCCCGCGGCCTCGGCGACCGAGGAGACGGGCCACGCCTGCCCCGCCCGGCAAATCCCCTCGATGAGTTGGGCGTTTCCGCTGATCAGATATCCCAACCGCAACCCCGCCATTCCGTAGAGTTTGGTGAACGCGGAGAGCACGGCCACATGGTGCGAACACGCGGCGCGTGCGGCCACGCTCCTTTCGCGGGCGTCGGGCGCAAATCCGAGGAAGCACTCGTCCACGACGAGCAGCGCGCCCACCTGCTCGCAGCGGCAAGCCGCCTCGTCGATCACGCGGGGGTCGACGAGGCGCCCCGTCGGGTTGTTCGGATTGCAGAGGTACGCCACGTCTCCCGGCCCCTCGATCGCGCGGGCGAAGGAGGCGGGCACGTCGAAGTCATCCGCTTCGGAGAGCGGGAACTCCTGCACGCATGCGCCGTAGTACGATGCCGCCTCCGCATATTCAGAGAACGTCGGCGCGCACACGACGATGCGTTTCGGGCGCACCGCCGCGGCGAGCCGCCAGATGATGTCGGACGCGCCCGCGCCGCAAACAATAGTATCTTCGGGAATGCCCTGGGCGCGCGCTAGGGCGCGAACGAGGGCGAGGCTTTCCCTATCGGGGTAGGCGTCGATTCGAGAAAGCGCCTTGCAAGCTGCGGCGACGGCGCGCGGCGAGGGGCCTGCCGGATTCACGTTCACCGAGAAGTCAATGAGGTCGGAGACGCCCCCTTCGCAAGCGATGCCGAGCGATTGCGAGCTGCCCCCATGCGTACGGGCGCGCAGGATTCCCCCGGCAGCCCGGGGCGCGGCGTGGTCTTCCCTCATGCCATCGCCCCCACGGCGAGCACGACCGCCGCGCGCGCGGCGCCGAAGACGGCGAGCGCGCATACGGACGCGGCGAGCATGAGCCTCGTCGCCCGGGCGATGTCGTCCCACTCGATTTCACGGGACGCGTCGCCTATCGTCGGTTTATCAACGAGCTTGCCAAAATACACCGCGGGTCCTGCCAGGCGCAGCCCGAGCGCGCCCGCGCACGCCGACTCGGTCTGCGCCGCGTTCGGGCTCGCATGGCGACGCCTGTCGCGGCGCCAGATGCGCGCCGCCCCGCGCGCGTCGAGCCCGACGATCGGGCACACGGCGATCATGAGCAGGGCCGATAAGCGCGAGGGAATCCAGTTCACCGCATCGTCGAGGCGCGCCGAGGCGCAGCCGAAGTCGATGTAGCGCTCGTTTTTGTAGCCCACCATGCTGTCGAGCGTGTTCACCGCCTTGTACGCCATACCCAAGGGCGCACCCCCGATCATAAGGTAGAAAAGCGGCGCGATGACGCCGTCGCTCGCGTTCTCCGCCACCGTTTCCACAGCGGCGCGCGCGACGCCCTGCTCGTCGAGAACAGACGTGTCGCGTCCCACGATGAGCCCGACTGTTTCGCGCGCCGCGACAAGGCCGCCCTTCGAGAACGCGCGGGCCACGGCCAGGCTCTGGCGGCGCAGCTCGCATGCCGCGAGAATCTGATAGCTCGCCCATGCCTCGGCCACGAAGCGCAAGCCGGAGTGAACCATACCGCAAAGATGCAGGATTCCCCAGGTCAAAAGCCCACACGCAAGCGGAAGCGCCACGGCGAGCACAAGCCCTGCGGCGCGCGTGCCCGCGGGCGTTTGCGGGAATACGCGCCGCAGGCGGCCTTCGGCCCACGTGATCGCGCGCCCCATGGCGACGACGGGATGGGGAAGCCAGCGCGGGTCGCCGAAGACAAGGTCGGCCGCGAACCCGGCGGCGACGGCAAGAATCGTCATCACTGGGCATCGCCCCCCGAAGCGGGGCGAACGTCGCGAAGGCAGCGTCCATCCCAGGTGGCGGCCCATGCGCCGCCTGGCTCGGTATGCACGTCGAAGTATCCCATTTTTGGGACAGCTAGCTCGGAGAGCAGCGCTTTCACGGTACCCGCGTGAACGACGAAGACGGCGCGCCCACTCCCCTGAGCGCGCTCCGATTCGCACGCCTCCCGAAACGCCGCGACGACGCGGCGGGTGAAATCGCTCTTGCCCTCGCCATGCGGGCAGCGCGTCTCGCACCAGGAGTCTACCCAGGCGCGGTAGCGCGCATCCTCTTTAAGCTCGGCGGCGTTTCGCCCCTCGAAGTCGCCGAAATCCATCTCGCGCAGACCGGGGCACGCCATAAGCTCCGCGTTCGGGAAGAGGATGCGCGCCGTCTGGTCGGTGCGGGCCATGCCGCTCGTGATAACACGGAACACGTCACCATCGCACGCGAGATCGCGCAAAGCGCGCTCGCCCGCGCTCGACAGGGGCTCGTCGGTGCCCGCCCCGCTGTAGCGATGGTCTTCCGTGCCCGCCGTGGCACCATGGCGCACGAAGACGACCTCCAAAGGCGCGCCCGCGCCCTGCGTACCTCGAGGCGCATCGGCAAGGTTTCCTTTGATGACCTGGGGAATCCCGCACGTCATGCGCACGACGACGTCGGCGCGCGCAGCGAGCGCGCATCCCAGGCGCCCCGCGCGCTCGCGCCATTGGGCGTCTTCCGCACGCATGGGGACGACCCCCGAACCGACCAAGGGCAGAATCACTGCGTCGAAGCCCATCAGCCGCTCGAGCGCCCGGTCAGCGTCGAGCGCGCGTACGAGTTCCTCAGCACGGTACGCGACACGGCCGGCAAAAGCCGCGGGCACGCCGCCCTCCGCAAGCTGCGCCGCGTCGACGAAATCGTCCGCCGCGAACCCGAGCTTTTCGCGCACGAAGGTCCTCTTCCCCGAATGCGCGCCACCTACCACGAGAATCATAGGAGCATGCCCCCCGCCACCAGCATGGCAAGCATCGCGAGCTCGGCCCATTGCAGAAACCATCCGGCCAAATCACCCGTCACCCCGCCGAAGCGGGACAGGGCAACATGGCGGTACCACGCGAGCACCAAAAGCCCCGCCACCGCTATAAGGGCGCCGACGGCCTGAGCGCACGCGACCATCCCTGCAGCCGAAGCCGCAGCGAAAGCGCAAAGCGGCACGACGATCTCCGCGCGCTTCTTCGCAGGCGAGAGCCCCGCGGCCATGCCGTCCGCCCGCGCGGCAGGCCAGCATTCTACGGCGAGCCCCGAAAGCGCGCGGGAGAACACGAGCGAGCACAGAAGCGCGAGGAACGCCCCCGCCGTAAGTGGCAGCGCGGTGAACAGGGAAAACTGCAGAATAAGGTACACGACAACACCAATGACCCCGAAGGCGCCCGCCCGCGGGTCGTGCATGATCTCGAGCTTTCGCTCGCGCGGGGCCCAACTTGCAAGCGCATCGGAGGTGTCGCAGAGCCCGTCTAGGTGGATGCCTCCCGTCACCGCCACAGGCAACGCCACGAGCACGGCCGCGACGATGGTCGCGGGCACGCCAAGCAGGTTCGCCACGTGCCCCCACGTCGTCATGAGGAAGCCTTCCGCAACGCCCACCAGGGGAAACGCGGCAAGCGCATGGGTTGATCCGAAATCGGTCCAGGCCGATTTCGGGACGGGGATGCGCGAGAACGTTCCGAACGCCGCGCCGATTGCCTCTGCTATCTTCACCTTGTAGGTCCTTCGCCTTTCATCCACACGGGAATCCCGCATACCACTTCGACTGCGCGGTCGGCCAGCGCCGCCACGCCCGCGTTCACGCGCGCGAGCGCGCGCCTCCATGCCTCGGTCCCCTCATCGTAGCGCATCCCATCGGCGAATACGTCGACGGTGACCACCACCGTATACGCAGCGGCTTGAGCGAGCCGTTCGATGCCTCCGAGCACCTCGCGCGCCGCGGCGTCGGGGTCACGTGGGGACAAGCCGCCTTCCGCGAAAAGCTCGTTCGCAACCAGGTTGCCCACGTCCTCCAAAAGAAGCGTGCAGCCGCGCGGAAGCCCGGGCACTGCGGCGCCCACGTCACGCGTGCGCTCGAGGGTGGAAAACCCCTTGCCCTCGCGCAGCGACCGATGGCGCGCGATGCGGCGGGCTCCCTCTTCCCCGAAGGGCTCCATCGTTGCCAGGTAAACGCGGGGGCCGTCGTGCCCGAGGCACAGGGACTCGGCGTAGGCGCTCTTACCGCTCGCGGCGGCGCCGATAACGAGCGTCACCGCCATTTCCCGGCCTCGAAATGCTCGTAAGCAGCCATGCCAGTCGCCGTGAACGTCTTCCCATCCCGGTACACGCGCAGCGCCGAATCCAGAAGGGGCAGATACGCCATGGCGCCCGCGCCCTCGCCCAAGTGCATGCCTGCGACGAGGGGTGCCTTTATGCCGAGCTCGCGAAGGAGCTCCTGGCTTGCGGGTTCGCTAGATGCGTGGGTGCCCACGAGGTAGCCCAAGGCGTTGGGGCACAGGCGCACCGCGCACAGGGCCGCCGTGCAGGATATGACCCCGTCGAGGAGCGCCGGCACCTTCGAGGCCGCGGCCCCCAGGTAGAAGCCGCACATCGCCGCGATGTCGAAGCCGCCCACCTTCGAGAGCACGTCGATCGGGTCGGCGGGATCGGGCGAGTTCGCGTCGATAGCGCGCTCGACCACGTCGCGCTTGCGCGCGAGCGAGGCGTCCGAGAGCCCCGCGCCGCGCCCGACGAGGCTCCGCGCGTCCGCCCGGATGAGCACTGCGGCCACCGCCGCCGAGGTGGTCGTGTTGCCGATGCCCATCTCGCCCGCAGCGAGAAGGCGCACGCCGGCGCGGGCAAGCCCGCACGCGACGGCGATTCCGACCTCGATCGCGCGCATGGCCCCATCGCGAGACATGGCGGAGCCGTGCGCGATGTTGCCGCTCCCCCGCCGCACGTTCGCGCGCACCATGCGCGCGTCTTCTATGCCCCGGGCCATACCCACGTCGACGGGCACGACCTCGGCACCCGCGAACGCCGCCATGCGGCAGGCGCTCGTGGCCCCCTCGCACATGTTGCGCGCGACGGCTCGCGTCACGTCTTGCCCGCTTTGCGACACGCCTTCGGCAACGACCCCGTTGTCGGAGAAGAATACCGCGAGCGCACGGGGAAACTCGGCCACCTCGGCGCTCCCCTGAGCTGCGGCGATACACGCGACGGCGTCTTCAAAGTCGCCCAATCCCCCCAAAGGGTGCGCGATGGAGTCCCACGCGGCGTAGGCGGCGGCGCGGGCACACTCGTCTGCGGGCGCGATGCGGGAGAGCGCGGCTTCGAGCACGGCGCCCGGCGCCGACGAGAACGCGCGCTCGACTTCCTCGCGGATGCAGGCAAGCGCGGTTTCGGTTGCTTCAGCCATGCCGTCTCCTCTCTGAGAACGACGCCGCGGCAGACGCGAACGCGCGCGCAACGTCGGGGTTCGCAGGATAGTACACATGCGGGAAGCCCGCAACCAGGGACGGGGTGGTCGTCATGCACGGCCAGCCCTTGTCGCGCCGGGGCTTTTGCGCCCAAAAGTCGCCGCCCGGGCAGGTGGACTGCCAGTAGTGGAACTCGTGCGCGCGGATGCGTGTGCCGCGCGGCCCGTAGAGCCCGTCGCGTTGAGAAGTGAGCTCCACGTACCCGAAATGAGACAGCCTTCCCCCGTTCTCGCTTGCGCCCTCAAGGGCGCCCGCAACAGGCCAGCGCCGCCCCTCGCTATCGGCGATTTCGCGCTGCAGGTACAGAAACCCACCGCATTCGGCGACCGTCGGCATGCCGGATTCCACCGCGCGCCGCACCGCCTCGCGCATCGGCGCGTTCTCGGAGAGCTGTCGCGCATGGAGCTCCGGGTAGCCGCCTCCCAGATAGAGGGCGCTTGTCCCCCGGGGCAACTCGCTATCACACAGGGGGCTGAAAAAGGCCAGCTCGCAACCCAGGTCCTCGAGCGCGCGCAGGTTCTCCTCGTAGTAGAACGAGAACGCCTCGTCACGCGCGACGGCGACGATGGGCCGCGCTCCCGCGATCGGCTCCAACCGGTAAGGTTCCTCGCGGATATCGGGTGCCGTCGCCGCTATTTCGAGCAAGCGGTCGACGTCGACGCTCTTTTCCACCACCTCGGCCATCTTGTCGATGCGCGCGGAGAGCTGCTTGACTTCGTCGGCGGTCACAAGCCCCAGATGCCGGCTTTCGAGCGAGAACGCCTCGTCGGCGGGGATATTACCCAAAACCGCGACGCCCGTGTGCTTCTCGATCGCAGGCGCCGCGTAGGCGCAGGCAGCGGCGCTCGTCTTGTTCAGCACGACGCCGCGCACGTTCGCACAGGGCAGGAACTCGGCGATGCCGCGGATTACGGCGGCGAGCGATAAAGACGCCCCGCGCCCGTTCACCACTAAAACGACCGGCGTTTCCGTGTCACGCGCAACCTGGTAGCTGCTCGCGTCGGCCACGCCGGGCGCCATGCCGTCGTAGAAGCCCATGACCCCCTCGAGCACCGCGACATCCGCGCCCGCGGCGCCGCGTGCGAGCAGGGCGCGCAGCGTCGGGGCGTCGGTGAAGAAACCGTCTAAGTTGCCCGAGCACGCACCCACGACGCGGCGATGAAAGAGCGGGTCAATGTAGTCGGGGCCGCATTTGAAGGCCGCGCATGCGAGGCCGCGGCGCGCAAGCGCGCGCAGGAGCGCGCACGTAACGACCGTCTTGCCGCTCCCGCTCGAGGGCGCAGCGACCATGAAACGCGGGATGGTCGTGCTCACCGGGCGCCGCCTTCCCCACCCGCACCACGCGCGCTGACGAGGAACACGGGGTTTTGCGCCTTCATAAGATGGTGCGAGCCTACAGCCTCGGCGCGGGCGGCCGACACCTGGCACGCCTCGAACCCCTTAAAGCGCGAACCCGAGAGAAGCGCGCACGCCTCGGTGAGCGTCTCAACGGTGACGCATGGCACGCACAGGCGAACCTGCGAGTTCTTCTCGAGCGCCGCCTCCACGATAGAGGGAAGCTCGCGCGCGCTCCCGCCGACGAACACGGCGTCGGGGACGGGCAGTTTCGCGAGCGCTTCGGGGGCGACACCGGGGACCGCATGTACGTTGCCGCACCCGAATGCATCCGCGTTCTCTCGGATGAGCCGCACGCCGGCCGCGTTGCGCTCGACCGCCCATACCGACCCCGCTCGCGCGACGAGCGCCGCCTCAATCGACACGCTCCCCGTGCCGGCTCCGACGTCCCACACGGTGTCGGTAGCGGTAAGGCGCAGCTTCGCGAGCGCGACGGCGCGCACCTCCTGCTTGGTCATGGGAACGTCGCCGCGGATGAAGAGCTCGTCGGGAATGCCCGAGGAAGCGTACGGCCAGCGAGAGCTCGCGGCGCGAGATGCGCCCGCAGAGTCCGCCGCGGAAGAAGCCGCCGCGCGCGCAGACGCGCCGGCCGGCGCCTCGGAGGCTGCGCTAGAGCCCGCAGACGACCCGGCGCCACCTGCGAAATCGATAAGCATCACGTTCAAGTCGTCGAAAGTCTGACCTGCGATTTCACTTGCGGTCGCACAGGTGATGCGCTCGTCGGGGTACGACAGGCGCTCGGCCACCGTCACGCGCGCGTCCCCGAAGCCCGCATGGCCAAGCTCGCCCGAAAGCCGCGAGGGATCTTCCCCGCCCGACGTGGCGAGGAAGAGCTCACCTGCGCGCTCGGCCTCGGCCACGATGTCGCACGCCACGCCGTGAGCGCTCGCGAAGCGCCAATCCTGCCATGGACGCGCGAGGCGCGCGGCGAGATACGACGCTGAGCTTATGCCGGGAATGACGCGCACGTCCACCCGCGCGTCGCCGGAGAGCGCCTCCACCAGGCGGCGCGCGCCGCTGAACAGCCCCACATCGCCCGTCATCACGACCACGGCGCGCTGCCACGACGCCGCATCGGTGAGCGCGGCGACGATGTCCGCCGTCTTAACGAGCTCGCATCTCACAGCGTCGGGCGGCACGTCGATGCCGGCAAGCGCGCGATGAGCACCGATGACCACGTCGGCGATGTCGATCGCGTCGAGCGCCGCGCGCGAGAGCAAGTCGGGGTTTCCGGGCCCCGCCCCGATGATCGTTACCTTTCGCATGGAATCTCCCGATACCCGCGCGGCGTGACCATACGGCCGCCTACGAGCTTCGTGTCCGCGTTGCCGACGAACACGGTGGTGAACATGTCGGCGTCGATCTCCCCCAGCTCAGAGAGCCTGCACATGCCCGACTGCTGCCCCTCGCGCCCGATGTTGCGTACCCAGCCGCAGAGCGTGTCGGGGGCCTTCCATTCGAGCATAATCTTCGCCGCGCGCGAGAGCCTGTCGGCGCGCTTTCTGCTGCGCGGGTTGTACAAACAGATGCAGAAGTCGGCGCTCGCCACGGCGGCGAGCCTGCGCTCGATGACCTCCCATGGCGTGAGCAGGTCGGAGAGCGACACGACCGCGAAGTCGTGGGCAAGCGGGGCGCCGAGCACCGCCGACCCGCTCTGAGCCGCGGTGGCCCCGGCGATAACTTCCACGTCTACATCGGGGTAGTCCTCCGCAAGCTCCAGCACGGGGCTCGCCATGCCGTACACGCCCGCGTCACCGCTGCACACGAGCGCCACGGCTTCTCCGCTCTGCGCGCGCGAAAGCGCCAGGCGGCACCGTTCGACCTCGTGCATCATCGGCGTCGCGAGATGCGCCGCGTCGGGCACGGCGGTGAGCGCGAGCTCCACGTATTTCGTGTACCCCACAACGATGTCGGCCGCCTCGAGCGCGCGCCGGGCCGCAATCGTCATGCCGTCGGGGCCGCCCGGGCCGATCCCCACCACGAAGAGCTTTCCCATCACCGCTCCTTAAACGAAAGTTCGATAGTTACCTTGGAAAACGCGACGGTCACGCCGCCATGAGCGAGCTTCGGGAAGATAAGTTTGCCCCCGTCCGCGAGCGCCGCGCGCTCGCACACGTTGTCAACCCCCACCGTCGCGCGCACGAAATCAGATGGCGAAACGCTGCCTTCGACTTGCGACAACTCATCTGCGGAATACGTCGCAAGCGGAATATTGCGCGCGCGGCAGAAGGCGAGCAGACCCTCCTCGTGCGCCTTCACGTCAATCGTCGCCGCCTTGCGCACGGCCGAAGGCGAGATACCCGCCTGCCCACACGCGAGAAGAAACGCCTCCTCGATCGCTTCGGCGCACGCACCGCGACGGCACCCTATGCCCGCAACGATGCAGGGCACGACAAGGCGAAGCGGCTCGGGCGCAGGCGCCTGCGCCCGCACGCCCGCCGGCTTCCCCGTCTCACCGGCGGGCACGACCTTGCCCGTTGTCTCCGCCACGCGAACGGACGCACCTTCATTCGCGCCAGCAAACGGCGACACGACGATATCGGCCCGAGCGCGGTCGGACGCAATGTCAACTCCCTCAGGCGGTTGTCCCGAAATCGGCATGTCGGAATAGAGCGCCACGCGCCCGCCAGAAAGCAGCCGCGCCGACACTCGCTTGATGGCCTCGGGATTCGAAACGGGGAGCACCGCACAGCGCGCCCACGTATCCACCGCCCACACGCCGCGGACGTCGGTCGCCGTGGTGATGACGGGGATGGCCCCTGCCGCGCGTGCCACAGTTTGCGCAAGCTCGTTCGCACCGCCCAAATGCCCCGACAAAAGCGGGACGGCAAAGCGCCCCGCCTCGTCGATCGCCACAACCGCGGGATCGTTTGCCTTCGAGGCGACATGCGGCGCGATCGCCCGCACGGCGATGCCCGCCGCGCCCACGAACAGAAGCGCGTCCGACGCTTCCCACGCGAGCGCCGTCCATGCGCGCAGGTCGACCTTCCCCTCGCCGAACCCGCGCGAAACGGAAACGTCCCAGCCAGGGTCATCTTCACCTGTCTGCGCGCAATCGGAAAGCGCGCGTGCGGTGCGCTCCGCCAACGCATACCCCCTCTCAGTGAACGCTATGCAGGAAACCCTCATCTAGCGCACCACCATCGTCGAGAAGTAGCTGCCCCGATCGGGCACATCGTCGAGCGAGCGGTACACGCGCTCGCCCGGAAGCCCACAGTCCTCTACGAGCTCGGCACCGTCGAAGGCGCCCTCCTCGCGAAGGATGCGCTTC
>DBEYWP010000008.1:0-62786 GCA_048183675.1 Collinsella sp. | reverse complement strand
AACAATTTTGAAATATGACGATGTTGATTGATTAACGATTAGTATGCCGTCTGCGATCTCTGCTGAGTACAATCGGGCGAGCAAATGTTGACCTATCAACAAATGAAGGAGTTTCCTTTATGCATCTAGCCCGTCGTGCCTGGTGCCGAACATATCAGACGGTTTTTCGCATTGCACTGCCGATCCTGCCCTATACCGAGCCGCGCATTTTGGAGCATGCCGAGGACGTGCCCGCGGTGCTTCAGAAGCGTTCGATACAGCGGGTTCTTATCGTGACAGACCCTGGCATTGCTCGTTTGGGACTCACGGCATCACTCGAGCGTGCGCTTACGGCTCAGGGGATCGGCGTTACGGTCTATGCCGAAACGCGTGCGAACCCCACGGTCTCGAATGTGGAGGAAGCGGCGGCGCTGTATCGCGAGAACGACTGTCGGGCCATTATCGGCTTTGGTGGCGGTTCGGCCATGGATTGCGCCAAGGGTGTGGGCGCACGCATCGCGCAGCCAAACAAGCCCATCAACAAGATGCGTGGCCTGTTGCGCGTTCACCGTCTCCTGCCGTTGCTTATCGCCGTTCCCACTACGGCAGGTACGGGAAGCGAGGTCACGCTTGCGGCGGTAATTACCGATGACGAGACGCACTACAAGTATCCCATTAACGACTTTGTGCTTATCCCGCGCTTTGCGGTGCACGACCCCGAGTTTACGCGCGGCCTGCCCGCCTCCATTACGGGGCAGACGGGCATGGACGCCCTGACGCATGCCGTCGAGGCCTTTATCGGGCGAAGCACCACGTCCTATACGCGCAAGATGGCGCGACAGGCGGTTCAGCTCATCCATGACAATTTGCTCGAGGCCTATGAGTATGGCGACGACATGCGTGCGCGTCGCAATATGCTTTCGGCGGCGTATAAGGCGGGTGTTGCCTTTACGCGCTCCTATGTTGGATACGTTCATGCCATCGCACACAGCCTGGGCGGGCGTTACGGGATTCCGCACGGCTTGGCCAACGCCATCATCCTGCCGCATATGCTTCGCGCCTATGGCGGAACTGCTGCTCCTAAGCTCGCCGATCTCGCCCGCATGGCCGGTATCGCGTCGGCTAACGCGCAGGACAGCCTGGCGGCCGAGGCCTTTATCGATTGGGTCGATCGAATGAACGCCGCCTTGGACATTCCCAAATATGTCATGGGCATTCGCCGCTCTGACATTCCCGAAATGGCGGCGCATGCCGATGCCGAGGCCAATCCCCTGTACCCCGTTCCGCTCCTAATGGATCGCTTGGAGCTCGAGCATATGTACGAAGTTGTTGCAGGTGGTATGTTTGAGGACGAGAACTAGGAGGGTCCATGAACACCGAGGAAATTGCGCGCATCGTCGGCGATCAGCGCGCCTACTTTAAGACGCACGCCACGTTTGATGTCGATGCTCGACGTCGTGCGCTCGTGAGTTTACGCGATGCGGTACGGGCCCACGAGGCCGATATTGCCCATGCGCTCAAGACCGATTTGGGAAAGTCGCATGACGAGGCCTATATGTGCGAGATTGGCACATCACTTTCCGAGATTCGTCATCAGATCGCTCATGTGGCGCGATGGAGTCGTCCGCGCCTGCGTCCGTGTGACCTTGCCAACGCCGTGAGTGTGTGCAAAACGCAAACCGTGCCCTATGGCGTCACACTCATTATGGCTCCGTGGAACTATCCGTTTTTGCTAACGCTCGAGCCGCTCGCCGGCGCCCTTGCCGCGGGCAATACCGTGGTCATCAAGCCGAGCGCATATGCTCCGGCGTCGAGCGCGGTGCTCAAGCAAATCTGTGAAGAGGCATTTGATCCGCGCCTGGTGACGGTTGTCGAGGGCGGGCGCGCCGAAAACGAAGCGCTGCTCGATGAGTGCTGGGACAAGATCTTCTTTACCGGTAGCGTTCCGGTCGGCAAACTCGTTATGGAGCGCGCAAGTAAAAACCTTACGCCCGTGACGCTTGAGCTGGGCGGAAAGAGTCCCTGCATCGTGGATGCGACGGCAAACTTGAAGGTTGCGGCACGGCGTATCGCCTTTGGTAAATGGCTCAACGTGGGGCAGACCTGCGTGGCGCCCGACTACCTGCTGGTCGATACGCGCGTGCACGACGAGCTGCTGGGCCTCATCAAGGTGGAGGTTCGTCGTATGTTTGGCGAGCATCCGCTCGATAACGAGGACTACGGGCATATCGTCAACGCCAAGCATTTTGCGCGCGTGCGCGGGCTGATAGATCCCGATAAGGTCATGCTTGGAGGTACCGCGCGCGAGGCCTCGCTCAAGATCGAGCCGACGATTTTGGACGGCGTGGCCCCCAATGACGCCGTAATGCAGGAGGAGATTTTCGGCCCCATCTTGCCGGTGCTGACGTTTGAGAGCCTAGACGAGGCTGAAGCGTTTATTACGGATCGTCCGACGCCGCTGGCCCTGTATATCTTTAGCCAGGACCGTGCGGCTCAGCAGCGCTTTGTGCGCTACGTGCCCTTTGGCGGCGGCTGCGTCAACGACACCATCATGCATTTGGCCACGAGCCATATGGGCTTTGGCGGCATGGGCGCGAGCGGTATGGGCCAGTACCATGGCCGCGAGAGTTTCGATACGTTTAGCCACAAGAAGAGTATCGTGAACAAGGCAACGTGGCTGGACGTGCCATTCCGCTATGCTCCTTACGCAAGCTGGAAGCACAAGTTCGTGCGCATGTTTGTGCATTAGGAAATGGCAGGTAATACGAACAAGTGTTCCTATTACCTGCCATTTACGTTAGACTACTGCTATGGGGTACGGATGGGCCAACTCCCTTTAGAAGGGAATTGGTATGAACGTAAGCGATGTTATTTCGTTACTGGCGTTGTTAATCGCGGCTATCGAACTCGGCTTGTTTATCGGCCGAATGAAATAGCCGCCCCCGCGTAAGCGAAGACGGCCACTTCTCACGATGAAAACGTGTATCGGAGTTGGCCAGACCCGCTGCCACGGGTGCCATCCGTACTCCTATCTTATCTGCAAGCGCTCTGTCTCGCAAGCGTTGCAACAAATGGGTGAAAGGTGCGAGCGGGTGAATTCGTGTCCGCACGAGTTCGTAGACTTCTCAGTAAGGTTAAGCGCCGGTTTATCCGGCCGTTAGGGGAGTTGCTATGTACGAGCCTTCACGTGTTCTTCTGTCGTTTCATATTGCGGGATTTCAATATGCCGACGGCGCTTTGGTCCTAGGCGATCTTAAAGCGGGCGATAAACTGACGCTGTGTGCCGAGCGCGATAATCCCCATGACCCCGAGGCAGTTGCGATCTATTACGGCAACACCAAGCTTGGCTACATTCCGGGAAACGAGGTCGGCCCGCTGTCCTTGATGATGTATTACGGCCACGAGGACGTGTTTGAGGCTCGCGTGCAACAGGTTGCCCCCGAGCGCAGCCCGTGGCATCAGGTGCGCGTTGGACTCTACGTGGTGGATGCTCGCTAATCGGTAAGGAAGGCTGCCGTGTTTGACGACGATGACCTATTCGATCTGACAGACGATCCGTTTGAGTGGGATATGCTACTCGATGACGATGAGTTGGAGCAGGACCGTAAGAAACGGCGGGACAAGAAAACTCAGGGTGACGCTTCGAAAAAGCAAGACACGCGCCGCCGAGGTCTGTTCGGCGGGCTCTTTGGATAACCGCCGCATCGCTGCGTCTGTATACTTAGCACGAGTTGAACGCGTTGCGAAATGAGGGCATAGACGATGATGTGGTTTACCGCCGACCTGCACCTGGGCGATACGAATATCTTGCACGACATGGATCGGCCGTTTGATTCGGTCGAGGAGATGAACCGCAAGGTCATCGATGCCGTCAATGAGTGCGTGGCGGCGGACGACCGTCTCTATATCTTGGGAGACTTTACCTATCGTTTGCCCCTGGCGGAGGCGGTGCGCCTGCGCGAGCGTATCGAATGCAAGAATGTGACGCTCATCCGCGGTAACCATGACGGCGACTGGGAAGATTCCGACGTACCGCAGATTTGGGAAGACGTGCGCGATTACCTGGAGATTGCTCCCGGCTATGCCAAGGGCCATCGTCTGGTTATGAGTCACTACCCCATGCTCAGCTGGAATGGCAAGGCGCGTGGTGCCATCATGCTGCACGGGCATATCCACAGCAGGGGTGACCGCACCAACGTGCGCAACCGCGACCGCGAACGTCCTATCTTTCGCTACGATGTCGGCCTCGACGCCAACGAGTACAAGCCCGTAAGCCGTGATCAAATCCTCGGCTTCTTTGGGCTATAGGGCGCCAGAACCACCATAAAGGGGACAGCCACCTTTGTGGTGGTTCTGGCGCCGTTGCCATTATGGCGGCGGCGCCTTTTTTGTCCGTGCGGCGCGGTAGAGTGTAGGCGGTTGAAATTTGCGTCCATCGAGGAGCTGCTATGAATGAGATCAAGTGCCCGCATTGTGGCGAAGTCTTTAAGGTCGATGCGTCTGGCTATGCGGATATTGTCAAGCAAGTGCGCGATGCCGAGTTTTCGCGCGACCTGGATGAGCGCGTGAAGGCCGTTCAGCGTGAGGGGGATCAGGCGTTGGAGCTTGAGCGCTCTCGTTCGACGGCCGCTTTGCAGGAGGCGGAGTCTCAGCGCAACGCTCAGCTCGTTGAGCAGAAGAACGCTGCGGCTCAGCAGCTGGCACAAGAAGTCGCCAAGCGCGATGCCGAGCTTGCCGAGTTGCGCGCCAAGCTCGAGGGCGCTGCCGCAGAGCGCGAGAGCGCAAGTCAGCGTGCGGCGGTTGAGGCCCGTGCCGATGCTCAGAAGGAGAATGCTGAGCTTCAGCGCGAGATCGACAATTTGCGTGCTCAGCTGGGACGCAAGGACGACGAAGCCAGGCTCGCCGAGGCCGCGGTGCGTAACGCCGCTCAAAACGACCTGTCCGCACGCGACGCTCAGATTGCCGAACTGCAGGCAAAGCTCTCCGCTGCGGATAAGGCCCAAGAGATGGCGCTTGCCACCGCAGCAGCCGAGTCCCAGCGTGAGCTTGATGCCGCTCGCAGTGAGGCCGAGCGCACGCTTGTCGACTATCAGGCGAAGGTGCAGGAGAAGTTCTCCGCCGCAAAGGCTCAGTCCGAGCAGGAGACAGAGGGCCTGCGCGCCCAGCTGCGCGAGCAGGAGCTGACGGCGAAGATGAATCTAGCGGAGGCGGTCGCCGCAGCAGAGCGTGAGCGTGATGAGGCGCGCGCGAAGCTCACGAGCGAACTGGCGGTGCGCGATTCTCGCGAGGAGCAGGCCAAGGCGGCGCACGAGCTTGAGCTTGCGCAGGCCAAGCGCGCGAGCGATGAGCTGATTCGCTACAAGGATGAAGAGATCGAGCGCCTTAAGGACATGAAGGTCCGCCTGTCCACCAAGATGGTGGGCGAGTCGCTCGAGCAGCACTGCGAGACCGAGTTTAACCGTCTGCGCATGACGGCATTTCCTAACGCGTACTTCGAGAAGGATAACGATGCGTCCGAGGGCACCAAGGGCGACTTTATCTTCCGCGAGAGCGACGCGAGTGGCAACGAGGTCATTTCAATTATGTTCGAGATGAAAAACGAGAACGACGAGACCGCGACCAAGCATAAAAACGAGGACTTCTTTAAGAAACTCGATCACGATCGTCGCCAGAAAGGCTGTGAGTACGCGGTGCTCTGCACGCTGCTCGAGCCCGAGAGCGAGCTTTACAACGCCGGTATCGTGGATGTGAGCTACCGCTACGAGAAGATGTACGTGATCCGCCCACAATTCTTCATTCCCATGATTACGCTTCTTCGCAACGCCGCTATGGGTTCGCTGCGCTATAAGCAGGAGCTGGCGGAGTACAAGCAGCAGAATATCGACGTCACGAACTTCGAAGCTAAGATGGAGAAGTTCAAGGACGGCTTCTCGCGCAACTACAACCTGGCGAGCAAGCAGTTCGAGTCGGCGATCAAGGAGATCGATGCCGCCATTAAGCAGCTCGAGAAAACCAAGGACGACCTGCGTCGCAGTACCGAGAATCTGCGTCTGGCCCACAACAAGGCCGATGAGCTCACCATTCGCAAGCTCACGTGGGGTAACAAGACCATGAAGGCGGCGTTTGACGAGGCACGCGGGGCTGCGCCAGAGACAAACGATGAGCCAGCCGAGGCGGATTCGTATGAGGTCGAGGATGCCGAGTAAGGCATAGCGTATAGTGCAAAAACGGGGCCGCTGGCGATATTGCCAACGGCCCCGTTTCGTTTCGTTCCGGTATGTTCGGCTAGTCCTCGAGCAGGTCCTCGATAAAGCCGACGCGATAGTTCTTGAAGATGACCTCGCCGCCGTCTTGTGTGGCGTCCAGATCGACATCGCCCCTGATGCCAAAGTCGTGGTCGCCATCCTCGTCGGCAAAAATCTGGTGCACGTGCCACACGTGATCGGTCTTCTCGTCGCTCTCGTCGATGGTAAACATCGCGGAACTGCTGGCGTCGCCGTCGGTGAGAATTTCCTCGTGCTGCTCGTGGTAAGCATCGAGTGCTTTTTGCCAGCGGATCTCGCTCATACCCCAGTCCTCGTCGAGCTCGCCCAGGTCGCGCACGTGTCCGCGGGCGGCAAAGGTTACGCGGCGGAAGAGTGCGTTGCGCACCAACAGCGTGCAGCCGCGACGGTCCGCCACGACCTCGTCGATGCCCTGCGGCGGCGCGGCATCGAGGGCTGCCGGGTTGCCGGCGTTCTCCCACTCGTCCACCAGGCTCGAGTCCACCGACCGCACCACAAAGCCCAGCCACGAGATAATGTCGCACAGGCGCTCGTCGCGTTTCTCGATCGGCACGGTGCGGTCGAGCGAGCGGTAGGCCTCTGCCAGGTAGCGCAGCAGAATGCCTTCGGAGCGCGCGATACCGAGCTTTTGAATATAGCCCTTAAAATCGCTTGCGCTCTCCAGCATGTCGCGCAGGACGCTCTTGGGCGAGAGCTGGTAGTCGTTGGCCCAAGGAACCTCCTGACAGTACTTGTCAAAGGCGGCGTCCAGCAAGTCCTCGAGCGGCTTTTCGTATGTGACGTCTTGGATGCGCTCCAAGCGCTCCTCATACTCGATGCCGTCGGCCTTCATCTCGGCCATAGCGCGATCGCGTGCGGCACGCTCCTGTGCGCGCAGCACCTGTTTGGGATCCTCGAGCGTTGCCTCGACCATCGAGATGAGGTCCATGGTATAGGTCTCGCTCTCGGGATCGAGCAGCTCCAGCGCGGCAAGCAAAAACGGCGAGAGCGGCTGATCGAGCGCGAAATCCTCGGGCAGATCGACCGTCAGCGCGTAGTCGATGTCCGGTGCGGCGTCAGTCGGGGCGTCGGGTGCGGGCGGCACCTCGGTGCGCACGACGACGCCGGAATCGATGAGTGTGGCGAAGATTTCGTCGGCGCGAACCTCGAGCTTAGCCTTTTCCTCGGGGGTCTGCAGGCTTGTCTCGATGAGGTCGTGCGCGCTGGCACGGGCATCGCCGCCCTGCTCGACCACGCTAATCACCATGGAGTGCGTGATGCGCAGGCGCGGCTTGAGTGTCTCGGGCTGCGTCTCGATCAGGCGCTCAAAGGTCTGCTTGTTCCAGGTGACAAAGCCCTCGGGGGCCTTTTTCTTTTTAATCTTACGGAGTTTTTTGGGGTCATCGACCGCCTTGGCCATAAGCTTGGCATTCTCGATCTCGTGTTCGGGTGCCTCGGCGATTACCATGCCCTCGGTATCGAAGCCCGAGCGGCCGGCGCGACCGGCAATCTGATGGAACTCGCGGGCGCGCAGACGACGCATCTTGTAGCCATCGAACTTGGTGAGCGCGGTGAGCACCACGGTGTGGATGGGTACGTTGATGCCGACGCCGAGCGTATCGGTACCGCAGATGACGGGCAGCAGGCCCTGCTGCGCTAAGCGCTCGACCAACAGGCGATAGCGCGGCAACATGCCGGCATGGTGCACGCCGACGCCGCAGCCGAGCAAGCGCTTGAGGATCTTGCCGAAGGCCGTCGAGAAGCTCGTTCCCTTTGCCGCTTCTTTGATGGCCTCGCGCTGCTCCTTGCTGGCGATGCCAAAATTGGCGAGCGATTGTGCCGTCGCAAGGGCGGCATCCTGGCTAAAGTGCACGATATAGAGCGGGGCCTCTCCGCGGCGCATCGCGAGCTCGACGGTGCCCTCGAGAGAGGTCGTTACATAGTCGTAGCTCAGCGGAACAGGGCGCGGGGCATCGACGACCAAGTCGCAAGCAGCGCCGGTGTGCTCCTCGAGTGAGGCGGCGATGGCGGTGACATCGCCGAGCGTGGCGCTCATGAGCATAAACTGCGTGTGGGGCAGGGTGAGCAGCGGCACCTGCCAGGCCCAGCCGCGGTCGGGGTCGGCAAAGTAGTGGAACTCGTCCATGGCCACGCAGCCCACATCGGCGTCCTCACCCTCGCGCAGTGCGTCGTTGGCAAGGATCTCTGCCGTGCAGCAGATGACGGGCGCCTTGGTATTGATATGCGTGTCACCGGTAATCATACCGACGTTGTCGCGGCCGAGTACCTGCACCAGATCGAAGAACTTTTCGCTGACCAGGGCCTTGATGGGCGCCGTGTAATAACAGCGCTTGCCCTGTGCCATGCCCATAAAGAGCATGCCCAGCGCGACGAGCGATTTACCCGATCCGGTCGGCGTGCCTAAAATGACGTGATCGCCGGCGGCCAGGTCCATGAGGGCCTCTTCTTGGTGATCCCACAGTTCAATGCCGCGGTCGCTCGTCCATTCAAAGAAACGTTCGAAGGCCTGATCGGGCGTGAGCCATGGTTCGGGCTCGCTGCCGTCCTCGGGCTCCCACCAGGTGGGGGAGAGCGCGCCGAGCGAGCCAAACTCGGCTTCGGTTCCTGTGCCGCCCGAGAATGAGCTGGCGGCGCCGGCGCCGGAGACGGTGCTGGCGGCGGTGTCTGTCGTGGTCTGTGCCATGTGTTTGCTTTCTCTCGCGATTGTTCGCCAACTATTATGGCGTAGCGGCGGCGTGGGGTGCCAGCGCGCGAGAAAATGCAGGAAATGGGCGTGTGGTACTAGCGTTCCTGAGGCAGGCGCTTCTTACCCTTGCGGGCGCGGTTTCTGAAGTTCTCGACGGCCTCTTCCATGCCGAGGGGCACGTAGGTGAGCTCATCGAGATCGTCGGGCAGGTAGCAGGCGAGGCTCTGCTCCTGCGCGCGGCCCGCCGCGAGCTGTTCATCGCTGGGCTGCACACCGGGTGTGGCGCAAATGCCATAGACGGCGGCGCCCATCTCGCGCGTGCGGCATTCATATTCGGTCTCGGGATGCTCGGGATGGTCGCGGCGGACGTCGTCACTTACCCAAAGTGTGTCGTAGCCTGCCGCGACAAACTGCTCCAGGGCGTAGTCGCGCAATGGCTTGCTGTCGGTTCGCAGTGTGACGGTGGCGCCGGCTGCAAGGAGCGGGCGGTAGAGCATCAAATGGTCGACATGGACGAGTCGTTTTTTTGCGTACTTGGCCTTGGGCTGCGGCGTGGGAAAGTTGATGGTGATGGCATCGAGCTCGCCTACGGCAAACAGCTGTGGCAGCGATGCGGCGCCTCGGGGCAGGACGAGTGCGTTGGTCAGTTCCTGCTCGCAGACTTTCTGCGCGGCATAGGCGATGCAGATGGGCTCCTGGTCCATACCGATAAAGAGGGTGTTTGGCTCGTGGGCCGCGCGCTCTACAAGGTACGTTCCCTTGCCACAACCAAGATCCAGGTGAAGGTGTTCGAAAGGCTTGCTGACAACTGGTGTGCAAGCCTCGCGCCAATCTCCGGCATAGGCCTCGGGGTTCGTCTCAATCGCATCGGCGTAGCGCTCCAGGCGCTCCTCGAGCACAAAGTTCTTAGGCGTGCGAACGTGGACGGCTCCCATGAGGCTCCTTGGTCATAAGTGTGGAACGCAGGGTTGCACGTTCCGTCAATGGGTTGAAAAAGGGGTGGGCATAGTTTGCCCGAAAGATGCGATGCGGCTCGACGGCGAGTCGTCGATGCCTACAGACGCTTGAGAATCACATAGCGGTTGAGATCGCCGCTGCGACCGTCGGCATGGAAGCGCTCGAGCTCGCGCACGGGGACCTCGCCGCTCTTGTAGAACGTACGGACGCCGCGCACCAGGTCGGTGATCTGCTGATCGTCAAAGTGATGGCAATAGCGGTAGGCGTGGCGGTCGTTTTGCCAGCCAATGAGGTGGTCACCGGCTTCAAACTGCGCGGAATCGTAACCCTCAAACGGCGGGGTGAGCTCGGCGCGGGCCTCGGCGCGAACGGCCTTGCGCGCCATGCGCTCGTCGTTCATAAACTCCCAAAAGCTGATGGCGATGATGCCGCCTGGGCGCGTCTGGCGCACCAGGGCGTCGAGCACGCGTACGCGGTACTCGCACGACGGCACGTGGTGCATAAATCCAAAGCAGACCGAGATGTCGGCGAGCGGGGCGTCGAAAAGCACGTCGGGCGTCTCGGCGGGGTTGAGCTTCATGAGGGCGTCGAGCACATCGAGTTCCTGGAAGTGCAGGTTGGGAATGCGCAGGGCGTGTCCATGTGCATCGATAGCCAAATCTTGGCACGAGTCGACACCGTAGAACTCAAACGGGCAACTGGCATCTGCCGAGGGGTTTGCGCCGTCGACGCCCTTGGCGGCGAGTGCACCGCCGGCGGCAAAGTTCTCGAATCGCATATTGCCGCAGGCAAGATCGAAGACGCGGACGGGATGCTCGATCGTGGCGACGTCGAGCTGTTCGAGCGCGATGTCCATGGTGCGCACCCAGCCGGGCCACGGGGCTTGGCGCGTATCGGAAAAGGAGGCGGAGTGCTCGCGATAGAACGTGTTATTGAGCTGGATGAGCGATGAGGCGAAATCGCGGTTCACGGCGCGGAACTCCCTCCGTTGGCGGTGCGAAACAAACAGTACGACCATACTACCGTTAACGCCGCAACGGGGACAACCAAGCTACGGGTCATTGCTTTGTTTGGACACATTTCCGCAGCTCATATGCATCCGCAACCGCCGGTTGTCAAAAATCTCACTAGAATAGGTGGCATGCTTTTGGCGGTGGCGGATACATTTTTAACTGTGCAAGGCGCCTTAAGAACAAAAACGGTCCGGCGGCACGGCTGGCATCACATAGGAGGAACCATGAATGTAGAAACTGCGCAGCGGCTCGCCGACCTTCGTCGCAGCAAGGGCTTTAGCCAAGAAGGGCTGGCGCGAAAGCTGGGACTGTCGCGCCAGGCGGTCAGTAAATGGGAGCGCGCGGAGAGCTCGCCCGATACCGAAAACCTGATCTCGCTTGCCAAACTCTATGGCGTGAGTTTGGACGAGCTCCTCAATCCGAGCGATGAGATCGAGGACGATATCGAGTTTGAGAACGAGGACCGCGCTCGTCAGCGCGAGGCCGAGGCGGCAGAGCGCGCCCGCACCCATGAGGCAGCGGCGCGTGCGACTGAGGCGGCAACGCAGGCAAGTGACGCGGCAGCCAAGGCGGCGCAGGCGGCAAGCTGGAGTGCGCAGGCCGCCAATGCGGCGACGGCTCAGGTGACGGGTGCCGTTGCGGCCGGCCCGACTCCGGTGAAGGGTCCGTTCCAGTCGTTCCCGTATTGGGCCGTGTGCTGGCTGCTGTTCTTTTTACTGATGTTCCTGGTTGGTGTCAGCCCCTTTCCCGCACTGATCTTCTTTACGATCCCCATCTATCACTGGGTGGCACGTGCGCTCGATGGCGATTGGGCGCGCGGGGATATCCAGGTTGGTCCGGCGCCGGCGGTCGCTAGGACTAAAGGGGAGGACGTTTCCACAGCGGTTGACGCTGACATGACTGCCGCGACCACCGCTGAGTCGAGTGCCAAAGAAGGTGATGAATGATGAAGCTCTCGCATGAGTCTAAGAGGCGCTTGGGCATTGGCATCGGAGCGTTTGTGCTTATCATCGGACTTGTCTTTGGCATTTCGCGGACATTGATTCATTTTGATGGTCCGTGGGGTCTCGACGATGTTGTATCCGGCTTGTCCAGTATGGACGATGTGGTTGACGACGACGATTTTATGAACGATGGCGGTAAATATTCCGCTCGGCCTCAGCAGCTTTCGAGCGAAACGTTTGATGCCGACGCGTTCACATCGCTTGACTTGGACGTGACGTCGGGCACGGTCGAGGTCAAACACGTCTCCGGCGGGCCAGTGCGCGTAATTGAAAGCGGTCGCGTGGCAACGGGGACCGTTGCCTTCGATGCGGCAACCCAGAACCTGGCCGAAATCAAGGGCTCTACGCTCAAGATTCGCCAGTTCGATTGCGATGACGAGCGCGCCATTGACCGCACGGTTACCGTCGAACTGCCGCGCGAAGTTGCCGATAACATGGTGGGCATTACAGCGAATGTAGGATCGGGTGACCTGACGGTCGCGGGCATTGCGTGTCATGACCTCAACCTGACTTTGGACTCGGGAGACGTTGAGTTTACGGGCACCGTGACCGATACCCTGAATGCCGAGGTCGGTTCGGGCGATGTGACGTTCGAGCTCTACCAGGCCCCCGCGAAGTCGATGGACGTGAGTGTGGGCTCGGGCGATGTGGAGATGACGGTTCCGAACTCGACGGGCTTTAAGGCGAGCCTCACCTTGGGCAGCGGCGACTTCGAGAGCGATTTCCTTCCGCTTGGCTACGACGGCGAGACCATTTTGAATCTTGAATTCGATAACGGCGATAAGTCTGCTACGTATCGTTTTGAGGTCGGTTCGGGCGACATGTCGTTTGATCCGGAGTGACATGCGGTTTTCGGAGATCGGTACATATAGGCATGCTCTTTGATGGAGGCGCCGGAGCCGTGACGGGCTTCGGCGCCTTTGCCTTTACAATGGGGACATGGAACAGATTATCTTGAACATACTCGAGGCTCTGCGTCGCGGCGAGACCGTGGACGACAAAGCGCTCGTCAAACTGATACATGCCGAGGCGCGCCGTGAGGGCGCCGACAAACGCGATTTGGCCAAGCGCCGTCTGCTGCCGTTCTACCAGCGGGTTAAACGCGAGGAGCCGGCTCGGTGGGCTGCGTGGAATGTCGATTCCGATCTGGAACGTCAACTGCTGCAGGCGCTGCGTATGAAGCCGCGCCGAACGGCTTCGGGCGTGGCGACCATTACCGTCATCACCAAGCCCTGGCCATGCTCGGGCGATTGCCTGTTTTGTCCCAATGATCTGCGCATGCCCAAGAGCTATCTGCACGCCGAGCCGGCGTGCGCCCGTGCAGAGCAAAACTGCTTCGATCCGTATCTGCAGGTGAGTGCCCGTTTGACGGCGCTTTCGCAGATGGGTCATGCGACCGATAAGATTGAGCTCATTGTGCTCGGCGGTATCTGGAGCGACTATCCGCAAGGGTATCAAACGTGGTTTATGTCGGAGCTTTTCCGTGCGCTCAATGACGATGCCGTCGCCGGCGTGGCAGCAAACCCTATGTTGGCGCGTCCGGGCATCAGCCGTGCCGAGGCGGGGCGCCTGCTCGATGACGCTCCCGCCGATGCCCTGCCGCCGGTGGTAACAAAGCGCTGCGAGCGCTATCGGGCCGCCGGCATTGCGACAGACGAGGCTGAGCTTGCTGCCGGCGTTGCCGACGAGCAGGGGCGTGTGGATGCTTCCGTGGGCGGCTACAACCGCGCAGTGCGTCGCCTGTACGGCCCCGGTACGCCGTGGGGCGAGGTCGCCGAGTGGCAGACGGCCACGATGGAGGAGCTTGAACGTCAGCAGCGCATCAACGAGACGGCGAAGCATCGCGTGGTGGGGCTCGTTATCGAGACGCGCCCCGATGCCGTAACGCCGCAGGCCCTTACGCTCATCCGCCGCCTGGGCTGCACCAAGATTCAGATGGGTATTCAGAGCCTTGACCAGCACCTGCTCGATATCAACGAGCGTCGCATTTCGGTGGCGCAGATCGAGCGGGCGTTTTCGCTTGCGCGCCTGTGTGGCTTTAAGATCCACGCGCATTTTATGCTCAACTTGCTGGGCGCCACGCCCGAGGGGGACAAGCGCGACTACGAGCGCTTTATGACCGAGGGGGCCTTTATGCCCGACGAGGTCAAGGTCTACCCGTGTGCGCTCATCGAGGGCTCGCGTCTGGTGGGTTGCTATGAACGTGGCGAGTGGCGTCCCTATACCGAGGAAGAGCTGCTCGATGTGTTAGCCGATGACATCGTGGTGACGCCGGCGTTCTGCCGCATCAGTCGCATGATCCGCGACTTTAGTTCCGACGACATCATGGTGGGCAACAAGAAACCCAACCTGCGCCAGCTCGTTGAGAACCGCCTGGCTGCTCGGGGGAAAGGCGCGACGGTGCGCGAGATTCGCTATCGCGAGATTAGCACGGCGGGCGCCGACTTGCATGAGCTGACCCTTGACGAGGAAGTGGCGTACGAGACGCCGGTGACGCGCGAGCGTTTTTTGCAGTGGATGACGCCGCAGGGCAAAATCGCGGGCTTTTTGCGGCTGTCGCTGCCCGACCATTCGTTTGTTGCCGCGCATGCGGATGAGTTGCCGACGACGCCGGACGAGGCGATGATTCGCGAGGTGCACGTGTATGGCATGGCGGCGCGCGTGGGCGACCAAGGCCAGGCGGCCCAGCACCATGGACTGGGTCGGTCGTTGGTGGAGCGTGCGTGCCATATTGCTCGGGACGCGGGCTATACGCACATCAACGTGATAAGCGCGATCGGTACGCGCGAGTACTATCGCCATTTGGGTTTTTATGACCACGGACTCTATCTGCAAAAGGAGCTCTAGATGAACAAGCCGAGTGTTTCTGCTGGCGTCGTTGCCGGCGTTGCTCTGGGAGCCGCGGCGCTTGGTGCGGCCGCTGTCGCTGTTCGTGCTGCCTGTCTGCAGGTTGCGCGAACCCGCAATGGGTTGGCGCGTGTGAAACGCGTGCACGACGAGAGCGGTGACGAGGTCCGCGTGCTCGTGCAGGGCGGCGTCTACCAAAGCGCAAGCTATGTCGGTGAGCGTTGGGCCGAGCCGGTCTTTGCGTACTATTACGCGTTCGACGATGTGTTTGAGGCCGAGGACGCAATGCATGACGCTTATGGTCACGGTATCGACCGCATGCTTGTGCTGGGCGGCGGCGGGTTTGCCTATCCTAAGTTCGCTCTGATGTCGCACGAGGGTTTGCGCATGGACGTCATCGAGTATGACGGAGAGATTACGCGCCTGGCGCGCCGCTGGTTCTACCTAGACGAGCTGGAGCGCGCGGCGGGCGACCGCCTGCGGGTGATTACCGCTGAGGCTCGCTCGTATCTGGGCGTGACGAGCGTGGGCCATCGTCGCTACGACGTGGTCGTGAGCGATTGCTTTGGCGGTGCCGAGCCCGTACGCGAGCTGGCGACGGTTGAAGCGTTGCGCCTGGTGCGGGGCAGCCTGAACCCCGGGGGTATCTACGTGGCCAATATCGTGAGCGCAAACGAGGGGAGCGATGTGACGTTCCTGCGCGACTGTGCCGCCACGGCGCTTGAGGTGTTCGACCATGCTTGGGTGGTCCCATGTGGCGATGCAGAGTTCGGCGGCGAGGAGAATTATCTGCTCATCGCCAGCGACGGCGACTACGCCTTTGCCGAAGCTGTGCCCTTCGACACCGACTTCCTCGGCACTGTCCTTCACGACAAGTAAGTCTCCCCGTCCCAAAAAAGACTGGTTTTATGTGTGGTCGCGCCAGCTGCGGACGCGCTGCCTCATGCCCCCTATGTCGAGCACGCCTTCGGCAAAGCCCTTGCGTACGAGCTCTTCGGGAACAAACTCGTCATAGCGGTCAAAGTAGGGCACCTCGCCGGGATAGACGAGCTCGATGGGGTCGAAGTCCTTCTCGGCCTCGGCGGCGAGAACCTCAAAGAACATCTCCTCGTCGGCCTTCATCTTAAACTGCATAAAGTACGGGCGTGACGGGTCGAGCCCGCGAAGACCCAGCTCCGCGGCGCATTTAATCTTGAGCATACGTTCGAGCGCCAGAAAGGCGTAGCTGCCCAGCCAGGGGAAGAGCACCCAGGTGTCGCCGCCCAGGTTGATAAGCGGCTTAGTTCCCGCGCCCGAAATCTCGGCGGTATGACGAGCCTGTGTAAGACGTGCCCGTGCGTTGCTCATGAGATACGGATATGCCGCATGCTCGTTGAGCGCTTTACGCATGCGCTCGAGCACATGCGTATTGATGTCTCCGGGGCAGTCGCCAAAGTAGGCCGGCACACGGCCCTTGACCTGCGTGGCAAAGACGGTATGACGCTTCCAGTCCACTTCCTCGACAATCCAGCAATGGCCCGCGATGGCGATGCGCTCGCCAGGTGGTGGCGGGTTGACAATCGTGCCCAGCTCGGCCGATTCGCTGCGAACGGTAAACTCCTCGTTTTCCTGGAACACGGCGTAGAACTTAAAGTTGTTGATGATGCGCTCTCCCGCGAGACCCACGATGAGCCCACCGCCCTCGGTGACCTGGATGTGGTCGATCTTGATGAGGTGGCGCAGCAGTACGCGATAGTCATCGGCCGAGACGCGGTGGAAATAGCTGAGCGTGAGTACACGCTGAGCAAGCTCGGCCGGCGTGAGCTCGCCGGTGCTGGCGAGCGTCGACATGGTCTGGTGGTAGAGCAGGCTGTAGGGGAGTCGATCGAGCTCGGGCGGCTCGACCCACTTTTCCTCGCGATAAAGTTGTACGAGCGCGATGCCCTGCAGGAGTTTCCAGGGAATCGTCTCGGGCATCATCGTGCGCGGCTCGGGCTCTTCCTCGCGCATGACAAACCACATCTCGGGCGGAAGGTCGCGGCGTCCTGTGCGACCCATTCGCTGCAAAAAGGAGCTGACGGTAAACGGCGCGTCGATCTGGAAGGCGCGCTCCAGACGGCCGATATCGATACCGAGTTCCAGCGTAGAGGTGGTGACGGTTGTCTGCGCCTGCTCCTCGTCGCGCATGAGCTCCTCGGCCGTCTCGCGCAGCGATGCCGAAAGGTTGCCGTGATGGATCAGAAAGCGGTCGGGCTCGTGTCGACTTTCGCAGTAGCTGCGCAGCATGGAGCACACAGCCTCTGCCTCCTCGCGCGAGTTGGCAAAGACCAGGCACTTGCGGCCGCGCGTATGCTCAAAGATATACCCCATGCCAGGGTCGGCGTTGTCGGGCGCCGTGTCGGTGGGGTTGAGGAGCGTCTGCTCGGTGGCCCGGGGGATGTCGACTTCGCCCTCGGGGGCCGAGGAAGTGCGACGGTCTTTGGGAGCGGCCTTGCCCCGTGCCCGTTCACGACGTTGACGGCGCTCCTCTTGTGTGAGCTGTCCGCTGTGACGCATGTCTTGGGCGCCGGCGGACAGTGCCGCGGGTGCCGCTGCCTCAATGCGCTCGCATGCAAGCACTTCGGCCTCTTGAGGACCCATGTTCTCGAATCCTCGCTGCTGTGCCTGGGGACCCGAGTTGTAGAAGTGCTCCATGGAGATACGCCACACGCGACGCGGTTCCTCAAAACGGGGGATAACGCAGTCGCGTCCCGTTCCCTGTGAGAGAAAGGCACCCGTGCGCTCGGGGTCGCCGATGGTGGCCGAAAGGCCAATGCGGCGGGGCTGCACGCCTGCCATGCGCGAGAGTCGCTCGATAAGGCAGAGCGTCTGCCCGCCACGGTCGCCGCGCATGAGCGAATGGACCTCGTCGATGACCACATAGCGCAGGTCGCAAAACATGCGCGGGATCGCCATGTGCTTATGGATTAAGAGCGCTTCGAGTGACTCGGGCGTAATCTGCAAGATGCCGCTCGGTTTTTTGATGAGCTTAGCCTTGTGCGACTGCGAGACATCGCCATGCCAGTGCCAGACAGGGATATTGGCTTCTTCGCACAGGTCGTTGAGGCGGACGAATTGGTCATTGATGAGCGCCTTGAGGGGGCCAATGTAGAGGGCGCCCACGCTTGCGGGCGGGTTCTCCCAAAACTCGGTCAGGATGGGAAAAAAGGCTGCCTCGGTTTTGCCGGAAGCCGTGGATGCCGTCAGGAGCACATTGTCCTGCGTGTTAAAGATGGCATCTGCCGCCGCAACCTGGATAGAGCGCAAGCTCTCCCAATCGTGGGAGTAGATGAAGTCTTGGATAAACGGGGCGTAGCGGTCAAAGGCGTTCACGGGGCCTCCTCTCAAAAACGAATCTCTCAACGCGGCTGGCAACGGCTTGCTGCATTACTGCCTCAACGTTTGCCCAGATAGAACCTACCAAAATAAACCTGTCCCTTTTTGGCAGGCTAGATGGTGAATTCGGCGAAGTTACGGTCGCCGTCTGCGGTGCCGGTGTCGCCTGTTGCGGCTGCCGGCACCAGCGCGTCGCCACCAACGCTTTGCAGCAGCTCCGCCACATTTGCATCGGGGTTCTGACACAGGATATCGAGCAGTTCGATAAAGTCACGAATGACTTCACGCGGCGTCAGATGCGTGTCGGCTCCCACACGACCGAACTCGATCTTGAGGAAGTCCACCAAGTCGTTCTCGGTAAGCGTGGGCGTCCAGCCAAAGTAGCCGGCGTGAATTTGCATGAGTTTTTCGATCAGCACCAGCAACTCCTCATAGGTGAGTGGCTGCAGGCGGATGATGGGCGCGAGCATGTCCTTAAGGTCCTCGCGCGCAAAGCGGCCCTGAGCGAGTCGGCTGCGCAGGGCCTCGTAGGAGAACACGCCTCGGCGGCGGTCTTCGATAGAGGTTGGAGTGCCGCCCATGATCATGCCCAGGTACTGCGCCTTGCCCTGGAGCGTGTCGTTGTACATAGTCAGGATCTTCTCGTAGTTGTATTGGCGCGTGATCGCGTTGGGAATCTTGTACAGATTCACGAGTTCGTCGATGAGCACCAGCATGCCCTTGTATCCGCTGCAGACCAAAAAGCGTGCAATGAGCTTAACGTAGTCGTACCAGTCGTCATCGCTGATGATGGTCGAGGAGCCCAGCTCGGCGCGAGCCTCGCTCTTGGTACGGTATTCGCCGCGGATCCATTTGGTCACGCGGCTCACGGCTTCCTCGTCGCCCTCGGATACGGCCGTGCGATAGCGGCGAAGCATGCGGGTGAAGTCGAAGCCGTGGACCATCTCCTCGAGCGGGGCCAGTTGGGCATTGACGACCGACTCGTCGACGTCGGCACACGAGGCAACCCAGCGATCCAGAATTAGGTTGAGCGCACCGCCCTCGGGGCGCGTCTTGGTCGATATATTGCGTATGAGCTCGCGGTAGGTGGCAAGGCCCTGCCCCTGCCCGCCCTGCAGACGGCGCTCGGGGGATAAGTCTGCATCGGCGACGACGAATCCCTCGCCCATGGCATGCGTTCGGATGGTTTGGAGCAAAAAGCTCTTGCCGGCGCCGTAGCGACCGACCAGAAAGCGGAAGCTTGCGCCGCCGTCGGCGATGAGACTCAAATCGGTGAGCAGGGCGCGAATCTCGACCTCGCGCCCTACGGTGATGTAAGGAAGGCCGATGCGCGGGACCACGCCGCCCTTGAGCGAGTTAAGGATAACGGCGGCGACGCGTTTGGGTACACGGGGCGCTGCGGATGCGGTATCACTCATGGTCTAGGTATCCTCTCACGTCTGCTTTGTAGTCCTCGATAATCTGCGGCCCTGCCGCGCTAAATTCAATTACGGTGTCACCCACCAGGTCAAAGAGCGCCTCGTTGATGCTATCGACGAGCATGTCCTCGCTCTGTCCCGAGTGCGCCACTGCCGATGTCGCTTGCGCTGCGTTCTGCTCGAGCAGTGCGCGCAGATACGCGGTTGCGGCGGGCGCGAGTTCGCTCGCGGCGTCAGTGGGCGCAGCCGCTGCGAGCGGGGGCGTCGGCGCGAGAAGCGGTGCCACGACACCAAACTGTTCGGTGGATATGGTTGGCTCGTCGGTCTCGTCCTGCCGAATGGGTGCCGCGACCGCCTCGACAATCGCGTCGGCTACGGGCTCGGCTTCCGGTTGCCCTGAGTCCGCTGCCTCGGCTTCCACAGGTGTGCCGTCCTCGCGCTCTTCATCGATCAAAAGCGCTTCGCGCGTTTGCGCAGCGGCGCTCCGAATGTGCCCCAGCTGACTCAGATCGATATCGATCTTGACGGGTTGGTGTGCGGCGTCCCACGAAAGCCATGCCACAATCTCGTCATCGATAATCTTGGCCAGATATTTGGGGACCTTTTCTTCCTTAAGGGGATGGGCGGGGTCCAGCGCCAGGCGCAGGCGTTGGTCGCAGGCGCGCATCATTTCACCGAGCTTGCTGCTCTTTTGCCTACTACCGTGGATACGCATGCATTCCCAAAAGCCGTTTTGGCAACGGTAGATATGGATGGGATCCAAGCGGTATTCGCAGTCCTCGTGGCGCTCGGGCGCAAAGAATACGGCCGAGGCAAACATGGTGTAGGGCATGGCCGTCTCCTCCCCAAATAAGCTCGCCACGATGCCGGTCTTTCGGTGCGTGTCATAGTAGCGCGCCATACGGACATACACGGCGCACGCCACGTGGCGCAGATCGCGGTGGTGGCTGCGGTCGAGCCGCGAGTTACTTAGGTTGTACGTGGAGAGGGCGTTGATGGCGGCCATGAGTCGCTCCTCGCGCACCTCATCGGGCGGAAGGGGGAGCGTGGGCTCGGAGGTTTTGCGACGCTTGGGGGTCTGGCCGGACGGTGCCGGTGCTGGTACAAGGTCTCGTGCCGCGCGCCGCAGCTCGATAAGGGCGTTATCGAACATGACGGTTTTAGAGTCGCGAAGCAGCTTGGGGTCGAGCCCGTGGAACACGGCGTAATCCTGCAGCCACACGCGTGCAAATCGGTCGATGCCGGGCTCGAAGGCGCGATAGACATCCCAAAAAGCCTTGATCTTGTTAAAACCATCGAGCGGGTCATCTACGCCAATGCCGCAAATCAGCTCATAGAGATACAGAAAGGCAAAGGACGTAGACGTTTCCTCGACGGTTCCGCGGCGCACTTGGGCACGCCAGGTAAAGTAGCCGCGCAACTGCCGGTCGCTCATGGCGTTGTAGGTGGGAAAGTACGATTTAAAGGTGCCGTTGTAGGGACAGTCGTCCTCAAAGTCGGCCATCAGCAGGCCCTGGCGGTAGAAAAGCTCGGCTTCCGAAAGCCAGCGACCTGCGCCGCCTTTGGGGTCATCCTGCCAGCGCGATATCTCGCGCATTTTACGGTACTGGTCGGGGAGGAAATTCTGCATCTGTCGGCCGGTTTTGAGAATCGGCTCGTCTGCGTAGACTTCATGTGAGAAGCGGGCAGACTGATGGGTCCGGGCCTCGGCCATAATGCGCTCGATGAGCATCTTGATGTCCTGGTCGGCCACCGCTCCTCCTCTCGAACGCAGCTACGGTGACCTCATATCATAGCACAGCATCAAACAGGTGTTCGAGATACCGCTGCGTAGATAGATTTAGAACAGGAGGGCGTAGATGACGGCGATGACGACGGAGGGGAGCATATTGGCCGTGCGGAAGGTCTGAGGACGGATGAGGTTGACGCCGACGCAGAAGATGAGCATGGAGCCTACGAGCGAAAGGCTGTTGAGGGCTGCTGTGGTCATGATGGGGGAGAGCGCGCCGGCAAACAACGTGATCGTCCCCTGGAACACGGCGACGGGCAGGGCGGAGAAAATGCAGCCGCGGCCAAGCGACGCCGTCATGGTGCAGACGATGATGCAGTCCAATGCGCCTTTCAGGGCAAGCGTTGACCAGTCACCGAGCAGACCGTCCTGGATCGATCCCACAATGGCCATGGCGCCGATACACACGGTGAGTGAAGTCGAGACAAAAGCGTTGGTGAACTCGTTATCGCCCTCGCTGCCGGTTTTGCGCTTGAGCCATTCGCCAAGGTTCTCGATGGCGGCTTCCAAGTTGACGGCCTCGCCGATGAGCGAACCGAGCGCAAATGAGACGATGAGCATGGTGGTACCGGTGGTCGCTAGCGCCTTTCCATCGATGATGAGCATCTTTTGCATGGTGCCGCCCAGGCCGATAAACAGGACGCACAGCCCCGATGCTTTCATGAGCGTGTCTTGGATGCGCGGTGTAATGAAGCGGCCGCCCGCTAATCCTAAAAGACCGCCCGCAACTAAAAGCACAACGTTGATGATTGTTCCCAAGCCCGGCATGAGCCCTCCTGTATTGATGCCAACGTGGCAATCGTAGCAGAACGAAATGCGAGGCACATCGCAACCCATCTAATACGTTATATAAGTGGTATTAGGAATGATGCGCAGCATTTAAGCCTCAGGTGGTTGTCGGGACATAGGGATAGTATTCAAAGCGCAGTGTCATAAGCCGCTGCGGGGATTCAATAGCCGCGGCGATGATATTGGCATCGCGGGCACGATCAAACCCTTCGAGCTCGATCTGGTACGAGACGTCTTGCATAATGTCCAGACGTCGCCAGGTTAGAAGTGTGTCGCCATCGAATTCCAGGGTCTTGCTTCCGTTTGCGGCAACGGCGTATAGACGCAGCTTGGCGGTGGTTGCAGGGTCGACAACTGTGACCTTTTTAATTTCGTTTCGAGTATTCTTGGCGCCCAACAAGGTGAGCAGTGTTGGGGCCACGACCTCGCCCGATGGCAAAAAGACGACTTCGATGGATTCAGGAAATGCGATGATAGCCGACTTGCGGACGGGCTGATTGGCGGCGGCAACTTCGATGTTCGCAGCGTCGATGACCTCTGTGTGGTCGAGCGCGGCAAGCACGCAGCAGTTACCTTCATCGATCTCTTGAGGATCAGCAAGCCCCAGGCTGTCCGCGAGCTCGGGATCGTTTGGATCGGTAGCGGGCTCATTCGGTGCTTCGAAAGAAGCTGGGACGCTGTTTGTCGGCGACGGCGTGTCGCCCGCACCTGCTTCTTTATCCGCGCTCTCTTCTTGTATGGTTGCGTTGATGGGTTCGTCGTTTGGGGGGAGCGTCTTGGCGTCAAGCGCGGAGGGGAGAATTCCGATGGCTCCGGATCCGTTCCACTCCATTTCGAGAAGCGCCGGGTCGGCAAGAATTCGTTGCCTGCTTTGCGCGTGGGCATCGATTTCAATAGGGCCTGCCTCTATCCCTCGTGTAAGGCTGAGTGATCCGGCTGGTTTCTCGAAATGAGCGTCTGTGTCTTTGGCGCTGACGGCGTAGAACAGCAGGGACGCTTCTCCCGCCGCGATGGCATCGGTGCCGGCTTTGGTCAGCCGCAACGATGCCGTGAATGAGAGGGTGGGCTGCGTGTCGTCTGCATTCGCGGCGGCGCAGCCCAGCCATATACCGCCTCCTTTCTCAAAAAACGTACCGTCGAAGGCGACCTTCGCTCCGTTCGCCGAGTCATCGACCGAAGCGATGTCGATGCGCAGCTCTAAATTGCATGGATCGCCATCTGCATCGAACACAACCGAGCGCCACGTGCAGACGGCGCACCCCGCCTGGGAGCCGTTTGCCTTGTTCGAACGCTTGATATCCACGACTATCGAGCCGTCCGTATTACGACGAAGGCATCCCGAGGTTGAGATCACGGCCTGTGCGATCGAAAAACGCTCGCACGCAATGGCGCTCGACGGATTTGGTGCGGAACTTAGGGCTACTGGTAAGGAGTCTGCCATGACGGGAGTCGCCCAAGCGGCGACAGGCGTTCCGGTTGCGAGCGCGCCGCAGAGTGCGACGACGGGCAAAAGGTTCTTCGATGCCATGGGGTCTCCTTAGCTAATTTAGTGCGGCCTGTCCGTGTTTTGTTTCTGGCTGCGTTTGATGTGCAGACCGAGGCCGGCGGTTCCCGCGCCTGCTGCTGTGGCGCCTGCTGCCAAGAGCCATCGTCTGTCGCCTGTCTGCGCCAACGGTTCCTCGCGGTCGCCGCGGTCGAGCTCCGAGAGGTCGACCGTCACTTGCGTGGCGGCCTGCGCCTGTTCTTGCTGGGCAAAGGCCATGGCTGGCCCAAACGCTAGGATGCTGACGGCGGCGGCCAGGGCGACGGCCTTATGCCGTGTGCGCACCGGGCTCGACCGTCCAGGTGATCGTCGCAACCTGATCGCCTTCGCCGGTTACGCGGAAGATGTCGCGCGTGACGCGGGCGACGTTTCCGCTTGTCTTGAGCTTGATTTTGTCCGTGCCGCCGGCAATGCCCTGGTAGCCCATGTCGAAGGCTGCATTCTTGGAAAGATCGAGGCCCGTCCCTTGCGCGGCGGCGCTGGCGTTCTGGAGCGCGCCGTCGGGGCCGACCTTAAAGTCGATGGAGTTCTGCGCGGTTCCGGCCTTGGCGTCGGCGGCAATGGTCCAGGTGTTCATGGCGTCGATCTTCATGTTGGTGACATGGATGCCGTAGGCCGAATGATTGTCGATGGTGGTCGCGTCTTCTGAGGGACCCTGAAGCGTGCCGTCGGCCTTGGCGACGAAGGGAATAACCGTCGGAACTTTGAACTCAACGTTGTCGATCTCGGTCCTGACCATTACTTTCGTGGTTCCAACGCGCCCGGCTGCCATAGCTGGCGTCGGGGCGGCGCCCATTGCGAGCGCGAGCGCGAGCCCTGCGCCCACGACGAGCGCTCTGGCTCCGTTCATGTTCCTGGTGATGTCCATGGTCGTTCCTTTCTATTCGCCGCGGGCCGTCCCCGCGATGATTGGACGAATGCTGGTGAATTGCGTGCGGTGCCGCGTCGGCCGGAAAGCTAGTTCTCGGCTTGCTCAACCCGTACCTTGACACGTGTCGGATTGCCGTGGCTGTCGAGGGTCTTTGCATCGAGTGCCTGGATCTCGATGTACGCCTCGCCTTCTTTGATGTCGCCGGCGGGGCACGTCTCGATTGTCTTGCCGGTCTCGACCACACCGGATTCGTACATGGTCTCGTCGTTTTGGATGACGCGGAATCGCTGGGGAAATTTATTGTCTTGGACGTTTTGCACGTTGACGCGCAGCTTGCCGTCCTCCTGCAGCTGAGCGACCGGCGCGACCGAAATCGTCATCATGTTGTCGCGGACGATGGCGTCGAGCTAATCTTGGATTTCCTGACGCGTTTTGCCCTCGGCCGTCGTGACCGAAGCGCCCGCCTCGGGTACGGGCTGCGACTGCCAAGCGTATAGTCCTACGGCGACAAGGGCGCAGACGATGGCCAAGCAGGCAACGATGAGCTTCTTGCGACGACCCAGGCCTGCAAAGTGGGGTGGCTTCTTCGCGCTCATGCGGCATCCTTGGCGGTATAGACGCGCGCAAAGGTGGACGGGTCCGCTCCAAAGAGCATGTGAAGCATCAGACGGCGCGAGTAGACGAGCTCGTCGAAGTCGGGAGGGAGCTCGATGTCGTGGATATGCGCGATGTGGTGGGCGAGCGCCGAGAACGACTCGGGGTCGCAGATCACATCGGTGGTAACGTGGTAGACCGTCGTATCGGGGAATGCCTCTTCGTCGAAAGGCAGGAGATGGGGATCGTCGTCGACTTCGATGGCGATGCCGTACTGGGGCCAGTAATATGCCATGGGAACCTCCCTGCTTCTGGGCCAAAACTTCTATCGGTTTTGGCTGTCGACGCCGACCGTATCAGCCGCTACTTGACCAATTTCTGACCAAATGCTTGACGGATTGGCGTCTCCGCAGGTAAAAGGCGGCAAAAAATACTCCAACTTTTTTCGAGCGACAATCGCGCGGTCGGCGACGGCGGGGCCATATGTGTCAAAAGCATCGTCTGCCGAGGAAATCAAGCCGCTCGCCGAATTGCACGAACGAAAAAAACGCCAATTATGGAGACGGTCTCGAACACGTCGACGAAACGATGCGGTAACATCTCCCTGCAAACACTGTAGTTAGCTAAAGTGGGAGTTCGCGTGTCTGCAACCATCAAACCCTTCACCGACGAGTTCGAAGAGTATGGCCGCGATGAATCTCGCGCATCGGGCGAGGCCTCGAGCATCTCGTTTCCGACAACGGAAAACGAGGTCCGTGCCATTTTGGAAAAGCTCCATGTCGAGCGTGTTCCGGTAACGGTTCAGGGCGCCCGAACCGGCCTTGCCGCCGGCGCCGTGCCCCACGGCGGGCATATCCTCAATACTTCCCGTATGAATCGCTATTTGGGCCTTCGCCGCGATGAACAAGGCCAATTTCTGCTGCGCGTGGAGCCGGGCGTTGTGCTCTCGGAGCTGCGCAAGCAGCTGAGCAAGAAGGTGCTGCCGACCGCTGGTTGGGACCAGGCATCGCTTGAGGCCTACGAGGAGTTCCAAGAGGCCCCCGAGCAGTTCTTTCCCACCGATCCCACCGAGGCATCTGCCTGTCTGGGCGGCATGGCGGCATGTAACGCCTCCGGTGCCCGCAGCTACGCCTACGGTCCCATGCGCCCACATATCACGGGACTCCACGTCGCGCTGGCTGATGGCGATTTGCTTGAGCTTCGGCGCGGCGAGGCTTTTGCCCAGGGCCGCCACCTGTCGCTCGTGACGGCAGTGGGCCGTACGCTCGAGCTCGATCTTCCCGGCTATACCATGCCCAAGACAAAAAATGCCTCAGGCTATTTCGTTGCGGACGAAATGGACGCCATCGACCTCTTTATCGGTGCTTGCGGCACGCTCGGCGTTATCACCGAGCTCGAGATTGCCCTGCAGGCGGCGCCTGCGGTCGTTTGGGGTGTGAGCTGCTTTTTCGATAGCGAAGACAAGGCCGTGTCCTTTACCGATTCCGTGCGTCCCGTCCTGTCCCATGCGGCTGCCATCGAGTACTTCGACGCTGGCGCCCTGGATATTCTACGTCGCCAGCGCGAGCAGTCGACGGCGTTTGCCTCGCTGCCGGCGCTCGACAAAGAGGCCAAGGTCTGTGTGTACGTGGAGCTCGACTGCGATGACGAGGCCCAGGCGACCGAGGAACTGTACCACCTGGGATGGGTGCTCGAGTTTGCGGGTGGCCGCGACGATGCGACATGGGTCGCGCGCACCGAGGTTGATCGCGAGTGCCAGCGGTTCTTCCGCCATGCGGTCCCCGAGAGCGTCAATATGCTTATCGACGAGCGTCGCCGCACGGATCCCACCATCACCAAACTGGGTTCGGACATGTCGGTGCCCAATGCACGCCTTGCCGATGTCGTGGTCCTCTATCGCCGCACACTGGCCGAAAGCGGGCTTGAATCTGCTGCCTGGGGGCACATCGGTAACAACCATCTGCATGTGAACATCCTGCCGCGCGATGCGCAGGACTACCGTCGCGGTGGCGAGCTGTTTGCCCAGTGGGCTGCGGAGGTAACGGCTATGGGCGGTGCCGTTTCTGCCGAGCACGGCGTCGGCAAGATCAAGGCGGGCTTCTTAGAGACGATGTACGGTCACGAGGCCATGGTCGAGTCGGCGCGGCTCAAGCTCCAGCTCGATCCCGACGGGCAGCTGGGTCGCGGCAACCTGTTTTCGGAGAAGCTCTTGGATGAGCTTGTCCAGAAAGGGGGCGCGTGAAGATGAGCGATTTCCATATGGTGGTGTGCGTCAAGGCGGTGCCGGGCAGCACCGAGGTCAAGATGGACCCCAAGACCAATACCATCGTGCGCGATGGCAAGCAGGCGGTCATTAATCCCTTTGATGCGAGCGCTTTGGAATGCGCGCTGGCGCTGAAAGACGACTTTATCGGCTTTGGCATGGACGTACGCGTAACGGTGGTGTCGATGGGCATCCCCGCGACCGAGTCGCTGCTGCGCGACTGCATCGCTCGAGGTGCCGACGACGCGCTGCTGCTGACCGATCGCGCCTTTGCAGGTGCCGATACCCTGGCAACCACCTATGCCCTCAAGTGCGGCATCGAGGCGCTCGACGAGGACTTCGACCTGCTCATCTGCGGCAAGATGGCAGTGGACGGCGATACGGCCCAGATCGGCCCCGAGCTTGCCGGTGCCTTTGAGATCCCCTGCGTGACCGACGTGAGCTGCGTGCAAAGCGCGGGCTTTACGACGTGTGGCTCGCTGGCGCTCGTTCACGGATGCGATGCCGGCGAGGAGACGGTGTACCTTGAGATGCCGTGCGCGATGACGACCGCCAAGGAGATTGGCCAGTTGCGTATGCCGAGTATTGCCGGTATTCGCGCGGCAGAGGAGGCGGACGTGCGCGTGGTCAGTGCCGCCGACGTGAACGCCGATCCCTCGCGTTGCGGCCTTGCCGGATCACCGACGCAGGTCGTGCGCTCGTTTGTGCCCGACCGTGATCAAACGTGCGAGGCCGTTGAGGGAACGGCGTCCGAGCAGGTGGTAAAACTTGCCAAGATTATCGAGGGGATGGCATAGATGAGCGGACTGATTATCGATAGCGAAGCCTGTATCGGCTGCGGTCGCTGCGTTCGCGCCTGTGCCTCGGGCGGCATCGTAGTGGAAGGCGAGCGGCCCAACCGTTGCGCCCGCGTAACCGACGGCTGCATCCTATGCGGCGGATGTGTCGACGACTGCCCCGTCAACGCTATCTCGATCGAGCGTGACGAGGCCGCTGGTGCGGTGGACCTTGATGCATATCGAGACATTTGGGTCTTCGTGCAGACTGACGAGCACGACGCCGTGGCTCCCGTGGCCTACGAGCTCATGGGCAAGGGGCGCGAGCTTGCCGATGCTCGCGGCTGCCGTCTGGTGGCACTGGTCGGCATGAGCCCCGAGGGCTCGCTCGGGGACCTGGAACATCTGGTTTGCGCGGGCGCCGACGAAGTCCTGGCCTGTCGCGACGAGCGTCTGCGCCAAAACGATGCGGAGGTCTACGCCCACTTGATCTGCGATTTGGTAGCCGAACGCAAACCCGAGGCAATTCTGTACGGCGCGACTGCGTTTGGCCGCGAGCTGGCACCCGGCGTTGCCGTGCGTTTGCAGACGGGTCTTACGGCCGACTGCACCGTGCTTTCGATGGATGCGGAGACGGGCCTACTGCAGCAGACGCGCCCGGCGTTTGGCGGCAACTTGATGGCCACCATCATTTGCCCCAACCACCGTCCGCAGATGGCAACGGTGCGCTCCGGTATCTTTATGGCGCCCGACTTTGACTACGGCCGCTCCGGCACGATCACCCAGATATCACTTGCGGATGATGCTAAGGCTCGTGTCGAGATCTCGATTCCCGCCGAGGAGTGGGGACAGCAGGTTTCGATCGCCGATGCCGAGCGCCTGGTCGTGGTGGGTCGCGGCATTGGTTCCAAGAAAAATCTGCCGCTGATGCGAAGGCTCGCCGAGGCTCTGGGAGCCGAGCTTGGCTGCACGCGACCTGTCGTGGAGGCCGGCTGGTTGGAGTATCGCCATCAGATTGGCCAGACGGGCGTATCGGTTTCGCCCAAGCTTCTCGTGAGTATCGGTGTTTCGGGCGCCATCCAGCATCTTGCCGGCATCGGTGGGGCTGAGTGCATTATCGCCATCAACGAGGACCCGGATGCCCCCATTTTTGGTACTGCCCAGTACAAGGTTGTCGGCGATGCCGTCGAGGTCGTCGAGGAGCTGCTGGCTCAGCTTGAGCGCTAGGCGCGCGCCAGCCAGTCGCGCATCTCGTCCTTAAGGCGGCTCCAAGTTGCCTGCGTGGCGGGGTCGGTAAAGGGCCGCGTGATGCCAAAAGGCGCGTCGAGCAGGCGGTAGATATCGCCCTGCTCGCGCGCCAGCGCGCGGCTCGCTGGATAGACGAGCTCAAACATAAAGCAGATGAGTCCCACCAGGTAGTCTGCGGGCTCGTCGCGTTCATCGCGTGCGACGCAGCGGTGCTCGTCAAAGGCGGCAAGTGTCGGCGACGAGAAACGGCTGCCGAGAAACGTCTTCTCGTCCACCTTGAGGATAGTGTCGACAGTGCTGTCGGCGATGGCGCGCATAATGTCGATCTTGTCGCCATCGCGCACGATATCGCAGAAGCTCCGCGTGCGCTCGTCGAGCTGCGCGGGTAGACGGAAATCGCTGTGATAGGCAATGCTCGCTCGGATGAGCTCATCTTCTGCCGGGTCATCGATAAAGTCGCGAATGCTCGTTACGGCGGGTGCATCGGTGGGATTCTCGCCAAAGAGGACCTCGATGCCCAGCGCCGCATGGCTCATGCTCTCGGCGTCCTTAAAGGTGTCCCAGCGTCGCAGCTGCTCAAAGCGGCCCATATCGTGTAGCAGGCCGCAAAGCCATGCCAGGTCAATATCTTCTGACGACCAGCCCTGCTCGCGCGCTACGGCATCGCATGCCTCGGCCACGTGGTACGTATGCTCGATTTTGAGCGCGATGCGTGGGTTGGTGGCGTCGTAGGCATCGGTGTAGCTTTTGAAGGCCGCGCGCGCCCGGTCTCGATCGATAGCTGTCATAATGACTTCCTAAAAAGTTGTGTCTTTCGATCCGGTGGCAATTGTAGGTGAACTCGGTTGCTGCCGGATGATGATTCTGCCGTGTCGCTACATGCGGCTCGGAGACCTTGTCAGGATGAGAAACGTATGGTGCTCAAAATCGTTAGAACCGTCTGGCCAGTGATGCTTACCTATGTTGCAATAGGCGCGCCGTGCGGAATGATCATGGGGCAGACGGGAATGGAGCCCTGGATGGTCTTTGCTCTAAGCAGTACGTTTGTGACGGGCAGCGGCCAGTTTATGATCTGCAACCTGTGGCTGGCGGGTGTGCCTGCAGCATCGATCGTCGCGAGCGTTGCCGCCATCTCCTCGCGTTTTGCGCTTTACTCGGCATCGATCGCACCGCATCTGAGGGGTGCCTCGAAGCGTCAGACGCTGGCTGTTGCCGCGACACTTACCGAGGAGGCATATGGCATCTCGCTTGCCAAGTTGGTTGAAGGGGAGGATTGGGGCCCGCGCGAGTCCTTTGTGCTCAACGTGATCCTCATCGCAACATGGGGCGTTTCGTGTACGATGGGCGCCATCGTCGGCGCCGTTGTCGATGTTCCCACCTCCATTGCAGCCTTTGTCTGCACCTCGCTCTTTATCTGCCTGCTCTTTTCGCAGCGGCTATCGCGCGGTAACGTTGTCGCGGCGGTTTCGGGCGCGGTGTCCGTCGCCGTATGCAAGTTCTTGGGCCTCGCGAATATTGCCGTGCCGGCAAGCGTCGTGGTCGGCATTGCCATTGCGCTGGCGTGCGATGCTGTATTTGACGGAAGAGGTGCCCGCGATGCCCGCTAACGAGTTCTTGGTTCTGTGGCTGTCGTCGTGGGCTGCTATCGCGTTCTTTCGCATCGCGCCGGCGTTCGCCTTGCGCGGGCGGACCCTGTCGCCCCGCATTACCGAGGCCCTGGGCTATATCCCGCCCGCTGCCTTTGCCGCGCTGGTCGCCAACGACTTGGTGAACCCCGGCGCGTTCGACGCGGGACTCTGGCCTGCCTTGGTTCCCTGGATTGCGGCCACCGGCGTCGTGGCGGTGGCAATCAAGACAAAGTCGATGTTGTGGTGCTGCGTTTCGGGCATCGTGTTCTATATCGTTTTGAGCCTCGTATAGGAGCAGGACGCGTTATCGTCCCAGCTTAACGAATCGAATTTCTCACCGAGGCGGTCTGCTTCTTCTGGTACCATGGTCAAACTTTACTGTAGCAAAGCGTGACGTGGGCTTTTGTTCTGCGTCAGTGGAAATGGGGGTTTCATGGCACAGGAAGCGACCGCCAACGAGCAAAAGAAATTCAAGGTCCCGCGTATCCCGGGCGACATCATGATCTATCCGATGATCGTCGGCCTTTTGCTCAATACCTTCTGCCCGCAGGTCTTTGAGGTCGGCGGCTTCTTTACGGCTGCCTGCCGCGGCGGCTCCAACACCATCGTTGCCGCGATCTTGCTGTTCGTGGGCGCCGGTATCAGCTTTAAGTCCACGCCGGGCGCCATCAAGACCGGCATTGTCGTGCTGATTCCTAAGCTGGTCGTCGCAGCGGCTCTCGGCCTAGGCGTGGCATATTTCTTTAACGACAACTTCCTGGGTCTGAGCTCCGTGTCTATCATCGGCGGCATTACGTTTTGCAACATGGCGCTCTATACGGGCATCATGGGCGAGTTCGGCGATGAGTCTGAGCAGGGCGCTGTCGGTATCCTGTTCTTTACGGCCGGCCCCGCCGTCACGATGATCATCCTTGGTGTTTCGGGTCTCGCCAACATCCCCGTCGGCACCATCATCGGATCCATCCTGCCGCTCGTTATCGGCATGGTCCTGGGCAACTTGTTCCCGTTTATCAAGAACCTGCTGGTCCCCGGCGCCAATCCCGCGATCGCCGTTATCGGCTTTCAGCTCGGTGCGTCCATGAGCCTTTCGAGCTTTATCGCCGGCGGTATTTCGGGCATCCTGCTGGGCCTCATCACGCTCTTTATCGTCGGTCCCATTACCTTTGCCTTCGAGCGCTTGTGTGGCGGCAATGGTAAGGCGGCTGTGGCGTGTTCCACCATTGCCGGCACGGCCATGACCACGCCGGTCGCCCTCGCCGAGGTCGCTCCGCGCTATGCCGAGCTTGCGCCCACCGCGTATGCGCAGATCGCCACTGCCGTCATCATCACGGCAATCATGGCCCCGATTCTGACCGGCTGGGTCGATAAGAAGTTCTGCCAGGGCAAGGAAGACCTGTCGCCTGCCGGTGTCGAGGCCATCGAAGAGGCTGTCGCGACCGACATCGATGGCGAGTAGCAATCGATACCCATCAATGATTCCGGCGTGCAACTCGCGCCGTTTGAGCGCCCGAACGAGAGCTGTCTTGCAGTGACGTTCGGGCGCTCTGCTATTATTCCCCTTACCCCTGCGGAGAAAGGGGCGTTTATTGCCCAGACACGAATCGGGCGATTCTGACCACTTGGATATTGAAGGGAGGGCGTCTAGTGGTTAAGGCACTCAAGATTGAGATATTCCTGCTATGCATGATTGTTCTTATCGGGCTTGCCGTACGAAGCCGTCGCTCCCTGTTCTCGAGCACCCAGCAGCTTTTGTTTAGCATGCTGGGCTACACGTCTGCTGCCTACATTTTCTTCGATATGATCTGGACGCTTTCGGATGGTGTGGACGGCACGTTGGGCATTGCAGCCAACTGGATTTCCAACGCGGTTTCGTTTTCGCTCTTCGCCATCGCGTGTCTCATTTGGTTTATCTATTCCGAGACGATGCAGGGTTCTCACCTTGTGACCTCGCGCTATAGGGTGGTGCTTGTAACGTTGCCTACGGCTCTGGTGGTCGTGCTGGCTTTTACCAGTTACTGGACGCACGCCCTGTTCTATATCGATTCGCAGGGCGTGTATCGTCGCGGCTTTGCCTATATGATCCAGCCCATTGTCAGCTACTGTTACGTTATACATACGTCCCTGCATGCGTTTGTGCAATCTCGCAGGGTCGAGAGCCTGCAGACGAAGGCTATCTATCGAACCTTAGCATTTTTCGCCATTCCGGCCCTGGTGGGCGGTACCTTTCAGATCGTATACTCGGTGCCTGGCCTTTGTGTCGGCATAATGATTAGCATGTTGCTGCTCTATATCATCTGCCAGGAGCAGCTCATCTCGACCGACCCGTTGACTGGCCTCAACAATCGCAACCGTTTTGAGACCTATATGCTGTCGCTCTTCTCAAATGTTGGTCATACGGACGATGTGTATCTTCTCATGATGGACGCTGACGGCTTTAAGCAGATTAACGATCGCTATGGACATGTGGAGGGTGATCATGCTCTTCAGGTCTTATCTGCTGCGCTCAAAAAGGTCTGCACGGCGTCTGGCAGCTTTATCGCACGTTATGGCGGCGATGAGTTCGTAGTCCTTCAAAAGGCGGCAGCGGAACAGGACATCATACGTCTGTGCGCGGCAATCAACGACGAGCTCGCGCGCGCCGAGGTGCCGTATCTGTTGCGGATGTCCATCGGCTACGCACGGGTCGGTGACGGCGTCGATACCTGGCAAGACTTGCTTCGCGCTGCCGACGCGGAGCTCTACCGCGTCAAGGCCGAGAAAAAGAAGGCCGGCGTCCAGATACGCTAGGAAAAGGGCGCACGCTGGCGTGCGTGGCGCCCCTCGGCTCACCGATGTACTCCATTAAGCTAAAGTATGTGAATCCCTTCTGCTAAATAAGGGCAGCTCGTTAGGCCTTTTTGGGCCTGTTGACGATGATGATGCCGCTGCAGACCAACAGCAGGGCAACGATGACGGTAACGGGGCTCGTGCCAGCGCCCTCGCCGAGCAGCAGCGCGCTCAGCACCACACCAAAGACAGGGTTCATAAACCCAAAGACCGAGACGCGGCTGACGGGGTTGACGGCAAGCAGGCGCGACCACAGCGAGTACGCGACGGCGGAAATGAGTGCCATATAAATGATGAGCGCGATGGCGGGGGCGATTTCGGTGGGGGACAACGTGCCGCCCATCAAAAACCCGATGGCGGTAAGGACCACGCCACCGACTAAAAACTGCCACCCGGCAAGCAAGACGCCGTCGTGCTCGCGCGAGAAGATGCCGATCAGGCAGGTCGATAGGGCGCCTGCAACAGTGGAAGCCAAGATAAAGCCCTCGCCGTCGAGCGTAAAGCCAAAGGTGCCGTCCGCGCCCGAAAGGTTGACGAGCGCGACGCCGGCAAAGCCCAGCGCACAGCCAAGCACCTTGGCCGTATTGAGCTTCTCGGTGTGAAATGCCAGGGCGGCAAAGAGGATTGCGAGGAAGTTGGCGCTGGCCTCGATGATGGAGCTCGACATGGCGCTGGCGCGCGAGAGGCCCAGATAGAAAAAGAAGTACTGCCCGATAGTCTGGAAGAGCGACAAGACAAAGATGGGCTTGATGTCGCGCGCTTGCGGTATGAGGGGGCGGCGTTGGGCTGCGCTCATCCCAACGATAACCAGGGCGCCGGCAAGCGTAAAGCGTAAACCTGCAAAGAGCAGCTGCGAAGCGCTATCGTGCGCTGGGATGCTAAAGAGTGCGTAGCCGATCTTGATGCAGGGAAAGGCCGATCCCCAGAGTGCACAGCAAACAAGACAGCCCAGGATGAGTCCGGGCAGGGTGGCGAGATACGGCTTGCGGCTTTCCATGATGTCCTTCCTACATGCGCGAAGTAAAAAAGAACCCGCCACCGGATGTGTCGGTGGCGGGTGTTGTTACCCGAAGGGATTGTACCTGATGGGAAAGGTTTAAGCGAAGTAGGCCACGCCGCTCTCAAAGATCGGCATGAACTTATCGCCGGGGACATGCTCGGGCACGTTGCGGTACAGGTTGTCGCCGCGACGCTCGGCATGGCCCATCTTGCCCAGGACGCGGCCGTCGGGGCTCGTGATGCCCTCAATGGCGAGTGCGGAGCCGTTGGGGTTGACGGAAAGATCCATGCTGGGCTTGCCGTCCTCGCCCACGTACTGCGTGGCGACCTGGCCGTTGGCGATCAGCTGGGCGAGTACTTCGTCATTGGCGACAAAGCGGCCCTCGCCGTGGCTGATGGCGACGGTGTAGGGGTCGTCCAGGCTGCACTGCGACAGCCATGGGGACAGGTTGGACGAGATGCGGGTGCGCACCAGGCGGCTCTGATGGCGACCGATGGTGTTGAACGTCAGCGTGGGCGCATCGGGCGTGGCGTCGACGATGTCACCGTAGGGCACCAGGCCGAGCTTGACCAGAGCCTGGAAGCCGTTGCAGATGCCCAGCATCAGGCCGTCGCGGGCCTTGAGCAGGTCGCGGACTGCCTCGGTGACCTCGGGAGCACGGAAGAACGCCGTGATGAACTTGGCAGAGCCGTCGGGCTCGTCGCCGCCCGAGAAGCCGCCGGGGATCATGACGATCTGGCTTGCACGGATGCGGCGGGCAAGCTCGTGGGTGCTCTCGGCGACGGCCTCGGGCGTGAGGTTGTTGATCACGAAGGTGTCGGCCTCGGCACCGGCGGCACGGAAGGCGCGGGCGCTGTCGTACTCGCAGTTGTTGCCGGGGAACACGGGGATGATCACGCGCGGGCGGGCGATCTTGGCGCCGCCGTACACGTGGATATCCTTGGCGCGGAAGTCGATGGTCTCGACCTCGGGGGTCTCGCCGGCGCTGCGGTAGGCGAAGACGCCCTCGATGCCGCTCTCCCAGGCCTCCTGGAGCTCGGCGAGCTCGATGACCTCGGAGCCGGTGTCGATGACATAGCCCTCGACGGTGGTACCCAGGGGCTCGACGACAACGCCGTCGGCGACCTCGGGCAGCTCGGCGTCCTCGGCGAGCTCGACGATAAAGCTGCCGTAGAGCGGGGTGAAGAGGCTCTCCACGTCCACATCCTCGGCAAGCTCGATGCCGATCTGGTTGCCGACGCACATCTTAAAGAGGCTCTCGGCGCCACAGCCGTAGCCGGGCGTGGAGACGGCCAGGGCGTCGCCGGTAGCAGTGAGCGCCTCGACGGCGTCAAACGCGGCGAGCAGCTGCTGGGCGTCGGGGCGGTAGTCCTCGCCGTAGGTGGCGGGGGCGATGCGGACGACGCGGTGCGTCAGGCCCTTGAACTCAGGGGAGACGGCGCGCGCCGCGCGGCCCACGGCAACAGCGAAGCTGATCAGAGTCGGCGGAACGTTGAGCTCGCCGGCCTCGTCCTCAAACGAGCCGCTCATGGAGTCCTTGCCGCCGATGGCGCCGGCACCCAGGTCGACTTGGGCCATGAGGGCGCCCAGGACGGCTGCTGTGGGCTTGCCCCAGCGCTCGGCCTCGGTGCGCAGACGCTCGAAGTACTCCTGGAAGGAGAGATAGGCGCGTTTGTGCTCAAAGCCGGCAGCCACAAGTTTGGCGACGGACTCGACCACGGACAGATAGGCGCCCGCAAACTGGTCGGCCTCCATCAGATAGGGGTTGAAGCCCCATGCCATGGCGCTTGCCGTGGTGGTCTCGCCGTCCACGGGGAACTTGGCGACCATGGCCGAGCTCGGGGTGAGCTGCGTCTTGCCGCCAAAAGGCATAAGCACGGTTGCGGCACCGATGGTGGAGTCGAAGCGCTCGGAAAGGCCCTTGTTGGAGGCAACGTTGAGGTCGGTGACAAGCGAGGTCATGCGCTCGGCAAGCGTGGTGCCGGCCCAGCTGGGCTGCCACACGCTGCGGGCGCACACGTGGGCGACCTGGTGCTTGGGCGCGCCGTTGGAGTTGAGGAACTCGCGGGATAGGTCGACGATGGCGACACCGTTCCAGGCCATGCGCATGCGCGGCTCGGCGGTAACCTCGGCGATAACGGTCGCCTCCAGGTTTTCCTCGGCGGCGTAGCCCATGAACTCCTCGACGTCACCGTCGGCGACGGCGCAGGCCATGCGCTCCTGGGACTCGGAAATGGCGAGCTCGGTGCCGTCCAGGCCGTCGTACTTCTTGGTCACGGTGTCCAGGTCGACATACAGGCCGTCGGCAAGCTCGCCCACGGCGACCGAGACGCCGCCGGCGCCAAAGTCGTTGCAACGCTTGATCAGGCGGCAGGCGTCGCCGCGGCGGAAGAGGCGCTGCAGCTTGCGCTCGACCGGGGCGTTGCCCTTCTGGACCTCGGCACCCGAGGTCTCGATGGACTCGGTGTTCTGGGTCTTGGAGGAGCCGGTGGCACCGCCGATGCCGTCACGGCCGGTGCGGCCGCCCAGCAGGATGATCTTGTCGGTGGGGGCGGGGCACTCGCGGCGCACGTGGTTTGCCGGGGTAGCGCCCACGACGGCGCCGACCTCCATGCGCTTGGCCACGTAGCCGGGGTGATAGAGCTCGTTGACCTGGCCGGTGGCAAGGCCGATCTGGTTGCCGTAGCTGGAGTAGCCGGCGGCAGCGGTGGTTACGAGCTTGCGCTGCGGCAGCTTGCCCTCGAGCGTCTCGGACACGGGGACGGTGGGGTCGCCGGCGCCGGTGACACGCATGGCCTGGTACACGTAGCTGCGGCCCGAGAGCGGGTCGCGGATGGCGCCGCCCACGCAGGTGGCGGCACCGCCGAAGGGCTCGATCTCGGTCGGGTGGTTGTGGGTCTCGTTCTTAAACAGGAACAGCCAGTCCTGGTCCTCGCCGTCGACATCGACCTTCACCTTGACGGTGCAGGCGTTGATTTCCTCGGACTCATCGACATCGGTCATGACGCCGGTCTTCTTAAGGTACTTAGCGCCGATGGTGCCCATGTCCATGAGGCAGACGGGCTTGGCGTCGCGGCCGAGTTCGTGGCGCATCTCCATGTAGCGGTCGAAGGCCTGCTGCACCACGGCGTCGTCGATCGTCACGTCGTCCAGGACGGTGCCGAAGGTGGTATGGCGGCAGTGATCGGACCAATAGGTGTCGATCACGCGGATTTCGGTGATGGTGGGGTCGCGATCCTCATCGCGGAAGTACTGCTGGCAGAAGGCGATGTCTGCCTCGTCCATGGCAAGGCCGCGATCGGCGATAAAGGCGGCAAGGCCGGCCTCGTCGAGCTCGCGGAAGCCGTCGAGCACCTCGACGGGCTGGGGCTCGGGGGTCTCCATGTACAGCGTCTCGGGCAGGTCGAGCGAGGCGATGCGCGCCTCGACGGGGTTCACCACGTAGTGCTTGATGGCCTCGATGGCGGCTTCGTCCAGAGCGCCCGAGATGATATAGACCTTGGCGGAGCGCACGGCGGGGCGCTCGCCCTGGCTGATGAGCTGCACGCACTCGCTGGCGGAGTCGGCGCGCTGGTCAAACTGGCCAGGCAGGAATTCGACGGCAAAGACGGCGCCATCGCTTGCGGGGAGCTCGTCGTAGGTCACATCGACCTGGGGCTCGCTAAAGACGGTCGGCACGCAGGAGCGGAAAAGCTCCTCGTCGATGCCCTCGACGTCGTAGCGGTTGATGATCCTCAGGGCCTCGATGCCCTTGATGCCGAGAATTTCGGTCAGCTCGCCCTTGAGCTGCTGAGCCTCGACGTCGAACCCGGGTTTCTTCTCCACGTAGATACGAGAGACCATTGGTTCCTGCCTTCCTGATCGGTTGGGCGTACGGTACGGTATGCGGCAGCGGTCGGTTTGCGGGGTCTGCCCTGCGGTCGCCTTGAGCCACATGTTTGTAAACCTCACTATGATACGACAGCTCGCGGCGCGTTGAGGACGGCGAGGGTGCTACAGTGAAGCGCAAACAAGAGAAAGGCATCACATGGCATTCGTTTCGCTCGCCATCATCGCACTCGTGGCCTTTGCGAGTCCTTTTATCGCCTCGGCGATTCCCGGAAAACCCGTTCCCGAGACGGTCTTTTTGCTCGTGCTCGGCGCGGTGCTGGGACCCCATATGCTCGGCGTCATCCATGTAGATGCTGAGGTCTCGCTTGTGTCCGAGCTGGGCCTGGCCTTCTTGTTCCTGCTTGCCGGCTTTGAGATCGACCCCAAGAGCATCACGGGCGTCGAGGGGCGCTACGGCTTGGCGACGTGGGCCGTCACGTTTGGTATCGCCTGGCTTGCCGTGCGCTTTACCCCGTGGTTCTCGGTCAGTCATTTCGACGGTATCGCCGTGACGCTTGCCCTCACTTCGACGGCGCTCGGCACGCTCGTGCCCATCATGCGTGAGCGCTCGCTCACTGGCACGCGTGTGGGCGACTCGATTCTCGCGTATGGCACCTGGGGTGAGCTCGGCCCTGTGCTCGCCATGTCGGTGCTGCTGTCTGCCCGCACTGGCATCCAAACGCTCGTAATCCTTGGCTTGTTTGCGGTGGTTTGCGTGTTGCTGGCTGTGGTCCCAAGCCGCTCCAAGCGTGTCGGCAGCCGCTTCTTTGCGTTTGTCGAGGAACGCGCCGATACCACGTCGCAGACCTTCGTGCGCCTGACGGTGCTCATCCTGGTCACGCTCGTGGCGTTCTCGGCCGTCTTTGATCTCGACATCGTGTTGGGTTCTTTTGCCGCTGGCTTTGTCTTGCGCTACATCATCCCCGAGGGCAACCATACGCTCGAGACCAAGCTCGACGGCCTGGCCTACGGTTTTTTGATTCCGGTGTTCTTTACCGTATCGGGCGCAAAGATCGATCTGACGGCCGTGGCGTCGCGCCCGGGTCTGCTCGTGGGCTTTATCGTGGCGTTGCTGATTATTCGTGCCGTGCCCATTCTTATTTCTATGAGCATTTGTCCTGCGACGCGTGATGTGTCGGCGTATGGTCGCATTACCGTGGCCCTGTACTGCACCACGGCCCTGCCGATCATCGTTGCCGTGACAAGCGTTGCCGTCAACGCGGGCGCGCTGTCGCAAGATATTGCGTCGGTCATGGTTGCCGCCGGCGCCATCACGGTGTTCTTGATGCCGCTGCTCGCGCAGCTCTTCTACCGCGTGGTCGACGCCGCGCCGGTCGCCGCCGTGGCAGAGGTTGCCGAGCATCCATCCGATGCGCTCGACATCCTGCGCGCCCACCACGATTTGGCGAGCCTGCTCGCACGCGAGCACGAGTTGCTGACTTCGCATGGCCATGGTCGCGTATTCGAGGGCCTGCCTACGCTCGATACGATTGCCGAGCGTCTTTCCGCCGAGGCGGCGAGCGGCCATATCGATGCCCGTATTGTGGACGCGGCGCATCTTCTTGCCGATAAGACCTATGGAGACGAGGTCGACCCGTCCGAGCTGACTCCGCGCGAGCGTCGCCGCCTGGAGCGCGCCAAGCTCGCCGTGCGCGAATACCGCCGCCGCATGCTGGAGCTCTATGCAAGAGAAGAAGCCGAGGACGACGACGGCAAGTAGTCGATACTCTCTCGGGGAAGCCGCGTCCCGCTTTGAAGGCTCGGAACGGGATGTGGTTTCCGAAACGGGGGCCGTTGGGAAACTGTGTCCCGGAATGGGCGCTCAGAGTGGGATGCAGTTTCCGCGAGAGACCCGTTGCGGAAACGGTATCCCAGAATCGGCGTTCAAGACGGGGCGCTCTTTCCGAAACATGGCCCTGAGGGAAGCTGCGTCCCGGTCTGAGTCGGGACTGCGGGACACAGCTTCCCTTTCAAACAGAAGAAGGCGCGCTGCCTGCAGTTGATGCAGACGGCGCGCCTTCTTTGTTGGACTATGTTGAGGCTGGGAGCTGAGGCTTGTGGTCCCTTAAGAGCGGGCGGCTCCGTCGACGGGGAGCACGGCGCCCGTGACGTAGGAGGACATGTCGCTCGCCAGGAAAACAAAGGCGTTGGCGACATCCTCGGGCTCGCCCATGCGACCCAGCGGAATGGTGGCGATGATGGGCTTAATAACCTCTTCGGGCAGGTTAGCGACCATATCGGTTTTGGTTACGCCGGGTGCAACGGCATTGACGCGAATGCCCTCGGGGGCGAGCTCGCGCGAGAGCGACTGGACCATACCGTTGACGGCAAACTTGGACGTGGGGTAACCGACGCCGGAGGGCTGGCCGTACTTGGCGACCATCGAGCTTGTGGTAGTGATGGTGCCGCCGTGGCCGGCCTCGGTCATGATCTTGGCGGCAGCCTGGTGGCCATTAAAGACGGCGACGACGTTAAGGTCCATGACCTTTGCGAACTCCTCGGCCGTGTAGTCCAAGAGGGGTGAACGCTGGGAGATACCGGCATTGTTGACGACCGTGTCCAAGCCGCCCATGTCGGATGCAGCCTGGGTAAAGGCCTCGGTCACGGCTTCGAGTGAGGTGAGGTCGCAGGAGCGGCCCCAGACCTTGGCGTCGGGATAGGCGGCTGTCAGCTTCTCAACGGCCGCATCGGCGGTCTCTTGACGCGAGCCAAAGACAGTGACGGAGGCGCCCTCCTCGATAAAACGGCAGGCGATGGCATAGCCGATACCGCGCGTGCCTCCGGTGATGATTGCTTTCTTGCCCTCGAGCAACATGGTATTTCCTCTCATCGCGGGCGGACATTCGCAGCACAGCGTAGCCGTAACCGGAATCGGCCGTGTTTGCATATCGGTGAACGGTAGCCCGCGTTACCGATGAGCGGCTCGCGCAAATGTGCCCTGTCGTTGTGCTTAGGGCAGGAGACAAAAAGGCTCCCATCCCACATCGGACGGGAGCCCTTCGAGCAAATGCGTTGTGGGGTGTAAACCGAACTAGTTCGCCATGACGCCTTCGGTCCAAGCCTCAACGTCCTCGATGCGCAGGACGTTGGCGACCTCGGCCACACAGCCGACGCTGGCAAGCTCGGCCGCGGCAGCCTGGACGTCCTTCTCGAGCGCGCGATGCGTCAGGAAGATGACCGAGCAGGCATCGTTGACGCCCGACTTGCCGTCCTCGACCTGGTTGATGAGCGAGATCGAGATGTTGTGCTTGGCAAAGATGTCGACCGTCTCGGACAGGGCGCCCACGCGGTCGGCGACCTTCAGGCGCACATAGTACTTAGTCTGGAGCTCGTCCATGGGCTTAAAGGCGAGGTTGTGACCATAGGGCTCAATCTCGGGCAGCGGAGCCACGCCGCGGCTGATCTGCTCGGAGAGCGACAGGATATCGCCCACGACGGCGCTCGCGGTGGGGAAGGAGCCTGCGCCGGCACCGTAGAACATGGTTTCGCCCACGGCGTCACCCACCACGTAGACGGCGTTCATGGCGCCGTTGACCTTGGCGAGCATATGGTCTGCCGGGATGAGCGTGGGATGCACGCGGACGTCGACGCCGGCGTCGGTGTTGCGTGCGATGCCCAGCAGCTTGATGGTGTAGCCGAGCTCGCGGGCCTGGGCGATGTCCTCGGCGCCGATGGTACGGATACCCTGCTGGTAAACATCGTCGGTGGTAACGCGGGTGCCAAAACCGATGGAAGCGAGGATCGCCGTCTTGCTGGCGGCATCGAAGCCGTCGACGTCGGCGGACGGGTCGGCCTCGGCATAGCCCTTTGCCTGGGCGTCGGCGAGCACGTCAGCGTAATCGGCGCCCTCGGCGTCCATGCGCGACAGGATGTAGTTGGTGGTGCCGTTGAGAATGCCAGCGATGGTCAAGATCTTGTTGCCCACCAGGTCGTGCTCGAGCGTGCTGACAATGGGGATGCCACCGCCGCAGCTGGCCTCGCACTTAATCTGCACGCCGCACGCGCGCGCCTTCTCGGCGAGCGTCTCGACATGACGGCCCAGCAGGGCCTTGTTGGCAGAGACGACGTGCTTGCCGTGCTCAAAGGCAGTGGTGAAGATCTCGGTCGCGGGATGCTCGCCGCCGATCAGCTCGACGACGATGTCGACGGCGGGGTCGGTGACGACGTCGTGCCAGTCACTCGTAAAGGCCTCACGCTCAATACCGGCTGCCTCGGCCTGCTCCCAGGCAAGCGCGCAGGCGCGGGTCAGCTTAAGGTCGATGCCGTAGGCTGCCAGGTACTCATCGTGGTGGCTCTTGATCAGACGGGCCACGCCGCCGCCGACGGTTCCCAGACCGATGAGGCCGACGTTCACGGTGCGCAGGGGTTCGCTCATAGATAGCTCCTTCGTGCATCTTATGGATGGATTAACCGCTTAAAGGTTGAGTGCATTCTAGCGTGAACCGGGGGCGCGTGCTCGCCAGGCAACAGGAGTCGCACAAAACGGCACCCCCGAAACGCTGCGGAAACATTGGAAACATGCTCGCTACAAACGGAACTCCGTAACAAACTGTCAACGTTTGCGCCATAAGGTTTGCTCTGTACCGCAAGACGGCCGCACCGCGGTCAGCGAAAAGGGGGACACCATGTTTAGCATCAACAACGTACTTAACCGCAGGAGTTTCCTTGTCGGAGCCACGCTTATTTTTGCCCCGATCTATTACACCCCAGCGTCCGTTTTGCTCAAGAACGCCAAGGACATGAGCTACGACATGACACTAATGGGTGTCGACGGCATGGACAGCCTATGTGATTCAGGACGGCAAGTACATCGCCGCCTAAGTGCATATAACGAGACCGGTGGGGCCGTTTTACGCAAGGCAAGGACGCCTGTAACAGAACGGAAACATTGCTTTTACACAATAAAGTGGCAATACTGCATAAAGCAATAGAAATACGCAGAAATATGGATAAATGAACAAATCCAAAGAAAAGTCGAAATAACCGCCACTTTTCCTAACTAAAGCGTCTACTATTTTGCGAACGCCGAACACGGCGAAGGATGGCCTGTCGGGTAACCGAAACCCGACGAGATTTGAGAGGAGAGCCGCATGTCGAGCCTCACCGGTAAGTCATTGAACCCTGTTATGAATCGCAGGAGCGTTATCGCGAGCGCAGCAGGTCTGGGGGCGATGTCCATTCTAGCCGGCTGCTCCTCCAACGGCGGCGATAGCGGTTCCGCTTCGGGCGACGCTTCGTTTAAGATCGGCACCATCGGCCCGCTGACCGGCGCCAACGCGTCCTACGGCAAGTCCGTTACCCAGGGTGTCGAGCTTGGCTGCAAGGATTTCTCGACCAAGGAGCTGCCGCTTGCCAGCAAGGCCGAGGATGACCAGGCCGACGGCGAGAAGGCCGTCAACGCCTTCAATACCCTGCTCGACTGGGGCATGCAGGCCCTCGTCGGCCCGACCACCACGGGTGCGTCGGTTGCCGTTGCCGCCGAGTGCGGTAACGACCCCAAGACGTTCATGATCACCCCGTCCGCGTCCTCCGAGGACGTCACCGACGGCAAGGATTGCGTCTTCCAGGTTTGCTTCACCGACCCCAACCAGGGTGTCAACGCTGCCAAGTTCCTGGCGCAGAAGTATGCGGACGAGAAGTTCGTGCTGTTCTATAACTCCGGCGACGCCTATTCTTCGGGCATCGCAGATTCCTTTAAGGCCCAGGCCGCTGAGTCCAAGCTCGAGATTGTTGACGAGGAGACCTTTAAGGACGACTCCGCCACGAGCTTTACGAACCAGCTGACCAAGGCCAAGCAGGCCGGCGCCACCATGATTTTTGCGCCGATCTACTACACGCCGGCGTCCGTCCTGCTCAAGAACGCCAAGGACATGGGCTACGACGTCAAGATGATGGGCTGCGACGGCATGGACGGCATCCTGGGCGTTGAGGGCTTCGATACCTCTCTTGCCGAGGGCCTGCTGCTCATGACCCCGTTCTCCGCCGACGACGAGAAGAACGCCGACTTCGTCAACGCTTACAAGGATAAGTACGGCGATACCCCCGACCAGTTTGCCGCCGACGCCTACGACGGCGTGCACGCGGTGGCCGAGGCCCTCAAGGAGGCCGGTCTTGGTGTCGACGCCGACCCGACCGAGGCCGCCGAGAAGCTGTCCAAGGCTATGCTCAAGATTACCGTTGACGGTCTGACCGGCAAGCTCACCTGGAACGATAAGGGCCAGGTCCAGAAGGAGCCCACGGCTTACGTCATCACCGACGGCAAGTACGTACAGGCCTAATTGGCCGCCTTACATAGAGCGGTTTTGATCCCAAGCAGGGGAGGTTTTGGCCTTCCCTGCTTGCTTGGTATCTAGGGACGATGTAACGTCCCGTTTTCATACATCAACTGGAAACCTATTCGAAAGGGGGATGTGGAACATGACGGTCTTTATCCAATACCTGGTCAACGGCCTGTCCATGGGCAGCGTCTACGCCATCATCGCGTTGGGCTACACCATGGTCTACGGTATCGCCAAGATGCTCAACTTCGCTCACGGCGACGTCATCATGGTCGGTGCCTATGTCTCGTTCTGCGCCACGTCGTATCTCGGCCTCCCGGGCTGGGCATCTGTAGTTCTCTCTTGTGTGGTCTGCACGGTTCTCGGTGTTCTCATCGAGGGTCTGGCCTATAAGCCGCTGCGCCAAGCAGGCCCGCTGGCCGTTCTGATCACGGCCATCGGCGTGTCTTACTTCCTGCAGAACGCCGCGCAGCTTCTGTGGGGCGCCACGCCCAAGAACTTCACTTCGCTCGTCACCTTCCAGGTGCCGGAGTTCTTGGCCAAGTTCAACGTAAGCGCCGTCTCGCTCGTCACCATCGTCGCCTGCCTGGTTATCATGGCCGGCCTGATGTTCTTTACAGGTAAGACCAAGATGGGCAAGGCCATGCGCGCCGTGTCCGAGGACAAGGCCGCCGCTCAGCTCATGGGCATCAACGTCAACCGCACCATCTCGATGACGTTTGCCATCGGCTCGGCGCTTGCCGCCATCGCCGGCGTGCTCCTGTGCTCCTACTCGCCGGTGCTGCAGCCCACGACGGGCGCCATGCCTGGCATCAAGGCCTTCGACGCCGCCGTCTTCGGCGGCATCGGCTCCATCCCCGGCGCCTTTGTCGGTGGCATTCTCATCGGCATCATCGAGGCGATGGCGCAGGCTTACATTTCCACGAGCCTTGCCAACTCCATCGTCTTTGGTGTTTTGATCATCGTCCTGCTCGTCAAGCCTGCCGGCCTCTTGGGCAAGTACGTCCCCGAGAAGGTGTAGGTGAGCGTTATGAAGTTTCTTAAAGACAAGCAGACGCGTCACGACTTTGTCACGTACGCCATGTGCATCGTGGCCTTCGCCATCGTGTTCTTTATGCAGTCTAACCACATGATTCCGCGCATGATCGCCGGTCAGCTGGTTCCCATCACGGCCTATATCGTCATGGCCATTTCCCTCAACCTCGTCGTCGGCATCGCGGGCGACTTGTCGCTGGGCCACGCGGGCTTTATGAGCGTCGGTGCCTACACGGGCATCGTCACCGCCGTCGCGCTGGAGAGCGCCGTTCCGTCCGATCCGATGCGTCTGATCATCAGCATTGTGGTCGGCGCTATCGCCGCTGCCATCTTGGGCTTCTTGATTGGTATCCCGGTCCTGCGCCTGAGCGGCGACTATCTGGCCATCGTGACCCTGGCTTTTGGCGAGATCATCAAAGAGATCGTCACCTGCCTCATTGTGGGCGTCGACTCCCGCGGCCTGCACGTGATTTTTAACATCACGGGCAACTCTACGATCGACGACCTGCACCTGCTCGAGGACGGCACCGCCATCATCAAGGGCGCCCAGGGCGCCTCGGGCGTGTCGACGTACTCGACCTTCCTCGCCGGTGCCATCCTGGTCATGGTCGCACTCGTGATCGTGCTCAACCTGGTCCGCAGCCGTACCGGCCGTGCCATTATGGCCGTGCGCGATAACAAGATTGCAGCCGAGTCCGTAGGCATCTCCGTCACGGAGTACCGCATGATCGCCTTCGTGGTTTCCGCTGCCCTCGCCGGTGCTGCCGGAGCTCTCTTCGGCGGTAACTTCTCGCAGCTCTCCGCCACCAAGTTCGACTTCAACACGTCGATCCTCATCCTGGTGTTCGTGGTCCTGGGCGGCCTGGGCAACATGCGCGGTTCCGTCATCGCGGCGGCGTTGCTCACGGTGCTTCCCGAGCTGCTTCGTCAGTTCTCGGACTACCGCATGCTCATCTACGCCATCGTGCTGATCCTGGTCATGATTTTTACCAACAACCCGCAGCTCAAGGCGTTCTTCGGTCGCGTCAAGGACCGCTTTGCTTCCAAGAAGGAGGTGGCAGCCGATGCCCAGTAAATTTGAGTTCAAGAAGGGCAAGATGGTCCCGTATCCTTCTGGCGCCATCGTTCCCGATCGTGACCTGGGCGAGCGCCCTGCACTCGAGTGCATCCACCTGGGCATTGAGTTCGGTGGCCTTAAGGCAGTCGACGACTTTAGCCTGACTATCGGCAAGACCGAGATCGCCGGTCTGATCGGTCCCAACGGCGCCGGCAAGACCACGGTCTTCAACCTGCTCACCAAGGTGTACCAGCCCACGCATGGCACCATCCTGCTCGACGGCGAGGACACCTCGGGCAAGTCGGTCTACCAGGTCAACCGCATGGGTATTGCCCGTACCTTCCAGAACATTCGCCTATTCAACACCATGACGGTGGAGGATAACGTCAAGGTCGGCCTGCATAACCAGGAGCGTTACTCCGGCTTTGAGGGCGTGCTGCGCCTGCCGACGTATTGGAAGCACGAGAAGGCTGCTCACGAGCGCGCCATGGAGCTGCTGTCCATCTTTGATATGGAGCATCTGGCAAACGAGCAGGCCGGATCGCTGCCTTACGGCGCACAGCGTCGTCTGGAGATCGTCCGCGCGCTTGCCACCAACCCCAAGCTGCTGCTGCTCGATGAGCCTGCCGCCGGCATGAACCCGTCCGAGACCGCGGAGCTTATGGAGAACATCGTCAAGATTCGTGACACCTTCGGCATCGCCATCATGCTTATCGAGCATGATATGTCGCTCGTTATGAACATCTGCGAGGGCATCTGCGTGCTCAACTTTGGCAAGGTCATTGCCAAGGGTACGGCCGAGGAGATCCAGAACAACGACGCCGTTATCGAGGCATATCTGGGCAAGCAGGATAAGGGGGAGAACTAAATGGCAGAGCCGATGCTTTCCGTCTACAACATCAACGTCTGGTACGGCGCCATCCACGCCATCAAGGACATCTCCTTTAACGTCAACGAGGGCGAGATCGTGGCCTTGATTGGTGCCAACGGCGCCGGCAAGTCCACGACGCTTAAGACCGTCTCGGGCCTGCTGCGTTCCAAGACCGGCTCCATCAAGTTTATGGGCGAGGACATTACCCATACGCCTGCCGACAAGCTGGTGGGCAAGGGCCTGGCTCAGGTTCCCGAGGGCCGTCGCGCCTTTTTGCAGATGACGGTCGAGGAGAACCTGGAAATGGGTGCCTATACGCAGCCCAAGTCCACGGTGGCTCCGGGCCTCGAGCGCGTCTACGAGCAGTTCCCGCGCCTAAAGGAGCGCCGTCGCCAGGTCGCCGGCACCCTTTCGGGCGGCGAGCAGCAGATGCTCGTTATGGGCCGCGCCCTTATGAGCAACCCTAAGCTGCTCATGCTCGATGAGCCCTCCATGGGTCTGGCGCCGATTCTGATTGAGCAGATCTTCCAGATCGTCGAGGACCTGCACAAGGCCGGCACCACGGTGCTTCTGGTCGAGCAGAACGCGCAGATGGCACTTTCCATCGCTACACGCGGCTATGTACTCGAGACCGGCAAGATCACCATGACCGGCACCGGTCAAGAGCTGCTGCACGACGATAACGTCCGCAAGGCCTATCTGGGCGGTTAATCCATTCAACAAAGGGGGCGCTGACCAACCCGGTCAGCGCCCCCTTTTAAGTTGCGGTGAAATAGGGACTAAATGGGGGCGCTAGACGCCAAAACAGTCCCTATTCCACCGCAACTTCATGGGGATGTGTGACAATGCCCGTCGGAAAACATCTGCTGTCTTTGGGGTCTATCTATGCTGTACGAGTTTTGTGCCGAGAACTTTGAGCGGGTGCCGGCAGCTATCGATGCCGGTGCAAAGCGCATCGAGCTGTGCGATAACCTTGCCGTTGGTGGCACCACGCCTTCGGCCGGCGTTATCAGCGCTACGACCAACTATGCCCACGAGCACGATGCACGGGTGATGTGCATGATTCGCCCGCGTGGCGGCGACTTTCACTACAACCAGGACGAGTTGCGTATGATGGAGATGGACCTGGGCCTTGCCGTGAGCGCCGGCGTTGACGGCTTGGCCTTTGGCTGCTGCAAGCCCTGCGCTGGCGGATGGGCACTCGACGAGCTTACGTTGGGCGCCCTCGTGATGGCCGCGGGCTGCGCGACCGAGGAATGCAAGCGTGAACCCATCGACATCACCTTCCACATGGCGTTTGATCAGCTCTCGCCCGAGGCTCAGCTCGACGCGATTGACATACTCGCCGACTGCGGCATCACACGCATCCTGACGCATGGTGGCGCTGCCGGTGCGCCGATCGAGGACAACTTCGAAAACCTGGCCCGCTTGATCGAGTATGCGGGCGACCGCTTGACCATCCTTCCCGGCGGCGGCATTTCCACGGTCAACCGCGATACCGTGGCGGCGGCACTGGGCGTCTCCGAGCTCCATGGCACCAAGATTGTGCCGCTGGAGGTGTAGCCCGTGGCACTTGTATTCGATGTCCAGCAGGCGAGCGGTAAGCCCGACGATAATCGTCGCCCTGGCACCGCGTGCCCCTTTTGCGACACGGAGGGGCTTGCCAACATCATCCAGCGCGATGGTGACTGCATCTGGCTCGAGAATAAGTTCAAGACATTGCGGGCCACACGTCAGACCGTATTGATCGAGTCTGCCAATCACGACGCCGACCTGGTGACCTATGAACCGGATGAGCTGCATCATGTGATGCGGTTTGCCCTGGGCTGTTGGCAGCAGATGATCGATTCCCAACAGTACTGCAGTGTGCTCATGTACAAGAACAAAGGCCCGCTTTCGGGCGGCAGCCTCGTCCATCCACACATGCAGATTGTGGGCTTGGAACAGGAGGACGGCTATGCGGCGCTGGCCTCAGCCAACTTTGAAGGCATCAGTGTCTGGCAACAGGGGAGAATCTCGGTCGACATCTCAACCGAACCGATCATGGGGTTCTTTGAGATCAACGTTTCAGCCCCGCAGGGAATCGCTGCCAGCGATGACACGAGAGACCAAGCCGAGGCGGATCTCTTCGCCGATGCGATCCAGGTAGCTCTGCGCTATATCCTGAACGAGCACCACGGTGGTCGCGCAGAGTCGTACAACCTGTTCTTCTATCACCTGGGCGGTCGGACCATTGCCAAGGCGCTTCCACGTTGGGTGGTTTCGCCCTACTTTGTGGGCTATCGTTTGGCCCAGGTCAATGCCGAGACGACGCTCGATATCGATGCTGAGCGCCTGCGCGCACGCCTGGAGGCGCTTGCATAGCCAAGGGCTCGGCCTCGCGCCTGTGGCTGGCTATTTCGCCATTACGCTGCGGCCGGCCTCGACGCGCTTGCGTTGGGCAGCGCGCTCCTCGCCGGTTAGGCGCTCAAAGAGATGCCCGATAATCGAGGCCAGCACCTGCTGAAACAGCGTTCCGCACATGACGGGAAACACGACCTCGCCGGGAAAATACTGCGTGGCGATGACGGCGCCCGAAGAGATATTGCGCATGCCGCAGGTAAAGCACACGGTAGTCGTCTCGCTATATGGCAGATGGAGCGCACGGGTGACCAGAAAACCGACGACAAAGCCGCTGATGGCGAAGGTCAAAATAAAGAGGGCGACTTCCAGGCGCACCGCGTTCATGTGCAGCACGTACTCGCTCATGGCGGTGGAGTTGGAGGCGATAACGCCCATCATCATGAATTTGCAGGCGGGCGAGAGCGCGGGGGAGAGCTTCTCGTGTCCCCATCCACGCGTGAGCTCGTTGATTACGATGCCGAGCACGGCGGGGATGGCGATCATAAAGGCCGTGTCTTGCATCATGCTCGGCACATCGATCGAGACGGTGGCATCCAGCAGGAGCTTAAGCGTGAGCGGAATCGTCACAGGGGAGATAACCGAGGACGTCAGGATGATGGTGAGCGCGAGCGGGCCGTTGCCGCCGAACATGCTGATCCACATAAAAGCGGTGACGGCCACGGGCACGCTGTACTCGAGCACGATGCCGCAGACAAGGTTGGGGTTGGAGCCAAAGAAGAGTGACCCCATGGCATACGCCGCGATGGGAATAGGCACTGCCGAGACCAGCAACGCCAGAATCAGGTGCAGCGGACGGTGGAACACCTCGGCTACCTGGTGAAAGGTGTTGCTGAGCGCACCCTGAAACGTCATAAAGGCGAAGAGGGCGGGAACAATGGGCTTGAGCACGCCGATCTGCTGGGGAAAGAGCACGCCGAGCGCCACGCAAATCGGAACGATGATCTGCATATGCCCCGCGAGGAACTTTCCCAGTCCAGCCCATTGCTTCATATGTCCCGTGACTCCCTTTATCCGCGAACTCGTTTGTATGGATATGCTAGACGCTCGTATGCGTCCGTGCGGCTGAAACGCTCGATTATTTCGAGGCCATTACCGCCATCGTTTGTCGAAACCGCGGCGCACCGCGGCGTTTTGCGTCCGCGCTGCACGGTATAATAAATCCGTTCAACAGATCTGCCTGCCGAAGCGGGTATACACAGAGGACTCATCGCTATGAACCGTGAGAGGTATCGCGGCGACCTGCCCCTATCAGGGGTGGGTGCCTATGTCATCGCTTAAGACGACGCATCGCTGGGCGGTCGCTCAGCAAAACCCCGAGCTCGAAAAGGAGCTTTCGGCTGGTCTGGGCATTCCCGGGCTGGTGGCGCGCATTATGGTCGCGCACGGCATTGGCTCCATCAAAGAGGGCCAATTGTTTTTGACGCCTTCGCTCGATCGCGACTGGGCCGACCCACTCATTATCCCGGGCATGTCAGTCGTTGCCGACCGCGTCGAGCGTGCTATTCGCAACCACGAGCACATTGCAGTCTTTGGCGATTTTGACGTTGACGGTATTACGTCGACTTGCCTGTTGACCGAGGCTCTGCGCACGTTTGGCGCCGATGTCACGCCGTTTATTCCGCATCGCTTTGACGAGGGCTACGGTCTTTCGCGCGCGGCGCTCGACCGCGTTAACGAGCTCGCTCGCCCCCAGCTGATCGTGACCGTCGATAACGGCATTGCCGCCAAGGAAGAGGTTTCCTATCTGGAGAGCCTGGGGATCGATTTGGTGGTCACGGACCATCACGAGCCCTCCGACCAGGTGCCGCAGGGTGTGCCCCTGACCGACCCCAAGCTCGAGGACGAGGGCCCCTCGCGCGAGCTTGCCGGTGTTGGTGTGGCGCTCAAGCTGGTGCAAGTCCTGGGTGAGCGCCTGGGCAAGCCGTCGTATTGGCGTTCGCTAATCGAGGTCGCGGCGCTGGGCACCGTGTCCGACATGATGCCGCTCACGCCCGAGAACCGCGCACTGGTCGCCGAGGGCATCCAGCAGATGCGCGTGACGGCCCGTCCCGGCTACATCGCACTTGCCGCGCTCGCCAAGGCGGACCTTTCGAGCATTACGGCGGATGGCCTGTCATTCTCGCTCATTCCCCGCTTAAACGCTGCCGGTCGCATGGCCGATCCCAAGCTGGCGCTCGACCTGCTGCTTGCCCGCAATCCCATCGAAGCAAGCGCGCTGGCGGCTGAGCTCGAGGAAATCAACCACCAGCGCCGTGAGATCGAGGCGGAGCTCACGCGCGATGCCATGGCAAAGGTCGAGGAGACCTATGACGGCGGACGCGCGATTGTCGTGGGTGGCGAGGGCTGGCACGAGGGTGTCAAGGGCATCGTGGCAAGCCGTCTGACCAACCGCTATCACGTGCCGGCGCTGCTGTTCTCGATCGAGGACGGTATCGCGCGCGGCTCTGGTCGCTCGGTGGGCAAAGTTAACCTGTTTGACGCCGTCGAGCGCTGTTCCGACCTGCTGATTCGTCGCGGCGGACATGCCGGTGCGGTGGGTGTGACCATCGAGGCATCCAAGCTCGATGAATTCCGTCGTCGCCTTTCCGCCGTGCTATCGGAGATTCCCGCCGAGGACTTTGAAGACATCGACGAGGTTGCCGCCACGGTCGACCTTTCCGAGCTGAATATTGAGACTATAGAGCAGATTTCCCGTCTTGAGCCGTTTGGCCAGGGCAACAAGGTGCCGTTGCTGGCCGCCGAGGGCGTGACGATGTGCGATCGCGCCGTGGTGGGCAAAACCGGCGAGCACATGCGCTTTGTGGCGACCGATGGCGCCGCGAGCGTGCCGGCCATTATGTTCCGCGTGCCGCAAATCGATAAGCTCATCAACTGCGATAGCGCTGTCGACTTGGTGTTCGAGGCCGTTGCCGAGCATTGGCAGGGGCGTGTGAAGCCCAAGCTCATGATCAAGGATGTCTTGGTGCGCGATACCACGGCGTCCAATATCGACGATCCGGCATGTGAACTTCGCCGCGGCGTGCAACCGGCGGATTCTGGCCTGCGCCTGGAGTCGCGTAAACGCGAGACGCTCGCCCAGCTTTCTTATACCGAGCTGACGCGCTCGCTTATCCATAGCTTTATCGGCTCGAACCAGCCGCACCGCGCGCAGGTCGAGGCGCTCGATGCCCTGGCCGATCACCAGAGTGTTCTGGCCGTTATGGGAACGGGGCGCGGCAAGTCGCTCATCTTCCATGTGCATGCCGCGCGCGAGGCGGTCCTTCGCGGGCGTGCGAGCATCTTTGTCTATCCGCTGCGTGCGCTCGTTGCCGACCAGGCCTATCACCTCTCGTCGACGATGGCAGCGCTTGGCATTGGCGTTGGCGTGCTGACCGGCGAGACCGTGGAGGCCGCACGCGATGACGTGTTCGCCGGCCTAGCTTCGGGCCGCACCGGTATCGTGCTCACGACGCCCGAGTTCCTGTCTATCCACCGTGACCGTTTCGCGCGTTCGGGCCGCATCGGCTTTGTCGTTATCGATGAGGCGCACCACGCCGGCCTTGCCAAGGGCGGCGACCGTAGCGCCTATCTTGACATGCCCGATATCCTCAAAGCCCTGGGCGACCCGGTCGTTATGGCTGCGACGGCCACCGCGACGGCTCCGGTCGTGGCCGAGCTTGCCCGCATGTTGCCAATCACTCGCACGGTGGTCGACGAGACGGTGCGCGAGAACCTGCAGCTCGAGGACGACCGCGACCTTGCGAGCCGCGAGAACCGTTTGGTGTCGATCGTGGCGACGGGGGAGAAGACCGTCATTTACGTCAATTCGCGTGACCAGTCCGTGGCGCTCGCCAAGACACTACGCAAACGCGTTCCCGACTGTGCGACCCGTATCGCGTTCTATAACGCTGGCCTTACGCGCACCGACCGCCATCGCGTAGAGGAGGCGTTTCGAGACGGCAGCCTCAGCTGCATCGTCTCGACATCCGCCTTTGGCGAGGGCGTCAACCTTCCCGATATTCGCCATGTCGTGCTCTATCACATGCCGTTTGGCGGCATTGAGTTTAACCAGATGAGCGGCCGCGCCGGTCGCGATGGCCAACCCGCCGTGATCCATCTACTCTATTCGTCGCGTGACGCCCGTATTAACGAGCGCCTACTCGACTGCTATGCGCCCGAGCGCGACGAGCTCGTCACGCTCTATCGCGCGCTGCAGACCATGTGGCGCTCCAACCGCGGCAAGACCGGGGACGATTCCTTTAGCGCGAGCGATATCGACATCGCGCAGATGTGCCTTGCCATCGATGCTCGCACGCCGGTCGACGAGCGCTCGGTGGAAAGCGGCCTGGGAATCTTCGAAGAGCTTGGTTTCTGTCGCGTTTCGGGGTTTGACGACACTCGTCGCATTGCGATGGCCGAAAACCCCGGCCGCGTGCAATTGAGCAGGTCAATTCGCTATTTGGAGGGCTTGCGCTCGCGCATGGAGTTTTCGGCTTTCCGGAGCTGGGCGCTCGATTCGTGCGCTTCTGATATGCTAGCCAAAGTTAACCGCCCGATCGTACCGCGGGCCTAGGGGAAGGGGACCTCGATGGATGCCGCAGCCCGTACCGCCCATGATTCCACCCTCCAGCCGTTTTCGGAGATGGAGCACTATAAGCATGCCGATGAGCTGCCGCCCGAGATTATGGCGGACAGCTACGACAAACTGGAGCGCCTGTGCCTCAAATATATGAATGAGGACGACTTTTCTAAGGTTGAGCAGGCCTACTGCTTTGCCGCCGAGAAGCACTGCAACCAAAAGCGCCGCTCGGGCGAGATGTACATTAACCATCCCGTCGAGGTTGCCATCATTTTGGCCGATCTCAAGATGGACTGCGATGTGGTGTGCGCCGCGCTGCTGCACGATACCGTCGAGGATACTGAGACCTCGCTCGCCGATGTTTCCGGCCTGTTTGGCGATACGGTGGCCGAGCTCGTCGATGGCGTGACCAAGCTCACCAACATCGAAGTCGACAGCATGGACGAGAAGCAGGCGCTCACGCTGCGCAAGATGTTCCTCGCCATGTCCAAGGACATTCGCGTCATCATCGTTAAACTTGCCGATCGTCTGCACAACATGCGAACGCTGGCGGCCCTGCGCGAGGATCGTCGCCTGTTTAAGGCTCGCGAGACCATGGACGTGTACGCGCCCTTGGCCGACCGCCTGGGCATGAGCTCTATTAAGTGGGAGCTCGAGGACCTGTCCTTCTTCTACCTGGAGCCCGATGCCTACCAGCGCATCGCGCGCATGGTGGCTGAGTCGCGCGAGGTCCGCGAGCGCTACCTTGCCGAGACCATCAAGACGCTTACCGATGAGCTCAACCGCATTGGTCTGGAGGACTTCCAGATCAACGGCCGCTCCAAGCACTATTGGTCCATCTACCAAAAGATGAAGCGCAAGGGCAAGGAGTTCTCCGAGATCTACGACCTGGTGGCGCTGCGTGTAATTACCCATTCGGTGCGCGATTGCTACTCCACGCTCGGCGCGGTGCACACACTATGGCACCCCATGCCCGGTCGCTTTAAAGACTATATCGCCATGCCCAAGGTCAATAACTACCAGTCGCTCCATACGACGGTTATCGGCCCCACAGCCCGCCCACTCGAGATTCAGATTCGAACTTATGAGATGCATGAGCAGGCCGAGTACGGTATTGCCGCCCACTGGCTCTATAAGAAGTCGGGCGGATCGTCTGCGTCTAAGACCAATGATGCCCAGCGTCTGGACGACCAGATTAACTGGCTCAAACATTCGCTCGATTGGGCTGCGTCTGATGAGATCACCGACGCCAAGGAATACCTGCATTCGCTGAAGGTCGACCTCTTCGATCAGGAGATTTTCGTCTTTACGCCCAAGGGCGAGGTCATGGCGCTTCGTGCCGGCTCCACGCCGCTCGACTTTGCCTACGCCGTTCACACCGAGGTGGGAAACCACTGCGTCGGCGCTAAGATCAACGGTGCGGTGGCCCCGCTCACGCACGAGATCAAGACGGGCGACCGCGTTGAAATCCTGACCAACAAGAGTTCCAAGCCGTCGCGCGATTGGCTCAAGATCGTTAAGACGCCTTCCGCCAAGTCAAAGATCCGCCGCTATTTTGCCGCCGCGACCAAGGACGACGACGCTGCCGCCGGTCGCGATATACTGGCCAAGGACCTGCGTAAGCGTGGCTATGGCATTTCTACGCCGCGTTCGACGCGCGCGCTCAACGCCGTGGCGGAGCAGTTTAACTACAAGCAGCTCGAGGACTTGTTTGCCGCCGTCGGCGCCGGCAAGGTTGCCCCGCGCGCTGTGGGTAACAAGGTCGAGCAAATCTTGGACCCCAAGCCCGAGGAACAGCTCACCAAGGCCGAGGCTATCGCCGAGGTCGTGAAGCAGCCCGCTCGCGGCTCCAACCGCAAGCCGCAAAAGCGCGGCAAGAGCGCCAGTAACGGCATTATCGTCAAGGGCGAGAGCAACAGCGGCCTGCTGGTCCGTCTGGCTCATTGCTGCAACCCCGTGACGGGTGACGACATCGTCGGCTTCATCACGCGCGGTCGTGGCGTTTCGGTGCATCGCGCCAACTGCCCCAACGTCAAGGGTCTTATGGAACATCCCGAGCGCATGATCGATGTGGAGTGGGACGGCGCTGCCGACACCCTCTTCCAGGTCGAGATCGTGGTCGAGTGCCTGGACCGCATGGGCCTGCTCAAGGATGTCACCATTGCCATTGGCGATGCGGGCGGCAATATCCTTTCTGCCGCCACGTCGACCAACCGCGAGGGTATTGCAACCCTGCGCTTTATGGTCGAGATCTCGGACGCGAGCGGTCTGGATCCGCTGCTGGCTTCCATCAGCAGTGTCGATTCGGTCTACGACGCTCGCCGTCTTATGCCCGGCGAAGGCGGAGCTCAGCTCAAGCGTCGTGTGTAGGTGCGAGAGCCTCTCAGCATCATAGATATTGGTTACGTTCGAGGCATCGTTTGGTGCCTCGAACGTATTTTAGAAGGAGGGTATGCGCATGGGCGATATGACTTTGGACCTGACACCCCGAGGTTCGGCTTCGATTGAGGCGCTCGTCAACGGCCCCATTCAGACCAACAGTTACGCCGTGATTTCGAATGACGAGTGCTTAATCGTCGATCCGGCGTGGGAGGGCGAGCGTCTTGTGGAGCATATCCGCACCGCGCATCCCGAGGTTCGCGTACTCGGCTCTGTCTGCACGCACGGTCATGCCGACCATGTTGGCGGGGTTGCCGGGGTTCGAGCTGTCGTTGGCGACAGCGCACTATATGAGTTGTGCGCTAAGGACGTGACGGTGCCTCGCGCAAATATCGAGGAGCAGCGCGCCATGTGGGGTATTGAGACGCCCGATCCGGGCGAGCCGACGCGGCTGCTTGCCGAGGGCGATACGATTGAATTAGGCGATATCTGCCTGCAGGTGATCGAGACGCCGGGGCATACGCCGGGCGGCATCGTCCTGTTCGCCGCGACCGAGCAGGGGAACATCGCCTTTGTGGGCGACACGCTTTTCCCGGGCAGCCACGGTCGTACCGATCTTTCCGGCGGTGACGAGGCGGCGATTATGCGCTCGCTCTCCAAACTTGCCAAGACGCTTCCGCCCGATACCGTTTGCTTGACGGGCCATGGCGATTCGACCACGATGGCGCGCGAACTTATGCAGAATCCGTTTATGCAGATGTAGGCTCGAAGCCGTCTTTCGAATCACGAAGACCGCTCAATCGTCAAGCTATTTTCCCCAGTGGGTCGATTCTGTGGGGCAAACGGTCAAAATTTGTCCAATCGGATGGTATTCGTGAACAAACGAACGTTTATGCTCGGGTATGTCGTGGTAAAATCTCAGGCGTTATCGGAGCAACCTTACAGGAGGTTTCTTTTATGCTCGTCAACGCAGCAGACATGCTCAAGAAGGCCGAGGCCGGCAAGTACGCTCTCGGTGCCTTCAACACCAACAACCTCGAGTGGACCCTGGCTATTCTCCAGGCCGCCGAGGAGGCCAAGTCTCCGCTGATCCTTCAGTGCACCGCTGGTGCCGCTAAGTGGATGGGCGGTTTCAAGGTCTGCGCCGACATGGTCAAGGCTGCCGTCGAGGCCACGGGCGTTACCGTCCCCGTCGCCCTTCACCTCGATCACGGTTCTTACGAGGACTGCTTCAAGTGCATCGAGGCCGGCTTCACGTCCATCATGTATGACGGCTCTCACGAGGAGACCTTCCAGCTTAACCTCGACCGCACCAAGGAACTCGTTGAGCTTGCCCACTCCAAGGGCATGTCCATCGAGGCCGAGGTCGGCGGCATCGGCGGCACCGAGGACGGCGTGACCTCCAACGGCGAGCTCGCTGACCCCGCTGAGTGCAAGCAGATTGCTGACCTGGGCGTCGACTTCCTCGCCTGCGGTATCGGCAACATCCACGGCGTGTATCCCGCCGACTGGGCTGGCCTTTCCTTCGAGCGTCTGGGCGAGATCAAGGCTCAGACCGGCGACCTGCCCCTCGTTCTGCACGGTGGTACCGGCATCCCCGAGGATCAGATCAAGAAGGCCATCTCCCTGGGTATCTCCAAGATCAACGTTAACACCGATCTGCAGCTCGTCTTCGCCAAGGGCGTTCGCGAGTATATCGAGGCTGGCAAGGATCAGCAGGGCAAGGGCTTTGACCCCCGCAAGCTCCTCAAGCCTGGTCGCGACAACATCGTTGCCCGCACCAAGGAGCTCATGGAGGAGTTTGGCTCCGTCAACAAGGCGTAAGTAGCGGTTTAACTTTCCCGTCGGAGGCCCCGTTCACCCTACGCTTTTCCCTTGCGCTCACCTGGCTTTGCCAGAAGTCGCGCAATGGGAAAAGCTTCGGGTGAACGGGGCCTCCTTCGTTAACTCGCCACAGGGTTACTGGGCTGAATTCATTTTTTATAGGTACCGTTTATCGGTGTTGAGGGTTCCTTTATTGGGGCTTTCTTTTTATCTCGCTACAATGGACTTCAAGAGTTCTAATGACTTGGAGTTTGGTATGGCTGTTATTAATGTGCTGCCTTCGGATGGGAAGGTTATTGACGAGGGTCCTGTTGGTTGCTCTGTTGATGTTTGCAATGATGACTTCCGTTTTCTAGATGTTGGCTTGCCACCCGAGATTCTGCGTTTAAAGGACGCGGGGTATCTTCCGCAGGCTATTGAGGCTTGCGACCGCCTACTTGCCCAAGATCCCGATCCCTCGCTTGCTGCCTGCGTTCGTGCCGAGCGGTATCGCATGCTTGAGACGCCGCTTCATTTTTCGGTGTCGCGCGATCGAGCTATTGCGATGATTCGCGAGGAGTGGCCTGAGTTTACCGAGGAGCAGTTTGACGATCTGATTGACCGTAAGCGTATTGACTGGCGCTTTATCGATGGCGAGCTGTTCGTTCTCGACAACTTCCTCGATTCGCTTCGCGTATATCCCAAAGAGGTCCCCGGCATGCGTCCCGATTCTACGGACGGAATAGCACTGCGCGACGAGATGCTCAAGGAGATGGAGTCACAAAACGGATTGGCTCGCGTCATTACGCTTAAAGCGTCCGTGTCTGTCCCCGGCGCTCTGGAGGGGGAGACCGTTTGCGCTTGGCTTCCCGTCGCGGCTGCCTGCCGTCAGCAGTCTCGGGTCGAGATTCTCGACATGACGCCGGAGGGTGCTGTTGCTCCCGCGAACGCTTCGGCGCGTACCGCCTCGTGGTCTTCTTCGAGTGAGCGCTCATTCTCGGTGACTTATCGTTATCACATCGATGCTGCTTATTGTGATGTCTACGGTGGCACACTTCCGGTTCATCCGCGTATGGACGCGCCTCTGCCCGAGGATATTTCCGAGGACCGTCCGCACATTGCATTCACGCCGTATCTGCAGCAGCTGACGGCCGGTGTTGTTGACGGACTCGAGGATCCGCTCGATCGCGCTCGTGCTATCTATGATTATCTGACGCAGCATATCGACTATCGCTATCAGCCGCCGTACTTGCTTTTGGGATCTATTGCCGATGACTGCGCGCATTCGCTCCGCGGCGATTGCGGCGTTATGGCGCTCACGTTTATCACCATGTGCCGTATCGCGGGCGTGCCTGCCCGTTGGCAGAGCGGCCTGTACGTTGCGCCCGATTCGGTGGGGTCGCACGACTGGGCAGAGTTCTATACGCCGCAGACCGGTTGGCTCAACGCCGACGTGTCATTTGGATCTTCTGCTCACAGGATGGGGGAGGAGTGGCGCCGCCGTCACTACTTTGGCAATCTCGACCCATGGCGTATGGTGGCCAACAATCGATTCCAGGCAGAGTTTGAGCCCTCTTTCGACGGCATGCGCGAGGACCCTTACGATAACCAGATGGGTGAGGCTTCGGTCGACGGTCGCGGATGCCGTCAGCGCGAGATGCTACGCACGGTCGAACTCACCGAAATGCTCGAAGTTCCATTTTCGGACTAATCGGTAGAAAGCTGTGATAAACTAACTCACGCATTGCGTGCCCGAGTGGCGGAATTGGCAGACGCAGTGGACTCAAAATCCACCGTTGGCAACAACGTGCGAGTTCGAGTCTCGCCTCGGGCACCATACATGCAAGTGAGCGTTCAAGGGGGTTGCGGCCCCCTTTTTCGTGCCGAACTCGCGTGAGCGCGCGAAGCGTTAAGCAAACAGGCCTGTGGCCTGTCTGCAGCGGAGCGTGGCGAGGGCGCCACGCGCCCGAAGCCCGGGGCTTCGCGAAGCGAAGGCCCTTCGAGTCTCGCCTCGGGCACCATACATGCAAGCGAGCGTTCAAGGGGGTCAAGGCCCCTTTTTCGTGTACGTAATGTGATAACGCGCTGTACGTGTTATTATTCGCAAGGCGTTGTTTCCGCAATGCCCTAAAGAGGAACCCGAGGGTTCCCACCTTTTGGCGCCAATGAGCAGCTGACTGGTCATACAACTTAGATTACCTTCCTCAAATCGAGGAAGTCTATGTGTACGACCTGGTTGCTGAGAAGCGCCGGGTTATTTTTTTATGAATGGAGGTAGGGAAAATAGCTAAGTCTGATGACACCCGCATCAACGACGAGATCACTGCATCTTCGTGCCGTTTGATTGGCGTCGATGGCTCTCAGCTCGGCCTGTTCGCCATCCGCGATGCCCAGCGCGTCGCCGACGATCAGGGTCTCGACCTGGTCGAGATCGCTCCCAACGCGGAGCCGCCGGTCTGCAAGGTCATGGACTACGGTAAGTTCAAGTACCAGCAGGCCATGAAGGCCAAGGCTGCTCGTAAGAACCAGTCCAAGGTCGAGGTCAAGGAAATGAAGTTCCGACCCAAGATCGACGTTGGCGACTACGAGACCAAGAAGGGCCACGTTCTGCGTTTCCTCAAGAAGGGCGCACGCGTTAAGATCACCATCATGTTCCGCGGCCGTGAGATGGCTCACCCGGAGCAGGGCCTTAACGTTCTCGATCGCCTCGCCGAGGATCTCAAGCCTTACGCTACGGTCGAGTCCAAGCCTAAGATGGAAGGCCGTAACATGCTTATGCTGCTCGCCCCGATTAAGGGCGCCTTCGATGAGGATAAAGCGGCAAGCGATACCAAGTAACTAGTGTTCTGTAACCGATTAAGGAGTATTTCATGCCTAAGATGAAGTCCCACAGCGGCACCAAGAAGCGTTTCCGCAAGACTGGTACCGGCAAGCTTATGCGCGCCAAGGCTTTCAAGAGCCACATCCTGAGCAAGAAGTCCACCAAGCGTAAGCGTGGCTTCCGTCAGGAGACCGAGATCGCCGCTGCCGACCGCAAGGTCATCAAGTCGCGTCTCGCCTAAGTTCGCGTTCCCGTTTTTCGTTTTACCGTCTAGGAGTTGATAGAACATGGCACGTATTAAGCGCGCTGTTGCCGCCAAGAAGAAGCGCCGTACCGTTATGCACCGTGCGAAGGGTTACTACGGTGCCGCTTCGCGTACTTACAAGCATGCTAAAGAGCAGGTCCAGCACTCCCTGCAGTATCAGTATCGTGATCGCCGCAACAAGAAGCGCGAGATCCGTTCTCTCTGGATCACTCGTATCAACGCTGCTGCTCGCCTGAACGACATCTCTTACTCTCAGTTCATGCACGGCCTGAAGGTTGCCGGCATCGAGCTCGACCGCAAGGTCCTGGCTCAGATGGCTTACGAGGATATCGAGTCCTTCAACGAGCTGGCTACCATCGCCAAGAAGGCTCTCGAGGCCTAATAGATTCTCTTGAATCGCTAGGGGAGTGTCGCGTTGTGCGCGGCGCTCCCTCTTATTCAAGACTTTAGTCTGCTGGCCGCGCAGCGGCCAGCTTTGAACCACCCGCTACGCGGGTGGAGACAAACGGCTTTACAAAGCCACCCCTCCGACCGATATTGACGATTGTTCAGGCCGTCAAGAATTCGAGTCGAAGGG
>DBEYWP010000007.1:0-6863 GCA_048183675.1 Collinsella sp. | reverse complement strand
GCCGAAGAGGCGTCAGCAGGTCAGTGGGTCATCGTCCCGGCATTCAGCATCAGGGTAGCGCTGCGACGCGGAAATCGCGCGCCGTTGCCGCGCCCCGCAGTGCCCGCTTCCCCCGAGAACAATTATCAGTGCAGGTAGACGGCTTATCAAAAATCGAAAATTGCCGGTATGGATGGGGGTCTACGAATCGGCCCCGTAATCCGGCATAGTTTTGAAATGACACTAAAGTAGACACAGGCTAAATACCGATTCCAAGGATAGTTGCGGTGGAATAGTTCCTGGATGCCGGGGTTTTGGCGGAAATCAGGAACTATTTCACCGCAATTGAGGAGGGGCGGGGTGGATGGCGGGGTAGCTAAAAGAGCCCTGTCCTAAATTAGCTGCTTAGGCAGGGTCGATGTCCATGCTGGCGATTAGGTTGATGTTGGTGTCTAGGAGGTCTTCCAGCACGACGTCGCCCATGTGGATGGGGGCGTTGACGACTAGGCTGCGAATGAGGTCCATCGCCTGGGCGTGGAGTGCCAGCGGGATGGCTTCGGATGTGCGCACGGGGAGCAGGGCTTCATCGCCGCCGGATACGGCCACGGTCGTGGTGAGCACGCGCATGGGGCAGGTGAGCTCCTGATGTGCGAACTTATCGCCGCGCGGGCAGTTGTTGCCGGTTACGGAGCGCACTTCCACCACGGCGCCATTGGCGACGCGCTCCACCTCTACGGTCAGAAGGCATTCGGATGGGCAGGTCGTGCAGTTGAACTGCAGCGTTTCGGTCGCATTGGTGCTCATGAGCTATGCCTCCTCAACGGGGTCGACGGACAGGACAATCTCGCTGACACCCAGGTCGAGTATACGTTGAATCACCTTTGCCGGGAGTGGGAAGCTTTCCATAACGCTTGGCTTAAACGCGCGGACCTTGCCGGTGAACAGTTCCTCGCCGTCGGCCAAGATTCTCACGCGGGCGGCGTCGACGGGTCGGCGCACGCGGAAGTTCAGCTTGGTGAGTGCTACAGCCGTAATGCGTCCCGGCAGCGCGTAGCCCGCAATGCCGGCAGGGGAGACCGTGAGCTGGCAACCCGCGCCCGGAGCGCCCGCCTCGGCATCCGCGCCGCCGCCCAGCGCGTACGCCGCCGCAGCTGCGCCAGCTCTCTCGGACTCACACGTCACGTTGTCGGCCAAGTCGTGCACGTGCAGGACGTTGCCGCAGGCAAAGATGCCCGGCACGCCCGTCTGCAGACTCTGGTCCACCACGGCGCCGCGCGTGCGCGGGTCAAGCTCTACGCCCGCGGCAACCGAAAGCTCGTTCTCGGGAATCAAGCCCACCGAAAGCAGCAGTGTGTCACACGGAACAATGCGCTCGGTTCCCGGAATGGGCGCCAGGTGCTCGTCGACCTGGCTTACCTCGACGGCCTCCACGCGGTCGTGTCCGATCACGCGTGTGACCGTGGTAGACAGATACAGTGGAATTCCAAAGTCGTCCAGGCAGTTCTTGACGTTGCGGCGTAGACCATTGGCGTACGGCATAAGCTCGTACACGCCCTCGACGGAAATCCCCTCGAGCGTGCAGCGACGTGCCATGATGAGCCCGATGTCGCCCGAGCCCAAAATGACGGCGCGCGAGCCGGGCTTGAGGTTCTCGATATTGATGTATCGCTGCGCCAAGCCGGCCGTAAATACGCCGGCGGGGCGGCTACCGGGAATCTTGATCTCGCTGCGGGTGCGCTCGCGGCAGCCCATGGCAAGGACGACCGCCCGTCCGGTGAGCTGCAGCATGCCGGTAGGGCTCATGAGCGTGACGGTATGGACCGCGGTGTCTTCTGCAGGCTCGTCTGAATCAATCCAAAGCACCATGCTGTTCAGGAACAGCGCAATGTCGGTTGCGTGCACCTGGTCGATAAAGCGCTGTGCGTACTCGGGACCGGTGAGCTCCTGTTTAAAGTGCGACAGCCCAAAGCCGGGGTGGATGCACTGGCGGAGGATGCCGCCCAGGTGCTGCTCGCGCTCCACGATGGCCACGCGCGCTCCGGCCTTATGAGCGGCTAGCGCGGCCGCCATGCCGGCAGGTCCGCCGCCGATAACGACCACGTCGAAGGCTTGCGTTTGTACGGCTTCTACGGCGCCGTAATCAATCGCGCTCGATTCGAATTCCGCCATCCTAGCGCACTCCCTTCAGCGGTCCCTCAACCAACCAAGATCCGGCATCCTCCAACAGCACTTCGCTGGGGTCGCAGCCCAGCTCTCGGGTAAGAATCGCCACCACGCGGCTCTGGCAAAAGCCGCTTTGGCACCGACCCATGCCGGCACGACAGCGGCGCTTGACGCCCTCGACCGAAACCGCGCCCGGGCGGCGTCGGATCGCGGCAACAATCTCGGCCTCGGGCACCGTCTCGCAGCGGCAGACAATCTGTCCCCACGCGGGATTGGACTCGATCAGCTCCTCCTTGCGCGCCAGCGGTGCGCGGTCAAAGTCGTCCGGCGCGCGGCGAATTGGGTTCCAGTCCGCCCGCTCGTGCAGTTCCACGCCCGCCTCGCGCATCACGTGCTCCATGCGCTCGGCAATGGCCGGCGCGCTTGCCACACCCGGCGACTGAATGCCCGCCGCCTGGAAAAGTCCCGGCACCACGGCCGACTGTCCAATAAAGAAGTCGTTCGTTCCCTGAATGACCGGACGACCGCCGGCAAATGCGCGCACCACGCGACGCGTGTCCAGATCGGGCACCAGCTTGCGCGCGCCGCCCAGCAGCGCGTTCACATCGCTCGCATAGGTCTGCGTGTCGCCCGGCTCGCGCACGGCAGCCGTGGCGGTGATTACGGTGTTGCCGTGCACGGTGCCCGTCACGATAACGCCCTTCGACACCGGCGTCGGCACGGGGTAGAGCGGCATGAGCGTGCGCGGCTCCTTGTCCAGCACCACGATGTCGCCCTGACGCCAGACCATCTGGAATTCCTCGGTGCCTGCCATATGCGAGATGTCCGCGGCACCGTTGCCCGCGGCGTTGACCAGATAGCGGCAACGCACATCGCCGGCGGGCGTCACCAGCGTAAAGCGCGCAGTCTCATCGTCCGAGCCCGTAACCTCAATCGCTTCAACCGGCGCGGACCGCATAAACGTCACCCCGTTGGCCACGGCGTTCTCCAGAGCGGCGATGGCAACCTCAAACGGGTCGACAAACCCAGTCGAGGGGCACCACAACGCGCACGTTGCATCGGCGCTCGCGCGCGGCTCTAATTCGTGGATGCGGTCGGGTTCGACGATCGACAGCTCGGGCACGCCGTTGGCAAGGCCGTTGCACCGCAGCTGCTCCATGTGCGCACGGTCATCGTCGTTGAAGCCCAGCACCATCGACCCGGTACGGCGGAACAAAAAGCCCAGCTCCTGGGCCCACGTACCATATAGCTCGCAGCCACGGGCGTTGACCTGCGCCTTTACCGTGCCCGGCGCAGGATCGTAGCCGGCGTGCACCAGGCCGCCGTTGGCCTTCGACGCGCCCAGCGCGATATCGTTTGCTGCCTCGACCACGCAAATGGACAGGTCAAACCGCACGAGCTGCCGCGCGATGGCGCACCCGGTAATGCCCGCGCCCACAATTGCGATATCAAACGTTTCTGCCACGGTGCCTCCCAGACAAGTTGACAGGCCGTCAATAAGACCATCCTACGGTCTACACGCCTCCAGCGCGGCGGCAATGCGGCGAACAGCCCCGCAACACCCGCCAACGGCAGACAAGGGGAGACCCAGCAGCGTTGACAACCTCGTCTGCCGACAACTACGGCAACCGTTCGTCTCGACCTGTAACAGTTAGACGAGAATTTGGGTTCCAGATGTTACAGATCGAGACGTTTGCCAGACGGACCCTCCGTTTGTCTTGATCTGTAACAGTAAGAGGGGTTTATGGGCCCAAGATGTTACAGATCGAGATTTAAGTCGGGGAGAGAAGGGTTTGTCTAAATCTGTAACATCTGGGACTGTTTTTGCCGAGTAACTGTTACAGATTGAGATGTTTGTGTCCGCGCCAGCCCCACCCCTAGCCGTGGTCCCATATAAACAAACCCCGTGGTAAACTTGACCGAACTGTAATTATTCCGAAAGGTACATCTCAATGTCCAAGTATATCTCCGAGCTCATGTCACCGCAGCTTATGGGCGTCATCTATGCTTTCGTGGGTTTTATCATCGCCCTGTACGTGCTGTCGGTCGTCTATGTGTTCATCGACGCTCGCCGCCGCGGCGCCAGCTCCTACGTGGCATGGGGTATCATCGCCCTCATCCCGTTTGTGGGCCTCATCGCCTACCTGGTCCTGCGCCCGCACTCCTACGCGGCCGACCGCGAGGAGCAGGAGCTGGACATGGCCCTGCGCGAGCGCCAGCTTGCCCAGTACGGCACCTGCCCGCAGTGCGGCGCCCCCATCGAGAAGGACTTTGTCGTGTGCCCGGTTTGCGATACCCAGGTTCGCAACGTCTGCCCCAGCTGTCATCGCCCGCTCGATGCGCACTGGAAGGTCTGTCCCTACTGCCGAACTCGCATCCAGTAACGCATCCATCGCCGGACCGGCCGCAAGCCGCGGGCACCGCGCGCCATGCGAAAGACAGACGTGCGCCCCACACCCCGCTCCCACACGATGAAGCATGCGTAGAAAATCGCCCGCCGTGCCATTAAGGTGCGGCGGGCGCTTGTATACCAAGGCAACCTGCCTATAATGATGCAAGTCAAAAACGCCGAGCGCATCGCACGCACTTGCATCAGGCATCCGAGAGGAGAAAACATACCCATGAAGGCACTCTACAATGACGGTTCGGTGGCCGAGCTCCCGCAGGACGAGGTCACGCACGTCATCCGCCACTCTGCCGCGCACATCATGGCGCAGGCCATCAAGCGCCTCTATCCCGAGGCCGACTTTGCCTACGGCCCCGCGACCGACAACGGCTTCTACTACGACGTCGACCTGCCCGAGGGCGTCAAGATCAGCGAGGACGACTTCCCCGCGATCGAGGCCGAGATGAAAAAGATCGTCAAGGAGAACCTTAAGTTCACCGTCTTTGAGAAGCCCCGCGCCGAGGCCATCGCCCTTATGGAGGAGCGCGGCGAGAAGTACAAGGTCGAGCACATCGGCGACCTGGACGACGACGCCCGCATTACCTTCTACCAGCAGGGCGACTACATCGACATGTGCGTCGGCCCCCACATCTGCTACACCAAGGCCCTCAAGGCCTTTAAGCTCACCGGCGTCTCGGGCGCCTACTGGAAGGGCGACAAGGACAACAAGATGCTCACCCGCATCAACGGCGTCGCCTTTGCCACCAAGGAAGAGCTCGACGAGCACATGCACATGCTGGAGGAGGCCAAGAAGCGCGACCACCGCAAGATCGGTCGCGAGATGGACCTCTTTATGATGCGCGACGAGGCCCCCGGCTTCCCGTTCTTCCTGCCCAACGGCATGATCCTTAAGAACGCGCTGCTGGACTACTGGCGCGAGATCCACCACAAGGCCGGCTACGTGGAGATCTCCACGCCGCTCATCATGAACAAGCAGCTGTGGAAGACCTCGGGTCACTGGGACCACTACAAGGACAACATGTACTCTACCGTCATCGACGACGAAGAGTACTGCATTAAGCCCATGAACTGCCCGGGCGGCGTGCTGGTGTACGCCTCCAAGCCGCACTCCTATCGCGAGCTTCCCATCCGCGCCGGCGAGATTGGCCTGGTGCACCGCCACGAGCTGCGCGGCGCCCTGCACGGCCTGTTCCGCGTGCGCTGCTTTAACCAGGACGACGCCCACCTGTTTGTGCGTCCCGACCAGCTGACCGACGAGATCGTGGGCGTGGTCAACCTCATCGACTCCGTGTACCAGAAGTTTGGCTTTAAGTATCATGTTGAGCTTTCCACCCGCCCTGAGGACTCCATGGGTTCGGACGAGGACTGGGCTCGCGCCGAGGAGGGCCTGCGCACCGCTCTGGAGCAGCTGCACATGGACTACGAGGTCAACGAGGGCGACGGCGCCTTCTACGGCCCCAAGATTGACTTCCATCTGGAGGACTCGCTCGGACGTACCTGGCAGTGCGGTACCGTCCAGCTCGACTTCCAGATGCCGCTCAACTTTGACCTTGAGTACGTGGACGCCGACGGCACCAAGAAGCGCCCCATCATGCTGCATCGCGTGTGCTTTGGCTCCATCGAGCGCTTCATTGGTATTCTGATTGAGCACTTTGCGGGCAAGTTCCCCACCTGGCTGGCTCCCGTGCAGGTTAAGGCGCTTCCTGTCTCCGAGAAGAGCCGCGACTACGCCCACGAGGTGTGCGCCAAGCTGGAGGCGGCCGGCATTCGCGTGGTCTGCGACGACCGCGACGAGAAAATCGGTTACAAGATCCGCGAGGCCCGCAGCATCGACCGCGTGCCCTACATGCTCATCTTGGGCGAGAAGGAGGTCGAGGCCGGCAACATCTCCGTCCGCGACCGCTCCAACGAGACCGTTCAGATGAGCGTTGACGAGTTTGTTGCGAAGGTTCTCGAGGAGATCAAGACCCGCGCCTAAGGCAAACTTCACAACAATTAACAAAGGCGACCGTCCACACAGGGCGGTCGCCTTTTTCATGCCCAAATAAGAAAAGCCGCTGGTTGAGCGGCTTTTTTTTGTTGCACAAAAAGGTACAGATTTTTGTAGAGGGGTATGGAGATGTACCTACTAGCAGTACATTTTGCGTAATCTGGACAAACGCTGATTAATTGCTGATCGCGTGCCGAATGTTGGTGTAAGGGCCGCTTCCCTGGCCGTAGAAAGCAGGAAGCGGTTATCGCCTAGAATCTTAATTGCTGAAGTTAGGATTCGAAGAAAGGCAATAACCGCATATGGACACGATACACGAAATGA
>DBEYWP010000006.1:0-63050 GCA_048183675.1 Collinsella sp. | reverse complement strand
AAATAGTTCTTGCATAGTTAGTTATATAAAGTATTATAACGTCATGGGATGAATGAAGGGTTCATCCAAGTGAGTTAGGAGTAAGGGATGTTCAATTTCGATGAGCCTCGTTACGAGAAGGTTGTGAGCGATGCCCTCGCTCTCCGTCCTCAGATTGAGGCTGCCGTGGACAAGGTCTGCGAGCAGGGTTATTCCAACATCTTCTTCATCGGCTGCGGCGGCACCTGGGCCCACACGCTCCCGATGAAGTATTGGGTCGAGACCACCACGGCCGACGTCGACGTCCACTGCGAGATTGCCGCTGAGTTCCTCGCATGCCCGCCCAAGACCTTCAACAAGGACTCGGTCTGCGTCTTCTCCACCCGTACCGGCACCACCCCCGAGATCATCGAGGCCGCCAAGTTCTGCCAGGAGCAGGGTGCCCGCACGCTGATGTATGTCTCCAACGACAACACCCCGGCCACCGAGTACGCCGATTACAAGTTCTTCAGCTTCGCCGAGGACGACGTTCTGTGCGAGGCCATCTACACCTACCAGATCACGCTGGTCGCCCGCTTCCTCAAGAACGCCGGCGCCTTCCCCAAGTACGACACCTTCATGGAGGAGTTCGGCAACATCGCCCCGTACCTCATCAAGGCCAAGGACGCCCAGGACGAGCGCTGCGCCGCCATGGCCGAGGACTTCAAGGACACCGACTACCACATGGTGATCGGCTCCGGCATGCTCTGGGGTGAGGCCTACGACTACGCCATGTGCATCCTCGAGGAGATGCAGTGGATCAAGACCAAGTCCATCCACGCCGCCGAGTTCTTCCACGGCACCATCGAGCTGTGCGAGGAGGGCACGAGCCTCATCATGCTCTACGGCGAGGACGACACCCGCAAGCTCATGGACCGCGTGGACAACTTCACCCACATGCTCGCCGACGAGAAGGGCGTCCATGTCCGCGTGAACAAGTTCGACACCGCCGAGGTCGAGCTGCCGTTCAGCGACCCCGAGTTCCGCAAGATCGTCTCCCCGATGGTCACCTACACCATCACCGAGCGTCTGAGCTGCCATCTCGAGCACGTCCGTAACCACCCGCTCACCACGCGTCGTTACTATCACCAGATGAACTACTAATCCTCTCAAATTGCTGCGGTTGTCTGCAGGCGAGCTGCGCAGAACGCCTCGCCTACAGACCTGTTTCTGGGGTTGATCGAAATGGTTGTCCAGTATCTTTTAATTGCACTGGTCGCATTTATTGCGTCCATGGACGAGCAATTATTTGGCATTACGATGCTTGGTCGTCCGCTGTTTACGAGCCTGTTTGTCGGCTTGATCCTTGGCGATGTCCAGCAGGCGTTATCGTCGGCGCTGCTTTGGAGTCCATGTTCATGGGCGCCATCATGGTCGGCGCGGCGGTTCCTCCCGAGGTCTATGCCTCCGGCGTGCTTGGCTGCGCGTTTGCCGTCATTACGGGTACGGGCACGGCAACTGCCGTCGCGCTCGCCCTTCCCGTCTCCGTCTTCCTTCAGGTGTGGCGCAACTTCTGCTACGCCGTTCCGGGTGCCTTTGCCTGCAAGAAGATTGAGACCGCTCTGGCAAATCGCAATCTTGCAAAGGCGAACCTGTACCATCTGACCGTCGTGCCGCTGTCGATTGGCATTCCGTCTGCACTGCTGGTGTTTTGCTCGCTGTTCTTTGGTGCCGACCTCATCAACAATGCGCTCAACGCGATTCCGCAGTTTGTGATGGACGGCCTCAACGTTGCTTCCGGCGTCATGGTCTGCATCGGCTTCGCACTTCTTATTAGGACCATGGGCGATAACAAGCTGCTTCCTTGGCTGTTCTTGGGATTCATTATGGTCATCTACCTCAAGATGGACGTTATCGGCGTCGCCGCAGCTGCCATTTGCGTCGCACTGCTCCTGGCCTTCCGCGAGGGCTCGTCCGGTCCGCAGACGGTTGCTGCAGATGAAGAGGAGGACTTCTAATGGCTACCCAGAACACCGACCTCAAAGAGGCCAAGAAGGACGCGATTATGAGCCCCGATATGTATCGGAGCATGTTCCTTCGCCAGTTTACGAGCCAGTGCTCGCAGTCGTACGACAAGATGATGGCAATGGGCTTCATGTACACCATTCAGAAGCCCCTGCGAAAGATCTATCCCAACGACGACGATTACTATGCGGCGCTCGATCGCCATACCGAGTTCTTTAACATCACGCCTCATGTGCTTCCGTTTGTAGCCGGCCTAACGGTTTCGATGGAAGAGCAGGCGGCTGCCGATAAGAACTTCGACACGTCCTCGATTAACGCCATGAAGGTCGGCCTCATGGGGCCGCTTTCCGGCATTGGCGATTCGTTCTACTGGGGTACGTTCCGCGTGGTCGCCGCCGGCATTGGTATTGGCATCGCTTCGACGGGCAACCCGCTCGGCCCCATCGTGTACGCGCTCATCTACTCCGTGATTAACTTTGCAACGCGTATCGTCGCAGCCCATCTGGGTTACGACCTGGGAACCAAGTTCCTGCAGCAGTCCGAAGAGAACAACCTTATGTCTCGCATGACGCATGCTGCCGGTGTCCTCGGAATGACCGTTATCGGCGCCATGATTGCGGCACAGGTCTCACTGTCCACTGCTTTGACCTTTGACGTGGGTGGTTCGGAGATTGTCCTGCAGGATCTGTTCGATTCGATCTTCCCCGGTCTGTTGCCCTTGCTGGCAACCTTTGCCTGCGTCGCCCTGTACAAAAAGGGCGTCAAGACCATTTGGATTATTATTGGCATCTTCGCGATCTGCATCATCGGAACGGGCTTGGGAGTGTTCGCGGCGGCGTAATGTTGACTGCTATGCTCGCGCGTTGGATAACTAACTGACCGTTTGAAAACGGGGCTCGGCGTAAGGCCGGCCCCGTTTTTTTTGTTTGAGGGATTTTCCGACCGTCCAAAAATCCACGCTCGTCCATCACTCACGTATCTCTCGTCTCTCATTCGTCACTAATACGAGAGATAACTGAAAGACGAGAGATAAATACGAGAGATAACTGAGCAGCAAAGAGACAGGCAATCATGGTATTGTCTCAATACCAATTGTTCTACCAGCAATAATATGTATAAATGAAGCAAATGGTAGACATTCCATCTCTATCTATCTCTTATCGCTAAGCCGAGAGATAGAGAGATAGAGAAATAGATGAGAGATAATTTTGAGAGATAACTGATAGACGAGGGAAATCTATCCGCGGATTTCCTTGATTCCCAGGGCAATGTCACCAAGGCTGGACTCCAAGTTGCGGGCACCTGCCCTCAGCAGTTTTATCCCAAGCTCTTTATCGACATGGTTGTCTATGCGGGGACCCGGAAAGGCACGGCGGAGTCGCTGAGGTTCATGGACCGCACAATCTGTGAGGGATAGTTGGACGAGATGATTTCGGATACTGTCGCGGCTGTCGCCAAAAACCTGCGCCGTACCTCGACCGTCCAAGGCATCTTGCGTTAGTGGACGAGGCGACCCAATAATCGACCCTCGATTGGCGTCCATTAAGGTAAAGCGGTTGTTGTCCAGTCGACGGTGATGCTAAAGGCTCGGCTTACGCCGGCATGGCCCCGAACCCGTCTATCAGGAACAGCCTAAGAACCAGCTTGATGACATTTCCCGGTTTGACTTCTGCCGCATCAAAGACGTGGCGCTCGGCGAGCTCGCTGCAGTATGCATAGATGTCGCGGATAAGGTCCGCGCCCGAGAGCGTAAACATGTAGCCTGCGTCCGAAAGCGCATTGGGCGCGGCAGGCAACTTGGCCATGTGACAGAACGTTTGCAGGTCGGGCGCCATAACGTTCTGGTAGTCGAGGTGGCCGTTGGCATCCTGCGCGGCAAGCTCCAATTGGCGCACAAAATCCAGCGCCGCCGCTAACACAAAGCTCGGCGTAGGCGCATTGACGTCCTGAGTGGTCGCCACAAGCCTGCCCGCCGCCTGCGTGACAAGCCAAGCGACCTCGCGCTGGCAACGCACGGCCTTGCGCGTAACCGGCTTGATGGACGAAGAAGAAACGCTTCCCTTAGGCGGATTCGAAGAAGCCACAAGACCCTCCCATGAACGACCCGGCCCAACAAGCCTGGATGAAACACGTGCTACATCAGTATACAGGGAAGTGGGGTAGCGGGGCACAAGCGCGCCAGCGGCAAACCGAGAGCATCAACGATGTGCCGATCGCGGAATGAGATCTCGTAATAATTGACTCTCGGCCATAATATTGAGGGGCATGACTCGCGTTCGTATGGTTGTAGGTGCTGGCGATGAACGACATTGACCTTGCTGTTCCGTTGATGGATGGACCAAGCTATGACCGCGCCTGCAGTCTCGTGCCTTCCGAATACGTTGAGGCATGGGAGTGGTTTCTGGGTGAGGAACAGCGCGGCGGCGTTTGGACCAGCCTTCCGCACCACACCAAGGAAGATAGCCCTCAGTATCAGTATCGTTTGAGAATTGGCTCGGACTTCTTTCCCGTAACGCGGGATTCAGGGATCTTCTGGCCGGGCCAGGATCGGGTGAAGCAAGATCCCAATAAGATCTTTGCGCTTTCGGTCCATAACTCTAAAAAGAGCTTCTACACCGATGTACCTCCGCTCTATTTGGACGATGGTACGTGGGTCATTAAGTATTCGGTCCAAGCGCCAGGCACCGTTGGTTCTCGAGACCAGAATTACAACCGTAAAATGCTCAACTGCATGGAATGTGGCGTTCCAGTCGGAGTCATATTTGCAACCGAGGTGGGCTACAAGGTGCTCGGCCTTGCGTTTGTTGAACGGTTCGAGCCCGAAAACGGATGGTTTGTTCTGCACGGTCCTGTTCATAAAGGCGGACCGGACCCCCGTTTTGCGCCCGACATGAGCTATCTGAAGCACATGCCCGTCGATATTGAGTTTGCCGGACAGGTTACGACCGACGACGAAAAGGTCCGCTATGCGTTAAGGCGCGAGCGATTGGGGCAGCAATGGTTCCGCAAGCAGCTCGTTGCCGCCTATGATGGCCGTTGCGCGGTGTCGGACTGCGGCGTCAGCGAAGCTCTGGAGGCTGCACATATCGAGAATTACTCGGGACCCAAATCGCAGGTTGCCAGCAACGGCATTCTGCTTCGGCGCGACTTACATGCTTTATTCGATGCTCATCTGATTTCGTTTGAGCCTGTTTGCGGCGAATATCGGCTGTGCGGATCGTACCTGCTGGATAAGACCGGCTACGCTTCCTTTGCGGGTGCGACGCTAAGGCAGCCGAATGAGCGTCAGTGGCGACCCAATACGGTGTTTCTTGAGGCCCATCGCATTGAGTTCGATCGCTCGGAAAAGAAGCGTGAAAAGGCGGGGCTTCTGCCGTATTAGCGTATTTGGCTTTGGCATTCTTTGACGATCGTGTTGTTTGATCGGATCGCGTGGCGATGCAATCTCGCGCATGCCCGCCGGTGCATGCTCTTCCTGTTTTGTATAGCGAGAGGGGAGCGTGTATGAGCTGGCGAGGCGATATTGCGATGGGGAAGTACGGAAAACTGCCGTGTGCCCTTATAGACAACAATATGTTTCCGAGCGTAGAGGTTGATTGCGGGTCGTTTGTCGTCACCTGCCCTTGCTGCGGCTCGCAAATACCGTGTCTCGACATTCGGTTCATCGATGCGCGCGACAGGTTCAGCGACGAAGTGAGAAAACAGACAGGCGTTCATATGCCGGTGTATCCGGAGAAATGCCCCGTTTGTGGCCTCGATATCGTGTACGACGCCGGCGACGAGGGGTAGGTGATGCGGAGGAGCTGACTGTGAAGGCCTCTCCGTCCCTACAAATAAATCCCCTCACCGAGCTGCTTGTGGAACTCGGCGTGATGGTCGCGTGCCCAGGTAAAGAGCGCCTGGTCAAAGTCGGTGCGCGTGGCCGGGATGCCAAAGACGCCGGCAACTTCGACGCGTATAAACTCCAGTGCCGGCAGCTTGTTGATGGCAGTGAGGGCAAACGGGGACGAGGGCTCCTCGAACAGATAGCGGCTGCCTTGCAGCGCGTCGCAACTGGTGCACGTGTTGCCGAGCGACGGGGCTTTGGAGGCTCGCGCGCCTACGGGCTTGTAGCCGCAGCGCTTATGAAGGTAGTCGCGGATCTCGCCCGGTACGCAGCCAAGAGCGGGCACGATGGCGAGTGCGTTGGCGTTGGCCGTGTCGATGGCAATGTACCCGGCTTCGTTGGGTGCGTGCGCGATGGCGATGCTCTCGTCGTTATCGGTTCGATAGGGAATGCCGAAGGCCGCGACTGAGGTCTCTTTGTGACACTTCCAGCATTCGCGCTTGCCCAGTACTAGATATATATACGGCGCTGAGGGGTCGGATCGGTCAACACCGGGCAGCCACTCGGCAAAGGGCTCGGGGTTGACGCCGCTGGGTACATACCAGATCTTCTTGGTCCGGTCCCATTTGGCGCCCAGCGCCTTGGCTTCTTCTTTGTGCGAAAAGGGGACATCGAGCTCGGTGCGCATGGCGGCTCCTTGGTGCTGCAGGTGCAAGTGGCTCAAGGATACCGCAGGGCGCAGACATCGCGGCGTTTTGCTGAGAAGTTGCGGTGCGGACTGATTGGTTATGCCGATGGATAGATCGGCAAGCAGATGGTCGGCTTTTGGCTAGTTGGGCGGTTGGAGCTGTCAGCGGATTTGGCGACATAAAACAAAACAGCCCAGATGGCATAGCCTCTGAGCTGCGAACATTTGGTGGGCGTTAGAAGATTTGAACTTCTGACCTCTTCCGTGTCAGGGAAGCGCTCTCCCCCTGAGCTAAACGCCCGATCAAGGGTGCGCAAGTGCGCAAGGGATAATATAACGGAGCCTGAACTCGGTGGCAAGAACATTTTTAAAAATCGCTTACATTGTGGAACTCGGGGGCTTTGTCATATCCATTTCAAAAGAGTCTGCTGCCGCGATTTGACTGTCGACCAATGCAAAGCCATTGCGGTATCGAGCTATGGAAAGACGCCTGCGGAATTGTCCTACCGATAAGCGGACAAGCCTCCAGCTGGTGTCTTCACCGTGGTAAGGTAAGCCGAATTGTTTCCAAGCTATTTCGGGGGAGTGGAATGAGCAAAGAGTGTGTCGAGCAGGTCGAAGGCACAGGGGCTTCGGTGCCGATGACCGATATATCGAACATTGATGTGCCCGAGGGCACCGACGAGCTCAGCCGCAACACCCGTCGCGCCTGGCGCGAGCGCCTTAACGATGCGTCGTCGCGCAAGATGATCACGGGCGTCTTGGCTACGCTGGTGGGCGGTTCGTTTTGGGGCTTCTCGGGCACCAGCGCGAGCTTTCTGTTCGATATCTACCACGTCGACACCTTGTGGCTTATGAGCGTGCGTCAAATTCTCGCCGGTCTACTCTTTATGGCCGTGGTTGTTACGCGCGACCGCGAGCGCCTGATTAAGCTCTGGACCACACCCGCCGATCGCAAGCAGCTGCTGCTCTTTACCGCCTTTGGCCTGCTGTTCAACCAGTTTTGCTATCTTTCGGCCGTGCGCCTGACGAACGCCGGAACCGCGACGGTGCTCCAGTGCCTGCAGCTCGTTATCATCATGGGCTACGCCTGCGTGACCGATCGCCGCATGCCGCGTACTCGCGAAGTCATCGGCATTGGCCTGGCTCTGGGTGGAACCTTTTTAATCGCCACCGGCGGCGACCCCACCAGCCTGAATATTTCGCCGCTTGGCCTGGCAGCAGGTCTTATGTGTGCGGTCAGCGCCGCGTGTATGGTGGTGATTCCCGCCAAGATCCTGCCCGAATACGGCAGCCCCATCGTCACGGGCTCGGCAATGCTCACGGCGGGCGTGGTCTCGTGCGTCTTCGTGCAGCCCTGGGCGCATATGCCGGCGCTCGACGCTGCCGGCGTCGAGGCGCTCGCGGTGTTCGTGGTTATCGGCTCATTTTTTGCTTACATGCTCTATATGCAGGGCGTTAAGGACATCGGCTCGGTACGTGCGAGCCTCATTGGAACTGTGGAGCCGGTTTCGGCGACCATCACCAGCGCCGTTATGCTGGGCACGGTGTTTTTGCCGACCGACCTTATCGGCTTTGCCATGATCATCGTGATGATGTTCCTCACGGTGTAGTTGACGCCGCCGCCAAGACAGAAAAGGTGTTGTGCCGCATTTTCGCCAATTAACGTCCGTGTCTGGAGTTTAGCTGTCGACGCTCAAAATGCCATAAACTAGTAACGTTATGGACTTTTTCATTGCGACTCAATTGCGAGGATTTCTTTATGGCTGGTAATCACTTTAAGGGCAGCGATAGCGGCCGTCCTGCAGTTCCGCCGCGTCCGAACGGGGCTGGTAAGGCCGGCATGCCGGGCGGCGCTGGACAGGGCGGTTCCGGTAAGCGCGTGTCCCCGGGCGAGACGGCGATGTTTACCGCTCTGTACGAGCAGTCTCAAAAGGCAAAAAAGACCGGCCGTGCAAAAGGGAATGTCTTTGCGGGCGGTGCAACCTCCACGTCGCAGCCGAGCGGGGCTCCTTCGGTGCCTGCGAACAACGCAGGTGCTGCCAACGCCGCGAATGGCGCCGGCAACGTTAATGCCGGCAAGGCCGCCAACAATACTCCCTCTGCCGGTGGCGCGGGGCTTACGGGTAACCTTGGCACGATTTACACCGGCGCCTCCGAGACTGGTACGTTCGCCCGCCTGGATGATAGCGGTGCCGAGTTTGCGGGCTCGGGTTCCAAGGAAGATTATTACGATTTTGGCTTGAACTACGGTAGCGATGCTTCGTCGAGTTCGACCTCTGACGGTCTGGTCCGTCATCGCCATCGCAAGGGCGAGCGCGAAAAGCGTCACACCGGCGCCATTATTGCCGCTGTAGTCGCGGTGCTTCTCGTTGCGCTTGGCGCAAGCGGCTTTATGCTGCTTAACTCGGCAAAGACCGTAAAGAGCGAAGCGAAGGAGGCTGTCGAGATCGTCGGTGGCCTTAAGGACAAGGTCACGTCGGGCGATTTTTCGACGCTGCCCGACGACGCGAAGAAGATCGATGAGCTCTGCGACAGCATGAAGGCGGAGACCTCGAGTCCGCTGTGGACGGCGGCTTCGTTTATCCCGGTGTATGGCAGTGACATCAACGCAGCCCGCACCATGATTGATGCCCTGTCCGATGTCTCGAGCAACGCGCTGGTTCCCATGGCCGATAACCTTTCGCAGGCTACGCCCGGCAAGCTGTTCCAGGACGGCATGATTAACGTGTCTGCGCTGCAGGCGGTCGCCGATTCGCTTTCCAGCAGCTCGAAGGTGTTCAAGAGCGCCAACGAGAAGGTCCAGGGCATTGGCGATACTCATATTTCCCAGGTGACCGAGCTGGTCGATAAGGCCAAGGACGGCTTTGTCACCCTCAACGGCGCGGTTGACGCGGCGGAGAAGGTCGCCCCCGTCCTTCCCCAGATGCTCGGCGCCAACGGCCAGACGCGTCATTACCTTGTGCTCGCGATGAGCAATGTCGAGATCCGCGCCTGCGGCGGTTTCCCCGGTTCTCGCGGCGTGATGTCGGTGACTGACGGTAAGCTCGAACTGGGCGATTTTGTCAAAGTCGACATGATGAAAGAGCCTTTGAGCCCGCTTCCCATCACCGATGAAGAGGCAAACTTGTTCACGACCGGATGGGGCCTGACCGGATTCAACACGCTCGGATACACGATGGGCGACGTTACGATGACGCCTGATTATCCGCGTGCGGCTCAGCTTGCCAGTGATATGCAGAAGGCCATTGTCGGCGATGACATCGACGGCGTATTTGCAGTCGATCCGGTATTTTTGCAGTATATGCTCGGCGTTGTAGGCGGCACACAGCTTCCTGACGGCACCGTCGTTGATGGAAGCAACGCCGCAAAGGTGCTGCTGCACGATATTTATTGGAATTACCCGGTAGAGGAACAGGACGCCATTTTTGCGGCGGTTGCCGGATCAGCTTTTAACAAGATCGTGGACGAACTGGGCTCCAGCGATATTACTAAGATTGCTGCCGCCATCGAAAAGGGCGCTTCCGAGGGTCGCATCCTCATGTATTCGAGAAATGATGACGAGGAAAAGGCCGCGAAGGCTCTTGGAATATCGGGCGCTCTCCAAACCGATACGTCGGAGGCTCCGATTTTGGGCGTCTATGTGAACAACTACAGCTATTCAAAGATGGATTGGTTCCTCGATAAGCGAGTCACCATCGATTCTTCGGTTGAAAATGCCGATGGCTCGACGACGTATCGAGTGACCACCTCGCTCAAGAACACGATGACCCCCCAGGAGAAGGCCGAGATGCCTGGTTATTTCCAGGGCCATAACGGCATTAGCCAGGATATTGACGATGAGGTGCTGAGGCTTTATCTCTATGCTCCTGCGGGAGGCAGCATTTCGGATATTAAGACTTCGGGCTCCGGTTCTATCGAGATGAACGAAGCGACGCACGATGGCTTGAAGGTTGCATGGGGCGGTGTCCACATGCTTCTTGGACAAGACATAAAGGTCGAGTATACGGTCACGACTTCGAAGGACTCTGGGCACAAAGAGCTTAAGGTTCGTACCACGCCAACCGCTCAAACGTTCGAACAGGATAAGTAAGATATGAAGTACTTTGGCACCGACGGCTTTCGCGGTGAGGCCAACGTTGGGCTGACGGTAGAGCACGCTTATAAGATTGGCCGTTTTGTGGGCTGGTATTACGGCGCCAACCGCGAGCGCAAGGCGCGCGTCATCGTGGGCAAGGACACGCGTCGTTCGAGCTATATGTTTGAGGCGGCGCTGGTGAGTGGCCTGGTCGCGAGCGGTGCGGACGCATATATGCTGCACGTGATCCCCACGCCGGGCGTGGCGCATCAGACCGTGGAGGGCTGCTTCGACTGCGGCATCATGATCAGTGCGAGCCACAACCCGTTTTGCGATAACGGCATTAAGCTCGTCAACAGCGACGGCTTTAAGATGGACGAGGACGTGCTGGAGCTCATCGAGGACTATATCGATGGCAAGAGCGAAGTTCCGCTGGCAACGGGCAACCACATTGGCGCCACGGTGGACTACATGCAGGGCCGCAACCGCTATATTGCCTCGCTCATCGCGAGCGCCAATTTTTCGCTGCAGGGCGTCAAGATCGGCATCGACTGCGCCAACGGCTCGGCATCCTCGGTGGCCAAGCCGGTGTTCGACGCACTGGGCGCCGACGTGCGCGTGATCAACGCCGCGCCCGACGGATTTAACATCAATGTGGACTGTGGCTCCACGCATATGGAGCGCCTGCAGCGCCACGTGGTGGAGCAGGGCCTGGACGTGGGCTTTGCCTACGACGGCGATGCCGACCGCTGCCTGGCCGTGGATGAGCGCGGCCGTGTGGTCGACGGCGACCAGATCCTGTACGTGTGCGGCGTGTACCTGAACAAGCACGGGCGCCTTTCGGGCGGTACCGTGGTGCCGACGATTGCCAGCAACTTTGGCCTGGTCAAGTCGCTGGAGCTTGCCGGCCTGAGCGCCGTGACCAGCGGCGTGGGCGACCGTCATGTGTACGCCAAGATGCGCGAGGGCGGCTACAGCCTGGGCGGCGAGCAGACGGGTCATACGATCTTCGGCGATATCGAGCGCACGGGCGACGGCATTATGACCTCGCTGCGCGTGATGGAAGTGATTCGCGCCGAGCGCGAGACACTCTCGCAGCTCACGGCTCCGTGCAAGCTGCTGCCGCAAGCGCAGGTTGCCGTGCGCGTGGCCGACAAGGATGCCGCGCTCGAGAACATGGGCGTGCAGAACGCAATCGCCGAGGCCGAGGCCGCGCTGGCGGGCGAGGGCCGCGTGCTCGTGCGCAAGAGCGGAACCGAGTCGGTGATTCGCGTGTTGGCTGAGGCTCCGGACCAAGCCGCCGCCGACGCCGCCATGAAGCGCATCGCCGCTGCACTCGAGGCTCTTTAGTTACGCGGTTTTACCAAACCGCGTAACTGCTCGACGCTGCAAACGGCCCCAAGCGGCAATCTGACGTTCAATTTCAAGGGCGCGACCAGAAGGTCAGCGCCCTTTCATTTCACGTCACCTTGCTCGCTTAGGGTCGTTTTCGCTGACGTTTCCAGAACATCGGCGTCAACCTGGACGTTTAAGAACGTCCCCAATGACTAGGTGGAAAAAGGGGGCGCCGCGGGATGGATCCTGCGGCGCCCCCTTTGCGTTAACGTGCTGGTAGGGCTTTACAGCTCGTAGAGCGTGGTGAACTTGTCCTGCAGGTAGCTGCAGTAGTAACGGGCGTCAAAGTCCATGCCGCACGCGCCCTTGATGAGCTCCGGTGCGTCCTTGGCACGGCCCCACTGCCAAATGTGCTCGCCCAGCCAGGTGCGGACGGCCGCCAGATCGCCGCTCGCGCAGGCACCGGTAAGGTCGACGCCGTCGCGGCACATGGCCGGCACAAACATGGCGTCGTAGGCGCTGCCCAGCGCATAGGTGGGGAAGTAGCCAAACGAGCCGCCGCTCCAGTGCGTATCCTGCAGGCAGCCGTGCGTGTCGTCGGGAACGGGAATGCCCAGGTACTCGTCCATAAAGCGATTCCAAAGCGCGGGGATGTCCTTGGCCGTGGCCTCGCCGGCAAACAGCATGCGCTCGATCTGGTAGCGCACCATAACGTGCAGCGGATAGGTGAGCTCGTCCGCCTCGGTGCGGATCAACGACGGCTGCGCGATGTTCACGGCGCGGTAGAGCGTATCCTCGTCGACGTCGCCGTAGACCTCGGGCGCGTGACGGCGCAGTACCTCGAGCAGCGGGCCCATAAAGGCGCGGCTGCGACCCACGGTGTTCTCGAAAAAGCGGCTCTGGCTCTCGTGGATGCCCATGGAGGTGCCACCTTCAAGACAGGTGCGCGCATAGGCAGGATTGACGCCCAGCTCGTACATGGCGTGGCCCGCCTCGTGGATGATGCTGTAGACGTTGGAGATGCAGTCGTCCTCGTAGATGTGTGTGGCGATGCGCGCGTCGCCCACGGCAAAACCCTCGCTAAACGGGTGCTCGGTAAAGGCAAGCGTGGTGTCGTCCAGGTCCAGGCCGACGAGCTTCATAAGGTCGAAGCTCATGGCGCGCTGGGCGGCCTCGGGCACGCGGGCGTGCAAAAAGTCGGCAGCGGGCTGCTGGCCGCGCTCGCCGATGGCGTGCACGAGCGGCACGACCGTCGCCTTGACCTCATCGCAAAACGCATCGAAGCTCTTGGCGGAAAGGCCGCGCTCGTACTGGTCGAGCCAAACATCGTATGGGTCGCGCTTGGGGTCCATGAGCTCGGCCTGATGCTTAAGTTGGGCGACGATTCTATCCACATAGGGCTCAAAGCTCGCCCAGTCATTGGCCGTCTTGGCCTTGTGCCACACGGCGTCGGCCTCGCAGGTGAGCCTGGTCCAGGCCTCGGCCTCCTCGGTGGGAATGACGCTCGCTTCGCGCTGGTCGCGGCCGAGCACGCGGATCTCGTCGAGCAGCTGCGGGTCGTCGATCTTGCCGCCGGCGACGGTTTCGCGTGCCAGCGAGCGCACAAGTTCGACAGACTTTTCGCTGGTCAGGAGCTTATGATGCTCGCCGGCAAGGGTGCCCATGGCGTCGGCGCGCGCTGCGGCGCCGTTGGCGGGGGCAATGGTCGCGCCGTCAAACTCGGCAATCTTGAGCAGGTACTCGCGGGTCCACAGCTTGTCCTCGAGCTTGCGGAATTTTTTGACGGCCTTATCGACCTTCATGCCTTTGGGCGTCTTGCCCGCTGCGGACTCGACCTTCTTATCGTGCTTCTTTCCCATACCTTATCCTTGATCTCGCGAGCCGAGCGCCACGGATGGGCGCACGGCCAGTTTGCACAGCTATCTGCCTTGTACCCAGCACGAACAAAACGGAACGCGGCGATACAACCAAACAATGTGGTATCCTGTAGCCCAATGCGTTGACGGAGAGGGTTTTGCCCGCCGTGTCGCCGGCAAGAGAGGGAAGGTCATGGGCTGCAAGCCTTCCTGCGGCGGCAAGGGCCAAGCGTTCACTCCCGAGCAGCGACCTCAACGGGCACGCGGCCAGCGGCGGCGAAGCCCCAGTAGGGAAGCCGTGAGCCTCGCGACAAGGGGCAAAGAGTGGGCGCGGCGGGCCAGACATCCGCCGGGTCAAACAAGGTGGTACCGCGGAATTCAACCGTCCTTGGGCAATGCACATGCCTGAGGGCGGTTTTTTGTTACCGAACCGGGCCGCACATTCGCAGCGCCGGGTGGCTCCAGCCGCCGCGGCAAGTGGATGCGCGAGAGACGAAAGGGAAGACATGAGTCTGATTGATGATCTGGTCAAACTCGAGGAAGAGGCCAAGGAGCTCGTCGCAGGTGCCGACGACGCCGCAAAGCTCGAGGCCGCGCGCGTTGAGCTGCTCGGCCGCAAGGGCCGCATCACCGGCCTGATGCGCATGATGGGCAAGCTCGCCCCCGAGGATCGTCCCATGATGGGCAAGCGCGCCAACGAGATGCGCCAGCTGATCGAGGGCATGCTCGACGAGCGCACCACCGAGATGAAGGCCGCCGCCCTCAAGCACGCACTCGAGCACGAGGCCGTCGACATCACGCTGCCGGGCATCCGTCCGCAGATCGGTCACCAGCACCTGATCAAGCAGATCATCGAGGAGGCCGAGGACATCTTCTGCGGCATCGGCTACACCGTCGAGTCCGGCCCCATGGTCGACACATCCTACTACAACTTCACCGCGCTCAACGCCCCCATGGATCACCCGAGCCGTTCGGCCCGCGATACCTTCTACGTGGTCGACAACAACCCCGGCAGCGTCGCGCACCCCGAGGCTCACGCCCATGGCGAGTCCGACGTGCTGCTGCGCACCCAGACCTCGGGCGTGCAGATCCACACCATGGAGTCGCAAAAGCCGCCCATCTACATGATCTGCCCGGGCACCGTCTACCGTCCCGACACGGCCGACGCCTGCCACCTGCCGCAGTTCAACCAGATCGAGGGCCTGGTCGTCGACGAGGGCATCACCTTTGGCGACCTTAAGGGCACGCTCGACTACTTTGTTAAGTGCATGTTTGGCGAGGACCGCAAGACGCGCTACCGCCCGCACTTCTTCCCCTTCACCGAGCCGAGCTGCGAGGTGGACGTGAGCTGCCACGTGTGCGGCGGCAAGGGCTGCAACTTCTGCAAGCACAGCGGCTGGATCGAGATCCTGGGCTGCGGCATGGTCGACCCCAACGTCCTTATCAACTGCGGCATCGACCCCGAGAAGTACACCGGCTTCGCCTTTGGCATTGGCGCCGAGCGCGTCGCGGCCCTGCGCTACGACCTGCCCGACCTGCGAACGCTCATGACAGGTGATATGCGCTTCCTGAACCAATTTTAGGCTTGCCCAGGCACCCCATCTTGGCGTTCAAACCGTCGCTCGCGTACCTTTAGTACGCGTCGCTCCTCTTTCACGCCAACCTGGGGCACCTGGACAACCCTAAGGCGAACGTCTTCATTTGATATTCCTCCCTATGCGGAGATTAAGAACTAGGAGAGCTACATGCGCGTTTCTTACGACTGGCTCAAGACCATGATCGATATTCCGGAGGATCCCAAGACCCTTTCGGACGAATATATCCGTACCGGCACCGAGGTCGAGGCGATCGACACCGTGGGCGAGTCCTTCGACCACGTGGTGACTGCCAAGGTGCTCACCAAGACCCCACACCCCGATAGCGACCACATGTATGTGTGCTCGGTCGATGTGGGTGACAAGAATCTCGACTCCGACGGCAACCCCGCTCCGCTGCAGATTGTCTGCGGCGCGCAGAACTTCGAGGCCGGAGACCACATCGTCACGGCCATGATCGGTGCTGTGCTTCCCGGCGACGTCAAGATCAAGAAGAGCAAGCTTCGCGGCGTCGTGTCCATGGGCATGAACTGCTCCGCGCGCGAGCTCGGCCTGGGCGGCGACCACTCCGGCATCATGATCCTGCCCGAGGACACGCCCTGCGGCATGCCGTTTGCCGAGTACGTGGGCTCGAGTGATACCGTGCTCGACTGTGAGATCACGCCCAACCGTCCCGACTGCCTGTCCATGATCGGCATGGCCCGCGAGACCGGCGCCATCTTCGACCGCGATTTCCACGTTGAGCTGCCCGCCATCAAGGCCGAGACCGGCCGCGCGACCGACGACGAGCTTTCGGTCGAGATCGCCGACGAGGGCCTGTGCGACCGCTACGTCGCCCGCATCGTGCGCAACGTGAAGGTCGGCCCCTCGCCCGACTGGATGGTCAAGCGCCTCAACGCCCTGGGCGTGCGCCCGCACAACAACATCGTCGACATCACCAACTATGTGATGATGCTCACCGGTCAGCCGCTGCATGCCTTTGACCTGGACACCTTTGCCGAGCGCGATGGCCGCCGCCGCGTGGTGGTCCGCGCCGCCCAGCAGGATGAGAAGTTCACGACGCTCGACGGCGAGGAGCGCACGCTCGACGCCGGCATGGGCCTTATCACCGACGGCGAGCGTCCCGTGGCATTGGCCGGCGTTATGGGCGGCATGGATTCCGAGATCGAGGACGACACCGTCGACGTGATGGTCGAGAGCGCCTGCTTCAACGCCGGTCGCACCTCGCACACCAGCCGCGATCTGTCGCTGATCTCCGACGCCTCCATTCGCTTTGAGCGCCAGGTCGACGAGACCGGCTGCGTGGACGTCGCCAACGTTACCTGCGCACTCATCGAGGAGATCGCCGGCGGCGAGGTCGCTCCCGGCTATGTCGACGTGTTCCCCGCGCCCAAGACCATCAACAGCATTAAGCTGCGCCTGGCCCGCGTGCATGCCATCTGCGGTGCCGACATCGAGCCCGACTTTATCGAGCGTTCGCTCACCCGTCTGGGCTGCACCGTCGAGCGCGACGGCGAGGACTTTATGGTCACCCCGCCGAGCTTCCGTCCCGATCTGCCGCGCGAGATCGACCTGATCGAGGAGGTCCTGCGCCTGTGGGGCATGGGCCGCGTGACGGCGACCATCCCGGCTGCCAAGAACCACATCGGCGGCCTGACCCGCGAGCAGAAGCTCACCCGTAAGGTCGGCGAGATCCTGCGCGCCTGCGGCCTTAACGAGACCACGACCTTTGGCTTTGCCGCCCCGGGCGACCTGGAGAAGATCGGCATGTCCACCGAGGGCCGCGGCTGCCCCGTGGTGCTCATGAACCCGCTGGTAGCCGAGCAGACCGAGATGCGTCGTTCGCTGCTGCCGGGCCTGCTGCAGTCCGTGGCCTACAACGAGGCGCACGGTACGCCCAACGTGCACCTGTACGAGGTCGGCAGCCTGTTCCACGGTCGCGAGAATGCCAGCCTGCCCAAGGAGACCAAGTCCGTGGCGGGTGTGCTCTCTGGCCAGTGGAGCGAGCAGTCCTGGAGCATGAAGTACCGCAAGCTGCGCTTCTTCTTTGGCAAGGGCATTGTCGAGGAACTGCTCGCCCAGCTGCGCATCGAGAAGGTTCGCTTCCGTCCCGTCGAGGGCGAGGACTATGCCTTCCTGCAGCCGGGTCGTGCTGCCGAGGTTCTGTCCGGCGGCACCGTGCTGGGCTGGGTCGGCGAGATTCACCCCAAGGCGCGCGAGGCGATGGGCATCGACGAGGTCGTCGTTGCCTTTGAGCTCGATCTGGACAAGCTGATCAAGGGCGCCCGCAACCAGGAGAACTACCGCGAGTTCTCGCAGTACCCTGCCGTTGAGCACGACCTTGCTATCGTGGTCGACAATGCTGTGACCTGCGAGGATCTTGAGCGCCGCATTACCAGCGCCGGCGGCAAGCTGCTTGAGGGCGTGCGCCTGTTCGATGTCTACCGCGATCCCATCCGCATCGGAGCGGGCAAGAAGTCCATGGCCTTTGCGCTTACGTATCGCTCCGACGACCACACGCTCACCAGCGAAGAGGTCGAGAAAGCGCACCAGAAGATCGTCACCAAGGTGTGCAAGGGTGTGAACGGCGAGGTCCGCGGATAGGGCTTGCGCTGGGGGCGTAGGGCCTGATGGCGGTTGCTGTGGGCTCTGCGTGACCGCGGTGTTCGGTATAAGGCACCGTTGATCCTGCATATATGACACGCGCATTACATAACGGCGTGCTGCTTTGTCGGCAGCGCGCCGTTTTGCTATGATAGCCCGCGGCGTGTTACGAATCTGACAATACGTAACACTGACAAGGCGATTTAAGCGGCGTTGCAATTCTGTGCGCCGACAACCGGGAGGCGTACATGCACATTCCAGATAATTATCTGTCCCCGCAGACCGATGCCGTCATGGCGGTGGCAATGGTGCCCGTTTGGGTCCACTGCATCAAGAAGGTGCGCGCCACGCTCGATCGCGAGCACATGGCTTTCCTGGGCATCTGCGCCGCGTTCTCCTTCCTGCTCATGATGTTCAATGTGCCGCTGCCCGGCGGCACCACGGGTCACGCCGTTGGCGGCGCGCTCATTGCGCTGCTGCTGGGTCCCGAGGCCGCGGCCATTGCGGTTTCGGTTGCGCTGGCGCTGCAGGCGCTGCTGTTTGGCGACGGTGGCATCCTGTCCTTTGGCGCCAACTGCTTTAACATGGCCTTCGTGCTGCCGTTTGCCGCGGCCATCGTGTTCCGTGCGCTCAACAGCCGTCTGCACGACAAGAGCTGGGGCACCTCGGTTTCTGCCATCGTGAGCGGCTGGGTCGGCCTGTGCCTGGCGGCCCTGTGCGCGGCAATCGAGTTTGGTATTCAGCCGATGCTCTTCATGAATGCTTCGGGCGCTCCGCTGTACTGCCCCTTCCCGCTGTCCGTGGCTATTCCTGCCATGTTGATCCCGCATATGCTGGTCGCCGGCGTGGTTGAGGGCGTGGCGACGGCCGCCATCTACGGTTTCATTAAGAAGACGGCGCCGGGCGTTATCGTCGGTCCCGAGGCCGTCGATGGCCAGCTTGCTGCCGAGGGCGCTGCTGCCAAGAAGGCCTCGCTGGTTCCTACGCTCATCCTGGTCGCTGTGCTCGTGGCTGCAACGCCGCTTGGCCTGCTGGCCACCGGTGACGCCTGGGGCGAGTGGGACGCCGAGGGCGCCGCGACCGCCGTTCAGGAGGCTGGCGACGACAGCCTGCAGGCTTCGGTCGGTCTCGACGCTCCGACGTTTGCCGATACACTGCCCACGGGCGATTATCTTCAGGCCTATTCCGAGGAGCAGGGTCTTGGCTTTGCCGGCCAGGCTGCCATGTATATCCTTTCGGGCGTGATTGGCGTGGTGGTGCTTACCATCGTATTCCGCCTGGTCTCGCTGACGGTCAAGGAAAGCGGTGCTCATGGCAATAGCCGAGCTGCCTAGCTGGCTTGCGGTCGAGCAGCGTTACGAGCCCGCGGGGGCTCGGCATCGTGTGATGCAAAAGAATGTCCTGCACCTGGCGAGCCTGCTTGAGCGGGTTCGCCTGGGTGGAGGCGCGCACGAGGGCGGGTCGATGGTCGACCGCGCCCTTTCTTGCGTTTCGGCTCCGGTGCGCCTGGTGGGGATGTTCGTTTGCGTCCTGTGCGTGTGTCTGACGCAAAGCCCGCTGTATCTGATGCTGATGGCGGCGATCGTGTTGGTGCTGGTCGCGGTGCGCCCGGTGCGCGGGCTACGCGCGACCTTTGTGCCGGCGTTGGCTGCCGCGGGGCTCGCGGTGGTTCTGGCGCTGCCCGCCTTGCTGCTGGACGCTTCTGCCGCGGGCGCCATGCTCAAGATTGCGCTCAAGATCTTTATTAATGTGTCGCTGGTGCTGGGCGTTTCGTGGACCCTCACGTGGAGCCGCATGTCGTCGGCGCTCAAGATGCTGCATCTACCCGACGAAGTTATCTTTACGTTCGATATGGCGCTCAAACACATCGAGGTGCTGGGTCGCACGGCGCACAATCTGTGCGAATCGGTCATGCTGCGCAGCGTGGGCCGTGCGCCTGAGGGATTTTCGCGTACCGATTCGATCGCGGGTATCATGGGCATGACCTTTATCAAGGCGATGGAATGCAGCCGCGCGATGGACGAGGCTATGCTTTGCCGCGGCTTTGCCGGTGCGTATCCGGCGCCCGCGCGCGCCGGGTTTGGCTGGCGCGATGCGGTTTACGCGGCCGGCGTGGCGCTGCTGGCAGTGTTATGCGCGGTGCTGTAGGCGCTGCTGGTTCCGGCTGGGGATGCAAATAGGGAAGGGCGACGTTTTGACGATCGATATGAATAATGCGGTGGGCACGAACGGTGCGGGCGGCGCCGAGGTCACGCCGCTCATCGAGCTGCGCGACGTAGTGTTCTCCTATGCGGGACATACGGTTGTCGATGGCGTGTCGCTGCAGGTCGATCGTGGCGAACTCGTTGCCCTGCTCGGTCCTAACGGCTGCGGCAAGACGACGATTATGCGCCTTATCAACGGCCTTGAACTCGCGGACGCAGGGGCATACCTGTTTGACGGGCGCGTGATCGATGCGGCGTTTCTAAAGGATTCCGCGGCCGCTCAGCGTTTTCATCAGCGCGTGGGCTTTGTGTTCCAGAATGCCGACGCCCAGCTGTTCTGCGCTACGGTGGGCGAGGAAGTCGCGTTTGGTCCCGCGCAGATGGGGTTGCCGGCAGACGAGCTCGAGCGCCGCGTGCGCGATGCCATGGGGCTGTTCCAGGTTGCTGACCTTGCCGACGCCTCTCCCTATCAGCTCTCGGGCGGGCAAAAGAAGCGCGTTGCGCTGGCTGCGGTGGTGTCGATGAACCCGGATATCTTGGTTCTCGACGAGCCTACCAATGGGCTCGACGAGGATTCATGCGACATCGTGGTCAACTTCTTGCTGGCCTACGTCGCGGCGGGTAAGACGGTCTTGATGAGCACACATCACCAGGATTTGGTGCGACGCCTGGGTGCCCGCGCCATCTATATCGATCGATATCACCATGTGGTCGAGGCGCCTTCGCCGTCGTATGGAACCGAAAGCGGTGCTACGGACTAGTTGCTGCGTAGAGCGTGCGTAGCCGTTCGCGCGGCTTTGCCGTGATGGTATAGTTATCCAGGTTTTTATGGGGGTGGCTATGCCAAGCTGGAACATTCATATCGCTCAGACGGAGCGTTTGCTGGAGCGCACCGGTGCGCTTGCCAAGAGCGTGCGCGACCGCAATGCCTTTTTGTTTGGCTGCGTGGTTCCGGATATCTTCGTGGGCTATATGGTCCCTGGCATCGCCGATCCCATCCCGTACCGCATTACGCACTTTGCCAAGCCTGAGCCCATCCCTAAGCCTCGTGAGCATGAGTTCTGGGATACCTATGTGGCACCGTTGCTTAAAAGTTTGCCCACCGGTGCGCCGGCCGCGGCGACCTCGATTATCGAGGAACGCGAGCGGCTGAACCGCGTGCACTATCCCCAGCGCTACAAGGATGCCGAGCCGGTTGCCGGTCCCGGCACCTGTGAGTTCTCGCTTGCGTCCGAAGATGTGGCGCAGTCGCTGCTCGATTTAACACTGGGCGTCTGGTCGCATCTGGTGGCCGACACGGTTTGGAATACGCGTGTGAATCAGTACCTGGAGGCGCATGGCGGCAAGCCGTGTGAGGAGTTCCGCATTAAAAAGCAAGGCGACTTTGACTGGTTTGGCAAGACGCTGGGCATTGTTTCCATCCCGCGTGCGACCGATCGCCTGTATACCGCTGCGACGCGTTTTGGGCAGTATCCCATCCATAAGGAGTATGTGCTCAAGACCATCGGCGTCATGCACGAGATTGTACGCGAAAACCCCGGCGAGCCCGATCATCCGCCGTACCGCCTGCTGACCGAGAAATTCTTTGACGCAACGTTTACCGAGGTCATCGAGCTGACCGAAGCGGGCTTTGCGGCTCGCGTTGCCGCTTCTGACGTTCCCGCAGTCCCTCTGATCGCTAGCTGCTAGCCGGCCGGCTTAACGGAGAACAGTTCATCCCAATTGACCAACAGCTCCCGTCGCAGGGTTTCTGCGGCGGTGCGTTCCTGATCGGTCTTTGGGATGTAGGGGAGCCCCGCCTTTTTATGAATGAGCTCGGCGATGTTGTTAAAGCTCTTCGTGTCCTTGATTTGCTCATAGGTTATCTGGATAACGTCATAGCCCATGCTTGTGAGGGCGGTGGTGCGCTCGGCATCGGAGAGACTTGCGGCTTCGCTGTCATGGGCGGAGCGGCCTTGGCATTCCAAAATGACGCCCATGCTGTCGATGTTGCTCTCTATGAAGATATCGGCGTAGCAGCAGGTTTTGTCATACAGTGAGCGCGCGGCGTCGCTGAGTGGGATGCGCACGTTGTTTGCGATGTTGATGCCCATGCCGCCCTCGTTGCGGGGGAGCGAGACAAGCATGGAAGTCTGTACTTCGAAGGGCGAGGCGGTCTGCCCCGTCATGTGCTCGGCCGCCCAGCGCAGTTGTTTAACGCCGCGCAGGCCTGCGGCCTGCTTGGTGAACGCGGCGATATCCGCTGCGGAAAGAAGCGGCGTGCGATTCCACAAGTTGGTGCCATTGCCTTTGGTGTCGACAACACGCTCCCAGCCACAGTTGGGTGGAATGAGCTTAAGCGAAATAGCTTCATCGAGCTGTTGTTGTGTACGCTCGCAGGGCGTAAACACAGCAAACGAGCTGCACATCTCGTAGCACGCCATAAGTAGCTGGTTGCGGGAGACCTGCGTAGCAAGGTTGAGTAGCGTAAACTCAGGCGACGTGACATCAAACCCATGTTCAGTCTGCCTAAACGACCCAGGAGGCGGCTCTTGGGTTAGCAGACGGCTGTGAAATAGCTTTCCGTTCGCGCGCTGTTTTCTTTCGCCCACGAATCTCCAAACTGGTGTGCCGAGCAAGTCTTTAAATACTGGCTGTTTTGAGTAATGCACCAAGCGATGGTCATGGTCAGGCGGCAGGATTGCCGGATAGAGTCCCAGTATCTGGGGCGGGATGCGATAGTACTGAAAAGCGGTGGGTCCGCAGGCAAGAAATGACATAGCGATCCGATCGTTTGAGCGTAGTTTGGGCTAGAAAAGCTATCGGTTTCGGAAGTGCGGGGAAAAAGACAAACAGGCAAAGCACAAGCGGTATTTGAGCCAACTTTATCAGGGGTTTTGTTGAAATAAAAGGGCTTGTGCTCGGGGTAAGCAATTTTTCCCCGCACTTCCGAAAACCAGGTCGATCTGACTCTTGCTAAAACGATTTAGCAGCGTCGGTTAAGGTGTGGGTTTGCCACCGGGCGAACACTTTTAGCGCTTGGGACTTTATTTTTGGGCCTCGAAGGGTGGATTTCGCGCTTTTGGTAAAGAAATGAGTGCGTGTTTTGCCGTGCGCCGGCATTGGCACAGAAAAAGGGCCCGGAAGGCAATGCCTTCCGGGCCCTTTGCAATGCAAATCTGCTTGCAAGTGCGATTTAGCGCACCTGAGCGACGTAAGCGACGTTGGTCGAGGAGACCTTGTCCTCGAGCTGGACGCTCATACGGGGATCGCCGGCGGTAGCGACGGTCAAATCGCCAGTCTTAACGTAGCCGAGCTCCTTAGCGGTCTCGATCGCCTTGACGATCGTGCCGTTGACGGTGCCCTGGGTAATCTCGGCCTGGTGCGGGATAACGCCCCAGTACATGATCATCTGCTGGACGGCCCACTCGTGGCGGGAGAACGCGCAGATCGGCATGTTGGGACGGAAGTGCGAGATCAGGCGAGCGGTACGACCGGTGGTCGTCGGCACGGTGATGCACTTGGCGCCAACGGTGGTGGCCATGTTCACAGCGGACATACCCACAACGTTGTTGACAACGCGGGTGCCGTGAGCATCGGCCGGAACCTCGAGCGGAGCGTGAGCCGGGAGGTACTTCTCGGTCTCGAGAGCAATGCTGGCCTGCATCTTGACGGCCTCGACCGGGTACTTACCGGCAGCGGACTCGCCGGAAAGCATAACGGCGTCGGTGCCGTCGTAGATGGCGTTAGCGACGTCGGCAACCTCGGCGCGCGTCGGGCGCGGGTTCTGCTGCATGGAGTCGAGCATCTGCGTAGCGGTGATAACGGGCTTGTAGGCCGCGTTGCACTTGGCGATGATCTCCTTCTGGATGTGCGGAACGAGCTCGGGCTTGATCTCGATGCCCAGGTCGCCACGGGCGACCATGATGCCATCGGAAGCCTCGAGGATCTCGTCGAAGTTCTCGACGCCCAGGGCGCACTCGATCTTCGGGAAGATCGTCACGTGCTCGCCACCGTTCTCGCGGCAAAGCTTGCGGATGCCGCGGACGGACTCGCCGTCACGGATGAAGGAAGCGGCGATGTAGTCGATGTTCTCGGTCAGGCCAAAGAGGATGTCCTGACGATCGCGCTCGGTGATGGCGGGCAGAGAGATGTTGACGTTGGGCATGTTGACGCCCTTGCGCTCGCCAATCAGGCCGTCGTTCTTAACGACGCAGGTCATGTCCTGGCCGTCGACGGACTCGACCTCGAGGGCAACCAGGCCGTCATCGATCAGGATGAGGGAGCCCTTCTCGACCTCGGAGGGCAGAGCCAGGTAGTCGAGGGAGATGTGCTCAGCGGTGCCGTGGAAATCCTCGGACGTGGGCTGAGCGGTGACGACGATCTTGTCGCCGGTCTTGACGGCAACCTTCTTGCCGTCGACCAAAAGGCCGGTGCGGACCTCGGGGCCCTTGGTGTCGAGCAGGATGCCGACGGGCATGCCGAGCTCCTTGGAAATACGGCGGACGCGCTCGATGCGACCGTGGTGCTCGTCGTAGGAGCCGTGCGAGAAGTTAAAACGGGCGACGTTCATGCCCGCCTTGATCATCTCGCGGATGGTCTCGTCGCTATCGCAGGCGGGACCCATGGTGCATACAATCTTGGTGCGCTTGTACATTCAGACCTCCATCTGACATCGTCTTGCGCTGATAGATAAACCATAAGAAATAAAACTGAGATGATTATAACGAAATGCCGACCGAATACCCCAAAAAATCGACCGTATGCCGAATTAGAAGTTCATTTTTTGCGGAAAAACGGTATATGCAAAAACTTTACCAACCGTTCTAACCGCTGCTATCTGGGCGATATTTTAGTTCGATGATGCGCCGAAGAAAAAACGTTTTATCAATCTTGAGCATCACACTGTCTGCACCGTTGCGCCTGTGCCGTGTTTCCAGATGGAATGTTTTGGCTAGACGCGTCGCTTTGGGGTACCATAGCTCCACTATCAACTGCCGCTCAGCACGGCAGCCTTGATGAGCCCTTGCCCTTCTCCTGGGAATTATGATCGGGCATCAATCTGCTGAGTGGCCCGAATCCCAGGAGGGGACTCTATATGCAAAAGGAATACCTGTCCGCCGCGGCGGAGGTGCTCAGCGACCAAGGTGTCGATGAGAACCTCGGCCTGAGCAACGACGAGGCGTCGTCGCGCCTTGCCAAGACAGGCCCTAACAAGCTCGAGGAAGCTGAGAAGACGCCGCTATGGAAGCGTTTCTTTGAGCAGATGGCCGACCCCATGGTCATCATGCTGATCGTTGCCGCCGTTATCAGCGCACTTACGGGCATGGTCAAGGGCGAGGCGGACTTTGCCGATGTCGCCATCATCATGTTCGTCGTTATCGTCAACTCGGTGCTGGGCGTGGTCCAGGAGGCTAAAAGCGAGGAGGCCCTCGAGGCCCTGCAGAAAATGAGCGCGGCGCAGTCCAAGGTGCTGCGCGACGGCAAGCTCGTACACCTGCCGAGCGTCGAGCTCGTGCCCGGTGACGTGATCATGCTCGAGGCGGGCGACTCGGTCCCGGCCGACTGCCGCGTCCTCGAGAGCGCCACGATGAAGATCGAAGAGGCCGCACTCACCGGCGAGTCCGTGCCGGTCGAGAAGCACACCAACGTGATTGAGCTTGCCGCGGGCACCGACGACGTGCCGCTCGGCGACCGCAAGAACATGTGCTACATGGGCTCCACCGTGGTGTACGGTCGCGGTCGCGCCGTCGTGGTCGGCACCGGCATGAACACCGAGATGGGCAAGATTGCCGGCGCTCTTGCCGAGGCCAAGGAAGAGCTCACACCGTTGCAGGTGAAGCTCGCCGAGCTCAGCCGCATCCTTACCATTATGGTTATCGTCATCTGCGTCGTGATCTTTGGTGTCGACATCATCCGTCACGGCGTGGGTAACGTCCTTACCGACCCGACTGCCCTGCTCGACACCTTTATGGTCGCCGTCTCGCTCGCCGTCGCCGCCATTCCCGAGGGCCTGGTTGCCGTCGTGACCATCGTGCTTTCGCTCGGCGTGACCAAGATGGCCAAGCGCCAGGCGATCATCCGCAAGCTTTCTGCCGTCGAGACCCTTGGCTGCACGCAGACCATCTGCTCCGACAAGACCGGTACCCTTACCCAGAACAAGATGACCGTCGTCAAGCACGAGCTCGCTGCGCCCAAGGAGAAGTTCCTGGCCGGCATGGCGCTGTGCTCCGATGCCCAGTGGGACGAGGAACTGGGCGAGGCCGTGGGCGAGCCGACCGAGTGCGCGCTCGTCAACGATGCCGGCAAGGCTGGTCTTACTGGCCTGACTGCCGAGCACCCGCGCGTGGGCGAGGCCCCGTTCGACTCGGGCCGTAAGATGATGTCCGTGGTCGTCGAGACCCTGGACGGCGAGTACGAGCAGTACACCAAGGGCGCGCCCGACGTGGTGATCGGCCTGTGCACCCATATCTACGAGGGCGATAAGGTCGTCCCCCTGACCGAGGAGCGTCGCGCCGAGCTCGTGGCAGCCAACAAGGCTATGGCCGACGAGGCCCTGCGCGTGCTGGCGCTGGCGAGCCGCACCTACACCGAGGTTCCCGCCGACTGTAGCCCCGCTGCGCTTGAGCATGACCTGGTCTTCTGCGGCCTGTCCGGCATGATCGACCCGGTCCGTCCCGAGGTGGCCGACGCTATCCGCGAGGCGCACGACGCTGGCATCCGCACCGTCATGATCACGGGCGACCACATCGACACCGCCGTGGCCATCGCCAAGCAGCTGGGCATCGTCGCCGACCGCAGCCAGGCCATTACCGGTGCCGACCTCGACCGCATGAGCGACGAGGAGCTCGACGCGCACATCGAGGACTACGGCGTGTACGCCCGCGTCCAGCCCGAGCACAAGACCCGCATCGTCGAGGCCTGGAAGTCGCGCGATCAGATCGTCGCCATGACCGGCGACGGCGTCAACGACGCCCCGTCCATCAAGCGCGCCGACATCGGCGTGGGTATGGGCATCACCGGTACCGACGTTACCAAAAACGTCGCCGACATGGTGCTCGCCGACGACAACTTCGCCACCATCATCGGTGCCTGCGAAGAGGGCCGTCGCATCTACGACAACATCCGCAAGGTCATCCAGTTCTTGCTTTCGGCCAACCTTGCCGAGGTCTTCTCGGTGTTTATCGCCACACTCATCGGCTTTACCATCTTCCAGCCGGTGCAGCTGCTGTGGGTGAACCTGGTCACCGACTGTTTCCCCGCGCTCGCGCTGGGCATGGAGGATGCCGAGGGCGACATCATGAAGCGCAAGCCGCGCAACGCCAAGGACGGCGTCTTTGCCGGTCACATGGGCCTGGACTGCGTGGTCCAGGGCCTGATCATTACCGTGCTGGTGCTGGCGAGCTTTTTTGTGGGCGTGTACTTTGACATGGGCTACATCCACATCGCCGATATGATCGCCGGCAATGCCGACGAGGAAGGCGTGATGATGGCGTTCATCACGCTCAACATGGTCGAGATTTTCCACTGCTTCAATATGCGCAGCCGTCGTGCTTCGCTGTTTAGCATGAAGAAGCAGAACAAGTGGCTTTGGGCTTCGGCTGCGCTGGCGCTGGTGCTGACGGTTATCGTGACCGTGCAGCCGACGCTTGCCGAGATGTTCTTTGGCCCCGTGACGCTTGAACTCAAGGGTGTTATCGCCGCCCTGGGCCTGGCCTTCCTGATCATTCCGCTGATGGAGATCTACAAGGCGATCATGCGCGCGGTCGAGAAGGAGTAAGTTAACCTGTCCGGGCCCGCCCCTGCGTGTTTTCTTCTTCGCTGGTCCTCGCGCTTCGCGCTGCGGGATCGCTCAGAAGAAAACACTCCCGGGGCGGGCCCTGTGGTATCCTTGCTGGCTTTCTCGCGCGCGGATGAAAAAGGGCTGAGGGAAAGTTTGTGAGCTGGTCGGGCTTTGCCCGGCCAGCTTTTTTTGATTTAAAATACCTGCTCAGTTGTGATTTTGGGTGCTGGGAGGCATTTGTGGGCAAGGCTAAGGCTAAGGCGAAGAAAAAGACGACGGGGGCGCGGGCTAAGCGTGACCGTCGTCGGAAGCTTGCGACCGAAGCCCCTGCGTCTGCTGAGGAGCTGCTGGCAAGCGTGCCGGGGCTTGATGCGCTGCAGGATGTTCCGGCGTTCGATGACCTGCCGGTCGATGCGGCTCAGCAGGCTGCATTTGACGACTTTTGCGCACAGGCCGAGGAGCCCGAGCAGATGCAGCTCGGTGCCGTGGTGCGCCTGGACCGCGGGTTTCCGCTGGTGGCGACTGCCGATGACACGTTTCGTGCCGAGCATGCCGTAGGGTTTGCCAAGTCGCGTGGCGAGGACGAGGTCTTGCTGCCCGCTGTGGGCGACCGCGTGGCGGTTCGCCGTGCTCCCGGGCACGACATGGGCGTCATCGAGTGCGTACTACCGCGCCGTACGAGCTTTGAGCGTTGGCGTGGCCGTGCCCGCGGTGAGCGCCAGGTGCTCTGCTCCAACGTTGACAGCGTGCTGATCGTGCAGGCGCTCGGCGCCGGCGAGGTGCTGCTCGATCGCGTGGCGCGCTCACTGGTGTTGGCGCTCGATTGCGATGCCGAGCCGGTGGTGGTGCTCACCAAGGCCGACCGCTGCGAGGCCGATGAGCTCGAGCGCGATCTGGACCGCGTGCGCCGTCTGGTGGGTCCGGACGTGCGCGTGATCGTGACATCTTCTGCCGAGGGCCTCGGCCTGGACGAAGTGCGCGCCTGCGTGCCCGCCGGGGGCTGTGCCATGATTTTGGGCGAATCGGGTGCCGGCAAGTCGACGCTGCTCAATGCGCTGCTGGGCCACGATGCGTTGGCGACCGGCGGTGTGCGCGAACGCGACGACCAGGGCCGTCACACTACCGTCGCGCGCGTGATGGTGGCGCTACCGGGCGACGCCGGCGTGATCGCCGATGCCCCGGGCCTACGCAGCCTACCGCTCGTGGGTCACGAGCGGGGTCTGGCGCGCGCCTTCCCCGAGATTGTCGAGGCATCGCGTGCGTGCCGGTTTGGCGATTGCACGCATACCCATGAGCCGGGTTGTGCCGTTCGCGAGGCCGAGGACGCCGGGCAGATCGACAGCCTGCGTTTGGAAACGTTCCAAAACTTGGCGTCATCCATGCGCGTGAGTGCTCAAATGCTCGATCCCGATGTCCATCTGTAATTGATTTTTCCTATGACAGCCGTCTCCCAACTGTTCGGGAGACGGCTTTTTTGCTGCGGAAAAGCCTCGAAACATGCAGTTTGCTGACGTACTGACCAAAACCTTGCCACGAGCTTGACGGGCTGGTCAGCTTTTGGTCAGCGATTGGTTTGACATCGAAAACCAAAATCGCAATTGCGCCGCTTTGCACTCTGACCGCCCAGACAATGGTGGTACGGGCATTCGCCCGGCACTGCCATGAGAGGAGCGGCCGTGAACAAGAGCAAACGCATCGCCATCAGTCTGGTCGCGGGCGTGCTCGCTGCTCTGCTCTGCATGGTTTACGGCTCGTCGATCCGCTCGCAAGCTGAACAGGTCCAGGCTGAGACCTTGGCCAAGTACGGTGGCGATCGCGTCGAGGTATGCGTCGCGGCGCGCGATATCGATGTGGGCGAGACCCTCGATGAGACCAATGTCATAACCCAGGAATGGCTGACGAGTTTGCTGCCGCGTGACGCGGCGACCGAGCTGCGCCAGGTGCGCGGCGACGTGACGACTTCGCGTATTCCCAAAAACGCCGTGATCTGCAATGTCTACAGCAAGGCCGAGAGCCACAAGCTCGAGGTGCCTAAGGGCAAGGTCGCCGTTTCGGTGGCGGTCGATGCCGAGCACTCGGTCGGCGGTGCTACGGGCGTGGGAAGCTACGTGGATGTGTATGTGCAAAAAGACGGCGTAACCGATCGGCTGTGCGGCGCGCACGTGATCGATACCAGTGAGGATTCCGGTGCCACGCGCGAGGGCAAGATCGAATGGGTGACGCTGGCGGCTGACCCCGAAGACGTCAAGGAACTGCTGGGAGCCTCGGGCAAAGGAACGGTCAGCTTGACGATTCCCGCCACGGCGCGCGGCAAAAAGAGCGGAGGCGACGAGTGATGAAGGCGATCTGGCTTGCGTGCTGCGCGTGCGGCGATTACGGGCTGTTGCAGCAGGAAGTCGAGGGCCGTGATGCGGGTGCACAGGTGCTTCGCGTGGGTGACCTGGACGGGCTGGTTTCCATGGCGCGGGCGTTTCCGTCGCGCCGCGGGGCTGCCATCATCGCGGCGTCTCTGTTTGATACCGAAGATGTGCGCAAGACTGTTGCGCGCCTGACGGCCGAAGGCCGCGTGAGTCGCGTGGTCGTGTTGATAGAAGCGCTCGATCCGTCGGATATCGAGGGGCTGTTTCGCGCGGGGGCGACCGAGGTCATCGCTGCGCACAGTATATGCGGCAACGGGCGCGCGGGCGAGGGAGCGGTTGATTCCGATCGGCGCATGACGATTGAGCCCGATGCTTTTGTTGATAGGGAACCCGGGGCGCCTCGCGCTACAAGAGGCCCGCGTGTTGATGATTATGGAAAAGCGGAAGCCGAGCATGGTCGGCGCCCCCGGAACCCCCTTGTATACGATGATGCTGGAGGGCCGGCGCAGCACGCTGGCGACTCCCCGGCTGTAGATATGGGATACGTGCACGGCGTGAATCTGGCGGATGAACTCGACGAAGTTGAGGGCTTTGCCGGGTGCGGCGAGTTGTCGCTGATGCGGCATAAGCAGATTGCGCAGAACGAGCCTGCCTCGCAGACCGAACAGGCTGTCATACCGGCTTGGACGCAGCGTGTGGTTGCGGCGGGGGAGACGGGGACGCTGTCGTCGACGCCCGCCCCGCCGCCTCCGATGCCGCCGGCAGACGCTGCCGCTCCGCAGCGTCGGGCACCGGTTGTCTGCGCCGTTTCGGGTTCGGGCGGTTGCGGCAAGTCGACGATCGTTGCCACCATGGCACACACATCGTCGCTGTTGGGCTTGCGTGCCGCCGTGCTTGACCTGGACCTGATGTTTGGAAACCTTTACGACTTGTTAGGCGTCGATGCTCCGCGCGATATGGCGGCACTTATCGAGCCGTCGGCGGCGGGCGCGCTCACCGAGCCGGATATCGTGGCCGCATCGATGCGCGTGGCTCCGGGCGTTACGCTCTGGGGTCCCGTCGCGGCGCCCGAGCAAGCCGAGCTCATGGCACGTCCGGTGGAGCTACTGCTTGATGTCCTGCGTCGCGAATCCGACGTGGTCTTTATCGATACCTCGGTCTTTTGGGGCGACGCCGTGGCGGCTGCGGTGGCGGCGAGCGACCGTTGCCTGGTCGTTGGCGATGCGGCGGTGTCGTCCGCGACATCGGCGTCGCGCGTCATTGAACTGGCAAGTCGAGTAGGTGTGCCGCGCACGCGCATGAGCGCCGTGTTCAACCGGTTCGGTGCGCGCGGGGCAGACGAGGACGTCGCCATGCGCTTTGAGATTGCCTGCGCGTTGAGCTCCAAGATTCGTATCGCCGATGGCGGGCAGGATCTCGCCGCGCTCATGGCGTTTGGGCGCGCTGACGAGGCAGTGGGGCAGATCAACACTTTTGCGACCAGCGTGCGCGAGGCCACGCGCGAGATGCTCGTGGAACTGGGGTGCGCCGTCGGCCCTTGGAGCGATATGGTCGCCGACCGTGCAACGCGCACCGAACGCCCGCGTATCCGCCTTCCCTGGTCGCGCGAGGGTGATCAGCGATGAGCCTGCAAACGAGGATTAAGGCTGCCGGCGCTGCAGCGGCTGCAGCGCCTGTAGATGCGGGGCGTCGCCGCGCGGTGAAACGACGCACCAAGCGCGCCGTGATGGACCGTATGGGTTACGACGAAGTGGCGCGTATCAGCGCCTATATCGACCCGGTACTTGCCCGCTCGGAATTGCGTCCCGCGGTGGAGGCGGCGCTCAATGTTGAGGAACCGACCGATCTCGCGACGCCCGAGCGCGAGACCATCATCGACGAGATTTTGGATGACGTGGTGGGCCTGGGGCCGTTGCAGCCGCTCATCGAGGACGACACCGTTACCGAGATCATGATTAACGGCTGCCGTTCGGCTTTCTTTGAACGCGGCGGCGTCTTGTACCCCATCGAGCATGCGTTTGAGGACGATGAGCAGATCCGTGTGCTTATCGACCGCATCATCTCGCCACTTGGCCGCCGTATCGACGAGCGCAGCCCCATCGTCAACGCCCGCCTCAAAACGGGCTATCGCGTCAACGCGGTGATTCCGCCTGTGGCGATTGACGGACCGATTCTCACCATCCGAAAGTTCTCGGACCGTATCTGCTCGCTGGATGAGCTTGTGGGGCTGGGGTCGCTGCCGCTTTGGTATGCGCAGCTGCTGTCGTGCGCGGTGTCGCTGCGGCAGGACCTGGCGGTTGCGGGAGGCACGGGATCTGGTAAGACCACCCTGCTCAACGCGTTGTCATGCGAGATTTCCACCGGCGAGCGCATCGTGACGATCGAGGATTCTGCCGAGCTCAAGTTTGCGCATCATCCGCACGTGGTGCGCCTAGAGGCGCGCGAGGCTTCGATTGAGGGCGAGGGCGCGGTGACGATTCGCGACCTGGTGACCAATGCTCTGCGCATGCGCCCCGACCGCATCGTCGTGGGCGAGGTGCGCGGTGCCGAGTGCTGCGACATGCTGCAGGCCATGAACACGGGCCACGACGGGTCGCTCACCACACTTCATGCGGGCTCAGAACAGGAGACCGTGGTACGTCTGACGTTGCTTGCACGTTATGGCATCGATCTGCCGAGCGAGCTCATCGAGGAGCAGATTGCCATGGCGCTCGACGGCATCGTGATGTCCGAGCGCCACGCCGATGGCAGGCGCTTCGTCTCCTCGTATTCGGGGGTGCGTCGTGCCGCGTCGGGCGGCGTAGAGCTCGAGCGCTATGTGACTTTCGATGCCGCCGAGCGCACCTGGACGCTTGACCGCGAGCCGCCGTTTATCGCAGAAGGCCTGCGGTCGGGGACGCTCACACAAGAGGAGGTGGACGAATGGAGGTCGCTGTGCCCCTCGTCGTAGGGGGTTTGGCAGGGTTTTCTGTTGCGACGGCGTGCGGGGTGGAACCTCGTGTGCCGCAGGTGCCGCCGGCGGAGCTGGCGCGTCAGGTGCTCGAGACGGTGGCAGAGAAGCTGCCGCGTGAGCTGGTGGAAAACGATCTGCTGAAAAAGATCGCCCGTTCGTGGGCATCGCTGGCTCCGGCGCATCGCCTTGGCCACGTGATCGAGGATGCTTCGGGGCGTTTGGCGTTTCTGCTGCTATCGAGCGGTGTCTGCTGCGTTTTACTAACGATGGTGTCGTTATCGCCCCTCGGGTTTGCCTTGGGACTTGTTGCTCCGATTGCCGTTGGCGCCGCTCGGGATGGCTTTGAGAGCCGGCGCGAGCAACACGATGCAGAAGAGGCCATGCCCGAGGCGTTTGCCGCACTTTCCATGTCGCTTGCCTCGGGACATTCGCTGGCCCAGGGCATGCGCTTTGTGGGCGCTCATGCGCAAGAGCCGGTGCATACCGAGTTTTTGCGGGTGGCGGCGGCGATCGATTGCGGCATCTCGGCGACCGACGCGCTCGATGACTTGCTCGTGCGCATCGACGCCCCCGGCCTTTCGCTTGTGACCTTGGCGCTTAAGGTGTCTCAGCGCACCGGTGCTCCGCTTGCCGACTTACTGTCCGAGGCGTCGAGCATGGTGGGGGAGCGCATCGAGCTCAAGCGCCGCCTGGATGTTAAGACGTCGCAGGCTCGCATGTCTGCGCATATGGTCGCGGCGATGCCGGCGGGCATGTGCGCGGTGTTGGCGCTGCTTTCGGCAGATTTTCGTCGCGGTCTTGCGACGCCTGCCGGCGCGGGCGCTGTGGTGCTGGGTCTTGCCCTCAACGCCGTTGCCCTGGTGGTTATCCGGCGCATTATGCGGGTGGAGCTATGAGCGCCCCGGTTGCAGTTGCGGCTTGCCTGTGCGCCCTGAGTGTATTTGTCGCGACGGGTTTGGATCGGGCGGATGCACGCAAGATCGCAGGGGCCTGCAAGCGCGAGGCGGCGCTGGTCGCTGCCGCGGGCCGCTCGGTGGTCGATGCTCTGACCGCGCGAATGAAGGGCACGGTTGGAGCGGGCGGTCCGGCGCGAGTGTCGCTCGGCGAAGTGTCCGAGATGATCGATGTTGTGCGCTTGGGCCTTTCGGCCGGTCTTTCGTTTGATGCGGCGCTTGAGATTTTCTGCGCCAACCGCCGGTCAGTGCTGGCTCTTCGCCTTGAGCGGGCCTGCATGGCGTGGCAGGTGGGCGTGGGCACGCGTGAGGACGAGTTGTTGGCCGCCGCGCGCGACCTGGACGTGCGAGCGCTCGAGACCTTTGCCATCACGGTGGGGCAGGCGCTCGCCCTGGGTGCCCCACTTGCCGAGACGCTGGCCGCTCAAAGTCGCGAGATCCGTGCGGCTCATCGCGCCGCGGTCGAGCGTGAGATCGAGCGTGCGCCCGTCAAGCTGCTGATTCCCACCGGCACGCTCATCTTGCCGGCGTTGCTTCTGTCCATATTGGGCCCGCTGCTGGGAGCAGGCGGGATGATGTAGGGAGGAATACATGAACACGATGACTGGCGCTGCTGGCAAGGTCCAGGGCTGGGCGTTTTGCCGGGCGGCACATGTTCGTCAACGCGCCAAGGAGCTACTGCAGGAGGAGAGTGCACAGGGTACCACCGAGTATGCCATCTTGGTCGGCGTGCTCGTGGTGATCGCGATTATCGCCATCGTCGCATTTAAGGGCAAGGTTAAAGAGCTATGGGATGCGATCAGCGAGGGCATCAACAGCCTGTAGAGGGCGAGCGCCCCATCGGGGTGCTGCTGGTGTTTGCTTGCCTGACCGTGGCGATAGCGGCGGTGCTTTGGGGGCTTAACGCCGCGCGGCAGCAGCGTCCTGGGGCCGCCTTCGATTCGGGCTCAGATTCGGCGGTGGCGTCTCAAAAAGATGAGATGCGAGATGCGGACGATTCGGATGTCGCTGTCACGGCGCAAACCTTTCTGCGGACGCTCGACAAGCGGTCTGGCACTGCGACGGATTTGCCTGAGGACAACGCGATTGCGGTCCGGCTTGCATGGTTCGAGGACCGACCGATGACCGAGGCAGCGGCGGATATGTTACGCGCCTACCGCGAGGTGCCAACGGCCCAGCTCGCCCTGAGCGGCTATCTCGATATTAAGGGCAACGTATGGGGCGCCATCGTGCGCGATGGGCGCGGCTGGGTCGATATGGTGACGGTTGCCGCGGATACCGGCGATGCTTCGTGTCGTCTGCGCGCGGTGCGCCTGGTCCCGCAAACAATAAGCTCAAAGGAGGGATCGTGAAATGCATGGCGTTCTGCGTGAAGAGGTTGCCCAAGCGACTGTGGAATACGCCATCGTCACGGTGGCGCTGTTATCGATCGTGCTGGCGATTGTGGGACTTTGGCGTGCTGGCACCGATGGACGCTTGGCGGCGCTGGTTGAGCGGGCGGCATCCCATGGCGTTGCCTCGACGTCGGTTATCGACGCCGCTGCGGGCGCTAAGGACATCGCGTTGTATTGATATCGCGCGCGAGGACTGGGCGCAGTCTACGGTCGAGGCCGCTTTTTTGCTGCCGACGTTTCTGACGCTCATCCTTCTCGCACTGCAACCGGTGTGCCTGCTTTATACGCGCGCGGTCATGGAGTCTGCCGCCGCCGAGACCGCGCGGCTCATGATCACGACGACGGCGGAGGACGACGATCTTAAGGAGTTCACCCGCCGCCGGCTTGCCGCAGTGCCCAACGTTTCGATCTTTCATGCCGGCGGGCCGTTGTCGTGGGATATTGAGCTTAGCCGGGCCGATGCGGGTGGCGTCTCGTCCGTGTCCGTTTCCGGCGAGGTCAAGCCGTTGCCTGTGATCGGTGCGTTTGCGCAGGCTATGGGTGGTACCGCCGAGGGTGGCTACGTTGAGCTCAAGGTCGATGTCTCGTATCAATCACGTCCCGAATGGCTGGAGGGAGATTATGATTCGTGGATTGCTACATGGGATTAAGCGTTTCTGGTCTAGATGCGTTTTGACGCGCCGTCCGAGCTGCCATCGCAAGCGAGGCGGCTTTATGGGCCGCACCGGTATCGACCTGTTTATCGAAGACGGTGCCTACACCACGCTTTCTTCTGCCGTGGTCATCCTAGTGGTGCTCACGTTGTTGTTTTCGTCGACCGCGGCGATATGGAGCATGTCGCGTGCCGGGGATACCCAGGTGGCGGCCGATAGCGGCGCGCTGGCGGGTGCCAACGTAGTGTCGTCCTATCACACGGCTGCCACGGTGGTTGATGCGAGCATCTTGAGTCTGGGGCTGGCGGGGTTTGCCACAATCGGGACGGGCCTGGTCGCCATCCTCATCCCAGGTGCCGAACCAGTTGCCGGCAATATGGTCGACACCGGGATTGAGATCATTAAAACGCGCAACAAGTTTGCCAAAAGCGCATCGGAAGGCTTACAGAAAATCGAGACGGCTTTGCCGTATCTGATCGCCGCGCGTGCCACGCAGGCGGTGTCGGCGCAGGATACCGATAGTGTGACCTATACCGGTACGGCGCTTGCTGTGCCCAGGACATCCGAGTCGGACTTCGCTGCGCTCAAAGGGTCAGAGATCTCGACCGATACCATTAAAGGCACATCAGATGATTTAGAACATGCGGCCGAGGAGCTGCGGAAGGCTTCTGAGGACACGGCGAAGGCTAAAGAGCGCGCTTGGCTGGCGGATTGTGGCGGGTCGGACGAGAGTTCGATTGGCAAGTACTCGTGTATGTGGGAGCGTGCGAAAAGTCTAACGGATCTCTCTGGTGCTCAAAATCCGCATTACGCTTCGAGCGTTACGTGGGAACCGCAAGTGGCGTTCGATCGCGCGAAGGCCTACTATCGCCAGCGCCTGGCAAATGAGAAACCGCTTGGCGAGGGTCCGGAAAAACAGGCAGATTCTGCTGCACGAAAGGTGTTCTTCGCTTATGCGAGCGAAGAAGTCGAGCGGGCATATATAACTGAAGAGGACGGCAAAGTTTCCGCCCACATCCCTTTCCTTCCGCGAAATCCAGATGAGGCGCGGACGACTGAGCTCTATACCGATGCGCGCTGGCCCACGAGTGAAGTAGATAAAGTTACCTATTTGCATTATGGGACTGACTGTCCAAATTACAAAAAAGGAAAGCCGGGTGGGCTGGCGTTCGTCGCAGATTTTGACGGTCACGAAACGTGTAGCGAATGCCATTTCGGTGTGTCGTCTTTAGGGTACGTTGCGATTGCAACGACTTCTGTCGAAAGGGGCTTCGAGTACCACTTCGATAAGTTCAAAGAGGCTCTGGAAGACTACGTCGACTGCCGCAACAAAGAACTCGAACTTGAGCGTCAGACCGAGGACGAGGCCGACCGTGCAGGCAATGCGTTTGACCAGGCCATTAAAGCGCTTTCGGGCGAGCGCCCGCGTATCGCTCCGCCCGGTCGCAACGGCGTGGTCGCCTTTGCAGTTTCGGGTGACATTACCAGCCCCGATCAACTTAACTCCTCGTTTAACACGGCAGTCAGGCTTGGCGATCGCGGTGCTATCTCTGCCGCGGTGCTGGCGCCCGATGAGGCGACGGCGCAAAACAACGTGCTTTCGCGATTTTTCTCGACATTGAAGGAACGCTCGGGCGGCGTTGCCGGCGTACTCGATGGCGTCATGGATGTTTGGGGACGGCTGCTTGTGGGATACGGAGACATCCAAGGTTCGGCCGACGAACTTATGGACGAGATGATTAAAGACCTAGGAGGGGGCGGCGGTGCGTTGGGCTCCATTGCATCGTGGCTCGGCGATACCGTTTCGGCGTCCGTGGCGGCGCTAGGTTTGGAACCGTGCGACTTGCGCCTGCGAAAGCCGGTGCTGACCGATTCCGCCAACGTCATTAAGAGTCCGGGGTCTGACATTGCGGGTCTCTCTCAAACGCAAGACAAACTGCGAAGTATTCCGTTGGGCGTGACCGATCCCAAGGCGCTTTGCGAGGCGTTGGAATATCAAGTCGAACGCACCATTAGCGGTACGGTGTTCACACTTGCGGAGATTCCTCTGCCCGGCGGCGGCTCCATCCCACTCACCGTCGATGTCGCGACACTGGTTGGCGCTCTGGGCGGTGGGTCGTAATGAGTATTCGCATGCGTCTGCGTGAGGAGCGCGCCCAAGCGACGGTGGAGATGGCAGTGGTTACGCCCGTTTTGCTGGTGCTGGCGCTCATCGTGTACAACGTCATGATCTTTGCCAGCGCTGTCGCGCGCTTCGACCGCGTGGTGCCCGACATCGTGTTGGCGCGCGCCGTGGCGTCGGAGGGGGAGGGCGACGAAAGCTCTGCCGATGCCTCGGCGACGGTTCGGACTCAAATTCTGAATGCCATGGAAGGCTATGACTTGCAGATAGAAGTGTCGAGCGAGCAAGGCGCGGAGGCATCGGATGGTGGCCTGCTCTCCCTATCCGGTACGTTTAGGACCTACACCTGCACCATGCACTATGAGCCGTGGCCGACTTCTCTCAGCATCGCTGGCGTTTCGCTGGGGGCGCCGACAACGTTGTCGCACGAGCGCGCGGTGACGGTCGATCCATGGCGTCCGGGGGTGGTCATGTGACCGCGGTCTCGTCCTACATCGCCTACGCGCGGGCACTCAACAGGCTGGGTTGGACGCCGGCCGAGTTTGCGGTGGCGGAGTCGTTTGTCGTGCGCCTGCGCGGCATGCTGGGACGGCGTCCGGTTGCCGCCAACGGCCTGCCGCTCGTCATGGCGTTTCCACGCTGCTCTTCGGTCCATACGTGTTTTATGGCCTATCCCATCGACATCGCCCTCATCGATCGCGACGGCAATATCCTCGCGCGCTACGAAAACGTTCGTCCTTGGCGCATGTGCTCCTGTCCCGGCGCCTGGGCCGTACTAGAGCGTCCTTCAATCATTGTTTCGACCCCTGCTCTCCAACGCGTGCCGGCTTAAGAATTGGCGACTGCGGACTTTCGTCATACGAAATTGGGTAAGATGGAGGAGAAGATGCATGGATGTTGAGATCCATCCCAACGCTAAAAAGCACCTGACGGAAAAGCAGGTGCTTAGCGCTTGGCTTGCGGTTACTGAGTGCATTCGTCGCGAGTCGAAGGACGAGCCGCCGAGATGGCTTGCGATTGGATGGCTCCCAGACGGACGAAGCGTTGAGCTTGTCGCGGTCGAGCTTGTCCGTGGGTGGCTTATCATTCATGCCTTGTCTCCAGTCCAGAAGAAATTTTGGCAGGAGATTGAACAGGCTCGACAAAGGGGTCGATGATGGGCAAGACGTATACGGCCGCTAATGGTCAGGTTTTAACGGATGAAATGATTGACGCGTGGTGCGAGTCGTACGAGCGCGGAGAGTTACCGGATGGCGAACACACCGTTGGTGGGATCGTGCATGGACGGCCCCCGCTCTCAGGTGAGGGGACGGCAACGCTGTCGGTCAAGATTCCTCTGGGAATGAAGGAGGCCATTCGTCGACGGGCGGCTGCCGAGGGGATGACGCCAAGTGAGTTTGCCCGTGCGGCTCTGAGCGAAAAACTTCTTGCTGCCGGCTGATGCCTCTGACGTGCCGATTTATAGAACCGAGGCTGTGCTCAAAAACTTTTTTAAAATTCTCGGTTGACCGGAACGCGTCCTTGGTTATACTAATCAAGCCTTGAAACAAGGCACACCTCAAATGGCTGGGTAGCTCAGTTGGTAGAGCAGAGGAATGAAAATCCTCGTGTCAGGGGTTCGATTCCCTTCCCCGCCACCTTGAATTGTTTAGGACCTCTGCAAAGGGGTCCTTTTCTTTTATGTGGACCCGCGGAAAATGCATCCCAGTCTTTTGCGAAAAACGGGATGCGCTTTCCGGCGCTTACTTCCGACGTGCGTGCACATCTCGGCACGCCATCTCGGGCCCGCCCGCTCAGACATTCCTCCCACTTTTGCGCCACTTTGTAGACCGTTCGGTCGTCTGTCCGCACGCGCGGGTATACTCAAAACGATACTTTTCCTATGCAGTACGATGCAGGCTCGGCCTGCACGATCCGAAGGGGGCAGTGATGGAGAGGATACTCGGCGTTAATCTCTCTGGCTGGTTTATTCCCGAGCCTTGGGTGACCCCGTCGCTATACGCGGCGACCGGTGCATCCAACGCGGCCGAGCTGCAGGAGGCCATGGGCACCGCCGCCTATAACGAGCGCATGCGCCGTCATTACGAGACGTTTGTGAGCGAGGACGATTTCCGTCGCATGGCGCAGATCGGCCTCAACGCCGTGCGTCTGCCGGTGCCCTGGTATGCCTTTGGCTCGCAGGAGTCCGATGCGTCCTACATCTCGGTTGTCGACTACATCGACCGTGCAATTGAGTGGGCTGCCAAGTACAACATCCGCGTGCTGCTTGACCTGGCGACTGTGCCCGGTGGCCAGGGCGATTCCAACGATTCGCCCACCACGCCGGAGGCTGTCGCCGAGTGGCATTCGTCCACTAACGGCCGCCATGTCGCACTCGACGTGCTCGAGCGCTTGGCCGAGCGTTACGGCGAGGCCGAGAGCCTGCTGGGCATTGAGCTGCTGGACACGCCGCAGATGAGCGTTCGCAAGAGCCTCTTCACCATGACGGATGGCATTCCTGCTCACTACCTGCGCAATTTCTATCGCGATGCCTACGAGCTCGTCCGTTCGTATATGCCCGAGGATAAGATCGTCGTCTTTTCGTCTTCGGGGCATCCCAGCGAGTGGAAGCATTTTATGCGCGGCGCCAAGTACAAGAACGTCTACATGGACCTTCACCTGTACCATTACCGTGACGAGTATGCGCTCGACATCACGAGCCCCCGCGGGCTGACGACGGCGATTTCGCGCAACAAGCGCGAGCTTAAAGAAGCGATTTCGACTGGGTTCCCCGTGCTGGTGGGCGAATGGTCGGGCGCGGCGATCTTTGCCAACTCGTCGGTTACGCCCGAGGGCCGCAATGCCTACGAGCGCGTGTTTATCGCCAACCAGCTGGCTTCGTTTGCGCCGGCTGCCGGTTGGTTCTTCCAAACGTGGAAGACCGAGAAGCGCATTGCAGCATGGGACGCCCGCGCGGCGCTCGGTACGCTCGAGCGCGGCATGATTGAATAGGTTGATATGACGCAAAACAGCGCCCATACGGGCAAACTCTATGTGGTCGGCACGCCCATCGGCAACCTGGGCGACCTGTCCCCGCGCGTTGGCGAGGCGTTTGCCGCCGCCGATGCCATCTGCTGCGAAGACACGCGTGTGACGTCAAAGCTGCTGATGCATCTGGGCATTTCCAAGCCGCTTGTCCGTTGCGACGAGAATGTGATCGCCAGCCGCGCCGTCGGCCTGGTCGACCGTCTGCTGGCGGGGGAGACCCTCGCTTTTGCCTCGGACGCCGGCATGCCGAGTGTGTCCGATCCCGGACAGGCGCTGGTCGAGGCGGCGCGTGAGGCCGATGTGCCCGTTGAAGTTATTCCCGGGCCCTCTGCTTGCGTCACGGCGCTCGTTTCGTCCGGCATTCCCTGCGAGCATTTTTTCTTCGAGGGCTTTTTGGGCCGAAAGCACGGCGACCGCGTGCGCCGTTTACAGCGCCTTGCCGTGGTGCCCGGCGCACTCATCTTCTACGAGTCTCCACATCGCATCGTGGCGACGCTCGAGGCCGTGGCGGAGGTCTTTCCCCAGCGTGAGGTTGCCGTCTGCCGCGAACTCACCAAGCTGCACGAGGAGGTCTTGCGCGGGCCCGCTGCTCAGCTTGCCGAGGAGCTGCATGCTCGCGGCGAGGTAAAGGGCGAGATTGCGCTGGTCATCGCGCCGCCGAGCGAGGATGAGGAGGCCGGTATCGTGCCGGTTGGCGCCGCGGCAGCGGATCCCGACGAGGCCCTGCGCGAGGATATCCGCGCCGCGCTCGAGGAGGGGGAGCCCGCCTCTGCGGTGGCCAAGCGCCTGTCTCAGAAGTATTCGCGCCGCAAGCGCGATGTCTATGCTATGGTGCTCGATATGCAATAGATGGAGGATATCCAGCCCTTGCGCTAGAATCATCCCCTGTATGCAACGTTTTTCTGGAGGACAAACCCCATGGATCAAAGCAAGCCTTCGTTCTTTATCACGACGCCCATCTACTACGTCAACGCCGATCCGCACCTGGGCACGGCTTATTCCACCATCATCGCCGACGTTCAGGCCCGTTATCGTCGCTCCGCCGGCTATAACGTCAAGTTCCTGACCGGCATGGACGAGCACGGCGAGAAGGTCGCCGAGGCCGCAGCCAAGCACAACATGACGCCGCAGGAGTGGACCGACAGCCAGGCTCCGCACTTCAAGGAGCTTTGGAGCAAGCTCGAGATCTCCAACGACGACTTCATCCGCACCACCGAGCCGCGCCAGCATCATGCCGTGCAGTACCTGTGGGAGCGCATGAAGGAGTCCGGCTACCTGTATAAGGGCAGCTACGACGGTTGGTATTGCGTGCCTGACGAGACCTACTTCACCGATACGCAGGTCCAGAAGGGCGACGAGGAGTACGGCAGCGTCGGCCAGCACCTGTGCCCCGACTGCCACCGTCCGCTTGAGCGCGTGCAGGAGGAGTCCTACTTCTTTAAACTTTCCGCCTTCCAGGACAAGCTGCTCAAGCTCTATGACGAGCACCCCGACTTTGTCGAGCCTGCGTTCCGTATGAATGAGGTACGCAGCTTTGTCGAGGGCGGCCTTAATGACCTTTCCGTGAGCCGTACGAGCTTTGACTGGGGCATCCAGGTCCCGTTTGACGAGGGTCACGTGACCTACGTGTGGTTCGATGCGCTGCTCAACTATATGACGGCCGTCGGCTACGGTGTCGACACCGACGAGGCGCGTGCCGAGCTGGCCTATCGCTGGCCCGCGCAGTTCCACATCGTGGGTAAGGACATCATCCGCTTCCACTGCGTCATTTGGCCCGCCATGCTCATGGCCATCGGCGAGGCCCTGCCCGAGCACGTCTTTGCCCACGGCTTCCTGACCGTGCGCAATGCCGAGACCGGCAAGGCCGAGAAGATGTCCAAGAGCCGCGGCAACGCCATCGCTCCGCAGGACGTTATCGACATGTTGGGCGTCGAGGGCTATCGCTACTACTTCATGACCGACGTCGTCCCCGGCACCGACGGCGCCATCAGCTTCGATCGCATGGAGCAGGTCTACAACGCCGACCTGGCCAACAGCTGGGGCAACCTTATCTCGCGTTCGCTCAACATGAGCGGCAAGTACTTTGATGGTTGCGCGTCCGCCAAGCCCGCATCGTTCGATGCGTTCGACAACCCGCTGGCAAAGATCGCCGATGGTCTGGTCGAGCGCTACATGGCCAAGATGGACGTGCTCGATTACGGCGGAGCCAAGGACGAGGTCATGGAGCTCATCCATGCCGCCAACCACTACATCGAGGACTCTGAGCCTTGGGCACTTGCCAAGGACGAGGCCAAGGCTGACGAGCTGGCGTTTGTGATCTACAACCTGCTCGAGGCCATCCGCATTGCCGCCCACCTGCTGATGCCGCTCATGCCCCAGACTTCTGCCGAGGCCCTGCGCCGCCTGTCCTGCGAGGACGAGGCCGCGACCGACGACCTCAAGGGCATTTGCGCTTGGGGCCTGCTTGCCGGCGGTCAGCCTGTCGAGAAGGGCGAGCCGCTGTTCCCGCGTCTGGGCTAAGACGCGGCGCGCCATATCGGCAATTTGCTGTTTAGATGTAAGGGCATGGCCGCCACGGTCCATGCCCTTTCGTTTCAAGACGCCGCCATCATGCTAAGGAGGCAACTATGACAACTTCGCCTTTGGCAAACCCCACGGCAACAAGGGAGCTGCTGGAGGAGTTTGGCCTTGCGACCAAGCATCGCCTGGGCCAGAACTTCCTGATCGACAACCATGTGATCGAGCGCATTTGCGAGCTTGCCGAGCTTGCGGGCGATGAGCGCGTGCTCGAGGTTGGTCCGGGCGTTGGCACGCTCACGCTTGCGCTGTTGCAGGAGGCGGCGTGCGTCACGTCGATCGAAGCAGATCCCGAGCTCGAACCGGTGCTCGACGCCCATGCCGCCGACTATGCCAACTTCCGCTTTATCATGGGCGACGCGCTTAAGGTGGGCCCGGAGCAGATTGAGCAGGCCGCCGGCGGCGAGCCCACGGTATTTGTCGCGAACTTGCCCTATAACGTGGCGGCGACGATCATTTTGCAATTTTTTCAGACGATGCCGGCGCTCAAGCGTGCCGTCGTCATGGTGCAAAAGGAGGTTGCCGATCGCATTGCCGCAGTGCCGGGCAACAAGACCTATGGCGGCTATACGGCAAAGCTCGGCCTGTATGCGCAGGTGACGGGTCGCTTTGAGGTGCCGCCGCGTTGCTTTATGCCAGCGCCGCACGTGGACTCGGCCGTCGTGCGTATCGACCGTGTTGACGGCGTGGTGCCCGAGGGGCTCGATCGCGAATTCGTGGCTCGTGTGATCGACGCTGCATTTGCTCAGCGGCGCAAGACCATCCGAAATTCCATGAGCGCCAACGGTTTTGCCAAGGACGTGCTCGATGCCGCTTTTGAGGTTTGCGGTATCGCACCCACCACGCGCGCCGAGACGCTCGATGTTGCCGACTTTGTCCGTCTGGCCCGGGAGCTAATCCATGACGCCTAATGCCGAACGCGTGACGTTTACCAAGAAAAAGAAGACGGTTGCTTGTCCCGTGCCCTTGGCGCCGCTTGCCGACACGCATGCACATCTGCTTTCGTTTTGGGGCAAGGATGTGCCCGAGACGCTCGTGCGCGCCAAAGCCGCGGGCGTCGACCTGTTGGTGACGATGTTCGACCCCATTGCCGACAAGCGCAGCGCGGCGGACTATAGCGACTGGCTGGTGCGCGAGATTCTTCCGATGCAGGATATTCCGCAGATCAAGTATCTTGCCGGCGTGCATCCGTATGGCGCGCCGGACTATACCGACGACGTTCATGCACAGGTCGTTGCGGCACTTGATGACCCCTTATGCGCCGGTATTGGCGAAATCGGCCTGGACTATCACATGGACTATGACGACGATATCGCGCCGGCACCCCATAACGTGCAGACTGATTGCATGGCGCGCCAGCTCGAGCTTGCCGTGCGCCGCAATGTGCCGGTGGAGCTGCACCTGCGTCACGAGGACTCGGATGGGGAGCGCACCTCGCACGTTGATGCGTACAACGTACTGCGCGAGGTGGGTGTGCCCCAGGCTGGTTGTGTGCTGCACTGTTTTGGCGAGGACCGCGCCACGATGGAGCGCTTTGTGGATTTGGGCTGCTATATCGCCTATGGCGGTGCGGCCACCTTTAAGCGCAACGACGATGTGCGCGAGGCATTTGCGGCAACCCCACTCGATCGAATTTTGTTCGAGACGGATTGCCCGTATATGGCTCCGGAGCCCATCCGCGGTCTTGAATGCGAGCCCGCAATGATCTCCATTACGGCAAACACGCTGGTCAACGACCGTGTCGATCGTACCGGCGAGGATGCTGAGACGATTGCGCAGGCCGCTTGGGAAAATGCCTGCAAACTTTTTCTATAAACGGCTGCCAAGGGGCTGACAAAACTGGTCTATTACCTGCCTTATGCCTGCCCTTGAGCTTACGACGGGGCGTTTCTATTAATAAGTGCCTACGGTTCGCGTCATGTTCCCGCATCTTCGCGCAAGCATATGACAAGCGATTGCCGTTGATCGAAAAACGGCTTGCCCACAACCCTAATATCTACCACATCATCGCCGGACGGGACAAATAGAACCCCCGGTCCCTCCGGTGCATTCTTGTGTTGTAAGGAGAAGATTGTGGCAGATATCAAGAACAAGCAAATTTCTCGCCGGTCCTTCTTGGGCCTTTTTGGCGCGAGTGCCGTGACGCTCGGCCTCGGTCTCGTCGGTTGCGGCAGCGTCGACGGTAAGGGTGGTGCGGCGACCGCTGGCTCGGATGCCGCTTCTATCGATAAACTTACCATGGTCTGGCTGCCCAACGAGTCCAGCTCCGAGTTCGACGCGGGCCGCGAGGAGTTTGGCAAGGTTCTTGAGAAGTACGCCGGTGTCAAGGTCGAGCTCATGACCACCACCGACTATAACGTCGCTATCGAGGCTATCGCTTCCGGCAAGGCTCAGCTTGCCAACATGGGCGCCGAGGGCTTCATCCAGGCCCAGAAGAAGAACAGCAAGGTTCTTCCGCTTGTGACCACCTCCGACACCGATGGCAAGCTCGACGGCGCCAAGTACTACAGCCGCATCTGCGTGCCCGAGGCCGAGATGAGCGCTTACGCGGATAGCGCCGAGGAGAGCGGCTATTCCATCAAGAACATCAAGGGCAAGCGCATGAGCTTTGTCTCCGCTACTTCCACCTCCGGCTTCAAGGTTCCGTGCAACGCCATTATGAAGGCGTTCCCGGACGACGTGAAGTCCTCCGACGAGCTCAGTACCCCGGGTTTCTTCTCCCAGGTACTCTTTGGTAACTCTCACCCCGGTTCTGCTGTCAACCTGCTGCAGGGTGATGCCGATGTTGCCGCCTTCGACGATGTCGACGTCGACACCTATCTTGATGTCCCCGAGGGCGAGCGCGACGCCGTGAACGCCGCCGGTTCCGTCTACTCCGTCAAGGCCGACGCTCCCCAGCCCTTCGATCGCGTTCAGGGCAAGAAGTTCGGCATCATCCAGTCCACCCCGGTTCTCAACGGGCCTATCGCCGTCAACACCGATAAGGTCCCGCAGGAGATCATCGACAAGCTCGTCAAGGGCTTGACCTCCAAGGAGACCTCTGAAGACGAACTGCTCTTTGCCCCCGAGGATAAAGAGGGCACCGGTGCCGTTTGGAGCCTGGGTGATACCGCCGGCTTCATCGCGGTCGAGGACTCCTGGTACGACCCCATTCGTGCGCTTGACTAATGCATGTCCCTGCGCGCACACGTGCAGATGGGCGGCATCGCGTAGACGATTCGCCGCTGCCAAAACGGGCCGGGCGCGAATATCCGCGTCCGGCCTCGACGTTGATGGGAGGGCATGGAAATGCCACAGAACGCACAGCCTCTCTTGCAGGTGAGCGATTTGACCAAAAGCTACGAGGGCAAACGAGGTGCACGGGAGCAGCATCACGCGCTTTCCGGCGTAGATTTTGCTTGCGGCGAGGGAGAACTGGTTGCGGTGATCGGTCCTTCAGGCGCCGGCAAGTCGACGTTTTTGCGCTGCATCAATCGCCTCATCGAGCCCACGGAGGGGTCGGTTGTCTTTAATGGTCGGGACATTACGCATCTGCGCCGCAACAAGCTGCGTGGCGTGCGCGCGCAGATCGCCATGATCTTTCAGAACTACAACCTGGTGTATCGCCTTACCGCCATTCAAAACGTGCTGCATGGGCGTCTGGGCTACAAGGGTGCTGTGGCGGGGTCGCTGGGCCTCTACAGCGAAGCCGAGAAGCTCCGTGCGTTCGAGCTGCTTGACGAAGTGGGCCTGGGCGAGTTTGCCTATCGTCGCGCCGATCAGCTCTCGGGCGGACAAAAGCAGCGCGTGGGTATCGCCCGCGCACTTATTCAAGATCCCCGCATCATTCTATGCGATGAACCTATCGCGAGCCTTGATCCCAAGAGCAGCCGTGCTGTCATGGAGCATCTGCGCCGCGTGACGCGTCAGCATGGCATCACCTGCATCGTCAATCTGCATCAGGTGGATATGGCACTTGAGTTTTCCGATCGTATCGTGGGCTTGCGTGCGGGCGCGAAAGTGTTCGAGGGTGCGCCTGCCGAGCTGACCCCCCAGATGATCGCGGTGATTTACGGCGATGGAGAAGAGGGCTTCATTTCCGTTCCGGTGTCAGGGCCCCAAGCTGGCGCGACACCCGCATCTGTTGGCATGGCTTCCGCTGTTCCTTCTGGAGCCTTGCGATGAGCGCGGGGGAGTGCGGCGCCATGTCCACAGGCTCTTTTGGCAATGCGAAAGCGGGGAAGGTTCCCGATTTGAGCTGGTTTAGAAGGCGTCAGCTTCGCGCACTCGCAGTAGTTGCGGCCGTTGTCTTGGTTGCCGAGGGGGCATCGCTTGTCGGCGATTTCAGCTTTGGATATGCCTTGGGTTCGGTACTCGCTGCCCTTGCATGGATGCTGCAGAACTTTTGCCCTACGCCATCGTCGTTAGGACAGCTGGGCATAATTGCCACGCAGGTGGTTTCGACGGTGTTCGATTCCATCGCCGCTACGATGCTCGCGGCCTTGCTGGGTATCGTTCTTGCGGTGCTGGGATGCTCGAGCGTCGGTGTCGAAAACGGCATCGTGCGCGGTGTCATCCGCATCTTCGCCAATATCTTTCGCAATGTTCCCATGATTGCATGGGCGCTGCTGTTGCTCCTTTCGTTCAAGCAAAACGAGTTCACGGGCTTCCTCGCGCTCTTTTTGGCGACGTTTGGCCAGATTACGCGCTTTTTTCTGGACACGCTCGACGAAATCCCTTGCGGCCCCATCGAGGCGTTGCGCAGCTGCGGAGCAAGCTTTTGGCAGATTGTCTTTCAGGCGGGTCTGCCGCTTGCCGTTGCAGAGCTTATGAGCTGGACACTCTATATGGTCGAGACCAATATTCGCGAGGCCACGTTGGTGGGCTTGCTTACCGGTACGGGTATCGGCTTTGCCTTCAACCTGTACTACGCGTCTTTTCGGTATGACTGCGCTGGCCTTGTGATTCTTGTGACCATTGTTTTGGTGCTCGTGGTCGAGGCGATTTCCAACGCAGCTAGAAGGTCGATGATCTAATGGATACTTTTGAGCTGACTCCCGCCACGGCCGGTGCGATCGAGCGTTCGCACGCTGGGCATATTCGTCTCGTGTCTCGCCGGGGGCGCAACTATTCTGTCGTGCTTACGCTGGGCATTCTGTGCCTCTTGACGGTCGTTACGTTTGTGCGCATGGATTTTGGCACGGTTGACCTTGGCCGCGCACTCGCTCAAACCTGGTCTGATTTCTGCGCCATGATGTTCCAACCAGCGCTTGACCCGCCGTTGGGAGCTGCGCATTTTAGCTGGGCAAAGGTTGCCGAGAGCACGTTGGTCACCATTGCGGTTACCGTGCTGTGCACCATCATCTCGGCCATCATCTCGTTTTTCTTGGCGTTGGCGGCATCCGAGAACCTCTCGAATCCGCTCGTTTCCAATGCGGTCAAAGGATTCGTTGCTATCATCCGAGCGATTCCAACGATTCTGTGGGTACTCGTCTTCACGGTGGCCATCGGCCTTTGATCCGAGGCGGCGGTGCTGGGAATTTCCTTCCATTCCATCGCGTATCTTACCAAGAGCTACTCGGAGTCGATTGAAGAAATCGATGCAGATGTAATCGAGGCACTCTCTGCGAGCGGTGCCAGCTTCTGGCAGATTGTGTTCCAGGCCATCTGTCCGGCAACCATTACCAAACTGCTCTCATGGACATTTATTCGCTTTGAGATCAATTTTGCCAACGCGGTTGCCGTGGGCGCCTTCGCGGGCGCGGGCGGTATCGGCTTTCAGCTGTATCAGGCAGGCAACTACTACTACAACCTGCACGAGGTGGGCGTGATTGTCTATGTATGCCTGGCTGTGTCGTTTGCACTCGAGTTCATCTCGGTTCGCCTTCGTCGCCGTTACATCATCGACTCGGATAACTAAGGAAAGATTTGCATGCTAACAAGAAGAGAGAGGACCGAGGTCCTGGTTGAGAGCGGCCCTGCGCTTGCGCTCGAACTGGCGGGCCTGGTCGAGGCCGCCGCCCCTGCCGAAGATATTGTGCCGGCGCACCAGGGCCTTGTGATGTGTCAGGTGCGCGAGACGGCTCGCAACAGCCGCTTTTATCTGAGCGAGGTGCTTGTTACCGAGAGCCGCGTGCGCATTGGCGAGGCCGATGGCCTGGGCGTGCTTATGGGAACCGATGCCGCGCATGCTCGTGCGCTCGCGGTAATCGATGCCGCTTATGCAATGGATCCGGCGCCGGCTTGTTTGGCGGAACTCGAGCGCCGCGTCGAGGAGGCGCGTGCTGCCATGTTTGAGCGCGTGGCTGCACAGGATGCTCTCACCTATGTGTCGCGTGTCGAGTTCGATGAAATGTCTGGCCAGGACATGAGTGTTCAGGCGGTGGTCAAATGAACGAGCAGGATGAGGTTTTCGATCGCGATCCGTCCCTTGACGAGCGCGCCTTCGAGCTGCAGGGAACGTTTCGTACGGTTCTGGACTGCATGGCGCGCCCCGGCGAGGTTTGCCGCCTATCCGTCACGGATGCCTATGAGGTCGAGGCGAAGCGCTGTGGCCTATTCCCCGCGACGTTGATGTTGGCGGACATGCTGCTCGATAGCGGTACGACTTTTTGCATGGCGACCACGGGCTTTGAGCGTGCTGCCCGGCAGATCGCGAGTCGAACGCACGTGACTCCTGCGGCGCCGAGCGAAGCTGCGTGCGTGATCGTTCCGGAGGCTTTTCGAGATGAGGGCGCGGCGAGTGCAATCGCTGCGCTTACGGCGGGGACGCTTGAACAGCCGCATCGCGGCGCGACGGTTATCGTCGAGTGCTCGGTGCTTTTGGGACTGGATGCGCAGGGTTTGCGCGTCGGCTCCGCTTCGCACGCGTGTACCAAGAGCTCCTGGGAGCTCGGTGGCCCCGGCGTTGACGGCACTTCGCACTTCTCGTGCGATCGCGGCGATGTCTTGCGCTCGCGTATTGCGCGTCTGGACGAGTTTCCCTGCGGCATCGACCTGATGTTTGTAGACGGGTTTGGCCATATCGCCGCCGTTCCCCGTTCCAGCGCTTGCAGGGAGGTTGAATCATGGGATATGTAGCCGTTTCCGGCGGCGAGCAGGCAATCGCCGCATCGCTTGAGCTGCTTGAGCGCGAGCGCGTTGCGGGTGGCCGCGCGCTCGATCCCGCACTCATCATCGAGGCCATGCCGCATGCGGTCGAGCAGGTGCAGTCTGAGGGCTCCGTTTGGGCTCCCGAGGTTGCTGCAATCGCCCTCAAGCAGGCGTCGGGTTCTATCGAGGAGGCCGTCTTTTTGGTGCGTGCCTACCGTTCCACCCTCGAGCGCCTCTATACATCGCGTGTGATCGATACGGGCGAGATGCACGTTTCGCGCCGCATCTCCGCGGCCTTCAAAGATATCGAGGGCGGACAGATTTTGGGCGCGACCCGCGATTACAGCCATCGCCTTATCAATTTTGATCTAAGCGAAGAGACCGATGCCGATGTCCGTGCCGCGCGCGCTGTCATCGATGAGCGTCTGGATGAAGCGGCCGAGGCCTTTTATGGCGTGGCCGAGACCACGCCTCTCGATTGTGTGCCCAAGGTGTGCGATTACCTGCGCCAGATCGGTATGATCCGCCCGGTTGCTATCGACGACACCGAGCCCGTCGATATCACCAAGACCCCGCTTTTCACGCCGGCGCCGCGCAGCGTTATCCTGCAGGCCCTCTCGCGTGGCCTCACGCAGGCGGTTGTCGCCATCGGGTACGCGGCCATTCGCGGCTTTGGCATTTCCCATCCCACGGTGGGCGAGCTTCGCCGCGGCAGCGTGCCGGTGACGATTGATGCCCCCGGAACCGATCCCTCTCAGGCTTCTGCCGACGACGCGTACTATCTGGGAGCACTCCCGGTCTGTGAGGTCGAAAGCCTGATCGCCAACGACGAGGTGACCGAGACGGGCGAGCATGTGAACGCGCTCGATGTGGGCTACGGCCTCGTTACCGGCAGCGACGAGAGCAAGGCCATCGCCATGAGCGTCCTCGACCATTCGCTGCGCGTCGACGACGTTCGCTACCCCACACAGGATCAGGAGTTCGTGCTCTATCACATCGACGGTGTGGAAGCCACGGGCTTTATCAGCCATCTCAAGCTGCCGCACTACGTGACGTTCCAAAGCAAGCTCGATGCAGCCTTGCGCTCTATGAATCACGCCGAGGGACAGAAGGAGGACGGTTCTCGTGCAGCGCAACTATAACTTTGCCTTTTTGGACGAGGGCTCCAAGCGCGAGATTCGCCGCGCCATCTTGAAGGCCGTCGCCATTCCCGGATACCAGGTGCCGTTCGCCAGCCGCGAGATGCCCATCGGCCGCGGCTGGGGTACGGGTGGCCTGCAGGTCACGTTGTCGTGCATCGGTCCCGATGACGTGCTCAAGGTAATCGACCAGGGCTCGGACGCGAGCGTCAATGCCGTGTCTATTCGCAGCCTCGTGCACGAGACTACCGGCGTCGAGACCACCACGTCCACGGCGGACGCGACGCTCATCCAGAGCCGTCACCGTATCCCTGAGCGTCCGCTGCAGCGCGAACAACTCATGGTGCTGCAGGTTCCCATGCCAGAGCCCCTGTGCACCTACGAGGCGCGCGAAAGCGTGACGCGCCGTCTGCATGCCGAAGCTGAGTACACCGGGGCATATCTGGAGCTTTTTGAGCAGATCGTGCGCTATGGCTCCACGACTACCGGTGCCGACCATCCCGTGATGGTGCAGGATCGCTACGTTATGGCGCCGAGCCCTATTCCGCGTTTCGACAATCCCAAGCTCAACGATGCCGAGAATCTCTTTTTGTTTGGCGCCGGTCGCGAGAAGAAGATCTATGCCGTGCCGCCCCATACCAAGGTGGAGTCGCTCGCCTTCGAAGACCATCCCTTTGTGCGCGAGGATTTTGAAGGTAAGCGCTGCTGCATCTGTGGGGCGACGGGCGTCTATATGACTCAAACCATCGATCCCGTTACGGGCAAGAAGGCATGGCAGTGCTCCGATACCGATTATTGCGCAGAGCGTCTCGAGGAGGGCGGAAGCGATGAGTAAAGGCACGACGATGCTTCCCGCTACGGTTCATCATGAATTTAAGGATAAGGCTCCGGTTTTGTCCGTTCGCCATCTGGCCAAGCGTTTTGGCGTCGGCTGTGACTACTGCCGCGACCCGCATGCCAAGCTCGAGCGCAACATCTGTCCTGTATGCGGCACGGTGCACGCGGTGCGCGACATCTCGCTCGAGGTGCATCGCGGTGAGATTCTGGGCATTGTGGGCGAGTCTGGTTCGGGCAAGTCGACGCTCATGCAGTGCCTCTATTTCGACCAGGAGCCCACGGCGGGCGATATGCGTGTCGCTGCATATGATGGGGGCAAAGGCAACTGCTTTGACCTCTCTCGCCAGCAAAAGCGCCTTATTCGCGATGAGATTTTTGGCATGGTTTACCAAAACCCTTACCTGGGCCTGCGCATGAACTTCTCGAGTCTTTCCAATATCGCCGAGAAGCAGATCGCTGCCGGTATCCGTGACGTTTCCTCCATGGTCGATCGCGGCCGCGAGCTGCTTGATCGCGTGAACATCCCCTTGCGTCGTGAACAAGATCCACCGCGCGCGTTTTCGGGCGGTATGCAGCAGCGCGTGCAGATTGCCAAGGCGCTTTCCAACCGTCCTCCGCTGCTGTTCTTGGACGAGGTCACCACCGGTTTGGACCTTTCGGTTCAGGCGCGCGTGCTTGATCTTATCCTCTCGCTGCGTCGTGACCTGGGAGTCTCGATGGTTGTGGTGAGCCATGACCTGGGCGTGATTCGCCTGCTTGCCGATCGCACTATCGTGATGCTCGACGGGCAGGTCATCGAACATGGCTTGACCGATCAGATCATGCAAGATCCGCAGCACGCCTACACCCAAGAACTCGTCTATTCGCTTCTTTAGGAGGTTCGCCGATGTACGTCATCCGCAACGGAATCATTGTTCAGCCCGACCGCCTGCTCTTTGGCTATGAGCTTGTGGTCGAAGACGACAGGATCGCCGCAATTCAACGCCAAGGCAAATTCGATGCGACCGCCGCGGGAGCCGGCGTTATCGATGCTCATGGTGGCTATGTCACGCCTGGTCTTGTGGATATCCATTCCGACTATATCGAGACCGTTATCTCGCCGCGCCCGACGGTGCTCATGGACTTCTCGACGGCATTGTTCGAGGCCGAGCGTGAGCTCATCGCCCATGGCATCACCACAATGTATCACTCGCTTTCGGCATATGCGCAGGACATCATGGACGCCAAGCCGGTCCGGCGCTGGGAGAACACCGAGAAAATCATGGCGCTTATCGCCGGCTGCAAGCGCACCGAGGGACAAAACGCCCATCTGATTCGTCATCGCCTGCACCTGCGTCTCGAGGTCGATAACGTCAATCTGGTTGAGCAAGTTGAGGGGCATTTGCGCTCGGGCGAGGTGGACGAGCTTTCATTTATGGACCACACTCCCGGCCAGGGTCAATATCGCGATATCGAGATCTGGCGCAAGAGCGTTCGCGGCGATCACGAGCTGAGTGACGAAGAGGCGGAGCGGATCGTCGCCGCTCAGCAGGCGGCACCCAAGCTTTCCTTTGATCAGCTCAAATATCTTGCCGATGTTGCCTGTGAAAACGGCATTGCGCTGGCGAGCCACGATGACGATTCGGTCGAGCATCTGGATCTTATGCGTGAGCTCGGCTGCACGATCTCTGAGTTCCCGGTGAGTTTAGAGGTGGCGCGCGCTGCTCGCGAGCATGGCATGTCGACCGTCATGGGAACACCCAACATCTTGCTGGGGAAGAGCCATTCGGGCAACCTTTCGGCGCGCGACGCCGTGTCTAACGGAGTGGCGAGCGTGCTGTGCTCCGATTACTATCCCACGGCAATGCTGCAGAGTGCCTTTGCCCTGCACCATGATTTCAAGCTGCCGCTTGAAGAGGCGTTTGCCATGCTCACTATCAACCCGGCGCGCGCCGTGCATGCCGACGATCAGGTTGGCAGTCTGGAAGAGGGTAAGAAAGCCGATATTCTGGTCATTCGTGAGGTTGAGGAAGGCCAGCGCACCTATCCCGTGATCACGGCGACGCTGGTGGATGGCCGTGTGGTTTCGCGTATGTGGTATCCGGCGCTGCCGAGCATGTCTGCCCGTTTTGCCACCGATGCCGCGACGATCGCCGAGACCGCCGACCACGTGCCGGCAGCCGTGGCGGGTACGGATGGATCGGAGGACAAGTAATGGGCGATTCAATCGAATTCTATCAGCTCGATGTATGCCCACTCCTTGCGATCGAGGATCTTTCCAAGGGCTTTACCCTGCATGCCGCCGACCGTCGCGTGCGCGGCTGTGAACATATCTCGCTGAGCGTGCTGCCGGGTGAGTTCGTGGGCGTTACCGGCCGCTCGGGCTCGGGCAAATCCACGATTCTCAAGTGCATCTATCGTACGAATCTGCCGGAAAGCGGCCACATCGTGTACGATTCCGAGGCCTTTGGTCCGGTCGACCTTGCCACGCTCGATGAACGTCGTGTGATCTATCTGCGCAACTACGAGATTGGCTATGTCTCCCAGTTCCTCGATGCCGTGCCACGTACCACGGCCCGTGAAATCGTGCACGCGAGTGCCGCTGAGGCGTTTGCCGATGAAGATGCGATTGAGGAGGAGACAACGCGCATGCTCGAGCATTTCGACTTCCCCAAGCCCCTGTGGGACCTGTATCCCAATACGTTCTCGGGTGGTGAGAAGCTCAGGCTCAACATCGCGCGCGCTATGGTGCGTCGTCCACGTCTATTACTGTTGGATGAGCCGACTGCCAGCCTCGATAACGCGAGCAAGGTCAGAGTCCGCGATTTGATTGAGCAACTCAAGGCCGGAGGTACTACGATGCTGGGCATCTTCCATGATTTGGAGTTCATGGAAGGCGTTTGCGATCGTGAGTACAACATGCAGACTGGTGGGTTTGTCCAGGCATAGGAGGGACGGATGCAGGAACATAGATCCGTGCAGGGGTCATTTGATCTGCATACGCATTCGGTTTATTCCGATGGTTCTCAATCGGTGCAGGCATTGATTGCCGAGGCTCGTGAGCGGGGTCTTTCGGGTATTGCCATTACCGATCACGACAGTTTGCGCCAGCTGTCATCCGTACGCGCCGAAGCCCGCAAGATGGGTTTTCCCGTGATTGCGGGCGTTGAGGCTTCTTGCATTGACTCGGAAACCGGACGCAAGATTCATATTCTTTGCTACGGCCTCGCGGCTACGGCGGATGAATCTGGCCCGCTTGAGCTCTTGGTAAACGAAACGCTTGCCCGCCGTACTGCCAACACCCTGTGGCAGGCATGGACGCTCGAACGTAAAGGGATGGCCCCCTGCGGGCGAAAAGCATCGGTGGCCGACGTGGTCGAAGTCTCGCGGGCAAGTACTGGTGTCTACAAACAGCATGTCATGCAGGCGCTTACGGGGCTGGGCTATCGAGATGGCGAATATCAGTGCGTTTATCGTCGGCTATTTAAAAATGGCGGTATTGCCGAGCGCGACATTTCCTATCCCGACGCACTTACAGTTGTTCGGGCTGCTCGCGAACAGGGAGGCGTGCCCGTGCTCGCACATCCCCAGCAGATGGACTCGTGGGGGGCTATCCCCGAACTTGTTAAGGCAGGTCTGATGGGCATCGAGGCGTTTTATCCCGATAACGATACCGTTGCGACCGAAGAGGCCTTTAGACTTGCACGGCAGTACGGAATCGTGTGCACCGGCGGTAGCGATTACCATGGGCGCTATGGCGCCCCCGAGTGCGTCGGGTCTTGTTTCATCACGCCGGATGAAGCCGGCGAGTCCGTCGCGCAGCTGTTCGACCAAGAACGCCTGCTTGCTTAGGGGGTCCGGAGATGACAGTTCGAATGGCGACTGTTGCCGATACCGACGCGGTGTACGAGCTCATGTGCCAGCTCGAGGACACTCGGTTTGACCGATTGACGTTCTGTAAGCGTTTTGCCTGGCAGCTTGCCCGACAGCCATTTTTCGCTTTTGTGCTCGAAGAGGATGACGTTGTCGGGATTGTGAACGTGCGCGTCGAGCGGCAGCTTCACCATGAACACCCCGTGGCCGAGATTTGCGAGCTCGTGGTTGACAAGGGATACCGTGGTGGTGGACGCGGGACACTGCTGCTTGAGAGGGCCATTGCGTGTGCACGAGAGCAGGGCTGCGAGGTAATCGAGGTGACCTCAAATGCCGCACGGTTGGGTGCTCACCGGTTTTACGAGAATCACGGCATGAAGAGGACGCATGCTAAATTCATGATGGGGCTGTGAGGGCCCTCAAATGTATACGCAATAACGCTCGTAAACTTTTTCAAAAATAGTTCTTGCGTTCGCGCTGGCGCTCCGTTATTCTAATTCCTGCACGCGGGCGTGGCGGAATTGGCAGACGCGTACGGTTCAGGTCCGTATGGGGGCAACCCCATGAAGGTTCAAGTCCTTTCGCCCGCACCATTGAATGAAAGAGCTTCCAGCAATGGGGGCTTTTTTGTTATGGGCCCATCGCGGGGACTTGAACCTGCGAAAGAGCGAGCGTTAAGAAAACGCGGAGCGTTTTTAGCGAGCTGGCGAGGACGCCGGCAGGCGGCCGAAGCCGGTGCGGATCCGCGGAGCGGATACGCGGACGTCCTTTCGCCCGCACCATTACATGAAAGAGCTCCCAGCAATGGGAGCTTTTTTGTTATGGGCCCATCGCGGGGACTTGGACCCGCGAAAGAGCGAGCGTAAAGAATACGCGGAGCGTTTTTAGCGAGCTGGCGAGTCCGCCGGCAGGCTGTTTTTACGGATCCAATGCCGATATTTCGTATGCCCGAAACCCCAGTGGGCAAAAAACGGCAAATATGAGTACTGTCACAAAGGCGGCAACATTTCTAGAGGTCTATTTTGTGATAATTACGCAACAGCTGTACGTTAATTTGATTCGGCTTTGAGACAAAGCGGCTCAATTTGGAAGGATCTCGGGTTCGACAGGGTGCTATTTCGCTAAATAGGCTGCTACTAAAATAGTGACAGTACTCATATTTGGTCTTTTTTGCCCACTGGCCCTGCCATCGGGCCTTTGGGGCCGTCCATGACGGGTATCCTAGTGCCAATGTATGCCCAATAGAGGAGAAGCCATGCTGTTTTCCGGTATCATCGCCGCCCTTACCAGTCTTTTGATCCCTATTATCATTCTGTTGCTGCTGCTTCCCAACGCCTGCTATGTCGTTGAACAACAGCATGCCGTGATCATCGAACGTCTGGGCAAGTTTAACCGCATCGTCAACGCGGGCTTCCACATGAAGGTGCCCGTGATCGACCGCAAGGCCGCCACGGTGAGTCTGCGCACCATGAAAAACGGTTTTGGCATCGACGTTAAGACCCAGGACAACGTGACCATCGGCCTTGAGGTCTCTGCTCAGTACCACGTGAGCTATGACATGGGCGCCGGCCCGGCAGATTCGGGCATCTACAAGAGCTACTATATGCTGCAGGAGCCCGTCGACCAGATGCGTGACTTCATCACCGACGCTCTGCGCTCTTCGATTCCCGTCTACACACTCGATGAGGTCTTTGCCAAGAAGGATGACATCGCCAAGGACGTTAATGCCACCGTGTCCGAGCAGATGGCTGCCTACGGCTTCACCCTCGTGTCGACACTCATCACCAAAATCGCGCTGCCGACCGAGGTCGAGAACTCCATGAACGACATCAATGCCGCCCAGCGAAAGCGCGCTGCCGCGCAGGAGCTCGCCGAGGCCGACCGCATCAAGCGCGTCACCGAGGCGACCGCCGAGGCTGAGGCGATGGAAAAGGCGGGCGAGGGCATCGCCAACCAGCGCAAGGCCATCGCGCTGGGCATCAAGGATTCGCTCGAGATCATCCAGGAGACGGGAGTCGGTAACGACGAGGCCAACCAGCTGTTCATGTTTACGCAGTGGTCCGAGATGATGACGGAGTTCGCTCGTACGGGTAAAACCTCGACGGTCGTGCTGCCGAGCGATTTCTCGCAGCCGGCCTCGATGTTCGAGCAGATGCTGACAGCCAGCAAAGTTCAAAACGATTCGAAGGAGTAGACGCGCGTGAAATACACCGTCGTTTGCGTCGGTAAGCTCAAGGAGCGCTTTTGGAAGGACGCGTGCGCTGAGTACACCAAGCGCCTAGGTGCCTATGCCAAGGTTGATATCCGCGAGGTGGCCGATATCGACCCGGCTAAGGCGGGCGGCGTGGATGCCGCACGCGACAAGGAGGGGGCGGCAATTCTTGCTGCATTGCCGTCTCGGGCGCATGTGATCCTGCTAGCTATCGAGGGCAAGGAGCGTTCGAGTGAGGAGCTCTCGGCGCGGCTCGACGATCTTATGCTGCGAGGCAGCAGCGACATTGCCTTTGTAATCGGCGGTTCGGACGGCGTGAGTGATGAGGTGCGCGCCCGCGCCGATGAGATGCTCAGCTTTGGACGCATCACCTTACCGCACAACCTGGCGCGCGTGGTGCTGCTAGAGCAGATTTACCGCGCCTGCAAGATCAGCCGCGGCGAGCCGTATCACAAATAGGTCGGCAATACGAAACAATGGCATGGGACAATAGCTTCCGTTTTGAGGAACGTGCCTGAGAGGACTATGTGATATGAAGATTGGATTTGTCGGTTTTGGCAATATGGCGAGCGCTATGGCCGATGGCTGGATCGCTGCCGGTGTAGCTGCGGGCGACATGTGCGCCTGCGCGGGTCGCTACGACGCACTGGTTGAGCGCTGCGAGGCGCGCGGCATGGTCGCCTGCCACGATGCCGCCGAGGTTGTCGCCGCATCCGATATCGTGGTCGCTGCGGTCAAACCGTACATGATCGAGAAGATATTCGCCCCGCTCAAGGATGCTCTTGCCAAAAAGGTCGTTCTGTCGGTTGCCTGGACCTGGGACAGTGCCAAGTGGGAGCAGGTCCTGCCGGGCGTCGCGCATATCTCGACGGTGCCCAACACGCCGGTTTCGGTGGGCGAGGGCGTCATCGCTTGTGAGAAGGCTTCCACGCTTAGTGATGAGCAGAGCACAGTGGTGCTTGATCTGCTTGGCAAGCTCGGTGCGGTGGTCGAGCTCGATACGAGCCTGCTGTTTGTGGGCGGCACGGTGGGTGGTTGCGCTCCGGCATTTGTCGCTATGGCAATCGAGGCCCTGAGCGATGCGGCGGTCAAGCACGGTATCCCGCGTGCCGATGCCTATCGCATTGTGAGCCAGATGGTGCTGGGTACGGCAAAGCTGCAGCTTGCAACTGGCCAGCATCCTGCGGCGATGAAGGATGCCGTATGCTCGCCCGGTGGTGCCACCATCAAGGGCGTCGTTGCGCTCGAGGACGCCGGCATGCGCAGCGCCCTGGTCAAGGCAATCGACGCAACTCTCCAGTAAAACCTGCCATTTAGGGACAGGTTTATTTTGGCAGGTTTTTCCTGCGGTTTTGTCCTTTTAGTGAAAAGCGCCCCGCAACTGGCTCAATTCCAGTTGCGGGGCGCTTGCGTTTGCCCAGATAAAACCGACCAAAATAAACCTGTCCCTTTTTGGCAGGTTAGTCCCAGAAGCTGTCTTCTTCATCCTCGGACTTGGGTCCGCGGTCGACGTACATCTTATGGGTACGCTTCTCCATTACAAAGGCAAGAATCGCAAATAACAGGATGCCGCCGGCGAAAAGGATGGCAAAACCGGTGCGGGTGCCAAACAAAAAGGAAAAAACTGCGTCCATTGGGTGCCTTCTTGCGTAGTTGAGTTGGGTCGTAAACGCTCATAAGTATATACTTGCCCATACATGTACAAGGTTGCAACCTAAATGGAATGTATATCGCCGGAGGATCTAATGCTTGATATCAAGTTTGTTCGCGAGAACCCCGATGCCATCGATGTCGCCATGGCTAACCGCCAGACGTCTTGGGATCGCGAGAAGTTCTTTGAGCTCGACGACGAGCGCCGTGCCGTCATCACCGAGGTCGAGGAGCTCCAGGCTACGCGCAATGCCGAGTCCAAGAAGATCGGCGCCCTGATGAAGGAGGGCAAGAAGGACGAGGCCGAGGCCGCCAAGGAGGCCGTGCGCGCCGTCAACGAGAAGATTGACGGTCTGGCCGAGCGCCGCACCGCTCTCGAGCAGGAGCAGTACGACTTCATGGCTCACCTGCCCAACATTCCGTGCGATGCCACCCCGTACGGTAAGGACGAGGACGAGAACATCGAGCGCCGTCGTTGGGGCACTCCGCGCGAGTTCGACTTCGACTTTAAGCCGCACTGGGATCTGGGCACCGACCTCGACATCCTCGACTTCGAGCGTGGCAACAAGCTCTCCGGCAGCCGCTTCACCGTTCTCGGTGGCGCCGGCGCCCGTCTTGAGCGCGCCCTCATCAACTTCTTCCTCGATACGCACACCAGCCGTGGTTTTAAGGAGTGGTGGCCGCCCATCGTCGTCAAGCGTCAGACCATGTTTGGCACGGGTCAGCTGCCCAAGTTCGAGGATGACGCCTACCACGTCTCGGGCGACAACTTCCTGATCCCCACCGCCGAGGTCGTGCTCACCAACCTGCACGCCGGTGAGGTCCTCGACGCCGACACCCTGCCGCGCCGCTACACCGCCTTCACCCCCTGCTTCCGCGAGGAGGCCGGTTCCGCCGGTCGCGACACCCGCGGCATTATCCGTCAGCACGAGTTCGACAAGGTCGAGATGGTCAAGTTCGCTAAGCCGGAGGAGTCCGACGAGGAGCTCGAGAGCATGACCGCCGAGGCCGAGTACCTGCTGCAGCAGCTGGGCCTTCCGTATCGCGTGATTAGCCTGTGCACCGGCGACCTGGGCTTCTCCGCCCGTCAGACCTACGACATCGAGGTCTGGCTGCCGAGCTACAACGCTTACAAGGAGATCAGCTCCTGCTCCAACTGCGGCGACTTCCAGGCCCGTCGCGCCAACATCAAGTATCGCGACCCCGAGAACTTCAAGGGTTCGCGCTACCTGCACACTCTCAACGGTTCCGGTCTGCCGGCCGGCCGCACCATGGCCGCCATTCTGGAGAACTACCAGAACGCCGACGGCACCATCACGATCCCCGAGGTTCTGCGTCCTTACATGGGCGGTCTCGAGAAGATCGAGCCGGTCGCGTAAGTTGGCTGCATAGGGGATATGCAAGGGCGCTCCTTCGGGGGCGCCCTATTTCGTGCGCAGGTCCATACCATGCCGTGCGGACAGCTCAATAGAAAGCACACGAACAACTGTTCTGTATACAGCCATCTACCTGCTATGCTTTTGCTAAATAAGAGCGAGAGAAAGGGGACGCGATGGAGCTGTTTGATGATCGGGTGGTTTTGTTTGAGAGCGACGAGGGCGGGGAGTACCTACTTGTAACGTGTGAGCCGTCTGGCATGGGTGGCCTGGTGGTTCGACAGACGAGTGAGGGTCCGTTGACTCAATGGTGCTTTGAGGAGTCGCCGCATGTGGTCGAGACCTTTGTGACGCACGAGGGGCTTGTCGCGCTGGAGCACTTCTATGGAGTTGGGACTTCCAACCAGGTCGCGCGCATGCTGAGCATCTCGTTTGCCGATTATGATTGTGCCCAGCGGGTGAGATCGCTCCTGAGGGAACTTGATGCCAAGTTTGACGTGATCGAAAAGCCAATCGATCGTACGGGGAACGTCGGTATATGCGGAGCAGCATGACAAAACTGCGTTCCACAAAAAAGTTTGAGATTGTGCTTGACTCCAATAAGCTAAAGTGGTTTTATATGTCTTGCGCTGCGGCGTTACCTCAGCTGGATAGAGGGTCTGACTACGAATCAGAACGTCATAGGTTCGAATCCTATACGCCGCACCAATTGAAATCGAAAGCCTCCGGCAACGGGGGCTTTTCTTTTACGTCGGCACCGCATGGATTCGAACCTCGGTCGAGGCGCGAGCGTCTTAATCATCACTTCGTAAAATTTTTCCAAATTGTCGCTTGACCCATCGAGGGGTCACGTGCATAATAATCCGTGCGTTGCGGCGTTACCTCAGCTGGATAGAGGGTCTGACTACGAATCAGAACGTCATAGGTTCGAATCCTCTACGCC
>DBEYWP010000005.1:0-47362 GCA_048183675.1 Collinsella sp. | reverse complement strand
ACGCAAAGGAAAGCACTTAATGTGCTTTCTGTCTTGCGCAGGACTGTAGAGCAGGAAACTTAGCCCGTGCCGGGCCCGCTGAGACCAGACCGGCGGGATAGACCAGTTCAGATGGGGCTTTGATGCATGGGTGGTCTGTTGTTGTGCAAATGGGTATCATACTGTGGTTATTGCATCGACTCTGCGATGCATTGTTGTACGTTCCCGGCGGTCGGTTTGCCAGAAGCGCCCCGTCGGTTGTTCCAGACCCGTTTCGAAGAAAGGAAACAACACTAACCTATGGCAGCTAAAAAATCATCTCCCTTGAAGATCATTCCGCTCGGCGGCCTTGACGGCATCGGCAAGAACATGACGGTCTTCGAGTGCGGCGACGACATGGTGCTCGTCGACGCCGGTCTCATGTTCCCGGATGACTCCCAGCCTGGTATCGATCTGGTGCTTCCCGACTACACCTATGTTCTGGAGAACGAGGAGAAGCTCCGCGGTATCGTCGTCACCCACGGCCACGAGGACCACACCGGTTCGCTTCCGTACCTGCTGCAGGACCTCAACAACAAGGTGCCCATCTTCTCGAGCAAGCTGACGCTTGGCTTTATCGAGGGCAAGCTTTCCGAGTTCCGCATCCGCGCACCCAAGTTCCGCGAGGTCAAGGGCGGCAGCCATGTCAACCTCGGCGGCATTTCGCTCGACTTCTTCTCGATGACGCACTCCATCCCCGGCGCTCTGGGCGTGTTCATCCGCACCAATCAGGGCACCGTTATGCACACCGGCGACTTTAAGCTCGACCAGACGCCCATCGACGGCGTCACGCCCGACTATGCCGCTATCAGCCGCTTTGCCAAGCAGGGCATCGATCTGCTGCTTTCCGACTCCACCAATGCCACGGTTCCCGGCTTTACCAAGTCCGAGGCCGAGGTTGGTCCCAACTTGCTGCACGCCATCAAGAACGCCCCGGGTCGCGTGTTCGTCGCGTCGTTCTCGAGCCATATCCATCGCCTGCAGCAGATCTGCGATGCCGCCCGCAAGTGCGGCCGTAAGGTCGTTGTGACCGGTCGCTCCATGCTCACGAACACCCGCGTCGCGCGCGAGCTGGGCTACCTCAACATCGACGATGCCGATATCATCGATGCCTTCGATATCGATAACCTGCCCGACGACAAGATCGTCGTCATGTGCACCGGTTCGCAGGGCGAGCCGCTGTCGGCCTTGTCCCGCATGGCCAACGGTGAGCACAAGACGCTCTCTATTCACGAGGGCGATACCGTCATCCTCTCGGCAACTCCCGTTCCTGGCAACGAGAAGGCCGTCCAGCAGGTCGTCAACAGCCTGGCCAAGCTCGGCTGCGACGTGTGGGATAAGAACCGCGCTCTCGTCCACGTCTCCGGTCACGGTAGCCAGGAGGAACTCAAGCTCCTGATGGCCATGGCCAAGCCCACGTACTTTATGCCGGTTCACGGTGAGGCCGTGCATCTGCGCGCCCATGCCCAGCTGGCCCGCAAGATGGGCATCAAGGACGATCACATCTTTATCCTCGATAACGGCGATACGCTCGAGATGCGCGGCGGTATCGTCAAGCGCGGTACGCCCGTCGAGTCCGGTGTCGTCTACGTCGACGGCCTGCGTATCGGCGATACCGACCCCATCGTCCTGCGCGATCGCCAGAAGCTCGCCAACGACGGTATGGTCACGGCCGTTGCTATCGTCTCGCTCAAGCACAAGAAGATTGAGGCCATCGAGTTCTCGGGCCGCGGCGTCTCGTTTGCCATCGACGACCAGTTCTCCGAGGATGCCTCCGCGTCCATTATGAAGACGATCGAGAAGGGCAAGTTTAGCTTTACGAGCAGCGGTTCCGATGCCATTCGCAAGGCCGTGCGCGACTCGCTCTCCAACTTTATCTGGAGCCGTACGCGCACTCGTCCGATGATCATCCCGGTCGTCATGGAGGTTTAGTTTGGCGCGCGGATCTGCACAAAACGCCAAAGGCAATAAAGCCAACAACCAACCGGCATCTGCTAAGGGTGCCGGTTCCCATCTGCGTGCCAATAAGGGCCATGAGGCCGACTTCGACGATTTCGAGCCCCTGGTCGAGCCTTCGGCCAACCGCGATATCGCCGGCGTGGTCATCGCCGTTTTGGCGATTGCGTCCTTCATTGCCGTGATTTCGCCGGCGACTGCACCCGTTACGGCTGCGGTTGCCGGTTTCTACCACCTGGGCTTTGGCCTGGGCGCCTACGTGCTGCCGATCGTCATTTTGCTGTTTGCCGCCACGCTCTTTTTAGGTGAGGACTCGCCGCTCAACATTCGCTCGGTCGCGGGCGGAGCCTTGGTCTTTATCGCCGTCGTCTCTATTCTTTCGCTGATGGTGCCGGGTACGAGCGACTCGTGTGACCTTATGTTTACGCCGCAAAATCTGTCCGCCTCGGGTGGCTACATCGGTGCGTTTATTGCGAGTGCGCTGCAGAATGCCCTGGGTAAGCCTATCGCGATGGTGGTCCTGTTGGGTCTGGCCGTCGTTGGTTTTGTCATCATCGGCTTTTCTGTGGGTGGCGTGCTGCGCTCTGCTCGCGACCGTGCGGCCGATTTTGCCGAGCGCCGTCGTGCCGACGTCAACGCGAGCCCGTGGGGTGACGACGAAGCCCTTTCGGTGCCCGGCGTTGCCCGTCCGCACTTGAGCATTCTTCGTCAAAAGGGCTCCGATGCTGCCGTGACCACGGTTATGGGCAACGATGTGGACCCGGTTTTGGACGATGACGATGAGGACGATGACCCGTTTATCGACGTGTCCGAGGCCGCGGAAGCTGAGCGGGCCAAGACCACACTGTTGCCGCGCCGCCATGTCAAGAAGGGCAAGGCTGCGCCCAAACTCAACACGAGCGAGCCCGACCCGTCTTGGTCCGATAGCGAGATTGAGCTCACTGAGGGCGATGACGAGGACGACGAGGCACCGATTGAGACCGCAAAGACAACTTTGCTGCCGCGTTGCCATGCAAAGCGCGACCAGGTAACCGGTCAGCTTTCGATGGAAGACGACCCCGATAAGATCGACGAGTCCGAGCCGCCGTTTGCCGTGAATCCTGTTTCGGCTGCACCTCAGATTCCCGACTTCTTGAAGCATCCCAAGGTTGCCGATGCGTCTGCCTCGAGTGCTGTCGAATCGGCTGCGGCTAGCGATGGGGGAGCGGACGGCGGCGCCGCAGATAACGAGGGCGAAGAAGAGGACGGTCTCAAGCTTCCGCCGCTCGAAATCCTTCATGCCAACCCGCAGTCGGCTTCTGCCGCGTCTTCGGACAAGGAGCTGGAGCAGACCGCTGAGTCACTGCAGTCCACCTTGCTTGAGTTTGGCCGTAGCGCTCGCGTCGTCGGCTGGATTGCCGGCCCAACGGTCACGACCTTTAAGCTGCAGCCCGGTGAGGGCGAGCGCGTGAGTAAGATCTCGAGCCTCGAGGACGATATCGCGCTTTCGCTCGCTGCCCAGTCGGTGCGTATCTTTGCCCCGATCCCCGGCACCTCGCTCGTGGGCATCGAGATTCCCAATCGCAAGCGCCAAAACGTCAATCTGGGCGACGTGCTGCCCTATGTTAAGGGCGGTCCGCTCGAGCTCGCCATCGGCCGCGATGCCGAGGGCACGCCGGTTGTCGCTGACCTCGCCAAGATGCCCCACCTGCTGATTGCCGGTACGACCGGTTCTGGTAAGTCGGTGATGATCAATTCCATCATCACGACCCTGCTCATGCGCGCCCTTCCCGAGGACGTTCGCCTGATCATGGTCGACCCCAAGCGCGTCGAGCTTGCGGGCTATAACGGTCTCCCGCATCTCTATGTCCCCGTGGTGACCGAGCCCAAGCAGGCCGCGAGCGCTCTGCAATGGGCCGTGTCCGAGATGGAGCGTCGCCTGAAGGTCTTCGAGCGCCTTAACGTGCGTAAGATCTCGACCTACAACGAAAAGCAGGCCGCCGGCGAGTTTGAGCATTACGACAACCCGCCGCAAAAGATGCCCTATCTGGTCATTATCATCGACGAGCTTTCGGACCTGATGATGGTCGCCGGCAAGGATGTCGAGGCCTCGATTGTGCGTATTGCGCAGCTGGGCCGTGCCGCCGGTATTCATCTTATCGTGGCCACGCAGCGTCCCAGCTCAAACGTGGTGACGGGCCTCATCAAGGCCAACATCACCAACCGCATCGCCTTTAACGTCGCCACGGGCATCGACTCGCGCGTCATCATCGACCAGATGGGTGCCGAAAAGCTCACCGGTTTGGGCGACATGCTGTTCTCCAAGGTCGACTGGGGCAAGCCTCGCCGTATCCAGGGATGCTTTGTCTCGGATGACGAAATCAACGAGATTGTCGAGTTCGTCAAGTCGCAGAGCGAGCCCGACTACCACGAGGAGATCCTGTCTGCCGTGGCGCCCGCTTCCATGTCCATGGTGGGTGGCGGCGGCATTGTCCGCACCGGAGTAGCTGAGCCGCAAGACGATGATCCGCTCATTTGGGAAGCCGCCCATATTGTGGTGGAATCGCAGCTGGGCTCCACATCTGGCCTGCAACGTCGTCTGAAGGTTGGCTATGCGCGTGCCGGGCGTATTATGGACATGCTGGAAGAAAAGGGTGTCGTCGGCCCGCCCGACGGTTCCAAGCCGCGCGAGGTCCTGTTGGACGAGGAGGGGCTTGCCGCGCTGGAATCTGTCGACGCCGAGATGGCACGTGAAGATCGTGAGTTTGGAGGATTCTGATGGCTGCACGCTTTGGTGACATGCTGCTCGAGCAGCGTCGCCGAATGGGCCTTTCCATTCAGCAGGTCGCCAACACCATCAAAATCAGGCCGCAGATCATCGAGTTTTTCGAGACCGGTAACTTTGCTTCGATGCCGCCGCGCGGCTATGCACAGGGCATGATTTCGAGCTATGCTCGCTTTTTGGGCCTCAATCCGCGCGAGGTCGTCAATGCCTACTTTGACGACCTGATGGCATACGAACGCGAAACGTCGCAGCAGGGCGGTCGTTTTCAGGACGCCGCCGGCTACGTCAATTCGCGTTCCTCGGTCGATAACGGGCGCTTCCTGATGGTTCAGGGCGGTCGTTCGACCCGCTATGGACAGCGTCCTCAGCAGGCCGGTTATATTACCGAGACGGGTTCGGGAGAGGAGATTCGCTCACAGCGTGACCGGTTCCGCAGTACGCCGATGCCCGAGGACCGTGCACTTCCCGCTGCCCGCGGCGTGGCGCGTGACCCTCGAGTCGGCTACGGCGACGGCGGCTATTCCGATCGCGGTCACCGTGGTGTCTCCACCGGACGCTCTCGCGGTGGCTATGCGGATGCCGATACCACGCAGGTGACGCCGCGTCTTCGCTCTCAATCACAGCCGTATGGTCAGCGCTCTTCGGCTCCGCGTTCGGGCCAGCGTGGCTATCAAGGCCGCGGTGAGCTTGCGCCCCGCTCGGGTCAGCGCAGCCTTCAGGGCCAGGGTGGCTATCGCGGCCGTCCCGATAGCAATCGCGGTCGTATGCCTCAGGGAGGCGGCCGCAACAGTTCCGGTCGTGGACGCGGCGGATCCCGTACTCCTCAAAACAACGGGCTCGATCCGCGTATCGTCTACGCCGGCATCGGTGCCGTGGCGTTGCTGCTGATCGTGCTCATCGTGGTGTTTCTGCGCGGCTGCGCATCTTCGGCGCCCGAGACCACGCCCGAGACGCCCACTGCCACCAAGACGACGACTAAGAAGTCTTCTAAGAAGACCGAAACGTTCGACGAGGACGAAGACACCGATGAGGCGACGGATGAGTCGACTGATTCGGACGCTACCAAGACGACGGCCAAGAAGGAAGAGAACGAGGTCACGAAGGTCAAGGTCTCCGTTGCCAAGGGAAAGACCGCGTGGATTGAGGTCAAGGTCGACGGCAAGTCGGTCTATGGCGCTCAGGCGACTGGCCCCTTTGAGCAGGAGTACACGCCCGAGTCCTCAATCGAGATCACCACGTCCAAGCCTTCCGATGTCACCGTTACCAAGAACGGTGAAAAGGTTCGTTACGATACCAAGACCTCGGGCGTGGCGCGTGTGACGATCACCGTTCCCAAGAAGGAGACGACTGATTCCGAGAATGGTGAAAGTTCTGATGGTACCGACACCGCCGATGGTACCGATACCGCCGACGGTACCTATGCCCAGTCCACGGATGGCGCAGATACCGCAACTGACGGTCAGACGCCCAGCGATTCTACCGACTATTCGTACGATAGCTACTAAGCCGCTCGTACGCGAAAGGAAACATCATGGCTAAAGATTCCAGCTTCGACGTCGTGTCCGAGGTCAACATGCAAGAGGTCGACAACTCCTTCCAGCAGACCACGCGCGAGATTTTCCAGCGCTATGACCTTAAGGATTCCGGTGCTACGATCGAGCTTTCGAAGGGCGACAAGCTCTTTACGATCAACGCCCCGGCCGACTTTGTCTCCAAACAGATTATCGACGTGTTGAGCTCCAAGCTCATCAAGCGCGGCATTGACCTCAAGGCTGTCTCGTGGGATGCTCCGCAGGCGGCGTCGGGCGGCACCGTGCGCGTGCTCGGCCATATCGTCGAGGGCATCGACCAGGCGACCGCCAAGAAGATCAACAAGGACATCAAGGACCAAAAGCTCAAGGTCAAGGTGACCATCGAGGCCGACAAGCTGCGTGTTTCCTCTGCTTCGAAGGACGCGTTGCAGACTGTGATCCAGTTCCTGCGCGACCAGGACTACGGCCAGCCGCTGCAGTTCACCAACTACCGCTAATATCAATCGAAAGGACTGCTCTCCAACATGGATACACCGTTGGGCTCCGTGCTCTACATCACCCTCGGGTGCGCTAAGAACGAGGTTGACACCGACCGCATGCGTTCTCTTTTGACCGCCGCGGGCTACGAGGAGGCATTCGATCCGCAGGATGCCGATATCGCCATCGTCAATACATGCTCGTTCCTCGCTTCCGCAACGTCCGAGAGCATCGAGACCACGCTCGAGCTCGCCAACGAGGTTCAGGACGGCGTTCGTTCTTGCCCCATCGTCATGTGCGGCTGTGTGCCGTCGCGCTATGGCGACGACCTGCCTGACGAGCTGCCCGAGGTCGCTGCCTTTGTGAAGGCCGACGAGGAGGACGGCATCGTGGCGGTCATCGATGGCGTACTGGGTGTCGAGCGTGAGATCGCTGCCTATATTCCGCAGGTCAAGCGCACTGTCGAGGGCGCTGTCGCCTACGTCAAGATCTCCGATGGCTGCAATCGCTTCTGCAGCTTCTGCATGATTCCCTACATTCGCGGTCGCTATCATTCGCGCAATGCCGAGAGCATTATCTCCGAGGTGCGCGATCTGGTTGCCGGCGGCGTGCGTGAGATCGTGCTGATCGGCCAGGACACGGGCATCTGGGGTACCGACTTTGCCGACGAGGACGTCGCCGATGGCTCGCCGCGCAATCTGGCACAGCTGCTGCGTGCCGTCGCTGAGGCCGTGCGCCCGCACAACGTCTGGGTCCGCGTGCTCTACCTGCAGCCCGAGGGCATGACTGACGAACTCATCGAGACGATACGCGATACGCCCGAGGTGCTGCCCTATATCGATATCCCCGTGCAGCACTGCGACGCGCGCATCCTCAAGGCCATGCGTCGCTCCGGTTCGCGCCAGGAGCTCGAGGATCTGTTCCGCGACCTTCGCGAGCGCATCCCCGGTATCGTGATTCGCTCCACGGCCATGGTCGGCTTCCCGACCGAGACCGACGACGAGTTTCGTGATCTTATCGACTTTATGGACACCGTCGGCTTTGACTACACGAGCGTCTTTGCCTACTCGCAGGAGGAGGGCAGCCTGGCCGCTAAGATGGAGGGTCAGGTCGACGAAGAGGTCAAGCTCGAGCGCGCCCAGGTTGCCATGGACCTGGCCGAGTCGCTCGGTTTTGCCGCCACCGCCGCACATGTGGGCGAGCGCGCCCAGGTGATCGTCGACGGTATCGAAGAAACCGAGGACGGCGCCGAGCTGGTCGGCCATGCCTGGTTCCAGGCGCCCGATTCCGATGGCGCGGTGCATCTGGATGCCAGCGAGGCATCTGTGGGCGATATTCTGACTGTCGAGTTTACCGATAGCTTCTGCTATGAGCTTATCGGCCATGTTGTGGAGTAGGAGAGCATCGTGGCAAACGAGAGCAATAAGGAACTGACGAGTGTTTGGACGCCCGCCAACATCGTGACGTGCGTTCGCATCGTCTTTATCCCGGTGTTCATGATCGTGTCGGCGCTTTCTCACACGAGTGTTGCCGGTACGGATTGGAGCGCCTTCGACGGCCCGCTCGCCGCCGCTGCCTTCATTCTGTATGTGATCCTGTCGTGCACCGATAAGGTCGACGGTTATCTGGCGCGTTCGCGCAACGAGATCACCGACTTCGGTAAATTCTTGGACCCCATCGCCGATAAGCTGCTCGTGTTTTCGGCCCTGCTGCTGTTCTTGGATTTTGGCGCGGTGACCGTGTGGTCCGTGTTCATTATCCTGTTCCGTGAGCTTCTGGTGAGCGCCCTTCGCATGGTCGCGAGTGCGGCCGGTGTGGTCGTTGCGGCCGATAAGCTCGGCAAGTACAAGACGGCGACCACGATGGTCTCCATCTGCGGTTACCTGTGCGTTTTTGCTATGGCCGGCTTGCACCTTGGCCCGGTGGCGCTGACGCTCGGCATCTACTCGGTGTCGCGCTTCCTGTATGCCGTTGCCGTTGTCTTGACCGTTATCTCGGGCGCCCAGTACTTCTGGAACTGCCGCAAGATCGTCTTTTCGGTCTAGGTCCTGGTGGGTATGACGGACTCTTTTGAGCAGATTTCCGCACATAACGAGGAGCTGGCGCGCGATATCGTCGAGCGCGCGAGCGCTCGGGGTGTGACGGTTTCGACGGCTGAGTCGCTGACGGCGGGTATGATCGCCTCGACGATTGCGGATATCCCGGGCGCCTCGGCGGTGCTGCGTGGCGGTGCGGTGACCTACTGCGATGAGATTAAGCATCGCGTGCTGGGTGTTGAGCAGGAGACGCTCGACCGCTACACCGCGGTGTCGCATCAAACTGCGCGCGAGATGGCGTCGGGTTCGCTGGAGCTGTACCAGAGCGATATTGCAGTGAGCGCAACGGGTTATGCCGGCCCCGACGGTGGTACTGAGGACGATCCTGCTGGCACTTTCTATATTGGCTGGGCACATCGTTCCGCCGATGGGGGAGTGCCGGTCGTGGACTCTGTGCGCTGCCACTATGAGGGCGACCGTTCGTGTGTTCGTGCCCATGCGGTCACGGAGGCATTGGGTCGCATTGCCCTTGTGCTCAACCCTATGGAATAGACGTGTTTTAAGGGGCCTCCGGGCCCCTTAATTGTGGAGATAGGGACCTCCGGCGAATTTTATCTTTGTGCAGGTAGTTGTCGTATTTTTCCTCGTCATCATTTTCTTGGTTCGCCTGCGGTCAAGATTTTGGTCAGTGTTTGGTCGGCGTTTGGTTGGGTTTTGGAAAGGTCGGCTGCATATGATTTATCTGAACGGTTGACCACGAACAGCCGTTCGTTTATTATCGATGCAGGTTGTTAAGAGGAGGGCTATTCATGGCCAAGAATTCAGGTCCCGTACGTACCGTTCATGCTCGCACGACGGGCAAAGAGCGCGATGAGATGATCGCCACCACCAAGGCCGAGATCGAGAAGAAATTCGGCCAGGGTTCCATCATGAGGTACGGCGATGGTGGTCCCGAGCTCGAGGTCGAGGCCATTCCCACGGGCGCCCTGGCCCTCGATGCCGCGCTGGGTATCGGCGGCGTGCCGCGCGGCCGTATCGTCGAGATTTACGGTCCTGAGTCCTCCGGTAAGACGACGCTTTCGCTCGAGATCCTGGCCGAGGCCCAGGCAATGGGTGGCGTTGTGGCATTTATCGATGCCGAGCACGCGCTCGATCCCACGTATGCCGCACGCATCGGCGTGGATATCGACGAGGTGCTCATTTCCCAGCCCGATACGGGTGAGCAGGCGCTCGAGATCGTTGACATGCTTGTGCGTTCCGGCGCCATCGATGCCATCGTCGTTGACTCCGTCGCTGCGCTGACCCCGCGTGCCGAGATCGAGGGAGAAATCGGCGACACTACGGTCGGTCTTCAGGCTCGCCTGATGAGCCAGGCGCTCCGCAAGCTCGCCGGCTCGCTGTCCAAGTCCAACACGACGTGCATCTTCATTAACCAGCTGCGTGAGAAGATCGGCGTCATGTTCGGCAACCCCGAGACCACGACGGGCGGCCGCGCCCTTAAGTTCTTCTCTTCGGTGCGTATCGACATTCGCCGCATCGACAGCATTAAGCTTAAGGACGAGGTTATCGGTAACCGCGTGCGCGCCAAGGTCGTTAAGAACAAGGTGGCAGCTCCGTTCCGTTCTGCTGAGTTCGACATCATGTACGGTACGGGCATCTCTAAGGAGGGCTCGATTCTGGACATGGCTGTCGAGTGCGGCATTTGCAAGAAGATGGGCTCCTGGTTTGCCTATGGCGAGGATAAGCTCGGCAACGGTCGCGAGGCCGCCAAGGCGTTCCTGCGCGAACACCCCGATTGTGCCGACGAGATTGAGCATAAGGTCCGCCTTGCCTGTGGACTTGAGTTTGATGACGATGCTCCGTCCGAGGTCGAGCTGACCGATCAGCCTGCGCCTGAGGAGTTTGACGAGCTTTACGCCATCGATGGTTCCGCCATGCTCGATGATGACGACGAGTAGCGGTTACGCTCATGTCGTATACGGTGACCGAGGCCACGGTCGTCTTTCCCGATAAGAAGGCGGTCTCCTCGTTCTCGAGCGGGTATGCGTCCAAAAAGCCTTGCGCACATATCGATTGTGAGCTTGAGGGCGGTTTTGAGCGGTCCATTTGGATTCCCGTGCGGGTCGCGCGGCTGTATGTCAAAAACCGCCCCGATCTTCCCTGTGATTGGGACAACTTCCGTGAGGCGGTGCAGCTCATTGGGCGTAAATGTGCACTTACCATGGTGACCGAGATGTTATCGCGCCGCGACCATGCGACGGGTGAGGTCCGTGACAAGCTGGCTCGCTACGGCTTTCACCAGCCTGCGATCGATTTCGCCGTCGAGCGCGCCACCGAGTATCGTTTTTTAGACGAGAGCCGCTTTTGCTCGTACTTTATCGAGGAGCGCAAGCGGCGCGGTTGGGGACAGCGCAAAATCGAGACCGAGCTCAAGCGCCGTCATGTCGTGCTCGATGACATTCCCGGTTATCCCGAGGATTATTTTGCCGTCGAAGACGATTTGGCGCGTGCGTCAGCCCTGCTCGCCAAGCGGCGTGTTCCAGAGACGCGCGCATTCGAAAAACTGGTTCGGTTTTTGATGGGGAGGGGCTTCTCGTATCACGTCGCCGCCGATGTCGTTAAGTCACGTCTCGATGCCGAACGCGAGGAATGTGCGGTTTAGGCGTATGCGTTTTGTGGCCCTGCCGTTCACCGTGTTTTAGCCGCCGTGCCGGGGCCATTTATTTGACAGTTGTTGTGGTTCAACGTACGATAAACACTGTCATTTGCTTTGTGATATGTGCTCATCTGTGATGAGTTTGTTTATATGTTTATCTGTATCCGACCCGCATAAGCTGCGCCCATATTACTCAAATGTCGCGAGCCGTTCGTAAGGACGGTTCGCTTTGTTGTGTAACGAATCCATAAAAAGGAGTGAGCATGCCTATCATCGCAGCGCTCGTTGGCATCGTTTTGGGTGCCATCGCCGCCATTGCCTACATGCGCACCGCCAAGCAGGGTAGTCTTCACGAGGCCGACGAAAAGATCCAGTCGGCACACGCACAGGCTGAGTCCCTGATCGGTGATGCTAAGCGTCAGGCCGAGACCCTCAAAAAAGAGGCTCTGCTCGAGGCTAAAGAGGAGATCATCAAGAACAAGCAGGCCGCCGAGGCCGAGGACAAGCAGCGTAAGAGCGAGATTCGTACGCTCGAGAACCGTGTGATGCAGCGCGAGGAGTCCCTCGATCGCCGAAACGACGCTCTCGACAATCGTGAGCACCAGCTGTCCAGCCAGGCCGGTCAGGTCGAGAAGCGCTCTCGCGAGCTCGAGGAGCTCTGCGCCAAGCAGACCTCCGAGCTCGAGCGTATCGCCGACCTGACCCGTGAGGACGCCCACAAGGAGCTCCTCGATAAGGTTCGCGGCGAGGTCACCCACGAGGCCGCCACGATCATTCGCGAGTCCGAGCAGCAGGTTCGCGCCGAGTGCCACAAGACCGCCCAGGAGATTCTGTCCCTGGCGATTCAGCGCTGCGCTGCCGACCACACAGCCGAGGTCACCGTTACCTCCGTGCACATTCCCTCTGATGACCTCAAGGGCCGTATCATCGGTCGCGAGGGTCGCAACATCCGGACCTTCGAGCAGGTTTCCGGCGTCAACCTCGTGATTGACGACACGCCCGAGACCGTCGTTCTTTCGAGCTTCGACCCGGTCCGTCGTGAGACCGCCCGTGTTGCCCTTGAGAACCTCATCGCCGACGGCCGCATTCACCCCGCCCGCATCGAGGAGATGTATCACAAGGCTGCCGACCTGGTTCAGCAGCGCGTGCGCGAGGCTGGCGAGCAGGCTGCCTTCGATACCGGCATTCACGACCTGCACCCCGAGATCGTCAAGACCCTTGGTGCCCTGCGATACCGTACCTCGTTTGGTCAGAACGTGCTTCAGCACTCCCTCGAAGTCTCTGACCTGTGCGGCGTGATGGCTTCCGAGCTTGGCCTGGACGTTGTGACCGCCAAGCGCGCCGGTCTGCTGCACGACCTGGGCAAGGCAATTGACCACGACGTCGAGGGCCCGCATGCCGTCATCGGCGCCGAGCTTGCCCGCCGTTATGGCGAGAAGCCCGTTATCGTTCATGCTATCGAGGCTCACCATGCCGATGTCGACCCTAACACGGTGCTCGATGTCCTGGTACAGGCCGCTGATGCTGTCTCTGCTTCTCGCCCCGGTGCCCGTCGCGAGTCTGCCGAGAACTACATCAAGCGTCTCGAGAAGCTCGAGGAGATCGCCAACTCCCATGAAGGCGTCGAGCGTACCTATGCCATGCAGGCTGGTCGCGAGGTCCACGTCATGGTTCAGCCGGACAAGATCTCCGATGCCCAGTCCACGGTCCTGGCTCACGATATCGCCCATCAGATCGAGGAAGAGATGGAGTATCCCGGTCAGGTGCGCGTCGTCGTGATTCGCGAGAGCCGCGCTGTCGATATCGCTAAATAACATGAGCGACGCGAACGAGCTCATCTCATTTATCGCGTCGATGTCGGGGGAGGGCAACCTTCGCGTCGAGGAGAACCTTGGCGAGGGGTATGTCCGCCTCCGCGTTTCGGAGGCCGAGCGGCGCCAGGCAAAGCACGACATTCAGAATGTCGAGGATATCGTCATCGAAATGCTCCGTAATGCTCGCGATGCTGGCGCCGACAAGGTCTATCTCGCCACGACCAAGGAAGATGGCGTCCGCACGCTTGTCTTTCTGGATAACGGTTCGGGCGTTCCACAGGATATGCAAGAGCGAATCTTCGATGCCCGCGTCACCTCCAAGCTCGAGAGTATGAAGATGGACCGTTGGGGCGTTCACGGTCGTGGCATGGCATTGTTTTCGATCAAGCAGAACACCGATGAGGCCCGTGTGGTCACGTCAGGTGTCGATCTTGGCTCGGCCTTTAAGGTGAGCGTTGCGGCCGACCGCCTCAGTGAGCGTGCCGATCAGTCCAGCTGGCCCCAGGCTGTCAAGGATGAGGACGGACGTTATGTCTGTGCTCGCGGTCCGCATAATATTATTCGCGCTGCTTGTGAGTTTGCGCTCGAGGAGTTGCGTGGTTGCGATGTCTATCTTGGTTCTCCGTCTGAGATTGCCGCGACCCTTTATGCTCAGGCGTCAAGTCGGCTCGATACGTCGCGTCTCCTGTTCATTGATGACGAGAGCGAGCTTCCAGTTGTCGATCGTTTAGGCCTTGCCTCTGATGCCGAGGACTTTATCCGTATCTGTTCGGGTTTGGGTCTTGAGATGTCTGAGCGCACGGCCCATCGCATTTTGGCAGGGCAGATTAAGCCCGTTCGCGGTGTGACTGCGCGTCTGCTGCGCGAGCGTGATTCGTCCTCGCATGCGCCGGCTCCTGTCGATCTCGCGAAGGATCGTCGCGGGCTACGTATTGCCAAGGATGACATAGCACAGTTTTCGCGTGCTGTGGAGCGCGACTTTAATGACCTTGCCGCTCGGTACTATCTCAACCTTTGCGGCGACCCAAAGATTCGTGTTTCGCGTGATCGAATCACCGTGACCTTCGATCTTGCCAAAGAGGAATAGTGCCTTTACCGAGTCCACTCGGTACGATAAAGTTATTGCAGTTAAAACGTACTTTTAAACGCAGGAGTTTCTTCATGGATTGCCTGAAGGTATCAAGCAAATCATCGCCCGCGTCCGTTGCCGGCGCCATCGCCGGCATGGTCAAGGATGGTGTACCCGTCAACATCCAGTGTGTCGGCGCCGGTGCGGTCAACCAGGCTATTAAGGCCGTGGCTATCGCGCGCGGTTTTTTGATTCCAACCGGTTTTGATATTTCCTGCGCGCCCGTGTTCTCCGACATCCTCATTAACGGGGAGTCGCGCACGGCCATCCGCCTTTCTATCTACGTTCACCAGATCAATCGAGCTGCTATGGATAACGTCGTCATGGATGATGTTAAGCCTGTGGCATAGCTTCTGCTTGTCTCGATTCGCCTCCCTTCCATCGTTAGGACTTATGCACATGGACCAGCGTTCCGTACGCGATATTCTTGCCGGTAAAACCTACTTTATCCGCACCTTTGGCTGCCAGATGAATCAGCACGATTCCGAGCGCGTGAGCGGTCTGCTCGATTCGTATGGTTGCCTCATGGCGCTCGATCCCGAGCATGCCGATATCGTTGTCTTCATGACATGCTGTGTGCGTGAGGCCGCCGATACTCGCCTGTACGGTCAGTGCAATTCCTGCAAAAGCCTGCCGCCTTCGCCTTCGGGCAAGCGTGTGGTTGCCGTGGGCGGCTGCATTGCGCAGCGTGATGGCGAGGGCCTGCTCACCAACGTCGATAACGTCAATGTCATCTTTGGCACGCATTCTATCGCACATGTGGCCGAGCTCATTGCCGAGGCGTTCCTTGACGGCAAGCGTCATATCCGCACCAATGAGCATGAGGATACGGATGCCATGAGCATGCCGTGGCATCGCGAGACCCAGTATCACGCCTGGGTGCCCATCATGACGGGCTGCAATAATTTCTGCACCTATTGCATCGTGCCGTACGTGCGCGGTCGCGAAAAGAGCCGCCCCTTCGAGGAGATTGTCGACGAGGTGACCGGTTTGGTGCGCCAGGGCGTGCGTGAGATTACGCTGCTGGGCCAAAACGTTAACTCATATGGTCGCGATCTGTTTGGCAAGCCGCGTTTTGCCGATCTGCTGCGTGCCGTGGGCGATACGGGTGTGGAGCGCATCTTCTTTACGTCTTCGCATCCCAAGGACCTGCTGCCCGAGACCATCGACGCCATGGCCGAAACGCCTGCCGTTATGCCGCAGCTGCACTTGGCCGTCCAGTCAGGTTCGACGCGGATCCTCAAAGAGATGAATCGCCGTTATACACGCGAGGACTATCTGGGCCTGGTCGATCGCATCCGCAATCGCATGCCCGATATCGCGCTCTCGACTGACATTATCGTTGGCTTTCCGGGCGAGACTGAAGAAGACTTTGAGCAGACGCTCTCACTTGCCGAGATGGTCCGCTATGCTCAGGCCTATACCTTCATCTATTCCAAGCGCGCCGGTACCCCGGCCGCCGAGATTGACGATCCTACGCCGCATGAGGTTATTCTCGAGCGTTTCAACCGCCTGGTTAAGGTTATCGAGACCACGGCACATGAGTATAACCAGGGTGAGCTTCATACTGTGGTGCCGGCGCTCATTGAGGGCACGAGCAAGAAGAACGATGCGGTCCTGCTGGGCAAGAGTCCCAAGAATCAGACCGTGCATGCGCCTATCCCCGAGGGTTACAGCATCGATCAGCTTGTTGGCAAGATCGTTGATATTGACGTTGACGTTGCCAAGACCTGGTATTTGTCCGGCTCCGTTGTGGGCGAGCCGCGCTAATGGTTGCTCCAGGGGCAGGTTTTTCCGCCGTTGCGATCGTCGGTCCGACGGCGGTTGGTAAGAGTGATGTTGCCGACCGTTTGGCCGCTCGTCTTTCGTCCGAAGTGCTGTCGTGCGATGCGATGCAAATCTATCGCGGCATGGACATCGGTACCGCAAAGATGGCGCCCGATGAGTGTACGGCGCCGCTGCGTCTCGTCGACATTGTAGAGGCGGGTGTGGCATATTCTGCTGCGCTTTATCAGGCTGACGCTCGCGCGCATGTTGAGGGTTTGCTTGGCGAGGGCCGCCTACCGGTGTTTTGCGGGGGCACAGGCTTGTATCTCAAGGCCGCCCTGGATGAGATGGATTTTCCCTCGGGCGAACTTGAGGACGATCGTCGCGCGGGGTATCAGGAACTTGCCGAGCGCATAGGCGAGGAAGCGCTGCACGCGCTGCTTGCCGAGCGTGACCCCGAGTCCGCTGCGGTCATCCACCCCCATAATGTTCGTCGCGTGATTCGCGCGCTCGAAATGCACGATGATGGTGTGTCCTACGCGCAGCAAAAGTCGCAGTTTAGTGTTCCGCGCGAGCATTATCATGCTCTATGGTTTGGTCTGACGCGTAATCGCGAGGTGCTCTACGAGCGCATTAATCTGCGCGTCGATCTGATGTTTGAGCAGGGTCTTGTCGATGAGGTGCGCGGTCTTATGGACCAGGGACTGGGAGATGCCCTGACGTCGATGCAGGCTATTGGCTATAAAGAGATCATTGATGCTTTCAATGGCGTGATTTCTATGGATGAGGCTCGCGAACTCATCAAGATGCGTTCGCGTCGCTATGCCAAACGTCAGCTTTCGTGGTTTAAACGCGATGATCGCATCGTGTGGTTCGATATGGATGAATGTACGATCGATGAGGTCGTTGAGGAAATCCTGCATCGTATTGAGGCTGCCTAATGGCCCGTTTCCCCCTTGTTCCCACGGCACCCGAGCCCGAGCGTGCCATATTAGTTGGTGTTGAGTGGCGCGACAATGCATGGCCACTCGATCGATCGCTCGATGAGCTGGAGCGCCTTGCCCACACGGCTGGTGCCCAGTGCGTGGCTCGCTTGTCTCAGCGTTTGGTAAAGCCGTATCCCAAATCATTTATCGGTTCCGGTAAGGTAGAGGAGCTGTGCGGTCTGGTACATCGCATGGATGCCGATGTCGTTATTTTTGACGACGACCTGACGCCCTCGCAGCAATCCTATTTGGAGAAAGCCGTGGGCGAGCCGGTAAAGATTATCGATCGTACGGCACTGATCTTGGATATCTTTGGGCTGCATGCTCAGACGCGTGAGGGACGCCTACAGGTACAGCTGGCGCAGCTTCAATATCTGTTGCCTCGTCTGCGCGGCATGTGGAGCCATCTCGCCAAGGAACAGACGCGCGGCGGCATCGGCTCACGCTTTGGTCAGGGCGAAAGTCAGCTCGAGGTCGACCGTCGCCTCATTCGTAATAAGATCGCTGCGCTTCGACGTGAGATCAAGCAGGTTGAACAGCGTCGTGATGTTCAATCCAAGAGTCGTATTGAGTCACCGGCGTTTCGCGTCGCGTTAGCCGGTTATACCAATGCCGGTAAATCGACGTTGCTCAATCGTCTGACCGGTTCTACGGTACTTTCGCAGGACAAGCTGTTTGCTACGCTCGACCCGACGACACGTTCATATCGCCTGCCTGGCGGTCGCGGCATGACGATTACCGATACCGTCGGCTTTATTCAAAAGCTGCCGCATGGTCTGGTCGATGCCTTTAAATCGACGTTGTCCGAGGTGTTGGGTGCCGATTTAATTCTCAAAGTCGTGGATGCGTCTGATGAGGACTATGAGCGACAGCTTGAGGCTGTCGACCGCGTGCTTGATGAGATCGGTGCCGGAGAGCGTTTAACGCTTACGGTGTTCAATAAAATCGATCTTCTCGATAGCGTCGATCGATTGAGTTTCCGTCGTCGTTATCCGGAAGCTGTTCTGTTCTCGGCCCAAACGGGCGAGGGGCTCGACGATCTCGTCGATCGCATTGCTCGCGAGGCGGCCGCCACCGATGTGCTGCTTTCCGCCGACATTCCATATCGTGAAGGTGCACTCATCACAGTCGTGCATGAGCAGGGGACCCTTTTGCACGAGGAATATCTTGAGGATGGCGTTCGTATTGTGGCGAAACTGCCGGCTCGTATTGCACCGCGGCTCGAGCGTTATCGCACCGAGTAGGCGAGCTCCAAAATGCCCAGTATGATGGGCTGATGTAGCAGATAAAAGGGGAGTGCATGACGTCCAAGGCTGGCGAGCGCCGGCAGGGGGTTGGCGTAGGCCCAGCTTGGGGCGGGATGTTCGCATCTTTGAGCGGTGCGCGCAGCAAAGTATCCTGTGAGATACATGAATATGAACGGGATGATTGGATAATAGTCGCCTGAAACAAACCGGGGGCCGGGTAATCCTAGCCACGCCAAATAGGGGAATGAATAGGTCGATTTCGGGATGCTCCATGTCGCTGCAAAGAGAGCGAGGCATATCGCAATGCCCCACGTGCTGGGCACTTTCTTAAGCATCGGTCGTGCTACGGCTGTCACAGCGGTACACGCCGCCATGCAATAAATGATGCCAAAGTTCACTGAATCGTCGACCGATACGAGCGTTGTTGCGATCCAGACGACCAAAGCTGCGGCAGCGTACTTGGCCGCTCGTTTGGCATTGTTGCGTGAGAGCGTGCACATCCAACCCGCGATAAACAAAAATACCCAGCTGATGCTGGCGCGCCAGATGTCTTGAAAGACGGTCTGGGTAAACCAGGGCATATCCCAGTCGTACAGGTAGGCGAGATCGTAGCAAGCGTGAAAACCTGCCATTGAAATCATCGTAAACCCGCGGACGGTATCAAAGATGGTGATGCGTTTTTGCATTACGAGAACCGGCGCATCAAGCCGACGACTTTGCCCAAGATAACGGGATTCGTTGCATAGATAGGCTCCATGGTGTCATTCTCTGGCTGCAGGCGTACGCGTCCCTGCTCCTTGTAGAATGTCTTGACGGTCGCTGAACCATCAATCATGGCCACGACAATTTCGCCGTTCATGGCACTCTTTTGTTCACGGACGATGATGTAATCGCCATTGAAGATGCCGACATTGATCATTGAGCTCCCATGCACCTCAAGGATAAAGGAACCCTGATCAGTGGCGATTTCGGTCGGGATAGTAAAAGTGTCTTCTATATTCTGCTCGGCCAGAATGGGAATCCCAGCCGCGACGCGACCAACGAGCGGTAGCGAGACCGTTCCGCGAGGTGCGGTGGGTTCGTCAGATTTAGAAATTGAGACAGAGGAACCGTCCTCGTTAAAGAGTTCCAGGGCGCGCGGTTTGGTGGCATCGCGCTTGAGTAGCCCGCGCGCCTCCAGGGCAGATAGATGGGCGTGCACGGTGCTGGGGGAGGAAAGGCCCACGGCAGAAGCCATCTCGCGCACGCTGGGCGGATAACCTTTCTCCTGCTGATATTCCTTGATGAAGTCGTAAATTTGCTGCTGACGCTTGGTAATTTTGCGAGCCATCAGGGCATCCTCTCTACCCATGTCAAACAAATGTTCGGATTTTGCTTGACAGGAACAACTGTTCGAAGATAATAATAACCGAACATTCGTTCTCGCGCTAGACATTTTTGTCCGCGCGGCTTGATAAAACTGTTCTCAGCAAAACACGCGAGAGGAGAACATGATGAACGCAACGAATATGGTCCAGGGAAACCTTGCCCTTAAACTCGAGACGCCTGCAGAACCCACTTTTACGGTTGTTCAGGGTGGCCGCTCCGGCTTTCAGCCTTTGACCGTAAAGCCTGCTCGCAATCAGCAGGCTGTAGTTGCGCCGGCCCGCGTTGCCCTGAAGGTTCCGACGATTGTCGCCGTTGCCGTTGCGCTTACGCTCTTCGTTGTCCTCGCTACGTCGGTCTTTAGCGCTCGTCACGCCGCGTATGCCGAGTCCGTTTCCAACGTTACCTACGAGACTATTCGCGTTCAGCCTGGTGACTCTCTTTGGTCGCTTGCCGAGGAATATCCTATCGAAGGCCTTTCCACGCAAGAGACTTCCGACATGATCCGTAACGTCAATCATCTGGAGCATGGTTCGCTCGCCGCCGGTGCGCATCTTAAGGTTCCTGCTCGTTCGTAATCATTATCGCGCTGCGCATGGTACCCTTGTTATCGTTTAAGAGGAGGTACCATGCGCTGTCCCAAATGTGGCAAGGCACATACCCGCGTCGTTGATTCCCGTATGCAGGAGTCAAATAACACCATTAAGCGCCGTCGCGAATGTTGCTCGTGTAACTATCGCTTTACAACGTTTGAGCGATGCGAAGACCCAATCGAGGTCATTAAGTCGGACGGAACCAAGCAGCGGTTCGATCGCAATAAGCTGCTCGTCGGCTTGATGCGCGCCACTATCAAGCGTGATATCGACACTAAGAAGCTTAATGAGATTATCGACGACATCGAGGTCGAGCTGCGCTCTCGCACGCTGACGGCTGTCACGTCCCATGAGTTGGGTGACATGGTGCTCAAGCGCTTGGCCAAGATTGACAAGGTGGCGTACATCCGCTTTGCCTCGGTCTACCGCGATTTCAAAGACGTCGATGAGTTTCTGCAAGAGCTCGACAAGCTAAGGTGATTCCATGTCCAACATTACCGTCAACATAAAGCGTCTCGACCCCACCGTCGAGCTTCCCAAATACGCCCATCCCACCGATGCCGGCTTGGATCTGCGCTCCAACGAGGACTGCGTCCTGAAGCCCTTCGAACGCCGTCTGGTCTCTACTGGGCTGGCCATCGCCCTGCCCGACGGTTACGCCGGCTTCGTCCAGCCCCGCAGCGGCTTGGCCATCAAGCAGGGCCTGTCTATAGTCAACACGCCGGGCCTCATCGACGCCCACTACCGAGGAGAACTCAAGGTTATCCTCATCAACCTGGATCCCTCCAACAACATCAAAATCAACAAAGGCGACCGCATAGCCCAACTTGTCATCCAAGAAGTCCCCACGGTTAACCTCATAGAAGTAGAAGAACTAGACAAAACCGACCGAGGCAACGGAGGCTTCGGCTCCTCCGGCGTCGCCTAGGGGCGCTCATATCCCTCCCGCCCGCCTCTCACACATATCATTCCATGCTCAAACATTCTCGCTTCGCTTCGCTCGCTGCGAAACTGCGCGTGGAACGATATGTGTGAGAGGCGGGCGGGCGGTTACTCGCTTGAAAACAAAAGTCTTTCTAGTAAGCCGATGCGATAAAGGGACGCCTCCTTTGTCGCATCGGCTTACTGTATTTATTTTTTCTGGTTCCCTTTTGCAGATTCTACTGGTGGGGAATCTGGTATAGCCGCTAGTACGTTAACGTAGCTTGCCCGTGGGAGGCCCCTATATATCGTCCCGCGCGCAGTTTCGCAGCGAAGCGAGAATGTTTGAGCACGGGATGATATATAGGGGCCTCCCACAGGCAAGCGGACATTAAGACACTAGCGGATATGCGCGGGTTTTTCGCCCCAGTAGAAGCGGCAGAAGGCTCGTTTGCGCTTTTGGGGCTTGCCTACGAGCTCCATGGTTGCGATGGCGATGTCCTCGGCTGCGCGTGGACGGCGCAGCACTTCGCCATTGATGAGCAGTGCCTTGAGCGACTCGGGATGATCGTGGAGATGGCGTAACGTCACGATGAGTTCTCGTGCGGTGGTGACATGCATGCTGGCGCCCATGCCGGTGAGCATCGTGGTGTTGGCCTTTTCCTGGCCGTATGATTTGCCCAGCAGGATCATCGGCAGATGTGCGCACAGGCACTCGGTGACGGTGAGTCCGCCCGATTTGAGGATTGCCAGGTCGCAGCCGTGCATGAGGGCCGCCATGTCGTCCACGTAGTCCAGAACCGTGACGTTTTCGAGCTTCATGGCGTCGAAGAGCGTCTTGAGGCGGGTGGCGTATTCCTCATCCTTGCCCGGCAAAAAGACAAAGTGCATGTCCTCGAAGCTGCGCAGGAAGGGGAGTGTGCGGTCCATCTCCGCGCGAAAGCGAACGTACGGTTGAGGCAAACTGGCACCGGCCATCACCAACACAACGGTCTTGTCAGCGGGGAGATTGAACTTCTCGAGTTCTTCCTCGCGATTGTAGTCCGTATCAAACCCGGCGCGAATGGGGATGCCTGTAATGCGGATTTTGGTCTCGGGAACTTTACGGGGGCGAAGTGTCTCGGCCATAAATTCGTTGGCTACGCAGAACAGATCGGTGTCCTTGTGGGGCCAAAAGCCTTCGACTTCATAGTCTGTTGGTACGCAGATGACGGGATAATCGATACCCGTGATGACGCGGGCACCCACAGCGACGTTGGCCGCCGTGATGTGTGTTGCGACCACGGCTATGGGCCTGCGGGTGCGGACATATTCGTTGAAGGCAGGGAACATAATACGTGACCATGCCGTGCCTCCGCCCCAGAGCAGATGTCCCGTAAACGTGTATCGCCAGGTTAGGTCATATATGGGACGCGTGGCGCCGGTAAACGACGCTGCTGTTTTATTACCATCGAACCTAATGCGTCCAAAATCGAGGATATCCAGGACTTCGATCTCAACATCCTCAGGGATTCCCTTGGTGCCGCGGATAAGGCCAAATGCTTGTGCAATCGCGTTGGCGGCGGCTTTGTGGCCCGATCCAACCGATGCGTGTACAATGGTTACTAGGGGTTTTTGTGCAGGTGAAACGGTCATTTGCTCCGGTTGGGGAGTGCTTTGCGTTGGCAGGGGAGCGTCGTTGCTCGTCTGCGTTTGATCCATCGATAACTCCCCTTCATCTTTGTTTCGCAATGAATCATTGTAGTGCATGAGTGTCACGTTCGCCTAAATTTGGGTATGAGCGCAAAGAACGCCAATCTTTCGACAGGAGGTCTCTTCATGACTACCGATCAGCCGATCGATGTTGCGATTATCGGTGGCGGCCCTGCGGGCTATGCTGCGGCCATTTATGCGGCGCGCTCCAACCTAACGACGACCGTGATTGAACAGGGCATGTCGGGAGGGCAGATCGCCACAACCAATGAGGTCGAGAACTATCCGGGCATTCCGCTGCTGAGCGGTGCTGAACTTGGTGAGCGGTTCCAACAACATGCTGAAGGCTTGGGGGCTCAGGTTGAATGGAGTATGGTGACGGGCGTCGACTACGATGCCGATGCAGCGCTGTTTACGGTGCATCACGATATGGGCGATACGCTGGCCTCGAGCGTTATCGCTTGCATGGGTGCCACGCCGCGTCCGGCAGGTTTCGCTGGCGAGGATACGTATCGCGGTCGTGGCGTTTCATATTGCGCAACATGTGACGGCATGTTCTTCCGCGGCAAACAGGTCTTTGTAATCGGTGGTGGCAATTCGGCATGCGAAGAGGCTCTGTTCCTGTCAGAAATCGCCAACAGCGTGACCATCGTGCTGCGCCGCGATCAGTTTCGTGCGCCTGATGGTGTCGTTCAGAAAGTACTCGCAAAGGACAATATTACAGTTAGGTACCAAACTAGTATTGTGGAGCTATCGGGCGAAGTCATGCCAACGACGATTACCTTTAAGAACAATGCATCCGGCGAGACTCATACCGAGTCATTTGAGCCCGGCTCGTTTGGCATCTTTGTCTTTACCGGAACGCAGCCCCATACCGAGCTCGTTGAGCATTTAGTCGATCTGGCGCCTGATGGCGGCATTCTGACTGATGAATCCATGGCGACCCGCACGCCAGGTCTATTTGCCGCTGGCGATATCCGTTCCAAACGTTTACGCCAGGTTGTGACCGCTGTTTCGGACGGAGCCATAGCTGCAACGAGCGCATACGCGTTTCTCCGTGGATAAGTACGATAATATATCTTATGTAAGGTTGTTATTGATTAACTAAATGGCGGGACGATGCATCAGTGCGCTGTCCCGCCATTTTCTTGCCGGCTATGTGGTATGCAAAACTAGATAACGTAGAATACAATATAGAAAATGAACGGAGGACCTTTATGAACCACGTTAAACACGTTATTCCGATGTCTGATTCGTCGGTCAGCATTAAACCTGAGGATATTCAGCCCACTGTGCTGCCTGATGCATTTATTCAGTCCGATATCGTGCGCAAACTCAATACGTTGAGTCTGCCGCGCTATGACCAGTTGCCCAATGTGACGCTCTACCGCGACCAGGTCATTGAGTATGTTGCGCTGTGGATGGAGCCGCTGTCCCTTTGCGTTGAGCAGCCTATCATTACGCCATCGATGATCAATAACTACGTAAAGGTTGGCCTGGTGCCTGCTCCGGTCAAAAAGCAATATGGCCGCGAGCAGATTGCCCGCCTGATCGCTATCTGCATCTTTAAGCAGGTGCTACCTATTGCTGCGGTGCAGGCACTCTTTAACATTCAGCGTTTGAGCTACGATGCCCCGACGGCCTTCGATTATGTAGTCGATCAGCTCGAGGCATCGATTCGTTCGGCGTTTTCCGTCGAGCAGACGCCGGTTCCCGATACGGCGCATCAGGTAACGCGTGAGTCGCTACTTGTGCGCAGTGCGGTTTCATCCTTTGTTTCGAAGGCTTACTTGATGAGCTATCTCAAGTTCAACGGGTTTAATAGCTAGCCGACGTATAAAACGGGCGGGACAAAGAGCCATCTGTCGCTTTGTCCCGCCCGTTTTTTTTTGCTTGGTTGGACTTTATTTGCCCGAAGCTACGCCCATGCCGTAGCCGATGATCAGGCCGTGCATCTCGGCGTAATAGGAATCCAGGCCGTTGCAGGGCATGATGATGGTCTTGGAGCCGGGCCAATGTTCGACTATGCGATCAGTAAGCGCCTGGGCTCCAGCTTCGTTCTCAACGTGATCGATGATGACCTCACCGCCCGTAAAGCCCTCGGCTTCCATAGTGTCGATGATCTTGTTGAGCATCTTCTTTTCGCCACGCGTGTGCCCGACGAGTTCGATTTTACCGGCCTCACTCGCCGTGCCCAAAATGCGGATATTGAGCTTGTTGGCAATGACGCCGGCTGCCTTAGGGATACGTCCGGCTTTGGCGAGGTTTTCGTAATTGCACAAACTGAAGAGGATTTTGCTGTTCTGCTCAAGGCTATCGAAGTATGCGCAAGCGTCCTCGAATGAGACATCCGGATTGCTTGCAAGATAGCGGTCGAACAGCAAGAAAATGAGATCCATTTTGCCGCCAGCTGCGCGTGAATTGACTAGATGAATCTGTCGGTCGGGCTCCTCGGCAAGAATCATATCGCGAGCCGTGGCTGCCGCATTGTAGCTGCCCGACACGCCCTCAGAGATCGGCATGCAGATGGTCTTGTCTGCCAATTTGAAGAGCTCGGCCCACTCCCCTACGCTGGGACAAGCGCTCGAAGAAGCGTTCGTCTCCGTCTGTACAGCGCAGTTGAGCTCATGCACATCGAGCGAAAGGTCATCGACGAATTCACGCTCCCCCACTCGAATTTTGAGGGGCGCAAATGCAAAGGTGGTATGGGGTGCGGTCGGTTGCCAATCGCGGAGGTTGCAGCTTGAATCGGAGATAAGTGCCCAGCTCATAGAGGGTCCTTTCTAATTGTTCCCATACAATTATAGCCATCTTGCAGACCGATTGGGCCGCTATCTAGTATTCAAAACTAGATAGCGGACTGCACTAAAGGCAAAAGAATGGACCCCATGACTCAAAGCCACGAGGTCCATATCCGTTTGCTTTATCTGAATACTTAGTAACGCACGAAGATATAGTTATTGTTCATGCCGGCGGCAACGGAGCTGATGATAACACCCGTGTTGTAGTCGGAAGCATGAATCATCTGACCACCACCGATGTAAATGCCGGTGTGGTACGAGTTGACCACAACGTCACCGGGCTGCGGATCGGACACACGCGTCCAGCCCATAAAGGTACGCGTGGTGCCCAGGCGGCAATAGCGACCAGTGAGGCAATAGCTAACAAAACCAGAGCAGTCGAAACTGTTCGGGCCAATTCCGCCCAAGGAATAGGCGCAACCAAGCTTGCTGTATGCACGCGAGACAACAGAACCGCCATCGACGGACTGGCTCGGAGCAGAAGGCGTCGGAGCCGGGGCAGGCGTGGAGGGCTGCGGCGTCGGAGCAGGTGTCGGCGTGGGCGCCGGAGTGTTGCCGCCCTGGTTGTTGTTATTGCTGGTCTGGCCACCGTTGTTGGTGTTCTCGGTCGTACCGGCAGTCTCGTTGCTCACCGTGGCCTTCTCGGCGGTGCTGGCGTTGATGCCGGCCTGCAGCGCGGCGTTGGCCTCGGCCTCTGCGGCAAGCTCGGCCTGCAGCTGCGAATCCAGGGAGTTTACGACGTTCTGGGCTTCAGCCTGCTGGGCGTTAAGCTCGTCGACCTTTTTCTGCGTAGCGGCGACGTTCTTTTCCTGCTCGGCCTGCTTATCGGTGAGCTGCTGCTTAAGCTCCTTGACCTCTTGAATGGTCTGAGCTTGCTTATCGGAGACTTTGCCGTAGTAGAACAGACGGTTGAGCATATCGCTCAGGTCATCGACACCCGTCAGAACCTGAAGCAGGCTCAGACCGCCGGTTTTGTACTCGCCGGCGACATAGGTTGAGAGCTTGGCCTGACCATCGGCGATCTCCTGCTGCTTTTGCGTGATCTCGCCGGCAGTCTGATCGAACGCCTGCGTCTGCGTGGCGAGCTCATCGTAAATCTGCTGAGTTTGGGTACCGATCTGCTCGAGCTTCGTACGAGCAGCGGCAAGGTCGGATGCGGTATCGGCGTAGGCAGGAGCCGCGAGGCCCAAGCCCAAAACACAAGCGAGGGTTGCCGTAGCAGCGCAGCGTGCCATGTTTTTATGCGTGTTTGCTGTGCGCATGTAGCTTCCTTTCCAGTAACTAAGGGTAACGGCTAGTCCACCGTCACCAGGCTAAAGAGCTCCACATCGTCATCAGACGGCGTGAGCTTCTCGCGCGGGTTGAGAAACGCAAGCTCAAGGATACAACCGTAACCGACAAGCTTTGCGCCCATATCCTGCACCAGTTTACCTGTTGCCTCGACGGTTCCGCCCGTCGCGACCAAGTCGTCCAGAATCAACACGGTATCTTTAGAGCTGATAGCGTCGGCATGGATCTCAATTGAATCGGTGCCGTACTCGAGCTCGTAGCTCTGGCTTACGGTCTCGCGCGGCAGCTTGCCCGGTTTACGTGCGGGAACAAAGCCGGCGCCAAGGGCTACAGCCACCGGTACGCCAACCATAAAGCCGCGAGCCTCGGGACCCACGACCTTGGTGATTCCCATGCCGGCAAAGTGCTCGGCGAGGGCATCGGTCATGGCTTTGAGCGCCTCGGGATTGCCAAAGAGCGGCGTGATGTCTTTAAAGATGACTCCGGGCTCGGGATAGTCGGGGATGTCGACGATTTGAGATTTGAAGTCGTACATTACATGACCTTTCAATGGGTTGCCGAAATTTCAGCAGCGGTTATTTGCCCGCGGTGGCGGTGCCGGATTGCGAAGGGGCGACGACCTTGAGCGGCTTTACGAGAGAATCCTCGTGCGAAGCCGGTGCGGCTGTCTCTTCGTTTTTGGCCTTGGTGGACTCGGAGCGAGTGATTTCCTCATCGAGTGCATCGATGTCGGCGTCCTCGACCACGGCGTTGAGCGACTCAAAAACGCGGTTCTTGAGCAGCGCAGTGTGCACACCTTCCGTCAGGTCGTGAAGCTTCTTAAACGCACGCTCGAGCTTGGCGTCGCGCTCGTCATCGGAGGTATCCATTCCGAGCATGCTCACGAGCACCTGCTCAAACATCGAGGACTCGCGGTTGGCGGAAGACACGTACTGGCGCAGGTTGCGCGGCTCGATATGGAAGCGTGACAGCTCGGAGCAGTAGCGGATGATCGGGAAATCGCGACCATCGACGAGCTCACGATTCTGCGGACTCTTGATGATGCGAATGAGGTCGTTCTCGGCGAGCGAACGGATAAACGAAATCTCGACGCCCAGCATATCGGGAATGGTCTCGATGGGATGCAGCTTTTGCTTAGTCTCCTTGGGCTCCGTCTTGAGCGGAACATCGGACAGCAAGCCCACCTCGTAGGCGAGCGTTGACAAGTCCGTGGCGTTTTCCAAGCGCTGCTTAATCACGTTGAGCGGCATGTAGCGGGTCTTCTGCAAGTGCAGGATGACCTCCAGGCGATCAACGTCCTCCTTAGAGTACTGACGGTATCCCTTAGGCGTACGATGAGGGGTAATGAGCCCCTCATCCTCTAGAAATCTAATTTTTGAGTTCGAAAGATCGGGGTATGCGCCTCGAAGTAGGTTGACGACTTGGCCGATACTCAGATAGTTGCGTTCGGCCATGCCCTACTCACCGGTTTCGATGCGCTCCGGCGTGCTCTCGTGGTAGATGAGCGTAAACGTACCGATCTGAACGGAAGAACCGTCGTGCAGCGGGGCTGCATTGACAATGGCACCGTCGACCCAGGTACCATTGAGCGAGCCCAGGTCCTCGATGCGAGCGCCGAGGCCCTCGCGAATAATGCGCGCGTGGCTGCGCGAAACAGTCATGTCGTTGAGGAAGATGCCGTTCGCGGGATCGCGGCCGATGGTGGTCACGTCGTCCTCGAGCTCAAAGGCGGCACCAGTCTGCGGACCCTTGACGATGGACAGAACGGGGGCGGTGATGCGCACGTTGGCCATGAGGTCGGGAACGGTGACGTCGCTTGAAGGCACGCGGAATACGCAGGTAGCGTCAGCAGTCTTATCATTCTGAGGCATATTGTTAACCATGTTGTCCATGACAACCCCTAACTTATCGCGGACGTGCCGCAAATAATGAACCGTACGTAATCATACCCCAACGAATCAGTCTTCGATTTCAGGGTTCAGAAAGTCGATGTCCTCGTCCTCGGGATGCGCGAGAGCCTGTTTAATGGCCACTCCGCCCTTAATGGAGTAGATGACAGCCGTGAGCATGGAGAAGATCACGCCGCCGTACACAAAGAAGATGCCGAGGGGCACCGAGCTTCCGTTGAGGCCCGGGAAGGCCGTAAGGGTTGAAGGTAAAAGGTGCAGGCCGTCAACAACGGGGAACCCGAGCAGCATGAGCGAGAAGCCGGTCATGAGCAGCGCAGTGGCAATCTTTCCGGGAAAGACGACATCGATGGGGCGACGGTGATAATGACGCACGATAAGCGTGCCGATGCCCAGATAGATGTCGCGGCCAATAATGAGCACGCAGACCCAGATGGGCAGCTCTCCGCGGACCACCAGTCCCAGCACGCCGGTGAACAGCAGCGCGCGGTCGCAAATGGGATCCATGACCTTGCCGAGCCACGAGACCGTCTTAGTCATGCGGGCGATCTGCCCGTCCATCCAGTCGGTGGAGGCGGCAACGGCGTAGATAGCGATGGCGATGACGCGGTTGTTATCCGTCACAAACAGGTACAGAAATACCAGGGTGAGGATCAGGCGCGTAAAGGTGATGAAATTGGAGATCGTAAAGATCTTATTCGACGGGTAATCGGAAGTGCCGATAAGCTCCTTTTTGATCTTCTTTTTGATGCCCACAGGACTCCCCCGCTGGTTAACGACAAAACTTTCGATACTATACCCGTTCCGGCGATGTCTATCCAGCGCAGCCATAGAGAGTCCAGACATGTGGAGGACGCTATTAGGCGGGGGATTTCGCATTCGTGTACATCTGCCTCCAAACATGTCGAAAAATGTCGATTTTGGTGGCTGATGTACACGTTTTGATTCGGTGATTACATCGATCGGGAACGTTGTTGCTTTAAGCAAATTAATCATGATGACTGAAAACAAAAAAGGTCAGACACTAGGTGCCTGACCTGCAAACTTCTGGTCGGGACGACTGGATTCGAACCAGCGACCCCTTGACCCCCAGTCAAGTGCGCTACCAAGCTGCGCCACGTCCCGAAGCTTTTGTTTGTTGCTCTGCTCTCGCTCGCAACAGGGAGTATATTAACCCGAAACTTTAGACTTGTGCAAGAACTTTTTTATAAATTTTGAAACAAGTCCAAAATTGTATCTGCGAGCTGGGGTTTTGTTAGCACGGGAAGTTCTTGCGTGCCCGTTGTAGTCACAATCCAGGCCTTGTCGGTATCCGTTCCAAAGCCCGAATCGGCGCGCGAGACATCGTTGGCGATAATGGCATCGCAGCCCTTGCGTGCCAATTTGCGCTCGGCGTACTCGACAACGTTATCAGTCTCGGCCGCAAATCCGATCACGCATCGCTTGCCCTTCTGGCGCGAGAGCTCGGCCAAAATATCGACCGTTTCGACAAGCTCGATGTGATCCAAGCGCTCGTTTGACTTTTTGAGTTTATGGTCCGCAGGGGCTGCCGGTGTGTAGTCGGCGACGGCGGCCGCGCAAATGGCCGCATCGGCCGCCTGGAAGGCGCTCAGGGCCGTCTGGAGCATCTCTGCTGCGGTCTGCACGCGCACGCACTCCACGCCGCGGGGCACATCGAGCGATGTCGGTCCCAACACGAGCGTGACCGCAGCACCGCGGCGAGCAGCCTCCCCCGCCAGGGCGATGCCCATCTTGCCCGAAGAGCGGTTGCCAATGAATCGCACCGGGTCGATCGGCTCGTGCGTGGGGCCGGCGGTAATCACGATGCGCCTACCTGCTAGGTCCTGAGGCACGGGGTTGAGCACCTCACAGACAGTCTCGACGATGTCCTCAGGCTCGCTCATGCGTCCCGTGTCCACGTCACCGCAGGCAAGGTAGCCGCTGCCGGGTCCCACCACATGGACGCCGCGCTCGCGCAGCGTGGCCATGTTGGCCTGCGTCGCCGGCGTCTTCCACATGCCGTTGTTCATGGCGGGGGCAATCACGATGGGCCGCGGCGTGGCAAGCAGCGTGGTGGAGATGAGGTCGTCGGCGATGCCGTTGGCCATCTTAGCGATGATATTGGCCGTCGCGGGCGCCACGACCACCAGATCGGGCTCCTGCGCAAGCGAAATGTGGTGGATGGGGTCGAAGGGGTCGTCGAACAGGCCCACGGCGACGGGCTCGTTGGTGAGCGCACGGAAGGTGAGCGGCCCCACAAACTCTGTGGCATGCTCGCTCATAACGACCTTGACGCGCGCACCGCGCTTTTGCAGCAGGCGCACGATGTTGCACGACTTATAGGCGGCGATCCCGCCGGTAATGCCCAGCAGGATCGTTTTTTCCTCAAGTTGCATTGAATTGTTGGGTGCCGCCATCGTTTAAGCTTCCTTGCTCGGGAGCACCAGGAGGCGGTGGCAGTACGGGCAATGCGTAATCTCGCTACCGTCGTGGTTGAGGTCGCTCATGGACGATGCCTGCAGCGCGGTGTGGCAAACCGTGGGGATGTTGCCCTGGATGGTCTCGACGGCCAGGCCGCGGAACTGCTTGAGCAGGCGCTCGTAGTCGGTGAGCACGTCGGTCGGCAGCGTGGCGGCAAGGGCGGTGCGCTCCTTAGTGGCGGCGTCAATCTGTGCCTGGAGGTCGGCGGCCTTGGCGCGGGCGGCCTTGGTGTTGGCCTTCACGCCCTCCTCGAACTTGGCGATGATGGCCTGCGCGCGAGCCTCGCGGTCGAGCGCCTCCTTGTGGGCGACGACGACATCTTTGCGGGTGTGCTCGATCTTGTCCAAGCGCTTGGCCAGGGTGGCGAGCTCGTTCTCCAGGTCCTGAACCTCGCGGTAGTCAGAGCCATCAACGTGGCGCTTCTTGGCGGCCTCGATGGCGTTATTGGTCTGGATCTCGGTGGTGTTGAGATCGTCGAGCTCAATATCCAGGTCCTTGCGCTGGGCGTAGAGCTTGGTCATTTCGGACTTGAGCTTCACATAGGTCTTGCGCTTGGAAGCGAGCTCCTTGAGCTCCGGCATATTGGCAAGTTCGCTCTTGTTGCGGGCGAGCTCCAAATCGATCTGTTGCAGCTTGAGTAGCGTAGCGCCGGCGCTCATAAGTTCTCTCCTTTTGTCACAGTCCACCATTGGCAAGGGTTCAGTATTTTAATCGCATGACGGGGGTCGACCCCGGCATCAACTGCAGAGTTCATCAATATATCAACGAACGGCTCCTCGGAGCGGTCGTGGCCGAGCAGGATCGCCGGTAGCCCGCGCAAGGCAAGGTCTTGCGCCACGTGGTAGCCCGCCTCGCCCGTCACGACAACATCTGCGCCCGCGGCGATGGCGAGCTCTCCAAAGTCGCCCAGGGAGCCGCCCAAAATGGCGACGGTTCGGCACGGGTGCTCGGCTTCACCCCAAACGCGCGGGTTGCTGCCGAAGGCCGTGGCAGCACGGGTGGCAAGATCGCGCAGCGTGCACGGGTCGTTGAGCGTTGCAAGTGCGCCCAGGCCGGTGGCTTCGGGGTCGTCCACGTGCTCCAGTGAGCTCACGGGTGCGGCACCCAGCAGCTCGCTCAGGCAGAGGCAGGCTTCGTGCGAGCGGTCCAGGTTGGTGTGGAGCGAGATAATGCTCACGCCGCATCGGGCCGCCTCATAGAGCGCCGCGCTGCACTGGGGACGCGTGGCATCCGCCGGACAAAACGCCTCGGGCGCCTTGATATAGATGGGGTGATGCGTCAGCAGCACGTTGGCGCCGGCCTCCTGGGCGCGGTGCACATTGGCTTCGGTCGCATCGAGTGCGCAGGCAACACCGGTAATCTCCGCGGCAGGGTCGCCGACGGAGAGTCCTACATGGTCCCAACTCTCGGCATCGGTCTTGGGATAGCGTGCCAGCAGCGCGCGCTCAAGCTCGGCGGCGATCATGCGGCACCCACGATCGAGAGGAGCGTCTTGGCGAACTCATTCAGATCGGCCGGATTCACGCGGTCATCGAAGGAGATGCGCAGTGCGCCCAGCGCCTGCTCGCGACCGATGCCCATCGCGCTCAAAACGTGGCTGGGGTCCATGCTGCCGCTCGAGCATGCCGAACCTGCCGACACTTCAAAACCGGCGGCATCGAGCTTGATGATAAGCTCCTCGGAGTCCATTCCGTCAATGTAGATCGATACCATGCCGGGCAGACGGTCGACATGTGCGTAGTCTCCCATGGTGGCGTGAATGCGCGGATGAGCCGTAAGCGTGGCGTAGAGCTTGTCGGAAAGGGCTTGCAGCTTCTCGCGTTCCTGAGCCACATGGGGTGCCAGCGTGCGGGCGGCAGCGGCAAAGGCCAGCTGTGTGCGCAGGTCCTGCGTGCCGGCGCGACGTCCGGCTTCCTGTCCGCCGCCAAAGATGCGGGGACGCAGTGGCGTGCGGGTCTTAACGTAGAGCGCGCCGGAGGCAACGGGACCGCCAATTTTGTGGGCTGCGACGGACATGGCGTCGACGCCTAGCTCGGTGGCATCGAGCGGAATGTGCAGATAGCCCTGGATGGCGTCGGTGTGGAACAGGGCGCCCACGGTATGCGCGGCCGCGGCAAGCTCGCGGATGGGCTGCACCACGCCGGTCTCGTTGTTGGCGACCATGATGCTCACGAGCGCCACGTCGTCGCCTAGTAGCTCGACAAGCGCGGCAGGCTCAATGTAGCCCGCGCGGCAGGGCTGCACCAGGTCGACGGTAAAGCCAGCGGCACGCAGCAGCGGCAGGTTGTCCAGAATCGAATCGTGCTCGATGGCAGATACGATCACGCGGTTGCGCTTGCGGTCGCGCTGACGGGCGCCCTCGGCAAGACCGAGCAGCGCCAGCTGGTTGGCTTCGGTGCCGCCGTTGGTCAGAACAATCTCGGACGGGCGGACGCGTGCGCCAAAGCTATGGGCGATCTCGCGACGGGCAACCTCCAGGCGCGCGGCGGCCTTGCGGCCGAGCGAGTGCAGCGAGTTGGGGTTGACGCCGGCAAGCTCGCTGTCGTCATATTCGCGCTGCGCAAGGAGCGCCTCGGCGCGCATGGGCGTCGAGGCGGCGTAGTCAAGATTCACGGGTATGCGGTTTTGACCTGCGGTCATAAGGGTTTATGCCTCCTGTGCGGCCTCATTGCCCAGCTTCTGCAGCAGCGCAACCTCGGCGGCGGGATCTTCGGACTTAAATACGGCGGAGCCGGCCACGAGAACGCTGGCACCAGCCTTGACGACCTCGGCAATGTTCTTGGAAGAAATGCCGCCGTCGACCTCGATCATGGGCGACACGCCGTGGCGCTCGCACATGGCCTTGAGCTCGTGCAGTTTGGCGATAGTGCCCGGGATAAAGCTCTGGCCGCCAAAGCCCGGGTTCACGCTCATGAGCAGCACCATATCGACGACGTCGATGATGCTCTCGAGCACGCACACGGGGGTGGCGGGGTTGAGCACCACACCGGCCTTGACGCCGCGCTGCTGAAGATGCGTGAGCGTGCGGTGCAGGTGCGTGGAGGCCTCATAGTGCACGGTGATCATGTCGGCACCGGCGTCGGCGTACCAATCGACCGTCTCGTCGGGGTTCGATACCATCAGGTGCGCGTCGACCGGCACGTCGGTGGAGCGCTTGACGGCCTTGAGGATGTCAACGCCAAAGGTGAGGTTGCCGGTAAAATGACCGTCCATAACGTCAAAGTGCACGTAATCGGCGCCGGCGATCTTGTCGAGCTCGCCCTTGAGGTTGGCCATGTCGGCCGAAAGGACGGACGGAGCGATTTTGATGGAACCCATGGTAGTAGCCTTTCTGCGCTAGTCGTTGAGTCCGTAGAACTCTTGAGAGGGGACGCGGTCGGTAAGAATCTCGAGCGCCCTATCCAAAGTAACACCGTTGTAGAGCGTTTGCTCCACGGCAAAGGTGAGCGGAATGTCTACGCCCAGTGAACGGGCAAGCTCGCTGACGCTGCGGGCCGCGACGGCGCCCTCAACCACCATATGCGTGCGCGTCTGATACTCGTCGAGCGACACGCCGTGGGCAAACTCGTAGCCAAAGGTGCGGTTGCGCGAGTGCTCCGAGGTACAGGTGGCAATGAGGTCGCCCATGCCGGCAAGTCCCATGCAGGTCATAGCTTGACCGCCGCGGGCATGCACCAGACGGCTAATCTCGGCCAGGCCGCGCGTCATGATGAGGGCGAGCGTGTTGTCGCCGGCACCGGTGCCGGCGGAGATGCCGCACACGATGGCGATGACATTTTTCATGGCGCCGCAGACCTCGACACCGGTCATGTCTTGCGACAGATAGATGCGGAAGGCCGTGGACAGGAGCAGGTCCTTAAAGGTCTCCCCTATCTGCGGATGTTCGCTGGCGATGACGGCGGCAGAAAGCCCGCCGCGGCAGATCTCCTCGGCATGGTTGGGGCCCGAGAGCGCCGCCACGCGCGCCTCGTTGCCGATCTCGCTGGCGATGACCTCGCTCATGAGCAGGCCGGACTCGGGCTCAATGCCCTTGGTGAGGCAGAGCACCGGGGTGTCGGCGGCGATGAAGGGGGCTGCCTGATGACATACGCTGCGCAGGTGCGTGGAGGGCACGGCAAAGATGATGGCCTCGGCGCCGTCGAGCGCCTGCACCAGGTCCGTGGTGGCGACGACGTTGCCGGGCAGCTCGTAGCCCACCAGATACCGGGGGTTACGGTGCTCGCCGTTGATGCCGGCGGCCGTCTGCTCGCTGTGGGCCCACATGGTCACGCGCTCGGCACGCGCGGCAGCAAGGCCGGCGACGGCGGTTCCCCAGGAGCCAGAGCCAATCAGCGCAACATTCATGACTCTCTCCTACTTATCGTCGGGTTCGGTGACGCGCTTGGTAAACGAGAGCTTGGACTCCTTACCGGTCATGAGCTTTTGGACATTCGAGCGATGGGCCCACACCACGGTGATGCCGATCATCGCCATACAGAACTTGAGCCCCAGGCTGCTGTACGGAAAGACCGCGCAAGCAGCGATGGGAAGACCGATGGCAGCGGCGAGTGAGCCCACCGACACAAACTTGGTGATGGCGACGGCCACGATAAACATGCCCAGCAGCGACAGGCCAATAGGCCAGTACCAGGCGAGGATGACACCCAGACCAACGGCGATACCCTTGCCGCCGTGGAAGTTGAGGTAGGGCGAGAAGATGTGTCCCCACACGGCAGCCAGGCAAATGACGCCGAGCATCCAATCGCCGGCGGCACCCGGAGCCATGATGCTTACAGGGAAGCCATAGCCCACGCTCGCAATGAACGGACGCGCGATAAGGACGCAGATGGCGCCCTTAAGGCAGTCGAGCAGCAGCGTGAGCGCGGCCACCTTGGGGCCGGCCACACGCAGAGCGTTGGTGGTGCCGATGTTGCCGGAGCCCGCCTTGCGAATGTCGGTGTGGTTGAACATGCGGCCCAAGATCAGGCCAAACGGAATCGCTCCGATAAAGAACGATACCACGGCGCAGATGGCGGTCAGCAGAATCGGATTATGCATCCTTTTGCTCCTTCTTCCTAAAGAAGAGTCGAATGGGCGTGCCGGCAAAGTCGAAGGTAGAGCGCATACGGTTCTCCACGTAGCGCTGGTAGGTGTCGTTGACCAGGTCGCTGTGGTTGACGAAGAACGTAAACGTCGGCGGGTTGACGCCCGTCTGGGTCACATAGTGCATGCGCAGGCGGCGCTTGCCGTCCACCACGGTATGACCGAACTCGCGCAGGTCGGTGAGGAACGTGTTGAGGCGTGAGGTGCTGATCTTTTGCGAGCGCGTCTTTTCGGCGGCGTCGACCATCGCCCAAATCTTCTCGACGCTGCGGCCAGTGAGGGCAGAGATGCGCAGGTACTGGGCCCAGGGAGCCATGACGCCCAGACGGCGGTCGATGGTCTCCATGCAGGCCTCGCGCTTGCGATCGTCGTCGAGCAGGTCCCACTTGTTTAGCAGCACAACGATGGCGCAGCCGCGCTCGATGGCAAGGCCCATGACCTTCTGGTCCTGCTCGGTAACGCCCACGGAGGCGTCGACGACGAGCAGCGCCACGTCGGCACGGTCGATGGCGCGCAGGCCGCGGACCATCGAGTAGTACTCGATGTTCTCGTACACGGTGCTCTTCTTACGGATACCCGCAGTGTCGACCATGCGGTAGTGCTTGCCGTTGCGCTCGACGACCGTGTCGATGGCGTCGCGCGTGGTGCCGGCAATGTTGGACACGATGGAGCGGTCGGCGCCCAGAATGCGGTTGAACAGCGATGACTTACCGGCGTTGGGGCGGCCGATGATGGCCACGTTCAGCGCATCGGGGAACTCGTCGGCGACCTCGTCCTCTTCCTCCGGAAGCAGGGCCACGATATCGTCGAGCAGGTCGCCCGTGCCATGACCATGCAGGGCCGAGAGCGGCGTGGGCTCACCGATGCCGAGCGAATAGAACTCCCAGATGCTGTCGTTCTCGCGATCGGGATTGTCGAGCTTGTTCACCAGCAGAAAGACCGGCTTGTCGCACCGCTTGAGCATGCGGGCGACCGACTCGTCCTCCTCGGTGACGCCGGTGCGGCCATCGACCACAAACAGGATGACGGCGGCTTCCTCGGCGGCGGCGAGGGCCTGGTCACGGATGGATGTGGCAAAGACGTCATCGCTCTTGAGCGGCTCGATGCCGCCCGTGTCGACGATGGTGAACTCGCGGCCGTTCCAATCGGCCGTGTGATACGAGCGGTCGCGCGTGACGCCGCGGGACTCGTGGACGATGGCGTCCGAGGTCTGGGCCAGGCGGTTAACGAGCGTGGACTTGCCCACGTTGGGGCGTCCGACGACGGCGACGATAGGTTTCATCTGCTCTCCTTTAATGGGTAGGGTCAGCGGGAATAGTTGAATTGGCGGGCGTTATGCCAAGGATGTGCTCCAGGGTATCGAGCAGCTCATGTGGCATGGTCGATACCACATGAACCTCGGCGCCGCGACCGGTAAGGTTTGCGAGTAATTCGTCACGATGATACTCGTCAAGGGTCATACCGTCGGCGTTGAACATGAGCTTAGGCACAAAGAGCATAACCCCCGACAGGTCCTGCGGCAGCTGCTCCAAGATGTCGCAGGCGACGATGAGGCCGGTCACGTCTACGTTGCCACCAAAGTAGTGGTTTTTGATGGCCGTGACGGTACCGGCAAGGCCGTGCGGCGATTCCACAAAGCGGGCCACGGTGTCGCGCGCGCTGGCGCCCGAGAGGCACAGCAGGCGCTGGCCACGGGCGGCGATTGCCTCGCGAACGCGGCGCAGGCGCTCGGCGTCGGCGGCGAGCACGTTGTCGGTCTCGTCCAGATAGGAGCGGATCATGCCGATGCCGTCGTAGTACTGCGGGTAGCCGTCGTAAAAGTCTGCCTCGGGCGGCTCGATGCCGGCATCCAGGTAGAACTCGTCGCTCATCTGGAAGGTGTGGCGGCCAAAGCGCTCGAAGGCACGGTCCTGGAAGGGCCGGATCATGGCGATAGTCTCGCGCGCCAGCTCGGGCTTGTCACTGTAGGACCAGCTAAAACGGTTCTGATGCTTGGTAAAACCGAGCGGAACAATGCCCAGGCTTGTGATTTGCTCGTGCTCCTCGCAAAAGCGCAGCGTCTTTTCCAGCTCCTCGCCGTCGTTCATGCCGGGGCACAGCACGATCTGCGCGTGAATCTCGATGCCGGCGGCCATGATGGCCTCGAGCACGTCCATGCCGCGCTGGGCATTGCGGCCCATCATGCGGCGGCGGACGTCGGGGCTCACGGCGTGGACCGACACGTTCATGGGGCTCATGTTGCGGTCGATGACGTTTTGCACGTCCTCGTCGGAAAGGTTCGTCAGCGTGACAAAGTTGCCCTGCAAAAAGCTCAGACGGTAGTCGTCGTCACGGATGTAGAGCGTGGAGCGACCGCCCTTGGGCAGCATCGTCATAAAGCAGAACACGCAGGCGTTGACGCAGGTGCGCATGCCGTCGAAGATGGGGCCATCGAACTCCAGGCCCCAGTCCTCGCCGGGAAAGCGATCGAGCTCAACGGGGGTGACGGTGCCGTCGCGCGGATCGAAAACCTCCAGCTCGACGGTGTCGTCGTCTGCCTCCCAGAGCCACACGATCATATCGGTCAGCTGCTCGCCGTTGACCGCAAGCACGCGCATGCCCGGCTCGATACCCACATCCCATGCGGGCGATTCGGGACGCACGTTTTTAACGAGCGCGCCCTCACCCGGCTCGGGGTCGCGGCTGCGCCCGTAATCGGCCACCTCGGCGGCGTATGCGGGTACGGTCTGGTCCATGATTAGCGGCAAAGCTCCTTGATGCGCTCGACGGCGCGCTCGATGTGTTCTTGCGGGGTGGAGGCTCCGGCGGTGATGCCGATGTGGCGGGCGTTGACAAACCATGCGGCCTCAAGCTCCGAAGCTTCCTCGATGTGATGCGTGTGCTCGCAGACATCAGCACAGATCTGCGCCAGGCGGCGGGTGTTGCCCGAGTTCTTTCCGCCCACCACGACCATGCAGTCGCAACGGCTGGCGAGGGATGCCGCCGCCTGTTGACGCTCACTCGTGGCGGCGCAGATGGTGTTGATCACGCGCAGTTCCTGCACGCGCGGGGTAATGGAGGCCACAACCTCGGCCAGGTTCTGCGCGGTCTGGGTGGTCTGCACGACGAGGCCTACCTTGCCCTTGAGCGGGAGCGCGTCCGCATCGGCGGCGCAACTCACGACCTGCGCGTCATCACCGGCATGGCCCAGAATGCCCTCAACCTCGGGATGGCCCGGCTCGCCCACGACGAGCACGCGATAGCCCTCTCGTACCAGGCGCTCGGCAGCCACGTGGACCTTCTTGACGTAGGGGCAGGTGGCATCGACTACGTCGAGGCCGCGATCGCGAGCGGCCTCGATCACCTGCGGCACCACGCCGTGGGCGCGGATGATCACGGTGCCCGACACTGCGTCGTCCAGGGTTTCGGCCAAGCCAACGCCTGCCTCAGCGAGCTCGCGCACCACGATGGGGTTATGGATGAGCGGGCCCAGGGTGTGGACCTGAGCGGTCTCCCCCGCCTGCGGGGCGGCCGCCAATGCCATATCGAGCGCGCGTTGCACGCCGTAGCAGGTGCCGGCGTGGGCAGCGATTTCGATGGTGGGGGCGTCTGCCTTTCCGGCCACAGCCTCGGCAGTGTTCATGACTTCCTCGCCCATGGCTAGAACCTGCCCGGGTGTTCGGCGCACAGGTCGTCGCGCATGGCGTAGACGCGGTTCATGGCTTCGGACTCAAACCATGCCAGGCGCTCCTTGCGCTTGAGCTCGGCCGGAGCATCGGATAGCGAGACGGCCTTGCCGGCGCGGATCCAGCACTTTTTGGGGCGCATGAGCTTTTTGCCTGCAGGCGTGATATCGGACCAGCCGCAGATGGCGAGCGGGTTGACGGGTGCCTTACCCATCTGGGCGATGAGCGCAAATCCGCCGTGGACCTCGGGCTTGATCTCGCGCGAGCGGATGCGCGTGCCCTCGGGGAAAATCAGGACGTCCTCGCCGCGTTGCAGCGCATGCTGGGCGGCGCGCAGGCACTTCATGTCGGCGGTGCCGCGCTCGACGGGAATACCGCCCACGCGGCTAAAGGCCCAGCGCACGATCTTGGTCTTGGCGAACTCGGATTTAAAGATGGGGCGGATGCGGCGGCCGCCAAAGAACAGTGCCGTCTCCACGGCCAGCAACTCGGCCATCGAGGTGTGGTTGCAGATGACCACGCTGCCGCGGCCTTCCTGGCGCTCAAACAGCAGGTCGGCGTCCTCGACCTTCCAGCGCCACATGAGCTTGGAGAAGACCCACAGGATGCCCATGACCACGACGACGGTGCCGCGGATGAGCGCCGGGAACTCGGCGTAGGGGGCGTTGTAGTAATCCTCGGGCGTCTGCTTAAACAGGCGCATGTGCTACCTCCTTTGGTTGATGAGGTCCTCGATGATCGAGACGACCTCATCGATGGTGTGAGCGGTGGAGTCGACGTGCACGGCGTCCTCGGCGGGAACGAGCGGCGCGACCTCGCGGCTGCTGTCGAGCTTATCGCGCTGCTTGAGGGCGTCGAGGGTCTCGTCGACCTCTGCCTCGAGCCGCTCTTCGGTGAGCGGCTGGGCGTCGTTTTGGTGGCGCTGCAGCACGCGGCGACGGGCGCGCTCGCGCGGGTCGGCGGTCAGGAACACCTTGACCTGCGCGTTGGGAAACACGACGGTGCCGATGTCGCGACCCTCGGCGACGATATCGCGGTCCTCGGCGGCGCGGCGCTGGTGGATGAGCATGGCGGCACGCACGCCCGGGTAGGCCGAGACCTTGGATACGTTGGCGTCGACCTGCGGGGTGCGGATGGCGGCTGAGGCGTCCTTACCGTCGATGGTCAGGCGCGTGTCCTCGCCGGTGCCGTTGGTAAAACGAATCTCGATCTGCTTGGCGAGGGCGTCGATGGCCGCCTCGTCGTCCAGGTCGGTGCCGCGGTCGAGCGCGGCGAAAGTGACGGCGCGATACATGGCGCCCGTGTCGAGCTTGTTAAAGCCCAGCTGGCGGGCGATCTCCTTGGCGATAGTGGACTTGCCGGAACCGGCGGGGCCGTCGATGGCGACGATCATGCAATGCTTCCTTTCGGTGGTTGACGTGCTGGTATGGGACGCGAGCGCTGTTGCTTGGTGTACTGGCTAACCTGTGTAGCGCTCGCGGTAGGTGTTGCGCTTGGGCGCGGAACCGTGGCTGCCGTGGTGACGCGTGCGGCTCGCCGTGTTGGTCGCCGGCGCGGCGCCGTGCTTGGAGCTGGCCTGCTTGGGCGGGATGCCGCCGGCCTTGAGGATCTGCACCTCGCGATCGGTGAGCTCGCGCCATGAACCCTTGGCCACATCCTTGAGCTCCAGGCCGGCAAAGTTGCAGCGATGCAGGCGGATCACCGGATGGTGAATCTTGCTCAGCATGCGCTTGACCTGGTTCTTGCGGCCCTCGCGGATGATGACCTCAACGGCAGTGGTGCCGGGCTTGATGCCCTGCGGGGCCACGGCCTCGGCCTCGCGCGCGTTGATGACACGGCAGATTGCCGGCTGGCACAGGCCGTCGTCGAGCTCGATGCCGCGACGCAGCGGCGCAAGATCACGATCGGAAAGCTGCCCGTCGACGAGCGCCTGGTAGGTCTTGTAGACGTGCTTGCTGGGGTGCAGCAGGTCCTGCGACAGGTCGCCGTCGGTGGTAAAGAGCAAAAGGCCCGTGGTGTCGCGGTCCAGACGGCCCACCGGGAAGAGCCCCGGAAAACGGTCGCGCGGGACCAGGTCGGCCACGCAAGGGCGCTCCTGCGGATCGCTCATGGTGGTGAGGTAGCCTGTCGGCTTGTAGAGCATCAGGTATACGGCGCCCTGGTTGAGCTTGACGGGCATGCCGTCGACCTCGATATGGTCGCGATCGACATCGACCTTGGTGCCCAGTTCGGTCGCGACCTGCCCGTTGACGGTCACGCGGCCGGCGGTCATCAGGTCCTCCGAGCCGCGGCGACTCGCCACGCCCGCGCGCGCCAAAAAGCGCTGCAGGCGCATCGTGTGCGGGTAAACGGGCTGGGCGCCGCCTGCGGGCGTGGTGGTGTCCGTGGCGCCCGCGATGCGCGTCTCCCCTGCTTCGTTAGTCCTCGTCATGTATATCCTCCGAGGTATCGACGGTGGGTAGAAGCTCCTCGCCATCGGTATCCTCAACATCGGTATCCTCAACATCGGTATCGATCAGTTCGCGCTCTTCGTCCAGGTCCTCAGCCTGCTCCTCGAGCGTAGACTGAATGCTGCGGCCGCTCAGGCGCTCGCGGATAAACTGGCGCGACTGCTCATCGGGGGCAAACTGCTCCAGATCGGGCAGATCGCGGGTAGAACGCAGGCCGAACTTTTCCAAGAAGGCGTTGGTCGTGCCGTAGATGATGGCCTGACCGCGCTCGGGGTCGCGACCGAGCTCGCGCACCAGGCCCTTGTCCACGAGCGACGCGATAACGCCGTCGGAGTTGACGCCGCGGATGCCCTTGACCACCTCACGCGTGACGGGCTGGTGATAGGCGATCACGGCCAGGGTCTCGAGCGCCGCCTGCGACAGCTTTTGCGTGTCCCAGCTCAGCACATAGGCCTCGACCACATCGTGGTAGGCGGGGTGTGTAAACAGGCGCCAGCCACCGGCGACCTCGCGCAGCTGAAAACCGCGGTTGGCCTCCTCGTACTCAACCTTGAGCTCGGCCAAAAGCGACGCGCACTCGCCCGGGGCGATATCCAGCGCACCTGCCAGCGCGGGTGCGCTCACGGGGTCGCTCGACACCAGCAGCAGTGCCTCGAGGGCGCCTTTAAGGCTGTTTGCCTCCAGCGTGGAAAGGGTTGACATGGTTGGCGCTCCTATTCGGTGAGCTCGGGGCCCTCGCCGGGCACGTATGCCTCGGCGCCCTCGACGCGGTTGATATGAATGGTTCCAAAGATCTCGTCCTGGCTCAGTGTGAGCGAGCCGCGCTTGGCGAGCTCCAGCATGGCCAGGAAGGTGACGACGAGCTGCTCGGTGGTGGCGTCGCCGTCCAGCAGCTCGCGGAAGGTGCAGGCTTGGTGTGCCATGGTAAAGCGGTCGACCGAGGCCACCGTCAGGTCGAGCGGCACGCGATGCGGTGCCACGTGCTCGGCCTCCAGCAGGAAGGTCTGGCGTTTGCCGTCCAGGTCGGCGCAGATGACGGCGAGGCCGCGCAGGGTAATGCCGGCCAGATAGTCGGGCATAAGGCCTAGGAACTCGGGGTCGGGGCCGGCCACGCGCGGATGCATGCGGCTCTCGGCCTGCATACGCGCGCCAAGGGCTGCCGCCGCGCCCTTAAACTGCTTGTAGGCGATCAGACGCTGGATCAGGACCTCGCGCAGGGCGTCGCCGTCGAGCGCACTGAGTTCCTCGAGGTCTTCGTCGTCCTCGTCATCGTCGACTGTCTTGCGCGGGGCCTCCTGGGGCACCAACGAGGCGGCCTTGATGTCCAAAAGAGTTGCCGCGACCAGCAAAAAGTCGCTCGCCACGTCCAGGTCCAGCGCCTCGATGCGCTCGGCCTCGGCAAGGTATTGCTCGGCTACCTCGCTGATCGAGATGGCACCGATATCAACTTTTTGGCGGGTTACCAGCTGCAGCAGCAGGTCGAACGGTCCGCTGTAGACCTGCGTCGACACGCGATACGACATATTCGACCTCCTTTGACGGCGCCTTCGCGGCGCGGTTTGGGTGCATGTTACGACCGCTTTGCACGGTCGACCTGTTAGTTTACCTTAGATGCCGGCGATTGCGAAGTTGAGCAGCTGCTCAGCAAGCGGATACACGGTAACGTCGAAATAGCGGCCGATCACGTCGATGCCGGTCCACATGGGCAGCAGGTACAGCACCAGGATGAGTATGGGCATAGCGTATTGCTGCAGGCGGTAATAGTTGTTGAGCGCCTTGCCCTTGAGGAAGGGCACGATGATCGATGAGCCATCGAGCGGCGGAATCGGGATGAGGTTGAAGAACGCAAGCGACAGGTTGACCACGATGAACGTAGCGCCGAAATTCATGATCTGTGATGCCAGGGCAAAGGACATGCTGGTGTAGAGGCTGCCATAGGCCAGGCGCATGAGGACCGCGGCAAGACACGCGAGTGCGATGTTGGACGCGGGGCCGGCCACGCTCACCAGGACCTCGTCGCGCTTGGGGTGCTTGAGGTTGTTGAGGTAGACGGGCACTGGCTTGGCGAAGGCGAACACCGGGCCGCCGGCGGCAAGCATGAGCAGAGGCAGGATGATGGTGCCAAACGGGTCGATATGGTTGAGCGGGTTGAGCGAGACGCGGCCACGGGAGCGGGCCGTCTTGTCGCCAAGCGCCCAGGCCGCGGCTGCGTGCGCGCTCTCGTGGATAACGATGCCCACGATGACGGCGACCGCGCTGGCGAGTAGGTTCATGAGGTAGCTGCCGGACATGTCGATCCCCTAGCGGACGCGGCGCGAGGCGCGCGTGAGCAAGTAGTCGGCCACAAACAGGATGACGGCCACGATGGCGTAATCCAAGCGGAACACGCCGCCAAAAGGTGAGGTGATGACGCCATAGCCGGCAATGGCGCTCGGCAGTGCGCGAGAAAGCTCAACGACAAAGCCCACGATCTGCAGCTTGGCGGTGAGGCCGCTAAAGCACAGCAGCACGGTCATCGCGCTCATAAAGATGCCGCAGATGCGACAAGCGATGGCGATGATGCTCATCGCCACGGCAGCGGCCTTACGAGAGTTCACGCGCGGTCTCCTCTTCGATCTGGGTGGAAAGCTCCAGCCATTCGTCTTCGAGCTTGGGCAGCTCTTGCTTAAGGCCGTTATATTCCCCCAGCGCGGCGTTGAACTTATCCTGATCGGCATAAAGCTCTTCGCTCGCCATCAATTCCATAAGCTCGTCATAGCGGGCACGCTTTTTGTCCAGCTCTGCCTCGATCTTCTTGAGCTGGTTGCGCACGCCCTTGAGCTTTTTGTTGAGTGCGGCACGGGCCTGGGCCTCGGCGCGCTTTTGCTCCTTGGTCTTTTTGCCCTCGGCAGGCTTGGAAGCGGTGGCGGGGGTGTCGGGCTGGGCCGCGGTGACCTTGGCGGACTTGGTCGCGGCCGGTGCACTCTCCCCTGCCGCCTCGGCGGCGGCGCGGGCTGCGAGGTCCTCGCGCTTGTAGAGGTAGTAGTCGTAGTCGCCGTCATAGACCGTGACCTTGCCGTCGCGGATGTCGATCACGCGGTTGGCCACGGCGCGCACCAGGTGCTCGTCGTGGCTGATTAGCACGATGGTGCCGGGGAAGTTTTGCAGGGCGTTCTCGAGCATGTCCACCGAGTCGATGTCCAGGTGGTTGGTGGGCTCGTCCAGGCACAGGAGCGCCTCGGGGGCCACGAGCATCTTGGCGAGCGCCAGACGCGCCTTTTCGCCGCCGGAGAGGACGCGTACCTGTTTTTCGATCGCGTCGTTGTCGCTAAACAGAAAGGCGCCCAGCAGGCTGCGCTGCTGCGGCACGGTCCACTTGGGCGTAACGGTGTCGATCTCTTGTAGGACGGTGTTGGACTCGGTCATGCCCTCGAGCGCGTGCTGGGCATAGTAGGCGACGCCGACGTTGGTGCCCAGATCGCGGGTGCCGGTGGTGGGCGGCTCCAGACCAGCGAGGATCTTCATGAGGGTGGACTTGCCGGCGCCGTTAGGGCCGACGAGCGCCACGTGCTCGCCGCGGTAGAGCTTAAGGTCAATATCGCTGTAGATGTGCTTGTTGCCGTAGGACTTGGACACGCCCTCTAGGCCCACGACCATGTCGCCCGAGCGTGGCGGGTCGGGGAACTTAAAGTCGATGTGCTTGTGGCCCTCGGGCAGGATGACGAGCTCCTTTTTGATCTGCTCGATCTTGCGGATGCGTTCCTGCGCCTGGGCGGCCTTGGTGGGCTTGTAGCGGAACTTGTCGACGAAGACCTGCATATGGGCGATGTCGCGCTCCTGGGCAGCGCGCTTGGCGCGCATCTGCTCCAGGTTGTCCTCGCGCTGCTTAAGGTAACTGCTGTAGTTACCGGTGTAGGTGGTCACGCGGCGGTTCTCGAGCGCGGCGACGTGGTCGACGCAGGCGTCCATGAAGGCGCGGTCGTGGCTGACGATGAGTACGGCGCCGTCGTAGTTGGCGATAAAGCCGCGCAGCCACTGGACGCTCTCGAGGTCCAAGTGGTTGGTGGGCTCGTCCAGCAGCAGCAGGTCGGGGTGGCGAAGGAAAAGCTTTGCCAGCGCGATGCGCATCTGCCAGCCGCCGGAGAACTCGGAGCACGGGCGCTCAAAGTCGGTGACCTTGAAGCCCAGGCCGGACAGGATTTTGCGCGCGTTGCTCTCGAGCTCGTAGCCGCCCAGGTGCTCAAAGCGGTCCTGGACCTGGCCATACTCGTTAAGGAGTGCGTCGACGTCCTTCCCCTGTTCGGAGAGCTCGGTGATCTGGGCCTGCAGCTCGTTGGCGCGCTCGCCCATACGGCGGATTTCCTTGGCAGCGGCCATGACCTCGGCGAGAATGGTGGTGTCCTTTTGCTCCAGGTTGGTTTCCTGCTCTAGGTAGCCCACCTGGCAGTCCTTGGCGTACTGGACCTGGCCGGCGTCTGGGCTGTCGATGCCCATGATGATTTTGAGCATGGTGGTTTTGCCGGCGCCGTTGGGTCCCACGAGCGCGAAGCGCTCGCCGGGGTTGATCTGGAAGGACGCGCCGCTAAAGAGGACGCGTGCGCCGAAGCTTTTTTCGATCTTGTCGACCAGGAGGATCATGGTGCCGCCTTTGACCTTGTGTGCCTATATGAAAAAAGGCCCCAACTTGCGTTGGAGCCTCATTCAATGCTCGGGTGGAGACGAGGGGGATCGAACCCCTGACCTCTTGACTGCCA
>DBEYWP010000004.1:0-31476 GCA_048183675.1 Collinsella sp. | reverse complement strand
GCCGAAGGCCAGGCGCAAGGTTTTCGTAGATTCCGCACGAGCCGAAGAGCAGTTAATGTGCTCTTCGTGCGAGCCAGGACTTGACCGAGCGAAAACCTTGCGCCTGGCCTTCGGCGGCGCGGCCGGATGGTGGAATTGTGTACAGCCCGGTTTTCCGTTGACCGACGCCGGGGTCCCCGCCATAATACTTTCGATTCACGCACGAATCCGCTGCCAGAGACAGCCGGTGCAAACGGGCATTGCCCGCGAGCTTAATGGGATATCCCGCCAGCCGAGGTGGTCGAGTAGATATGTCTTCTCGCCCCCGTCGCTCATGCAGCGCGGGGGCTTTCTTTTTGGACATGCCCCCGTCACGTCCTTGTGGCGGACCGTGCCCGGAAAGAATATGAGGAGGTGTAATTCATGCCCCAGCAGTACAAAATCGACAAGGTTGCAGAGATCGAGTCCCGTATCGCCGAGAACGCCGGTCTGTTCGTCGTCAACTACAACGGTCTGACGGTTAAGCAGGCTCAGGAGCTGCGTCATCAGCTTCGCGAGTGCGGCGCCGAGATGAAGGTCTACAAGAACAACCTGGTCAAGATCGCTCTCAAGAACCAGGAGCAGCCCGAGCTCGACGAGATCCTCGCCGGCCCCGTCGCTTATGTGTTCTACGAGACCGAGCCGGTCGAGGCCGCTAAGACCCTTAAGGACTTCTCCGCTAAGTCCAAGGGCGTCCTTGAGATCAAGGGCGGTATCTCCGACGGCAAGGCCGTTTCCGCTGATGATGTTAAGGCTATCGCCGAGCTGCCCACCAAGGATCAGCTTCTCGGCCAGATTGCCGGTCTCATCTCCGGTTTCGCTCGCGACATCGCTGTCTGCGTCAACGGCGTTTCCTCTGGTCTCGCTCGTTCGATCCAGCAGGTCTCCGAGCAGAAGGCAGCCTAGTTGCTGTTTTCACCCGCGGCGGCAACGCCGCACTCCTGGCGCATTCGCGCCGTGTTTTAACTGATCTCCGTGCATCCGCACGGAAACCGAAAGGACTTAGAAATGGCTAAGCTTACCACCGATGAGATCATCGATGCTCTTAAGGAAATGACCCTTCTCGAGGCTTCCGAGCTCGTCAAGGCTATCGAGGACACCTTCGGCGTTTCCGCCGCTGCTCCTGCCGCTGTTGTCGCCGCTCCTGCTGCTGGCGCTGCTGAGGCCGAGGAGAAGACCGAGTTTGACGTCGTGCTCGAGGGCTTCGGCGACAACAAGATCCAGGTCATCAAGGCCGTCCGTGAGCTCACCAACCTTGGCCTGAAGGAGGCCAAGGAGGTCGTCGAGGGCGCTCCCAAGGCTGTTCTCGAGGGTGCCAAGAAGGAGGACGCCGAGGCTGCCAAGGAGAAGCTCGAGGCTGCTGGCGCTGCTGTCACTCTCAAGTAATCAGGCTCTCTCGCCAGATTTCTTTGCAGACGGGGTTCGCATTGCGAGCCCCGTCTTTTTGTTACGAGTTCTCATTCCCATTGCTCGGCACGCAGAACACCGCTGTCTTCGCCGTGCCAGTCCCGTTACCGCTGGGGCGTAAAATTGCACCATTCGAGCAATAATTTGCGTTGACCTGCTGAAGAATTGCGTTTGCCTTACGGCGACGTATGTCTCCGGCGGTAAGATACTTCGGTATCGCAATTTGGTCTGCGGCCGCCGTGCCGCACGCACAGGGCGCATTCTGCGCCTGCGAAAGGATCCTTGAATAACATGAAGGCAATCATCCCCGCCGCCGGTCTTGGCACGCGTTTTCTGCCTGGCACTAAGTGCACGCCCAAAGAGATGCTGCCGGTGCTCGACAAGCCGGTCATTCAGTATGTCGTTGAGGAGGCACTCGACCCCGAGGAGGTCGACGACGCCATCATCGTTACCTCTCCCGGTAAGCCCGAGCTGCTGAGCTACTTCCAGCCCGACCGTTCGCTCGAGAACCTGCTGCGCGAGCGCGGCAAGAACGCCTATGCCGATGCCGTTGCCCACGCTGGCGGTATGCCGGTCGACTTCCGTTATCAGTACGAGCCCAAGGGCCTCGGTCACGCCATTCGCTCTGCTGCCGACGCCGTGGCAGGGGAGAACTTCCTGGTTCTTCTGGGCGACTACGTTGTGCCTAACCGCGACATCTGCGACAAGATGCTCGCCGTTTCCAAGGAGCACGGTGGCGCTTCGGTTATCGCCGTCGCTGCTTGCTCGCCCGAGGAAGTCAGCCGCTACGGCGTTATCGCCGGCGAGCGCATCGGTTCGCTCGAGGGCGCCGAGGGCGTTGCCGATGCCGAGCCGGGCGCTGTCTGGCGCATCGGCGGTCTGGTCGAGAAGCCCGCTCCCGAGGCTGCTCCGTCCAACCTGTACATCGTCGGCCGCTATCTGCTGAGCCCGCTGGTCATGGACCTGCTGGCAGATCAGCAGGCCGGCAAGGGCGGCGAGATCCAGCTCACCGACGCCATGGCCCGTTCGCTCGATCGCGAGGCCATGTATGCGGTCGTCATCGACCCGCTGTCGGGCTACGACACCGGCACTCCCTCTGGCTGGATGGCCACCAACGCCCTCATGGCTGCAAGCGATCCTCGCTTTGCCGACGCCTTCTGGGACGCCATCGACGAGCGCGGCGGCTTGATGCGCAAGTAAGCCTTCGGGCATCGACATTTACGGGTGCGGACCTCGGTTCGCGCCCGTTTTTTATAAGAGCTGCGATCGCCGGCTCTCTGTTCACAGAAAATATATGAACAGATGTTCGATGCACACCTATCTACCTGCATCTTTTCCGTCGAAAAACTTTGCTACTCCAAAAACTCAATCGCGTCAAGGCTTTTCTTGCCCAACGGTCGGTACCTGATAAACTATTAGGTTGCGATAACTGGCGAAGCCATGCCTCGCCAACCCACCGAGCATTTCCGTGAAGGAGGAAAAACCTGGTGACCTACGCATACACTGCCACTGAGCGCAAGCGCGTCAGCTTCGGGAAAATCCCGGAGGCCATGGAGCTCCCCAACCTTATCTCTGTTCAAAGGGAATCCTTTGAGCGTTTTAAGGACGAGGGCCTTCGTGAGGCGTTCAAGGAATCCAGCCCCATCCAGAGCCAGAACCATGTTCTCGAGGTTACCTTCGGCGAGCATCAGTTCGGCGACCCCGCGCACACCGTCGAGGAGTGCCGCGAGAAGGATATGACCTATCAGGCTCCGCTTCTGACCGACGTCCGTCTCACCAACAAGGAGACCGGCGAGATCAAGGAGCAGCTCGTCTTCATGGGCGACTTCCCCATGATGACCGATCAGGGCACCTTCATCATCAACGGTACCGAGCGTATCGTCGTCTCGCAGCTCGTCCGCTCCCCGGGCGTGTACTACAGCTCCGAGATGGATTCGGGCAAGCAGATCTACAAGGCCCAGATCATCCCGTCCCGTGGTGCCTGGCTTGAGTTTGAGGTCGACAAGCGTGACCAGCTCATGGTCTCCATCGACCGTAAGCGCAAGCAGAGCGCCACGATGTTCCTGCGCGCCCTTGGCATCGCTGTCACCAACGACGACATCATCGAGCTGCTCGGCAACTCCGATGTGATCAAGCGCACCCTGGAGCGCGACACTGCCCTTACCCGCGAGGATGCTCTTATCGAGATCTACCGTCGCCTGCGCCCGGGCGAGCCTCCCACCGTGGATGCTTCCCGCAGCCTGCTCGAGGGCCTGCTCTTCAACCCGCAGCGCTACGATCTGGCCCGCGTCGGTCGCTACAAGGTCAACAAGAAGCTCAACCTCACCACCGAGGAAGAGGTCACGGTGCTCACCGACGAGGATATCGTCGCTACGCTGCGCTACCTGCTGTCCCTCGCCGCCGGCGAGCAGGGCTTCAAGGTCGACGACATCGACCACTTTGGCAACCGCCGTATCCGCACCGTCGGCGAGCTCGTCGCCAACCAGTTCCGTATCGGCATGAGCCGTATGGAGCGCGTCGTCCGTGAGCGCATGAGCTCCCAGGACATCGACGAGATCACCCCGCAGTCGCTCATCAACATCCGTCCGATCGTGGCCTCCATCAAGGAGTTCTTCGGTTCCTCGCAGCTCTCGCAGTTCATGGACCAGGCGAACCCCCTGACCGGTCTGACCCACAAGCGCCGTTTGTCTGCACTCGGCCCTGGCGGCCTTGCCGGCCACAAGTCCGGCTCCAGCCGCCGCACCAACGTGCCGACGGCCGTCCGCGACGTTCACAACTCGCACTACAGCCGCATGTGCCCGATCGAGACCCCCGAAGGCCCCAACATCGGCCTGATCGGCTCGCTCGCCCTCTACGCCCGCGTCAACGAGTACGGCTTCATCGAGGCCCCGTTCCGCCGCGTCGAGAACGGCGTTGCCACCGACCAGATCGACTGGATGACCGCTGACGAGGAAGAGAAGCACGTCATCGCGCCGGCCAACACGCCGCTCGATCCCAAGACCAACGAGTTCATCACGACCGATGCCGAGGGCAAGATCGTCCGTCCGCACACTGTGATCGCCCGTACCCGCGACTTCGATGGCTCCTTCGGCGCTCCCGCCGACGTGCCTGTCGAGGACGTCGACTACATGGACGTCTCGCCGCGTCAGATGCTCTCCGTCGCAGCCACGCTGATTCCGTTCCTCGAGCACGACGACGCCAAGCGTACGCTCATGGGCGCCAACATGCAGCGTCAGGCCGTGCCGCTGGTTCACCCCGCCGCTCCCTATGTCGGTACCGGCATGGAGCGTCGCGCCGCCCTGGACTCTGGCGAGGTTACCCTGGCCAAGAACGCCGGCGAGGTCATCTATGCCGACGCCTCCAAGATCATCGTCAAGCATGCCGGCGGCATGGACGAGTATCACCTGGCCAAGTACCAGCGCTCCAACCAGTCCACCTGCATCAACCACCGTCCGCTCGTGCGCGTCGGTGACACCGTTGAGCAGGGCGAGCCTCTGGCCGACGGTCCTTCGACCGATCATGGCGAGCTCGCACTGGGCCAGAACCTCACCGTGGCATACATGCCGTGGGAAGGCTTCAACTACGAGGACGGTATCGTCGTGTCCGAGCGCCTGGTGGCCGAGGACCTGCTGACGACCATCAATATCACCCGTCACGAGATCGACGCCCGCGACACCAAGCTCGGTCCCGAGGAGATCACTCGCGAGATCCCGAACCTCTCCGAGGACATGCTTGCCAACCTCGACGAGGACGGCATCATCCGCATCGGCGCCGAGGTCGGCCCTGGCGACATCCTGGTCGGCAAGGTCACGCCTAAGGGCGAGAGCGCTCTGACCGCCGAGGAGCGCCTGCTGCGCGCCATCTTCGGTGCCAAGGCTCACGATGTTCGCGACACCTCCCTTAAGATGCCTCACGGCGCTTATGGCCGCGTCATCGACGTCGTCCGCTTTAGCCGCGAGAACGGCGACGACCTGGCCCCCGGCGTCAACGAGCAGGTGCGCGTCTACGTCGCCCAGCGTCGTAAGATCCAGCAGGGCGATAAGATCGCCGGTCGCCACGGCAACAAGGGCGTTATCTGTAACGTTCTGCCGGTCGAGGACATGCCCTACATGGCTGACGGTACCCCGATCGACGTTATCCTCAACCCGCTGGGCGTTCCTTCGCGTATGAACGTCGGCCAGCTGCTCGAGTGCCACCTTGGCTGGGCTGCTGCCTGCGGTTGGGATACCGAGGATGCCGACTCCGACAAGTATGTCCCCGGTCCGTTCTTCGTCTCGACGCCCGTCTTCGACGGCGCCAAGGAGGACGAGATCGCCGAGGTCATCCGTCGCGCCAACAAGAACATGCTCAACAAGGCCACCGCTGCCTTTGGCGATCACATGCGTCCCGAGTTCGTCACCCAGCTTGACGAGCGCGGCAAGACCCGTCTGTTCGACGGCCGTACCGGCGAGGAGTTCCGCGAGCCCATTACCGTGGGTACGTCCTACATCCTCAAGCTCGGCCACATGGTCGACGACAAGATCCACGCCCGTTCGACCGGCCCTTACAGCCTAGTTACCCAGCAACCGCTGGGCGGCAAGGCTCAGTTCGGCGGCCAGCGCTTCGGCGAGATGGAAGTTTGGGCACTCTACGCATACGGTGCTTCCAACGTCCTGCAGGAGATCCTGACCGTCAAGTCCGACGATACCGTGGGCCGCGTCAAGACCTACGAGTCCATCGTCAAGGGCGAGAACGTCCCTGTCCCGGGTATCCCCGAGTCCTTCAAGGTTCTCGTCAAGGAGATTCGTTCCCTCGCACTGGACATCGAGCCCATGCACGATGCCGACGAGGACGCCTCCGCCCCTGTGACCGCCGAGGAGACCTCTGCCCTCGATGACCTGGCTGCGCTCGCCGGCGTTGACGCCGACGCCGAGGCCCAGGATGCCGAGACCGCCGAGGCACCCGAGGCTGTCGCCGCCACGACCACTGATAAGGAGTAGTTGACTGTGGCAGATTTCGAAGCTACTGATTTTGACTCGGTAAAGATCTCCCTTGCCTCCGCCGACCAGATCCGTTCCTGGTCGCACGGTGAGGTCAAGAAGCCGGAGACCATCAATTACCGTACCCTCAAGCCCGAGAAGGACGGCCTGTTCTGCGAGAAGATCTTCGGTCCCGCCAAGGACTGGGAGTGCTCCTGCGGCAAGTACAAGGGCATCCGCTTTAAGGGCATCGTCTGCGAGCGCTGCGGCGTCGAGGTCACCTCGGCCAAGGTGCGTCGCGACCGCATGGGCCACATCGAGCTCGCCGCTCCCGTGTCCCACATCTGGTACTTCAAGAGCCCCACGAGCTTCCCGATGAGCCGTATGCTCGACATCAAGTCCAAGGACCTCGAGAAGGTTCTGTACTTTGCCAGCTACATCATCACCGAGGTCGACTACGAGGCTCGCGAGGCCGACGCTGACGACCTGCGCGAGGAGCTCGCCGCCGATCTGGAGGAGATCGATGCCGAGTGCGCCCGCCAGATCGAGTCCCTCAAGGAGCAGGGCAACCCCGAGAACTTTGACGAGTTCTCCGACGAGGAGCCGCTGACCCCCGAGGAGATCGCCTCTGGCATCGTCGACATCGAGGAAGAGTGCAAGGACGAGAAGCAGCTCCGCACGGACGCCTTCAACGCCTTCATGAAGCTCACCGAGCGCGACCTCATCTCCGATGAGCCGCTGTTCCGCGAGATGACCCGTTACTACTCCATGTACTTCAAGGGTGGTATGGGTGCCGAGGCCGTCCGCGACCTGCTCGCCGCCATCGACCTCCCCTCCGAGGCCGAGAAGCTCAAGGCCATCATCGCCGACGAGGACTCCCAGAAGCAGAAGCGCGAGAAGGCCGTCAAGCGCCTCGAGGTCGTTGACGCCTTCCTGAAGGGCGGCAACAGCCCCGCGAACATGATCCTGGATGTCATCCCGGTCATTCCGCCCGATCTGCGCCCGATGGTCCAGCTCGACGGCGGCCGCTTCGCCGCGTCCGACCTCAACGACCTGTATCGTCGCGTGATCAACCGTAACAACCGACTCAAGCGCCTGCTCGACCTGGACGCCCCTGCGATCATCGTGAACAACGAGAAGCGCATGCTCCAGGAGTCCGTGGACGCCCTGTTCGACAACGGCCGTCGTGGTCGCCCGGTCTCTGGCCGTGGCGGTCGCCCGCTCAAGTCGCTCGCCGAGGCTCTCAAGGGCAAGCAGGGTCGTTTCCGTCAGAACCTGCTGGGCAAGCGTGTCGACTACTCCGGCCGTTCGGTAATCGTTACCGACCCCAAGCTGCTGCTGCACCAGTGCGGTCTGCCCAAGACCATGGCGCTGGAGCTCTTCAAGCCCTTCGTCATGAAGCGTCTGGTCGAGCTCGGCAAGGTCGAGAACATCAAGGGCGCCAAGCGCGCTATCGACCGCGGTGCCACCTTTGTGTGGGATATCCTCGAAGAGGTCATCGACGGCCGCGTCGTGCTGCTCAACCGTGCACCGACCCTGCACCGTCTGTCCATCCAGGCCTTTGAGCCGGTGCTGGTCGAGGGCAAGGCTATCCACCTGCACCCGCTGGTCTGCTCGCCCTTCAACGCCGACTTCGACGGCGACCAGATGTCTGTCCACGTGCCGCTGTCCAGCCAGGCTCAGGCCGAGGCTCGCGTGCTCATGCTCTCTGCGAACAACCTGCGCTCGCCGGCATCCGGCAAGCCGGTTAACATCCCTTCGCAGGACATGATCATCGGTGTGTACTACCTCACCCAGGTCCGCGACGGCCTGCCCGGCGAGAACCACGTGTTCGCCAGCTTCGACGACGCGCTGCACGCCTATGACTGCCGCTCCGAGGTCGACATGCAGGCCAAGATCCAGGTCCGCGTGTCCGCTGCCGATGCCAACGTCATCAACGAGGACGGCACCCGTATCTTCCGCGTCAAGAACGGCAAGAACGAGTTCGTCGACTACGACGTCACCGGCAACAAGACCGCGCGCTTCGAGACCTCTATCGGCCGCATCATCTTCAACCGCCAGTGCCTGCCCGAAGACTACGAGTTCATGAACTACAAGATGGTCAAGGGCGACGTGGCCAAGCTGGTTGCCGACTGCTGCGATCGTTACCCCGAGGCCAAGGTCGGCCCGATCCTCGACGCCATCAAGTACTCCGGCTTCCACTACGCTACCCGCGCCGGCCTCACCATCTCGGTGTGGGACGCTCTCATCCCTGCCGAGAAGCAGGAGCTGCTCGATCGCGCCCAGGCCAACGTCGACCAGATCAACGAGTACTTCGAGGAGGGCTTCATCAACGAGACGGAGCGCCACATCGAAGTCGTTAACGAGTGGACCGCTTGTACCGATAAGGTTGCAGCGCTCATGCTCGACTTGTTCGACGAGGAGAACCCGCTCTACATGATGGCCGACTCCGGCGCCCGTGGTTCTAAGACCCAGCTGCGTCAGCTCGGCGGCATGCGTGGCCTGATGGCAGACATGTCCGGCGAGACGATCGACCTTCCCATTAAGGCGAACTTCCGCGAGGGCCTGCTGCCGCTCGAGTACTTCATTTCGACCTACGGCGCCCGTAAGGGCCTGGTCGATACCGCATCCCACACCTCGGACTCTGGTTACCTGACCCGTCGTCTGGTCGACGTGGCCCAGGACGTCATCGTCCGCGAGGAGGACTGCGGTACGCACGAGGGCGTCACCTACAACCTCATCATCCCCGGCACCACCGACCTCAACACCGACCTCGTCGGCCGTTGCTTCATTGAGGACGTCGTGGCTCCCGATGGCACCGTGCTCTTTGAGCAGGACGGCTACATCGAGAAGGTCGCCGACATCCAGAAGATGGTCGATGCGGGCCTCAAGAAGGTCAAGCTTCGCGCGCTGCTCACCTGCCGTTCCAAGTACGGCGTGTGCCAGAAGTGCTACGGCTGGGATCTTTCCACCCGTCGTCCGGTCGCCATCGGTACCGCGGTCGGCATTATTGCCGCCCAGTCCATCGGCGAGCCCGGTACGCAGCTTACGATGCGTACCATTCACTCCGGCGGCGTCGCTGGCGTCGACGATATTACGCAGGGTCTGCCTACGGTCAGCCGTATGTTCGATATCGTCGGCAACGTCAACGAGAAGATCCTGGGTCGCGAGGCCGAGCTGGCTCCGTACTCCGGCCACCTCTCGATTAAGCCCGAGAAGTCCGAGTACGTGCTGACGCTCACCGACTCCGAGGACCACACCCGTGTTCTCGACGAGCGTCGCGTCCCCGCTTCGGTGCGCTTTATGCCCGAGATCGAGGACGGCTGCGAGGTTCGCGCCGGCGATCAGATCACCAAGGGCTTCGTCAACTTCCGCAACCTGCGCAAGCTGACCGACATCGAGTCGACGATGCACACCTTCGTCGAGAGCGTCAAGGACGTCTACACCAGCCAGGGCGTCGACCTGAACGACAAGCACATCGAGGTGCTCGCACGTCAGATGCTGCGTCGCGTTCAGATCACCAACCCCGGTGACTCCAAGTACCTGCTTGGTCAGTACGTCGATCGCTACGAGTTCGCCGACGAGGTCGAGCGCGTTGCCCGTCTGGGTGGTCAGGCTCCTGTGGCCGAGCCCGTCATCCTGGGTACGCTCAAGGTCGCGTCCAACATCGACTCCTGGCTGTCGAGCGCTTCGTTCATCCGTACCGCTGGCGTCCTTACCGAGGCTGCCATTGAGGGCAAGGTCGATCACCTGCTCGACCTTAAGTCCAACGTCATCGTCGGTAAGAAGATCCCGGCTGGTACCGGCCTCAAGCCGTACGCCAACGCCAAGCTGACGTATCGCACGGCCGACGGCTATGTCGACATCGACGGCCCGGCTTCGCCCAACGCCAAGTCGCTGCCCGAGTGGGCTCCGGTTGAGCTCAAGGACCTGGACGAGCAGCTCCCGCAGCAGCTCGACTGGGCCGGCTACGACGAGTTCGGTGGTGCTGACGGTTCGTTCACCCGCAACGGCCACACCATCTCCGCCGAGAAGGCTCGCCTGTACCTGTTCGACGACCTGGGCGTGTCGCAGCGCTGGACCAACAAGTTCAGCGAGGTCGGCATCGAGACGGTCGGCGACCTGGTTGGCAAGTCCGAGGAGGATCTGCTGCGCATCGATGGTATCGGTGCCAAGGCGATCGAGGAGCTCCGTGACGGCCTGGAGGCCCACGACCTGCTCTACATCCTCGAGAACAACGACGACGTTGCCGACGAGGAAGACCTCTCGCAGCTGCTGCAGATGGTCTTTAGCCCCGACGGTCCGGACGATATCCTGCTGGGTACCTCCGCTCCGACGCATCACGCCGACGCCGACGAGGAGCTCCTGGGCGCCCCGATCGACGACAAGAAGGCTCCCGCCAACGGCGCGATCAACGAGGACATGGCGTCCCTCGACGAGCTGCTCAACCAGCTCGTGGACACCGACGACGCCGAAGAGGCCAAGGACAACGACGAGGAGTAACTAGTTCCGCCGTTCTAACGAACGGCGGCGACCTCCGTCGCTGCGCGGCCCCCAGAGCTACAATCTGTCATTCAAAAGGCAGGGCATGACCAAAAGGTCAATGCCCTGCCTTTTTCATGCCACCTTGTACGCTCTGGGGGCCGCTCGCTTGCGTATGCTCAACCTGTTGCGCTCCGTTGATCCCTTGGGGACCTGCCAAAAAAGGGACAGGGTTATTTTGGTCGGTTTTTCCTGCTTGAATTTGAAACATTTCGCCCGACAAGAGCGTATCTAAGGTGAGGGCCTCACCAAGAATTATTAACGTCACCGGGAGGTGATTATGGAAGAACAAGCATTTAGACAGGCGGTCGAAGACCACCGGGATGTCGTGTTTCGGATCGCGTTGACGTACCTGCGTGATCGCGCCGACGCCGACGATGTCGCTCAAGACGTCTTTCTGAAGTTACTCAAAAGCGATGCGCAATTTGAAAGCTGGGAACATCTTCGTCGATGGCTTATCCGGGTCACGATCAATGAATGCAAATCTCTCTTTCGAAAGCCATGGAGGCGTGTGGAGGATATTGAGAACCTGGCCGAGTCGCTTTCGACAGCGCAGGATGAGACCAAGGCCGTCCTGTCAGATGTCATGCGGCTTCCGGAACGATTCCGTATCCCCATCGTGCTCTATTACTATCTGGGCTTTTCGACTTCAGAGATTGCCGAGTTGCTGCACGTACCAGCCGCGACAGTTCGAACGCGTTTAGCTCGCGGCAGATCGAAACTCAAGTTCATCCTAGAGGAGGGCGACCGTGAAATCCAATCAAATCAAGCAGGCCTTCGAGTCCGTCCAAGCCGATAGCGATCTTGCTGACCGTGTTCTTTATGCCGCTGCTGGTGAGCCGCTTCGCCGAAAGGGTCACGCGAAGCCTCTGTATGTTGCCGTGATCGGATGCCTTGCCGGAGTGCTGGCGACCGGAGGGGTCGCCTACGCCGTCGTCAATTCCAGTTATTTTGCCTCTGCCTGGGGAAACCATGGCAACGGAGAGTCCATTACCTGGACTCAAGGTGGCTCGTCGGGGACTAAATATACCTACACCAGAGAGTTTGGTGATGGTATCGCGCCCCAAAGCTTGGAGGGTTCAGTACAGAAGGTCAATCTGTCCGTCGAGGGCAACGGCTATACACTCGACATTCATGATATGGCTATCGATAAAAACGGTTGCGGTGCCGTGACGTTTACGTTGTCCAATCCAAATGGTGTTAACTACTACAAGCCGGCAGCAGAGACTGGCGAACTTGTTCTCTATGGTGAAGAAGAACAAGGCATCGGCACGCCCAACATGAAGTTCGGCGAGGAATGGGCTGACACACGCTGCACCATTGATAAGGACACATCAAGCGATACTGTCATTAATGGCACGATGTACTTTGCTTCTATGGATCGCGAGCGAGGTTTTCAACATGCGGTCACCTGGAATATCCAGTGGACCGAGGGCGAAGGTGAGAGTGCGAGGCAGTTTAAAGCATCGACGCCCGAGTTTAGCGTTGGAGCGTACGTCGATACAAAGGAACTCCGCTCCGGTGACTCGTCTCTCGAGATCAGTCCGTTTTCCATCCAGACGCACATCGATGATTTGGGCTATGAAGCAGTTGATAATAAGCTGACCGTCAGCTACAAGGATGGATCGGAGCAGATTATCGAAGATGACGACGCAGGGGTGTTCAACTTATATTTTTCTTATGCGCACAATAGCGGAGAGAACATCTGGGTGCCAACGAAGTTGATTGATGTCGACCAAGTGGTCTCAGTAACGCTTGAGGGCACGAGGTGCACGTCAACAGGAGAGACCGAAACAGAAGTACCCTTTACCATCATCTATTCGTAAGATTTGGGGCCGCTTCCTACTAGGGGAGGCGGCCCATTTTGCATTAAATGGACGGTTAGACCGAGCGATATACTTCCGAAGACGCCGCCGATTTCCATGCGACAGATGAGAGCAGATCAACGCTGGAGCGCGACGTTTCCCCAGATAAAACCGACCAAAATAAACCTGTCCCTTTTTGGCAGGTAGCATTGCCCCAACGAGCACGTCGGATTCCCGGGCCGGGCGGCACAGGGGTTAAGTTTGTCGCGAGTTCCGCACGAGCCGGAGGCCACTTAATGTGGCCTCCGTGCGAGCCAGGACTGTAGAGCAGCAAACTTAACCCCTGTGCCGCCCGGCCCGGGAATCCGCCCCCGCGCACAGGAGGGGATTCCTTTTGTGTAGGCTTTGCGGAAATATGGCTATTTTGGGATACGCCCGGCGGCGTGGTCTGTTGACGGCACAGCTAACGGCACGTATCCTATCGAACTGCGTGTTTCGTAGGGGGATGCTGACCCCTCGATTCAAGCCGTTGCACTTTACAGAAAGCTGGAATCATTCGAGAAGGAGTACGCTTTGCCTACTATTAACCAGCTGGTTCGCCAGGGCCGTCGTTCCGTGCCCAAGAAGTCCAAGAACGCTGCTCTGCAGCACAACTCCCAGAAGCGCGGCGTGTGCACCCGCGTCTTCACCACGAGCCCCAAGAAGCCGAACTCGGCTCTTCGTAAGGTTGCCCGTGTTCGCCTTGTCAACGGCATCGAAGTTACTGCTTACATCCCGGGTGAGGGCCACAACCTGCAGGAGCACTCCATCGTGCTCGTCCGCGGCGGTCGTGTCCGTGACCTCCCTGGTGTCCGTTATCACGTCATCCGTGGCGCCTACGACGCTGCTCCGGTCCAGAACCGTATGCAGGCCCGTTCCAAGTACGGTGCTAAGCGCCCCAAGGCCAAATAAGCCAGATAACGTTTTGATACTTTCGCCGTGTGCCGCCTAAGCGCCGCACGGTAGACACTTAAGGAGATTTCACATGCCGCGTCGTGCAGCAGCTAATCGTCGTGAGGTTCAGCCTGACGCCGTTTACAACAACCGCCTGGTGACTCAGCTCATCAACAAGGTCCTTCTTGACGGCAAGAAGGCCACCGCTGAGCGCATCGTTTACACCGCTTTCGAGATCGTTGCCGAGAAGTCCGAGGGTGGCGACGCTCTCGCTACCTTCAAGAAGGCTATGGACAACGTCAAGCCCACGCTCGAGGTTAAGCCCAAGCGTGTCGGTGGCGCTACCTATCAGGTCCCGATGGAGGTCAACTCCCGTCGTTCCACCGCTCTGGGTATCCGCTGGATCGTCAACTTCTCCCGCGCTCGCAAGGAGAAGACCATGGCCGAGCGTCTCGCTAACGAGATCCTCGACGCCTCCAACGGTCTTGGCGCTTCCGTCAAGAAGCGTGAGGACGTCTTCAAGATGGCCGAGGCCAACCGCGCGTTCTCTCACTATCGTTGGTAAGTTAAGGTAAGGAACTAACATGGCTAAGCCTAAGTACAAGCTTTCCGATACCCGTAACATCGGCATCATGGCCCACATCGATGCCGGTAAGACCACCACGACCGAGCGTATTCTTTACTACACCGGTAAGACCCACAAGATCGGTGAGGTCCATGAGGGCGCTGCCACCATGGACTGGATGGTTCAGGAGCAGGAGCGCGGCGTAACCATTACCTCCGCTGCTACCACGTGCTTCTGGAACAAGGACGGTAAGGACTACCGCATCCAGATCATCGACACCCCGGGCCACGTTGACTTCACCGCCGAGGTCGAGCGCTGCCTGCGCGTCCTCGATGGTGCTGTTGCCGTCTTCGACGCCGTTGCCGGCGTTCAGCCCCAGTCTGAGACCGTTTGGCGTCAGGCTTCTACCTTCAACGTCCCCCGTATCGCCTTCATCAACAAGTATGACCGCGTGGGCGCTGACTTCTTCAACGCTATCGAGACTATGAAGGATCGTCTCGACGCCAACGCCGTGGCCGCTCAGGTCCCGATGGGCGCCGAGGACAACTTCTGGGGCGTCATCGACCTGGTCACCATGACCGCATGGGACTTCAAGGCCGACGAGAAGGGTATGACCTACCCCGAGCCGATGGACGAGATCCCGGCTGAGTTCGCCGACATCGCTGCCACCAAGCGCGAGGAGCTCCTCGACGCTGCTGCCAGCTTTGACGACGAGCTCATGGAGAAGATCCTCATGGAGGAGGACTTCACCGTCGAGGAGCTCAAGGCTGCTCTGCGCAAGGGCGTTCTGGCCAACGAGCTCAACCTCGTCTTCGTGGGCTCCGCCTACAAGAACAAGGGCGTTCAGGAGCTGCTCGACGCTGTCGTCGACTACCTGCCCAGCCCGCTCGACGTCGAGGCCGTCACCGGTACCGATCCGGACACCGGCGAGGAGATCGAGCGTCATCCTTCCTTCGACGAGCCCTTCTCCGGCCTGGTCTTCAAGATCATGACCGACCCGTTCGTCGGTAAGCTCACCTACGTCCGCGTTTACTCCGGCCGCGCCGAGTCCGGCTCCTACGTTGTCAATGCTTCCAACGGTCAGCGCGAGCGCCTCGGCCGCATCCTCGAGATGAACGCTGCCGAGCGTATCGACCGTGACGACGCCGCTGCCGGCGACATCGTCGCTTGCGTCGGCTTCAAGAACTCCACCACCGGTGACACCCTGTGCGCCGAGGGCAAGGAGATCGTCCTCGAGAAGATCGAGTTCGCTAAGCCCGTTATCGACGTTGCCATCGAGCCCAAGACCAAGGCCGAGCAGGACAAGATGTCCCTGGCTCTGACCAAGCTCGCCGAGGAGGATCCGACCTTCCAGGTGTCCACCAACCATGAGACCGGCCAGACCATCATCGCCGGCATGGGCGAGCTGCACCTCGAGATTATCGTCGACCGTCTGCTCCGTGAGTTCAAGGTTGACGCTAACGTTGGTAAGCCCCAGGTTGCCTACCGCGAGACCGCTGGTCACGACGTTGAGAAGGCTGAGGGCAAGTTCGTCCGTCAGTCCGGTGGTCGCGGTCAGTACGGCCATGCCGTCATCAAGCTCGAGAAGATGGAGGAGGGCTTCGGCTACGAGTTCGTCAACGCTATCGTCGGCGGCGTCGTGCCCAAGGAGTACATCCCGTCCATCGACAAGGGCATCCAGGAGGCCCTGAACACCGGTGTTATCGCCGGCTTCCCGGTCCTCGACGTCAAGGTCACCCTGTTCGACGGTTCTTACCACGAGGTCGACTCCTCCGAGGCCGCCTTCAAGATCGCCGGTTCCATGGCTATCAAGGACGCCCTCAAGAAGTCCGACCCGCAGCTGCTCGAGCCGATCATGGCTGTCGAGGTCGAGACCCCCGAGCAGTACATGGGCGACGTTATGGGCAACCTCTCCGGTCGTCGCGGCAAGATCGAGGGCATGGAGGATCGCAAGAACAGCAAGCTCATCCGTGCCAAGGTGCCGCTGGGCGAGATGTTCGGTTACGCTACCGACCTTCGCTCCCAGACCCAGGGCCGTGCATCCTACACGATGCAGTTCGACTCTTATGAGCCCGCGCCCAAGTCCATCGTGGACGAGGTCATGAGCAAGAACGCCTAAGTTCGAGCTCCCTGTTACGTAATCCGCGAGAACATCTCTCGCACTCTTTGGAGGTTTAAGTTGGCTACCCAGAAGATCCGCATTCGCCTCAAGGGCTATGATCACGAGGTCGTCGATCAGTCCGCGAAGCTCATCGTCGAGACCGCTCAGAAGACCGGCGCTCGCGTTTCCGGTCCTGTCCCCCTGCCCACCGAGCGTAACCTGTACACGGTTATCCGCTCGCCGCACGTGAACAAGGACTCCCGTGAGCAGTTCGAGATGCGCACCCACAAGCGCCTCATCGACATCCTCGACCCCACCTCGGGCACCGTTGATTCGCTCATGCGTCTCGACCTTCCCGCTGGCGTCGACATCGACATCAAGCTCTAAGTTTTTTGCTCGATAGTGCGATTTGCAAGGCCGCAGCCCTAAGGGTTGCGGCCTTTTTTGTATCGATGGGGTAAAGGGTCTACACTACTGAGTTATTCGAAAAACGCGTGTATGAGTAAAACTGTTGGGGGCAGATATAGATGGTCGAGTGGATCGTTCGTCGTGCGCAGGGCGATCGTGCGCGCGTGGGCACGTTGACGGGTGTGGTGTGTATTCTCGCCAATGTGGCACTATGTGCTGCGAAGGGCGCAATTGGTGTGGTTTCGGGATCGGTTTCGATCGTGGCGGATGCCATGAACAACCTGTCCGATGCCAGCTCGAATATCGTGAGCGTGCTGGGTTTTAAGCTGGCGAGCAAGCCGGCCGACCCCGAGCATCCTTACGGCCACGGTCGCTACGAGTATCTCTCGGGTCTGGTCGTGGCGGCGCTCGTGCTGCTTATTGGCGTTGAGCTGGTGAAGTCGTCGGTGGAGCGAATTATCAACCCCGAACCTGTCGAGTTTTCGCTTGCCCTGGTGGCGGTTCTAGTGCTTTCGATGGTCGTAAAGCTCTGGATGGCGGCCCTCAACCAAAAGCTCGGCGATCGCATTGAGTCCGAGACGCTGCATGCGACCGCGCAGGATTCCAAGAACGATGTCCTTGCCACAGGCGCCGTGTTAGCGTGCGCAATTGTTTCGCAGGTGACGCACACCAATCTTGATGCCTGGGTTGGACTTGCCGTTGGCGCCTATATTGGCTGGAGCGGTTTTGAACTCATCCAGGATACGGTGAGCCCGCTTTTGGGCCAGGCGCCCGATCCTAAGCTGGTCAAGCACATTCGAGACAAGATCATGAGCTATCCAGGCGTTTTGGGCGTTCACGATTTGATGGTTCACGACTACGGCCCGGGCAGGAAGTTTGCAAGTGCGCACGCCGAGATGGCGGCCGAGGCCAGCCCGCTGGAAAGTCACGACACGCTCGACAATATTGAGCAGTCGTTTAGGGACGAGGACGGCATGATCGTCACGCTCCATTACGATCCCATCGTGACCGACGATTCAAAGGTGGCGAGCATGCGCCTGCGCATCAACGCTATGGCGCAAGAGGTCGATAGCCGCCTCTCGATCCACGACCTACGCTGTGTTCCGGGCCCCACGCATACCAACGTGATCTTTGACTGCGTACGTCCCTCGGATTTGGCGATGAGCGCCGAGGACCTGAAGCGCGCGCTGGCGAAACGGGTCGAATCGGAATATCCCAAGTCGGTCGCCAAGATCACGATCGACGAAGACTACGTAGGCCATGCCCACGAGTAGGGCTGTGCCAGCAAAGCAAGTTATACAGAAGGGGAGAGCATGAAGCGCCTATATCTACTCCGCCACGGTCAGACGGAATTCAACGTTAAAAAGCTCGTCCAGGGCCGCTGCGATTCTCCGTTGACCGATCTGGGCCGCAAGCAAGCGGGAATGGCAGCCGCATGGCTCAAGGACCACGGCGTCGTTCCGGACAAAGTGGTCTCTTCGCCCCTAGGCCGAGCCATGGACACAGCTCAGCTCGTCGCATGCGAGCTCCTCGGCTCGGACGCAGCACTTGAGCCCTGCGAAGGCATCATCGAGCGCTGCTACGGCACCTTCGAAGAAGGCCCCCACGATGCCCTTCCTACCGACGTCTGGGACCCCGGCGAGGACTTAGTCCCCTTCGGAGGAGAGGGAAGCCAGACGCTGCAGGAGCGCATGGTAGGCACCCTCACCAATCTCATGGGCGCCGAGGGCATCGAAACCCTCCTAGCAGTAAGCCACGGCAGCGCCAGCCGCCAATTCATCAAGGCTGCAGCCCCAGAGGACTTCGAGCTCCCAACAAAACTCCCCAACTGCGCCATCATGATCTTTGATTTTGACGATGCGCGAGAAGAGGACGATACGCTCCAATGCAAGTTCACCTTGCAGCAAATTGTGGATCCCCAGCAAAGTCATTAGCCTGAGCGAGCAAGGTTTAGCAGACATCAACGTGGCGTTCCCAGTGTGCGGCGGAGGGGGCGGGCCTGAGACATATTAAGGTTGTCGCGAGTTCCGCACGAACAGGAGAGCACTTAATGTGCTCTCCGTCGTGAGCAGGACTGTAGAGCAGCAACCTTAATATGTCTCAGGCCCGCCCCCTCCGCCGCACACTGGGAACGTGCCACGCACTTTACCTGCGTAAACAATGTGAGTGAAATATGAATCTCGATGGATACGCCCGCAGCCGTGTATACTAAACAACTGTGTGTAACCAGGGGAGTATTCTGGCTGGACAAAATGCCTGCTTAATAGGGTTGTCAGGTAGTCCGGGCGAAATACAAGGCTGGGGAGCACGTCGTGTAAGTAGTGGTCCTCTAGGGGCGTACGCTCGGTGGCGTACGCATTGTCCCAAGACCACGCGAGAGTTGGGATCATATCTTGATCAGCATGATTCTCGGCCGCAAGATTGGCATGACCCAGGTTTGGGACGAGGACGATAACGTCGTTCCCGTCACGGTCATCCAGGCTGGCCCCTGCGCTGTCTCGCAGGTTAAAACTCAGGCAACCGACGGCTATGACGCCGTCCAGATCGGTTTCGGCGACATCAAGGCCAAGAACGTGAACAAGCCCATGGCTGGTCACTTCGCCAAGGCTGGCGTCGAGCCTGTTCGCTTCCTTCGTGAGGTCCGCGTCGAGAACGGCGAGGAGCACAAGGTCGGCGAGGTCGTCACCGTCGCTGATTTCGCTGATGTCGAGAAGGTCGACGTCATCGGTACCTCCAAGGGTAAGGGCTTCCAGGGTCGCATCAAGCGCTGGGGTCAGCGCCGCGGTCCTATGACGCATGGTTCTCACTTCCAGCGTCACCCCGGTTCTATCGGTCAGTGCGCCTATCCTGCGCGCGTCCTCAAGGGCGTCAAGATGGCCGGTCACATGGGTAACGAGCGCGTTACCGTCAAGAACCTTTCCGTTGTCCGCATCGATGCCGAGCAGAACCTCATCTTGGTCAAGGGCGCTGTCCCGGGTGCCAAGAATGGTCTCGTCGCCATCCGTATGGCCTAAGGGCCCAGCCCATTTAGCCCAGCGTCATACCAAGGAGAACACTTAAATGGCAAAGTTTGAAGTAAAGAACAGCGAGGGCAAGAAGGTCGCCGAGGCCGAGCTCGCCGCTGAGGTGTACGGCATCGAGCCGAACATCCACGTTATGCACCACATCGTCAAGTGCCAGATGGCCTCTTGGCGTCAGGGCACCCAGTCTGCTAAGGGTCGCTCTGAGGTTTCCGGTGGCGGCAAGAAGCCTTGGCGTCAGAAGGGCACCGGCCGTGCCCGCCAGGGTTCCATCCGTGCTGCCCAGTGGCGTCACGGTGGCGTTGTCTTCGCCCCCAAGCCCCGTTCCTACGCTAAGCGTATGAACAACAAGGAGGTCAAGCTGGCTATGCGCTCCGCGCTGTCCGCCAAGCTGGCCGATGGCGAGCTCGTGCTCGTCGACGACTACGGCTTCGAGAAGCCTTCCACCAAGGCTGCCGTCGCCATGCTCAAGGCTCTCGGTCTTGAGGGCAAGCGTCTGACCATCATCGTTCGCGATGAGGACGTCAACGCCTACCTGTCGTTCCGCAACATTCCCAAGACGTTCATCATCACCGCTGACGAGGCCAACACCTACGATCTCGTCAACAACAACGCTGTGCTGATGCCCGCCGACATCGCCGCTCACTTCGGGGAGGTGCTTGCATAAATGACCGCCCACGAGATCATCATCCGTCCGATCGTGTCCGAGCGTTCCTTCTCCGGCATGGAGCTGAACAAGTACACGTTCGAGGTCGCCAAGGATGCTAACAAGTATCAGATCAAGGACGCTGTCGAGGAGATCTTCGGCGTCAAGGTCGTTCGCGTGAACACCCTGACGGTCAAGCCCAAGACCAAGCGCGTGCGCTATGTCGCCGGCAAGACCCGTTCTTGGAAGAAGGCCATCGTCACGCTGGCCGAGGGCGACACCATCGAGGTCTTTGGCAACCAGGCCTAAGACTCGCTGCTGTTGAGTGAGCTCATGCCTCCCAAATAGGGGAGGCGAGAGCTCAAGGTTTTGGGCGTATAAAATGGACACGCCCGGAACCGTGTATACGTCCGGTGTCATCGCACCCGAGGCAGAACCTCGAATCCCTGTCTGCGATGGCTAACGGATTCCTATTGAAAGGGATTGTAATGGCTGTAAAGCACCTTAAGCCGACCTCCGCTGGTAGGCGTTGGCAGACGATCTCCGATTTCTCCGAGATCACCTGCACCAAGCCCGAGAAGTCTCTTCTCGAGCCCCTGCCCAAGAAGGCCGGTCGTAACAACAACGGCCGCATCACCACCCGCCACCAGGGCGGCGGCGTGAAGCGTCGTTACCGCGTGATCGACTTCAAGCGCAACAAGGACGGCGTGCCCGCCAAGGTTGCCACGATCGAGTACGATCCGAACCGTTCCGCTCGCATCGCTCTGCTGCACTACGCTGACGGTGAGAAGCGCTACATCCTGGCCCCCAAGGGCCTCGAGGTCGGTCAGACCATCATGTCCGGTTCTGACGCCGACATCAAGCCGGGCAACGCTCTGCCCCTCGCCGACATTCCCGTCGGTACGCTCATCCACGCCGTCGAGTTCCAGCCGGGCAAGGGCGCTGCTATCGCCCGTTCCGCCGGTAACTCCTGCCAGCTGATGGGTAAGGAGGGCAAGTACGCTATCGTCCGTATGCCTTCCTCCGAGATGCGCCGCATCCTCGTTACCTGCCGCGCCACCGTCGGTGAGGTCGGCAACGCCGATCACTCCAACATCGTCATCGGCAAGGCCGGCCGTAAGCGTCACATGAACGTGCGTCCGACCGTCCGCGGTACCGTCATGAACCCTGTCGACCACCCGCACGGCGGTGGCGAGGGCAAGAACCACACCTCTGGTCGTCCCTCCGTTACCCCCTGGGGTAAGCCGACGAAGGGCCTTCGTACGCGCAAGAAGAAGAAGGTCTCGAACCAGCACATCATTCGTCGCCGTAAGAAGTAATTTCGGATACCGAGTTTTAGGAGAAAGCACTTATGAGCAGAAGTCTCAAAAAGGGCCCGTTCGTGGAGACTCGCCTTCTCTCGCGTATCACCGCGATGAACGAGGCTGGCAAGAAGGACGTCGTGAAGACCTGGTCCCGCGCGTCCACCATCTTCCCCGAGATGGTTGGTCACACCATCGCCGTCCACGACGGCCGCAAGCATGTGCCCGTGTATGTTACCGAGTCCATGGTTGGTCACAAGCTCGGCGAGTTCGCGCCGACTCGTACGTTCCGTGGCCACAAGGCCAAATAGGGGGTTAACCGTAAATGGCAACTAAGTCTATTGAAACTGAGGCCACCGAGGTTCGCGCCGTCGCTAAGTACGTGCGTGTTTCCCCCAGCAAGGCCCGCCTGGTGGTCGATCTGATCCGCCGCAAGCCTGTCGCTCAGGCCTTCGACATCCTCCACTTCTGCGACCGCGCCGTCGCCGTGGATGTCGAGAAGGTTCTCCGTTCCGCCGTTGCGAACGCCGAGAACAACAACGGTCTGCGTGCCGACAACCTGGTTGTCGCCGCTGCCTATGTTGACGAGGGTCCGACGCTTAAGCGCATCCGTCCCCGCGCCAAGGGTTCCGCTTCTCGCATTCTGAAGCGTACTTCCCACATCACCGTCGTCGTTGCTCCTCGAAAGGAGGCGTAAAGCTGTATGGGTCAGAAAGTCTACCCCACCGGCTTCCGTCTTGGCATTACCGAGAACTGGCGCTCCCGCTGGTTCGCAGAGAAGGATTACGCTAAGACCCTCGGTAACGATCTCGAGATCCGCAAGTACCTCGAGAAGCGTCTTTCCCGCGCAGCTGTCTCCCGCGTCGAGATCGAGCGCGCTGGCGACAAGGTGAAGGTCATCATCCTCACCGCTCGCCCCGGCGTTGTCATCGGTAAGAAGGGTGCCGAGATCGATACCCTCCGTACCGAGCTCGAGAAGGTCGCTGGCGTCTCCAAGGGCCAGCTCTCCGTCGACGTTGTCGAGGTCAAGCGCCCCGAGCTCGACGCCAACCTCGTTGCTCAGTCTATCGCCGAGCAGCTCGAGGGCCGCGTTGCCTTCCGTCGCGCTATGCGCAAGGCTGTCCAGTCCGCCCGCAAGGCCGGCGCTAAGGGCATCCGTATCCAGTGCTCCGGTCGTCTCGGCGGTGCCGAGATGGGCCGTCGTGAGTGGTACCGCGAGGGTCGCGTGCCTCTGCACACCCTCCGTGCCAAGATCGACTACGGCACGGCTGTCGCCAGCACCACCATGGGCGCTTGCGGCGTGAAGGTCTGGATCTACCTGGGCGAGAAGCTCCCGGGCCAGCCTGTTCCCAACCCTGCACTCGAGGGCTCTTCCCGTCCTCGTCGTCGTAACTCCGAGAGGAGGGGTCAGTAGTGCTTGCCCCTAAGCGTATTCTTCACCGCAAGGTGCAGCGTGGCTCCATGAAGGGCCAGGCCAAGGGTAATACCGAGCTGCATTTCGGCGAGTTTGGTATCCAGGCTCTCGAGGCCCATTGGATCACCAACCGTCAGATCGAAGCCGCTCGTATTGCCATGACCCGCTACATGAAGCGTGGCGGTCGTGTCTACATCACGATCTTCCCCGATAAGCCCATCACCAAGAAGCCTGCCGAGACTCGCATGGGTTCTGGTAAGGGTAACCCCGAGGAGTGGGTGGCCGTCGTCAAGCCCGGCCGCATCATGTTCGAGGTCAAGGGCGTGCCCGAGGAGGTCGCTCGCGAGGCTCTGCGTCTTGCACAGCACAAGCTTCCCATCAAGACCAAGATTGTTGCTGCCAAGAACGCCGAGCAGCGCATCGAGAAGGAGATGGCTGAGGAGGCCGCTCTCGAGGCCAAGTGGGCTGCTGAGGACGCCGCCGCCGCCAAGGAGGAGAACTAATGAAGCCCGCAGAGATTCGTGAGCTCTCGGACGCTCAGCTCGTTGAGAAGCTGAAGGAAATGCGCGCCGAGCTCTTTAACCTTCGTTTCCAGATGGCCACCAGCCAGCTGGACAACACCGCTCGCGTCAACACCGTGAAGAAGGACATCGCTCGCGTCCTCACGGAGCAGCGCGCCCGCGAGATCGCAGCGGAGAAGTCCGCTGTCGCCGAGTAGGACCTAAGGAGAGAACATGACTGATTCGCGTAACTCGCGTAAGGTCCGTACGGGTGTCGTTACCTCCGTCTCCGGTGCCAAGACCATCGTTGTCACCATCACCGAGCGCAAGCGTCACCCCAAGTACGGCAAGATGATGACCAGCTCCAAGAAGCTGCACGCTCACGACGAGGAGTGCACGGCTGGCGTGGGCGACACCGTCCGCGTTATGGAGACCCGTCCTATGTCCAAGATGAAGCGTTGGCGCCTCATCGAGGTCGTCGAGCGCGCTAAATAAGCAGTCGCTCTTACGACTTGTACGTTTCCGAAGATGTGCGTATGCCTGGCTTGCATACCACGGGCCGCATAAAGGCTGCGCACCTCTCTTCGGTTCTTAGTTCGGAGGAACATCTACCATGATTCAGATGCAAACCATGCTGAACGTCGCCGACAACTCCGGCGCTCGCAAGATTCGCTGCATCAAGGTGCTTGGCGGTTCCAAGCGTCGTTATGCAGGCATCGGCGATGTGTTCATCGGTGCTGTCCAGGAGGCTACCCCTGGCGCCAACGTCAAGAAGAAGGACGTTGTCCGTTGCGTCGTCGTTCGCACCGTTAAGGAGATCCGCCGCAAGGATGGCTCCTACATTCGCTTTGATGAGAACGCCTGCGTTGTCATCAACAACGATGGTTCGCCCGTCGGCACCCGTATCTTCGGGCCTGTCGCTCGCGAGCTTCGTGACAAGAAGTACATGAAGATCGTCTCGCTCGCTCCCGAGACCCTGTAGTTAGGGGAGATATATGTATATCAAGAAGGGCGATAAGGTCCAGGTTCTCTCTGGTAAGGATCGCGGCAAGCAGGGCGTTGTCCTGCGTGCTCTCCCCGCCGAGAACAAGGTCGTTGTCGAGGGCGTTTCGGTCGTCAAGAAGGCCGTCAAGCCCAACGCTGCCAACCAGCAGGGCGGCATCGTTTCGCAGGAGGCTCCCATCGACGCCTCCAACGTCAATCTCGTCTGCCCCGAGTGCGGTAAGGTTACCCGCGTCGGTCACGAGAAGGAAGGCAAGAACAAGCTGCGCGTCTGCAAGAAGTGCGGCCACAAGTTCTAAGCTGCCCGCAACATCAAGTTGCCAGCAAAGGCCCGGATGCCACGGCACCCGGGCCTTTTTCTATCCCTACTCATTGGGGACAGACTTAAATGAGTGGCCGTTGAAATGCCGGCACCTGGGGGCGTTCATTTTCTGTCGGCAGCTGGGGACGACCATTCATTGGGGACAGACTTAAATGACCAGTCGTTGGGGGGACAGTCTCTATGTGCCGGCAGTTTGGGACGATCCTTTGATGTCTGATGCCCCCAGAGGGGTGAAGTAATACAGCTGGGTCTGTCTTTTAGGGCTTTGGTGTTCCGTCCCTTTATGTTTCACAAGGATCGTCGCATGCGCATTTACGCGCATAGCCTTGCGCGACAATGCGCATAGCCGCGCAAACATCTGCCAACTATGGCTAAATAATGACCGATAAGCAAATAAATACGCAAACACGAGCAGATACGCGCGCAATTGTGCGACTATAGGGTTGTTAGAAATGAAGGACTTCCGATGACTCAGGAGGCACATCATGGCAGATTCCAAACAGGCTCCGCTCGACGCCGAGGCAGCCGCAAAGGCGGCGTTTGCCTCGGTCCAGAATCAGCCGTTCCCAAACGACATTTTTACGGCTCCCGAGCTTCGCTGGGCAGTGATCGGGTGCGGTGTTATCGCCAACCAAATGGCCCAGTCCCTCGCGCTGGCCGGCCGCAAGCTCGCGGGTGTCGCCAACCGTACGCTTTCCAAAGCCCAGGCTTTTGCCGAGCAGTATGGCGTCGAGAAGGTGTACGAGACGGTCGAGGACCTCTACGCCGATCCGGACATCGACGCCGTCTATATCACCACGCCGCACAACACGCATATCACCTACCTGCGAGCCGCTCTGGCAGCTGGTAAGCACGTGCTCTGCGAGAAGGCCATTACCCTCAATTCCGCTGAGCTCGACGAGGCGCGTGCCATCGCCGACGAGCACAACGTCGTCCTTATGGACGCCACCACGGTGCTTCACATGCCGCTGTATCAGGAGCTGCGCCGCCGCATGGATGCGGGCGACTTTGGTCGCATGAACCTCGCCCAGCTCAACTTTGGCAGCCATAAGGAGTACGGGGACCTGACCAACCGGTTCTACAACCGTAGTCTCGCCGGCGGCGCCATGCTCGACATTGGCGTGTATGCCCTGTCTGTCATGCGCCTGTTTATGGCCAGTCAACCCGTGGAGGTCGTCTCTCTGGGCAACATCTGTGAGACAGGTGTCGACGTTGCGGGCGGCATTGTCTGCCGTAACGCCGAGCAGCAGCTGGGTGTTGTGAGCCTTACGCTCCACTCCAAGCAGCCCAAGCGCTCGGTCATCAGCTTCGACAAGTGCTATATCGAGGTCAACGAGTATCCGCGCGCCGATCACGCGACGATCGTGTGGACCGCGGACGGTCATCGCGAGGAGGTCGCCGCGGGCACCGAGGCTTATGCCCTGTGCTACGAGATGGCTGACCTCGAGCAGGCCGTTGCCGGCGACGACTCCAAGTGCGAGCTGCTGGATTATGCTTCTGATGTTATGGAGCTTATGACCAAGCTCCGCGCCGACTGGGGAGTTGTGTACCCCGAGGAGGAGTAAGCGATGCTTGCGGAAGATAGGCTCAACGCGATCGTGTCGATGGTGCAGCAGGCCGGCTCGGTTACCGTGCCGGAGCTTGCCGAAGCCCTGGGCGTGACGGCGTCTACCATTCGGCGCGACCTGCAGACGCTCGACCGAGCTCATCGCATCGCCAAGGTCCACGGTGGAGCGACGAGTCTTGAGCGCGCGCACGTGACGCGCGACCTAACGCTTAATGAGCGCAGCGACCTCCATAACGACGACAAGGAGCGTATCTGCGCCCGTGCGGCGGCGCTTGTGGAGCCCGAGAGCTTTGTATACATCGACTCGGGCTCGACGACGCTGAGGCTCATCGAGCATCTTCCACACCTTGAAGATGTCACCTATGTGACCGATTCCGTGCTCCATGCTCAGCACCTTGCTTTGCGCGGCATGCGTACCGTGGTGTTGGGCGGCGAGCTCAAACCCGAGACCGAGGCGCTTGTTGGCCCCGATGCCTTGGCAACCTTAGACCGCTACAACTTCAACTGTGGCTTTTGGGGCTCTAACGGCATTGCCGCCGAGCAGGGCTTCACGGCGCCCGATATCGAGGAGGCGCAAGTAAAGCGCATCTCGATGCGTCATACAGCCAAGCGCTTCGTAATCTCGGACGCCAGTAAATTTGGCATGGTGGCGCCCGTCAAGTTCGCGGACTTCCGCGACGCAACGATTATTACCGCAGGCGAGGTCCCCGCCAAGTACCGGGCAATGGACAACGTCATCACGGTCTAACAGCAGGGGACGGGCTAAGGCCAAAACCACCGCGAAGGGGCAGGAACCTTTGTGGTGGTTTTGACGTTTGTCCAGATAAAACCTGCCAAAATAAACCTGTCCCTTTTCGGCAGGTTTTAGGGCTCCCAGGGGCAGGGGGCTTCGATGTGGATGTGCTCGCCGGTTACGGGATGCGTGAAGGACACGCTGTGGGCGTGGAGCATCAGGCCGCAGGGGCGCGGCGTTCCGTACAGGTCGTCGCCAACCAGGGGATGACGCTCGCTCGCCAGATGCACACGGATTTGGTGCTTGCGGCCGGTGAGCAACTCGACATCGATATACGAGCGCGTGGGCAGGCCACGACGGCTCTTAAGGCGTTTGAGCACCTTCACGCGCGTTTGAGACGGCTTGCCGCTGGCGCCGACGCGCATCTTTCGGCTGTCGTGACGGTCGCGGGCGATGGGCTTGTCGATGAGCTTTTCGTTCCAGTCGATCTTGCCCTCGGCGAGCGCTAGGTAGTGCTTTTCGAAAGCGTGGTCGATGACCATCTGGTCAAAGGCGGGCTGCGTCTGCTTGTCGAGCGAGAACAGCACCACGCCGGTGGTGTCACGGTCCAGGCGATTGAGGGGCTGCATGTCGGTCGCGGCAAAGCCGTCGCCCATCGCCAGCAGCAGGTCGCTGGCATAGTCGGTGAGCGTGCGCTCGCCGGTGCCGTCGCCGTGGACGATCATGCCGGCGGGCTTGTCGATGGCCATGAGCCAGGCGTCGCAGTAGAGGACTTGAGGTTCTTCGTTCACGTGTAAGCCTTTCGGTTAGCTAATTCCCACAAACATGCAGCCCGAGGTCGCCCCGCGCAGACGGGCGGCGGGCTTGCGACCGGCATACGCTGCTTCGACGGCACGACGGACGCGGGCGACGGCACGGCCCACCTCATCCGTTTCGAGCAGCGTTCCGTCGACCATAAGACGGCGCACGCCGGCATCGAGTAACTGTGGAACCTGAGGCGTGAGGTCGATGGGGTAGGCGTCGTACAGGCGTGAGCGGCCGTGGATGTCGGTACGCACCGGCATGACCTTGCCGTCGATATTCTTGAGCGACAACTTGCGGGCGCGCAGACGGCAGTTGGCACAATCGTGGATGCAGCCATTGGCCACCTGCAGGATGCAGTGCTCGCTCGTCATAACGCGCGGGCGGCCGAAAACGGTGATGCCCAGGGCTGCGGGCGCGGCGGCGCCGAGCGAGATGATCTCGTCGAGCGTGATCTCGGGCGAGAGCCAAAACGCACCGGCTCCGCGCTCGGCAAGCGCCTCCATGCAGGGCGTGTTGTGCACCGGCAGGCAAGAGCGAATCTCGGCCGTGGCGCCAACCTGGGCGGCCAGGGCAAGCTCAGAGATGTTGCCAATAGCGACCGTGGCGCCTGCAACAACCCACGGGTCGACGCGTACGTGGTCAACGGCGCGGCAGACCTCGTCGAGCACGGGTACGATGCCCTGCTCAAATGCATCGGCGGGGGAGAGCTCGGCCGCATCGAGCGCGTCGGTGGTCATGTAGATGCGCGTTACACCCTCGGCGCGAGCGGCCTCGGCGGCCTCGAGCGAGGTGACGGTGGCGCAGATCTGCGGCTCATCGCGGTAGTGCTCGGGCGCGGGGCGGGAATCACTGGTTACAATCGCCGGCAGCTCGAGCGTTTTCGCACGCTCCTCGTACGGTGCCAGAATGGCCTCTTCCAGCGCCTTACAAGCGGCGGCGCGCACCTTGTGCACGGCGGAGAAGCCCATGCCGCAGCCCTCATCGAGCGCCACATCAAAGCTCGCGGCCTCAAAGGGAGAGGAGCCCATGCGCCCGACGTGTTCAACCAGATCGGATGCCTCGACGGCGCGGGTCTTGGCGGCCTCGACGGTGAAGCCCGTGGCGGTGGCGGTGAGCGCGGGGTTGTCACAGCAGGTGAGTGTGACAGTAAACGGCTCGCCCAGGCGCGCCACGACGGACACGTCAACAGCTCGGCGGCGCAGCACATCGCGCTTGAGCGCGGCGCCGGCAGCGTCGATGGCGCGCTGACTGCGAATCACGCGGACGCGGCAGCCCTCGGGCATGCTGCGGGGCACGCGGCACTCAATGATGTCACCGGCGCCGGCATCATCGGCGGCAATGGTGGTCAGGAACTGGTCAAACTCGTTATCGTGGCGAAGCTCCAGCAGGTCGCCTTTGCCCACGGGCTCAAACAGCTCAATGCGGGCGATGGCGGCGCGGCGACGGCGGTCGTCGGGCTTGAGGCCGCGCACATCGCGGTTGGCCGGGCGGCTGCCCAGCACCGTGCCCACGATCTGGCCGCGGTTGTTGGAACGCTCATAGCTCATCATCTCGTCGCCCGAGGTGCCGTCCTGATAGGCGTGCGTAAAGTCGCGGTTGAAGCAGCGCTTGAGCTGGCGCTGGCGGGCGGCTTCCTCGTCCTTGGCAACGGCGGCTCCGGATAGCATGTCGTCAATTTCGTGACGATACACATCGACGATGGAATACACGTAATCGGGGGCCTTCATGCGGCCCTCGAGCTTGAGCGATGCGGCGCCGGCGTCATACAGACGGCGAACAAGCTGCGACGTGTTGGTGTCGCGCGGGCATAGCGCACGCTCGCGACCGGCAGGGGAGAGCGAGCGGCCGTTCTCGTCGATCAGCTCGTAAGGCAGGCGACAGGGCTGAGCGCACATGCCGCGGTTGGCCGAGCGGCCCGCCATGGCAAAGCTCGACAGCAGGCACAGACCCGAGTAGCAAAAGCAGATGGCACCGTGGCTAAAGACCTCGAGGTCCACATCGGGCGCGGCGTCGTGGATGGCGGCGATCTCGTCGATGGAGAGCTCGCGCGAGAGAGTCACGCGGTCGGCACCCTGCTCGCGGCACCAAAGGGTTCCGCGGTCGTCGTGGATGTTTGCTTGGGTTGAGATATGCGTCTCGATGCCGGGCATCGTGCGCTTGACCTCAAAGAACAGACCCCAGTCCTGGATGATGAAGGCATCGGCGCCCAGCGTGGAGCAGCGGTGGATGAGTTGCAGCGCATCGCCCATCTCGGACTGCTTGATGACGATGTTGACCGTGACGTAGACGCGCGACCCGGCTAGATGCGCGGCGCGGCAGGCTTGCTCAAAGGCCTCGTCTGTAAAGTTGGTGGCCTTGCGGCGGGCGTTGAAGCTGCCCATGCCGCAGTAGATGGCGTCTGCCCCGGCGGCGAGTGCGGCGGCAAAGGACTCGGGCCCTCCGGCGGGCGCCAAAAGCTCGGGTCTGCGGTTGGTGGTTCGACTGGCGGTTGCGGTCATATCTTGCCTTTCAAAATGCTCAGATATTCAAAAGTATAGTGGTGCCGTTGCGGCAGGCGATGCCCGTGCTCCAAGCGGGATAAAGTCTTCAGCAGCTTGGGCTGGCTGACCCCGTGGAGAACCGTTCAGCGGTTCGGGGAAACCGTTGGGCGATAAAATATTCTCGCAAGCTGATAATATTCTTGCATCAAACAGAAGCCTTGAGTACTATCCCAATCAAGCGCGGTGTTCAGACCGAATTGTGCCTCCCGGTGCGAACGCCGCGCTCACGCTCTCTATTTGATTGTAAGGAGAAAAACATGAGCAAGACCGTCGTGTCTTCCGATAACGCACCTGCAGCCATCGGACCGTATTCCCCCGGCATCCAGACCGGCAACATGGTGTTCCTGTCCGGCCAGCTGGGCATCGACCCCGCAACTGGCAAGATGCCCGAGGGCGTCGAGGCCCAGGCTAAGCAGTCCCTTGCTAACGTCGAGGCCCTGCTGACCGCTGCCGGCGCCACCTTTGCCGATGTCGTCAAGACCACGGTCTACCTGGCCGACATTGCCGACTTCGCTGCCGTGAACGAGATTTACGCCTCCAAGTTCGAGGCTCCGTTCCCCGCGCGCAGCGCTTTCCAGGTTGCCGCCCTTCCGGCTGGCGGTCTGGTCGAGATCGAGGTCGTCGCCGCTCTCTAAGGCGTTGGCAACAACTAAACATGACATGCAAAAAGACCCTGCAGCGCGTGTGAACTGCGCCCCAAATCTTGGACGCCCTAAATAGCGACTAGGCCGCGAGGGCCTGATTCCGGTACTCCTCCGGGGTCAGGCCCTTCAATCTTACCTGCCTCCGGCTCGTGTTCCAGTGGACTATGTATTCCTCCAGGTCGCGTTTGAAATCCTCGAACGTCTTCCACTCGCGGCCCCTGTAGAACTCGTCCTTGACGTGGCCGA
>DBEYWP010000003.1:0-65509 GCA_048183675.1 Collinsella sp. | reverse complement strand
CCGGGGCGAGACAGGTCGGATTTGAGGACGGCCGAAGAGGCGTCAGCAGGTCAGTGGGTCATCGTCCCGGCATTCAGCATCAGGGTAGCGCTGCGACGCGGAAATCGCGCGCCGTTGCCGCGCCCCGCAGTGCCCGCTTCCCCCGAGAACAATTATCAGTGCAGGTAGAAAGCTTGCCGATTTTCGAAAAAGTCGGCTATGGTTGACCCCTGTGGCCTAAACGTAGTAGATGGGCCCTTTCTGTGGTGCGGCACCAAGCCGGTCATTTTGGGATGGGACTATTTTGACTACTCATTGGCTGCTCTGGCAATCGGGCTGCAAAAGTAGTCAAAAAAGCTCCGTCCCAAATTAGCTACCTTGCTCTGGCGGGCGGGAGCAGGTAAGATATACCGAGCGCCTAGCGCGTTCGATGGGTTCGGATGACGACATGTTCCGAATCTGGTCAGGTCCGGAAGGAAGCAGCCATAAGGAGCCTCTGTCGGGCATCCGAATCCATCGAGCGCACGGGCGCTTTTTTGGTGCCGCGATGCGGTCCCGGTGCCGGCGGGCTGTTTGGTGTCTCGCTGGTCCTCGGCTTTGCCTGCGGGATCGCTCGACTACCAAACACCTCGCCGCCGGCCGGGCCCCGTCGTCCAAAAATCACCCGTAAAGGCGCGTTTATCTAATTTAATCTATCCCTTGCGGAATGCGGCTTGCTGGCGTTGTCTGGGCATTGATGGCTACGTGGTTCAAGAGGCGGCGGTGCTGTTGCTTGAATTTTTGCAGTTAAAGAGGCCCGTTTCCCTGGGTTGGGGAAACGGACCTCATTTTGTCTCTGGACTTGTGGATTGGCGGAGCCAATAGCCGTTGGCGGCTATTTTGAGTTCCTGATGCGGCGTGTGGCTGTGGCGGTTATTCCGAGCCCCATGGCGGCGATTCCTGCGAGTGCTATTGCGCTCGGTGCTGTGTCGCCCGTGTTCGCGAGCTTGCCGGCGGTCGTATCTGCTTGCTTGCCGCTGCTCGAGTTCGCCTGCTTGGTGGAGCTTGGCGGGGTATTTTTGCCGGTCGCGGGCGAGCTGGCGGGCTGTGCCGTCTCGGCCGGTTGCGCTGAGTTGGAGGGAGGCGTCGTCTCGGTCGCTTGCGTTATCTCGGGTGAGGCGGCCTTGTCTGCCGCGGCTTTCGCCTCTTCGTATGCCTTGCAGGCGTCGTCATAGGCCGCTTGCGCCTTTTCCAAATCGCTAAGGAGCGCATTTCGCTTGGCTATGTCCTCGTCGATGTGGGCTTTAGCTTCCTTTGCCTTACTTTCGAAATACTGAACCTGTTTTTCCTGGCTTTCGAGCCGGCGTTGGTAGCGGTGAAGATCATCTTCACAAGATTCTTCTCGCCTTTGTGCCGTCATGATCTCCATGCGCAACTGCTTAATATGCTCCTTAATAGCTGTGCTGGGCTCCTCGTCGCCGAGTGCTTCAAGTGCCTTATCTAATTCTGCCTGAAGGCCGCTTGTCCGGTTGTGGGCCTCATCGTATTTGGCTTGGGCTGCATCGACGTTCGCTTGCATGGCGGGAAGGGGTTCCCTCCGTTTGGCGGCTTCCGTCACCACCATGTCGTAGATCTCTTGAAAAGCGGCAATGTCATCATCGATTTCCGCAAGTTTCTCGGGACTTGCGGCGTCTTTTGCGGCCTCGAGGTTTTTGAGCGCTTCCTGCATGGCTGCATACGCTTTTTCTTTTGCGGCGGCCGCATCTTCCGTCTGCAAGGCAACTGCACCGGTGGGGGAGCTGGTTTCTGCCGCGATCGCCGCTACGGGGGCGATTCCCGCGACAAGTGCCGCGGAAAGGGCGATGCCCACAGTTGCTCGTCTTGCTCTTCTTGCGAGAATGTCGTTCATCTCGGCACCTCATTTCAAGGGTCGGTGACTAACTTGGTAGCACTAATGTAAGTATATCAGGCGGTCGACCCGACACTGGCTGGGTGTGCGCGTGCCTTTCCGCTTCTTTGGAAACCGAATCCCATTAGAAATGACGAGTTGTTTACGCTTCTTTTGGGGTGGCGGTACTATCATGGTTCGAATTGAATGTGGATGATGATAGGGAGCGCCTATACATGATTGAGCTGCTCAGGCGTTTTGGTGGTAAGTTTCGCCGGTATATGGTGATTGGCCCTGCGTGTAAGCTGATCGAAGTGATCTTTGACCTGCTGACGCCGCTGGTGATTGCCCAGATGATCGATAAGGGTATTGGCGCACACGATGTCAACGCCGTCGTCCACTACGGTATGCTGCTTGGCGCCATGGCTGTGATCGGCATCTCGTTTACGCTCGTCTGCCAAAAGATGGCGGCGCTCACCTCGCAGGGCATGGGCACCGATATCCGCGGTGCGCTCTACCAGCACATCAACAAGTTGAGCTATGCCGAACTCGACCGCTTTGGCACGCCGTCGCTTATCACCCGCATCACCAACGACGTCAACCAGGTGCAGCTCGCTGTGGCGCTGGGCGTACGCATGCTCATCCGCTGGCCCTTCTTGGCGGTGGGCTCTATGTGCGCGGCCCTTGCCATCGACCTTAAGCTCGGCATGATCTTCTTGATCTGCACGCCCGCTATCGGCCTGGTGTTTTGGTTTGTCATGGCGCGCTGTATCCCGTATTACAGGCAGCTGCAGGCAAAGCTCGACCGCATCGCGCTTATCTGCCGCGAGGGGCTTTCGGGCGCCCGCGTTGTTCGCGCCTTTGTGCGTGAGGACCACGAGCGCGAGCGTTTTGCCCAAGCCGCCGATGACCAGGCCAATACTGCCATCGCGGTGGGCAAGCTCTCGTCGATCCTTAATCCCGTCACGTTTCTTGTGATGAACCTGGGCGTGTGCGCCATCCTGTGGGTGGGCGGCATCCAGGTCAACGTGGGCGAGCTCACGCAGGGTCAGGTCATGGCGTTTGTGAACTACATGACGCAGACGCTCACCTCCATCGTGTACGTCGCCAACCTGGTCGTGGTCTTTACCAAGGCGAGCGCCAGCGCGTCGCGTATCAACGAGGTGCTCAATTGCGTGCCGAGCATCGCTGACGAGGGCAACCAGCCGGTCGCGCTGTCTGAGCCGAGCGACCTGACGGGTGGCGCTGTTCCGGTCCCTGCGCTGAGCTTTGACCATGCGAGCTTCTCGTTTGGCGCCGGCGCGGCAAATGCCGTGAGCGATGTGACCCTGGAGCTGCCGCTGGGCAAAACGCTCGGCATTATCGGCGGCACGGGCAGCGGCAAGTCCACGCTCGTCTCGCTCATCCCGCGCCTGTACGATGCGAGCACCGGCAGCGTGAGCGTGATGGGCGCCGACGTGCGCACCTGGCCGCTCGATCAGCTGCGCCATGTGGTCGCGACCGTTCCGCAGCGCGCATCGCTGGTGAGCGGCACAATCCGCAGCAACCTGACCTGGCGTGACGAGTCGGCGACCGACGAGGAGCTCTGGGCAGCGCTCGATATGGCGCAAGCGAGCGAGTTCGTGCGCAACAAGCCGCAGGGGCTCGATGCCCCGGTCGAGGCGGGCGGTAAGAACTTCAGCGGTGGCCAACGCCAGCGCCTGACCATCGCGCGTGCCCTGGTGGGCTCGCCGCAGGTTCTGATCATGGACGACTCCGCGTCGGCGCTCGACTTTAAGACCGACGCGGCGCTTCGCCATGCCATTCGCGAGCGCAGCGTGCGCGGTGCCGTCGAGGGCGGGCTGCCGCTCACGACCGTCATTGTGAGCCAGCGCGTCTCGACCGTGCGCGACGCCGACATGATCTGCGTACTCGACCACGGCTCGGTTGCGGGCCTGGGCACGCATGACGAGCTGTACACGACCTGCCAGCTCTATCGCGAGATTTGCCAGTCGCAGCTGCGCCGCGAGGAACTCGAGGGCCAGCAGGGGAGCACGACGCCCGCGTCCGCTCCGACCGTCCCCGCATCTGTCTGCGCAAAGGAGGGCTGCTAAATGAATCCGTACACTTCCTCCGGTTCGGTCGCCACGATGACGGCCAACGTGTCCGGTAACGATAACCTCAACGACCTGGGCGACGGTCCGCGCCAGCCCGGCGATCCCGAGCGCTATCCCGTGGGTGCGGTGACCCGCCGCCTGCTGGGCTATGTTCGCCCGCATCGCATTTCGTTTGTAGCGTCGTTTGTGAGTGCCGCCGTCTCGGTGATTTTGCAACTCTATACGCCCATTCTCATCGGCGAGGGCATCGACCTTATCGTCGCCGCCGGGCAGGTGGACTTCGACGCGCTGCTGCCGCTTGTTACCAAACTCGCGCTCGTCGTGGTGGGGGCCGCGGCCTTCCAGTGGCTACAGGGCTATTGCGTTAACCGCCTGTCCTACGAAACGGTGCGCGACATGCGCGTGGAGGCGAGCGATAAGCTCAGCCGTATGCCGCTCAGCTTTATCGACAGCCATGCTCACGGCGACCTTATGAGCCGTGTGGTCAACGACGTCGACCAGGTGGGCGACGGTCTGCTGCAGGGCTTCACGCAGCTCTTCACCGGCGTTATCACCATCGTGGGCACGCTCGCGTTTATGCTCTCCATTAACCTGACCATGACGCTTGTGGTGGTACTCGTCACGCCGCTTTCCATTTTTGCAGCCGGTGCTATTGCCAAGCTTTCCAACAAAAGCTTTACGACGCAGCAGCGTATTCAAGGGCAGCTCGGCGGTCATATCGAGGAGTACGTAGGCGAGCAAAAGCTTGTCGACGCCTTTTCCTATGGCCCCAACGCTCAGCAGCGCTTCGATGCCCTCAATGCCGAGCTCTACACCGCGGGCGAGCGCGCGCAGTTTATGGGTTCGCTCTCCAACCCCGGCACACGCTTTATCAATAACATCATCTATGCCGTGGTCGCTGTGATCGGCTGCGTGGGCGTGATCACGGGCGTGCCGGCGACGCTTACGGTGGGCGGCGTGCAGATTTTCCTGTCCTATGCTAACCAGTACACCAAGCCGTTCAACGAGATCACCAACGTCATTACGCAGATCCAGACGGCGTATGCCTCGGCGCGCCGTATGTTTGCGCTGCTCGATGCGCGCGAGCAGGAGCCCGATGCGCCAGATGCCGTGGAACTTGCCGCACCGCAGGGCGAGGTCGCCCTTGAGCATGTGGACTTTAGCTACGTGCCCGACCGCAGGCTGCTGCAGGACATCTGCATCGAGGCTAAGCCCGGCATGCGCTTTGCCCTGGTCGGTCCTACGGGCTGTGGCAAGACGACGCTCATCAATTTGCTACTGCGTTTTTACGATATCGATGCCGGTCGCATTGCGGTCGATGGCCGTTCCTCGCGTGACTACACGCGCGCAAGCCTGCGCCGCGCCTTTGGCATAGTGCTGCAGGACACTTGGCTGTTCGAGGGCACGGTGGCGGACAACATCTCTTACGGTTGCCCAGGAGCTACGCGCGAGCAGGTTGTCGAAGCCGCCAAGCGCGCGCACGCGCACAAGTTTATCGTGCAGTTGCCAAGCGGCTACGATACGGTCATCGGCGAGGACGGTGGCACGTTTAGCCAGGGTCAAAAACAGCTGCTGTGCATCGCGCGCGTCATGCTCACCGACCCGGCGATTCTGCTGCTGGACGAGGCGACCTCGAGCATCGATACGCGCACCGAGCTACAGGTGCAAGTGGCATTCGACGAGCTCATAGCAGGTCGCACAAGCTTTGTCGTGGCGCATCGCCTGAGCACGATTCGCAACGCCGACTGCATCCTGGTGATGCGCGACGGCCAGATTATCGAGCGCGGTACACACGACAAGCTGCTAGCGACAGGCGGCTTCTACGCCGAACTCTACCGCAGCCAGTTTGCCCAGTAGGGGCCACCGATTGGCGGCAGATGGTTTACATCTGCGTCGTTAGTACTAAGATATTCATCTAATAAATTGCATTAGTGGCTTTAGTTTTGGGGGAAACGAGGCAACGTGACTATGACGTGCTCTTTGGTGGTTAACAGCAAGAGCGGTAATACTAGGATGGTTTCGGGCGCGATCAAGCGCGCTCTGCAGGCTGCGGGTGTTGAGTTTGTCCATGCCGCGGCGTTGAGCGATGATGCGGATGCAGATCAGGTTGCGCTCGAGGCGCAGGGCGCCTGCACGGCCGACACGGTGCTCGTCGGTTTTTGGTGCGACAAGGGCGCGTGCACGCCTTCGGTCGCGGCGTTGCTCTCCGCCTTGCACGGCAAGCGCGTCTTCCTGTTTGGCACCTGCGGTTTTGGCGCCGACCAGAGCTATTACCAGCAGATTATTGATCGCGTGACTTCCAATTTGGCTGGGGATGCCGAGCTTGCGGGCTGGGCGATGTGCCAGGGCAAGATGGGCCCCGCGGTCAAGCAGCGCTACGAGGCCATGCTCGAGCAAGATCCCGACAACGCTCGCTATAAGATGCTGCTCGACAACTGGGTTGCCGCGAAGGACCATCCCACCAAGGAAGACCTGGACAACATGGCCGCAGCCGCCAAGAAGGCCGTTTTGGGCGAGTAGACCGTCGCTCGCGGTGCCGCGCGTTCAATCGTACAAACGTGAAAGCCTCGAGATTCTCGAGGCTTTTTTCTTGACACTTGTGGACGCAACCGTGGCAAGCGTTTGGGGTGACATTTTCCATCACCTCGATGACGAGGCCGTTCTGGACAACACGCTCGCATACGTTCGCTGGATGTATTCAGAGTGGGAAGGGCTTTCCTGATGGATGGGGTTTCGGAAAGTGCGTCCCAGAATTTGCCTTTGGAGTGGGATGCAATTTCCGATTGAGGGATCTGGTGGAAAATGCGACCCGGAATTTGCGATCGGAGTGGGATGGAGTTTCCCAACGGGGCCGTAAGCGGAAACTGCATCCCACTCCGGACGTGAATTCTGGGACACGGTTTCCGGATTCAAAAAAGGCCACATGACGTGGCCTTTAACTTGTATATGCTGCGGGTATCCCCATGACAAGCCGCGCTCCAACAACAGGGCGTCTGTCCGGGCGGAGGCATATAAGGTTCATCGCGAGTTCCGCACGCAAAGGAGGCCACTTAATGTGGCCTCCGTCTTGCGCAGGACTGTCCGAGCAGGGAACCTTATATGCCTCCGCCCGGACAGACGTTTCAGTTATGAACTCGCAGCTAGTCGCTACTTGATCTTGGTCGTGCCCGGCGCCAGGTTGGGATCGGTCTCGTTGGCCTCGGTCTGGAAGTGCTCGGTGTACACGTTCTTGCCGTCGCGGAACATCTCGTAGTACTGCATCTTGGCGTAATCCTCGCGCGCCTTGGTGGCGGCTGCTGCGGCGGCGTCGTCGCCGGTGACGTTGGAGGAGAGCGCCCAACGCAGGCTGGCGTCCTCGTAGCCCACCGAGTTGATGGCGGGCAGCGACTCGCGCAGCGTCATGTGCGCCTTCTGGTAGTCGGTCAGCGGGGCGCCGATCAGCTGCATAAGCTGCGTGGACAGGTAGTTGGTGGACAGGTCGTCGGTCTCGCTCGTCTGGTCGCAGCCGGCAACGTCGTAGTTGGCCCAGATGATGTAATCGGTCTGCCACAGACGTTCCTGGTGCGTGGCGTCGTCCTCGCCGGTAAACCACTTGTCGTTGAACTTGGACGGGAAGAACGGCTGGTGATCGCCCCAGAACACCACGACCACCTTGCGGTCGAGCTTGCTCAAGGCGTTGAGGAAGTAGCGCAGCGCCTGGTCGGACTGCTCGATGCACGAGACGTACTCGTCGACATCGGACAGTGTGCCGTCCTCGACGGTCTTGGTGTCCAGGTCGGTCGTGTCGATGTTCAGGTGCATTTGCTTGTCGGCCGGCAGCAGGCCCGTGTCGTAGCCCGAGTGGTTCTGCATGGTCACGTCGAAGATAAACTGCGGATCGGCGTTCTGGTCGAGCAGCTCAAGAATCTTGTCGTAGGTCGCCTGGTCGGTCACCATACCGCGCAGGGTGTCGGCTCCCTGGAAGTCGTTGATGGACAGGAACTGGTCAAAGCCAAAGTCCTTGTACACGTTCTCGCGGTTCCAGTTGGTCGCGTGGTTGGGGTGCATGGCGGTGGTGGAATAGCCGAGCGACTTGAACTGCTCTGCCAGATTCCCGGTCGTTTCCATGTTGTAGATGGTGTAGGGGTACACGCCCGAGCCCAGGTTGGCCATGGAGTTGCCGGTCATAAACTCAAACTCGGTATTGGCGGTGCCGCCGCCGTAGGCGCTCACGTAGAGCTTGCCGCGGCTGAGGCAGTTGGACAGGTTCTTAAAGTACTGCGGGCCTTCGTAGCCGGCGCGCATGTTCTGGTAGATCGACAGATCCGAGAAGGTCTCGTTCATGATGGCGATGACCGTGGGCTTCTCGCTGTCGAACTGCTCCTTTGCGGCGGTGCGCTCGTCACTCTTGGCAGCGTCGGACTTGTCGTAGGCCTTGGCGTACTTTTTGAGCGTGGCTTTGGCATCGTCGACGGAGTAGTCGGCGGGTTTGGGCGGCTTGATGGACTGCGCTGCGCTAATGAAAGCGGGCAGGTAGCCCTCGCGCCAGTAGCTCTCGAGCGGGCGCCAGGTGTAGACGGTGATGCCGAGGGTGTTGTAGTAGTCGATGAGCGTGACGTGTGCGGTCACGCCGCCCAGGCACAGCACTGCCACGAGCAGGTTGGTGAGCAGCATGCGCTTGGCGTTGGCGGCGCCCTTCTGACGGTGCGGTGCCACCAGGCCGGCGTACTCGCATAGCAGCATGGCGATGGCGGTAAAGCCCATGGACAGCACACAGAACAGCGAGATCGAGAAGGTGTAGCCGGTGCCGGCGACCGCAGCGGCGGTGGAGATGGCCGAAAGGTCGCCCGGCTGGATGGGCATGGATTTAAACGTGATGACGAAGAACTCGGCAATGCCCAGGACAAAGAGGGCAAAGGCCAGGACCGCGGGAGCTGCGCCGTGGCGCTGGAACAGGAAGAACAGGCCGACCATGAGCGTGGTGATGATGGCCCACTCGAGCAGGATGCACAGGGGGTAGACCCAGGTAAAGTCGTGGTTGGACGAGACCTCCATGCCCAGCAGCGCAAAGACGCCGGCGAGCAGCAGGCACAGGACGGCGGCGACGAGCGGTTTGCCCACAAAGGCGCCGCGCAGGCGGGCGAGCTTGCCGGTGGGAGTGGGGGCATCGGTAGCAGCGAACGCAAAGACGCGTGGGGCGATGCGGTCGCGGGCGATGCTGGCCCAGGCGCACCCGGTGAGGATGGCGTTGGTCAGGATGAGCATCACAAAGGCGAGCGGCTCGTTTTGCGCGACGAGGCCAATAGCGCCCCAGACGGTCAAAAAGAGCTGGAACAGGCCGAAGGCGACGCTCCAGGCGAAGGCGCCCTTGGTGACGGTGCCCGACTGAGCGCGAATGGCCTTGGCCTCGCGCAAAACAAGGTAGACGGTCGCCGCAAGGCCGACGAGCGAGATGGCGGCAGCGAACATGCTGAGACTCCTCACAAACTTAAAACCTACGAAAGCGGGGGTTTACCCGATTGTTACCTAAATATGCGCTGCATTTGCGGGCTGCGCACAACAACCAGCCATATTAACGCGCATGTGCGGCGGTGTGGCGCAATGTAGTGGCGACCTGCGCGATAATGGACGGGAATTACACGGAAACGTAAAGGCTTCTTAAAGAAATGGCGAGGGCAGGGCGATGAACGAGCAGGTTTGCAAGGCGGACATGGGCGGCGGCGGAGCTGCGGGCGTGGATACGTGCGGCTATCCGGTCGAGACTACGGGCAACACGGTGCTGGACATCTTGGAGCGCCGTTCGTCCACGCGCGCTTTTGCGCGCGATGACAATGACCGTCCCGTGGCGGTGACCGACGAGCAGCGTGCAGCGATTTTGCATGCGGCGAGTCGCGCGCCGTCGGCGGGCGCCATGATGATGTATTCCATCGTGAGCATCCGCGAGCAGGCTACGCTCGACCGCCTGGCCGACCTGTGCGACCATCAGCCCATGATCGCCAAGGCTCCCTGGGCACTGATATTTGTGGTCGATTATGCAAAGTGGATCGATCTGTTTGAGCACGTGGGCTGCTTTGAGCCCGAGTTTGTCGAGCGCACGGGCAAGGCGCCCCGCCGCGCGCCGGGTTTAGGCGACTTTGCCATCGCGGCCCAGGACGCCGTGATCGCCGCGCAAAACGCCGTGGTTGCCGCTGGGGCCCTGGGGCTGGGGAGCTGCTACATCGGTGATATCGTCGAGAATGCCGAGGAAGTCGCCGAGCTGCTCGATCTGCCGCCCTATACCATGCCGCTATCGATGCTCATCATCGGCACGCCCCGTAAGGAGCGTCCGGCGATCGCACACCCCGTGGTGAACCTGGTGCACGAGGAGCGCTACTGCCGTGCGGATGCCGCGACCATGGACGCGCAGGTGGCCGAGATGGACGCGATGTTCCGTCCGCACGCCCGCGATGTGGGGGAGCGCGTCGTGGACATCTATACCCGCAAGCACACGAGTCCCTTTATGGCCGAGATGAGCCGCTCCATGGAGTGGTGGTTCAAAAACTGGCTCGGAAAATGACGGATGTGACAAAGGGACCGTCCCTTTGTCACATTCCATATCGCCGCGGTGGCCTAAAGGCCGTATAAATGTTTATCTAGCTGGGAAAACAGTGCCATTCAAACATGGGCCGATTATCTATAATCCCTTCGAACATTAAAGTTGGGAGGAAACCGGCTTATGGAACAAAAGGCCAAGGAGGCAGCCTCGCACGCTGCGATTCCTGTGAGCATCTCGGCGATGCTCGTCACGCTGGGCGTGGTGTATGGCGATATCGGCACCAGCCCCATGTATGTAACCAAGGCACTCGTTGCCGGCAACGGCGGCATCGGAAGCGTCACGGAGGAGTTCGTGCTCGGCGCGCTCTCCCTTGTCGTGTGGACGGTCACGCTGCTGACGACCGTCAAGTACGTGCTGATCTCGCTGCGCGCCGACAACCACGGCGAGGGCGGTATCTTTGCTCTGTACAGCCTGGTCAAGCGTTGCGGCAAGTGGCTCATCATCCCCGCCATGCTGGGCGGCGCCGCATTGCTCGCTGACGGCATCCTGACGCCCGCCGTTACCGTTACCACGGCCATCGAGGGCCTGCGCACCATCCCGGCGGTCCATGCTGTGTTGGGTGACGATCAGGGCCGTGTCGTGGCCATCACGCTTGCCATCATCATCGCGCTCTTCTTGGTACAACGTATCGGTACGGCCAAGATCGGTCACGCCTTTGGCCCCATCATGACGCTGTGGTTCCTGTTCTTGGGCGGCACGGGTCTGTTCTTTGTCTTCCAGCACCCCGCGGTGCTGCTGTGCCTCAACCCGCTGCGTGGCATCGGCTTTTTGTTGAGCCCCAACAACCACGCGGGCATCATGATTCTGGGCAGCTGCTTCCTTGCCACCACCGGTGCCGAGGCGCTCTATTCCGACATGGGCCACGTGGGCCGCGGCAACATCTACGCCACCTGGCCGTTCGTTAAGTGCTGTCTGCTGCTTTCCTATATGGGCCAGGGCGCGTGGCTTATCAACAACGCCGCCAACCCCGAGCTCATGGGTATCGCCGACCTCAACCCCTTCTACCAGATGCTCACCCCGGGCCTGCGTCCCTTTGCCGTCGGCCTTTCCACCGTCGCGGCCATCATTGCCTCGCAGGCGCTCATCACCGGCGCATTCTCGCTGGTGTCCGAGGCCAGCCGTCTGGACCTTATGCCGCACATGCAGGTCTTCTATCCTGCCGAGACCAAGGGCCAGCTCTATATTCCCATGGTCAACAACGTCATGCTCGTGGGCTGCGTCATCGTGGTGCTGCTGTTCCAGAACTCGGCGCATATGGAAGCCGCCTACGGCCTTGCCATTACGCTGACCATGATGTGCACCACGCTGCTGCTCTTCTTCTACCTGCACGAGGAACGCAAGCTCAAGGTTGCTCCGTGGATCTTCGTGGCCTTCTTCCTTTTGCTCGAAGGCTTCTTCTTTGTGAGTTCGCTCACCAAGTTCTTCCACGGCGGCTATTTCACCATCCTTATGGCTGCACTCATCATGGGCATTATGGTGTGCTGGTACAACGGCACGGCGGTCGAGCAGCGCCAGTTTACGCTACTGCCGCTGCGCAGCTACCTGCCGCAGCTCAAGCGCCTGCGCGACGACGACCGTTACGAGCTCGTGAGCGACAACATCGTGTACCTGACCAAGGACACCCATACCGACTACATCGACCGCGATATCGTTTACTCGATCTTGGATAAGCATCCCAAGCGCGCCCGCGCCTGGTGGTTTGTGAATGTCGAGACCATGGACGAACCGCACACCTTTGCCTATTCGGTCGAGACGTTCGGCACCGACTACGTGTTCCGCGTGCATCTGTACCTGGGCTACAAGATCAACCAGCGCGTCAATGCTTACCTGCGTCAGGTTGTTCAGGACCTGGCTGCCACCGGCGAGCTGCCGCCGCAGACGCATGACTACTCGGTCTACAAGGATCCGGGTAACATCGGCACGTTCAAGTTCGTCCTGATCCGTAAGCTTCTGGCGCCCGAAAGCGATGTGGAGCCCAGCGAGCGTACGGCCATCACGCTCAAGTACATCATCCGCCGCGCCGCCGGCACGCCTGCACGCTGGTACGGCCTGGAGAACTCCAACGTGAGCTTTGAGTATGTGCCGCTGTTCACCAAGTTCAAGGCTGTGAACAAGATGCAACGCCTGGCCCCCAACGAGCGGCCGTAGTCGACGCTCGAGGTTTGTCTGCGAACGGGCGGGTTTGTATTGACGGGGATTGAGTCCTGGGAGGAAACCATGGATGCAAAGGTGCTTGACGGTTGCGATCTTGCGACCGAGCTGGTGCGTGAGGTACGCGCCGATGCTGCCGAAGATCGGTTCTTTACGAATCGGGCCAACATGGATATGGCCGACCGCGTGATTTCGATCGTGGTGACGGTGCTTGTCGCGGCGTGCGTGTGCGCACTGCTCGCGCACGTGCTGTTTGTCTAACGACCGCAGGTTGCAAAGGCTTTACACTTGGAACCACCACAAGGGGAAACCACCACAAGGGTGCCTGTCCCCTTTGTGGTGGTTTTTGCTTTTGAGAGAGGGGCGGGACGCTGATGGACGTCCGTACGGACGGCGATATTGCCGATAGCTTTTGGTGGCGGCGCACAACGCTGACGCGCCGCACTCCTCTGTATGACGCCTGCGTATCGGTGGGGCTGCTGGTCGCGGCGACGATTGTGGGCGCGCTGCTCGACCATCCGGGTCTCGCGCCGAGCATCATGATCGTCTATGTGTTCGCCGTTCAGCTGTGCGCATTCTTTACCTGGAGTCGCCTGTATTGCTTGCTGAGCTCGGCTGCCGCCGTGGCGCTCTACAACTTTTTGTTTGTCGACCCGCGCTACTCGCTGTCGCTTATCGACCGCGGCTATCCCGGCATGTTCTTCATCATGTTCGTGGTTTCGCTTGTGTCGAGCTCGATTGCGTTGGCCCTGCGCCGCGCCTTGGCACAGGCTGCCGCCAGCGACCGCCGCACGCATATGGTGCTCGAGACCAACCGCATGCTGCAGCGGTGCGCCGATCAGCATCAGATCGTTCACGCCATGGCCACGCAGCTGGCGCGTCTTTCGGGCTGTCCGGTTGTGTGGTACAGCGCCGACGCCGAGGGCGATGACCTGCTGCCGCGTGCGACGTACACGGCCGTGGGCGATGCCGTCCCGGTGCACGAGCTGGCGCCGCAGATGCCGCCGAGGCTCTCGGCGTCCGCCTACGTGGGAACGCCGCTCGACGCCACGTTTGGCGGTTCGGCGTTTTATGGCATCTACCTGACGGTTCGCACGGGCGACGGCTTCGTGCGCTCGGGCGACCCCGCCTCGGTGGTGGGCGTGCTGGCTATCGTTGCCGAGCCCGACGTGCTGACGCACGAGGAGCGGACACTTGCCGATGCCATCGTGAGCGAAGGCGAGCTGGCACTCGATCGCGCCCGCGCCATGGAGGCCCGCGAGGAGGCGGCGGTGCTCGCCAAAAACGAGCAGCTGCGCGCCAACCTGCTGCGTTCCATCTCGCACGACCTGCGCACACCGCTCACCAGTATTTCGGGTAATGCCGACGTGCTGCTCGACCAGGGCTCGACCGGCACCGCCGTGCTCGACGCCCAGACGCGTCGCGGCCTGCTCCTGTCCATTCGCTCGGATGCGCAATGGCTCAACGCCACCGTCGAGAACCTGCTTGCCATCACCAAGCTCGAGGGCGACGGCATGCATCTGTCGACTACGCTCGAGCTCATGGACGATATCGTCGAGGAGGCGCTGCGCCACGTAAATCCGGCTGTGCGCGAGCACGACCTTAAGGTGGTGGCGTGCGATGAGCCGGCGCTCGTCAATGTCGATGCGCGCCTGATGGTGCAGCTGGTGGTCAATCTGGTGAACAACGCCATCACCTATACGCCCGCAGGCTCGCATATCGTGATTTCGATTGGCGTCGACGATGGGCACGTGACGTGCTCGGTGGCCGATGACGGGCCGGGTATTGCGCCCGAGGACCGCGAGCGGATCTTCGAGTCGTTCTATACCGCCAACCACGGTCTTGCCGACAGCCATCGCAGCGTGGGCCTGGGTCTTTCGCTCTGCCGCTCCATTGCGCTGGCGCATGGCGGTAGCATAGAGGTTGCCGCGGCGGACCCGCACGGCTCGGTCTTTACGATTGAGCTTCCCGTCGCCGACGTTTCGTTTGATAAGGAGTAACGCTGTGCCGAACTCTGCCGTAAAACCGCTCATCTTGGTCGTTGAGGACGACCCCGCCGTTCGTAACCTTATCGTTGCCGCGCTCGAGGCGCACGGCTTGCGCCATATGGCCGTGGAGACCGCCCATGCCGCCATCGCCGCCGCCTCATCGCAGACGCCGAGCATTGTGCTGCTCGATTTGGGCCTGCCCGATATGGACGGCGTCAAGGTGGTGGAGTCGGTGCGCACATGGTCGGGCATGCCGATCATTGTGGTCTCGGCGCGCAGCGAGGATGCGGACAAGATCCGTGCGCTCGATGCCGGTGCCGACGACTACCTGACCAAGCCGTTTTCGGTCGAGGAGCTGCTCGCGCGCATTCGCACGACGCTCAGGCGTCTTTCGTATGCGCAAACGGGCGGCGTTGCCTCCGAGGGCTCGTTCGATACCGGCGAGTTGCATATCGATTTTGATGCCGGCATCGCCACGATGGATGGCGAGGAGCTGCATCTGACGCCGATCGAGTACAAGCTCCTGTGCCTGCTGGCGCACAACGCCGACAAGGTGCTGACGCACCAGTTTATTTTGCACGAGATTTGGGGTACGGCAACTAAGAGCGACCTGGCGAGCCTGCGTGTCTTTATGGGCACGCTGCGCAAGAAGATCGAGTCCGACCCCGCGCATCCGCGCTATATCCAAACGCACGTGGGCATCGGTTACCGACTGGTCACCCAAGGCTAGATCGTCAACCACCATCCCAATATGAGTTGCGGTGAAATACGGTCTAAATTTGCCTCATTCCAGGCAAAACAGTCCGTATTCCACCGCAACTTTTTTATTAGCCCTTGGGCTTGCTGGCGTAGAACTTCTTCTTTTTGAGCTTGCCGGCAGGAGAGGGTTTGCCGGCAAAGTTCGACTTGCCGTTGCCGGCCTGCGCGTGCGCGGGTACTGCCGCACGGGGCTTGCGGGCCTCGGGATTGCGCAGTTCCTCGGTTCGCTCTGCAATCTCCTCGGCGCTAAAGCCGACCTCGGCCATGGCATCCTCGATGGGCAGGCGGCGCACGATATAGCAGTGGTGCACCTTCTGGTTGCGCGCGAAGTCCTCGGGGATGGTCTGTGCCGTAATGTCCTCCAGCACCACGCCCGCGCGTGCGAGCTTGCGCGTCTCGGGACGGAAGCCACGCAGGTTGCAGCTAAAGATGGCATGTCCACCCTGTGCGAGCAGGCGCGATACGCCGGCCAAAAGCTCAACATGGTCGCGTTGGACATCCCAGGTACGGCGGCCCATCTTGGACGAGTTCGAGAACGTGGGCGGGTCGACAAAGATCAGGTCCCAGCGGTTGCGCGTCTGGCGTTGGTCGCGAATCCAGGCGAGCACGTCGTCGCGCACAAAATGATGCCGCGGTCCCACAAAGCCGTTTTGGCGCATGTTGCGCTCGGCCCAGTCCAGGTAGGTGTTGGAGAGGTCGACCGTCACGGTCTCCTCGACGCCGCCGTCCGCCGCGTAGCAGGTGGCGGTGCCGGTATAGGCAAACAGGTTGAGGAAGCGACGCGCCTGCTTGGCGTGCTCGCGCACCAGGTTGCGGGTGACGCGGTGATCCAGGAAGATGCCCACATCCAGATAATCGTCAAAGTTGACGGCAAAGGTGAGTCCGCCCTCTTCGATGAGCGGCAGGCGACGGCGAGCGATGTTGGCGCGCTCGCCTGATGCGCCCTTACCGGCGCCCTGCTTGCCGTACTGCGAGCCGCCACGCGAGCGCATGCGGGCCTTGGCGTGCACATGCTCGGCCGGAACATCCAGGATGCGCGGCGCGATGGCCAAGATGTCGAGCATGCGGGCCTGGGCTAGCGCGGGATCGATGGTCTTAGGCGCGGCGTACTCGGCGATGACGAGCCAGCGGCCCGGCGTCTGCGGGCAGCCCTCGTACAGATCGATGGCGGCGGAGTAGTCGGGTAGGTCGGCATCGTAGACGCGGTAGCAGCTCACGCCCTCGCGCTTGGCCCACTTGCGACGCAGACGGGCATTCTTACGCAGGCGGTTGGCGAACTGCTCGGACTCGGGGATGAGCACGGGCAGCGGCTTGCCGTCGCCCAGGTCGAGCATGGCGGCAGGTTCGGGCATGGGGGTGTTGGCGGCGTTGTCGTTGACTTCGTTGGCATCCGCAACCTCGGCCTCGGCATCCGCACTGGTCGAAGCCTCAAACGCCGCGGCGGCGTGGTCGAGCGAGGGCCAAACCTCAATAGTTGCCTCCTCGTTATTGGGCATGACGGCGATCGAGCGCTCGGGCTCGGCGTGGAGCGCGCGGGCCAGCAATCCATCGCGGGTGAGCGCGGCGACCGGCGCCGCGGAAAGCTCGGGCGCGCGGCGCAGCTCACCGACCAGCGTCATGGCGTCGTGCATGAGCGAAAGCGGGGTCTCGGTGGTGTCCGCGACCACGGCGGCACCGGCGACGGCGCCCGCGTGGTCCAGCACGGTGGCTGGCTTGGCAGCGCAAAAGTCGACAAAACGCTTGTAGCCGGCGCACTTGACCATGCGCTCGGCAGTCTTGCGGGCGGCGGGGTCAATGTCCACGGCGACGATGCGCGCCTGGCGCTCACGCGCCGCGGTCTCGCGCTCGCGCGCCTCGGCAAGCAGCTGCTCCCACAGGGCGGCGTCGTGCAGCTGCCAGCCCTCAAAGCCCCAGCGCTCGCGTGCGGCGCCCGGGGCGCGGTCGGTCAGAATGTTCACGGCCTCCAGCAGCAGACCGCCGCCGGCGCACGAGGCGTCGATCAGCGTAGGCAGCGCTTCGTTTTCGTAATCATCGGCCGTCAGCTCGCGCTCGCACAGTGCGGTCCAGCCGACCTGCGCCAGCACCAGGGCGGCGTAGTCGGGGCGCAGCACGTGCGCGCCCTCGCCGGCGCGGGTCGCTGCGGGCGGCAGACGCTTGAACAGCGGATCGCCCGAAAGGTCCAGGCTGATGCTCGCGCGGCGCTGACGCAGCGAAAGCAGCAGGTGAACATCGGGATCGGTGGCGTTGACATCGGCACGACGGCCCGTGGTTTCGGCCAAGCGGTCGCACAATGCGTCCTTGGCGCGCAGGGCCGAGAAGCGCGTGTTGCGCAGCTGCTCGGTCACGCCGCGGGCGGTGATGGCGATGGTGGCGCCGGGGCGGATGACGGTCTCCCAGGCGATGTCGTAAACGCTATCGTACAGCTCGTCGGCATCCTGCGCCTCAAAGCGCCCAAGCACCGCAAACACGCGGCTCGCCAGGCGCGACCACAGACAGGCGCGGTAGCCTTCTTCGAGCTCGCCCTCAAACGTGGCGCGGCCCTTCAGCCGGCGAACATGCGAAAGCCCGAGGCGTTTAAGCTCATCGGCGAGTGCGGACTCAAAGCCCTCGGGGCAGCTTGCGTAAAATTCCATGGGTGACCTCTCTGGTTGCGTCGCTCCATTATATGATGGATGCTTCGTTTGCCCTTATCCTCGAAAGGAACTCATATGATTGATGCGTGCCCCGATTCCGCCGTGCTCTTTTTTGACGTGGACGGCACACTGACGTCGTTCGATCCCGACAACATGACCGACAAGGACTTTTCGGCGGTTCACCCCTCGCAGGCGGTCGTCGAGGCGTTTCATCGTCTGCGCGACGCGGGACACCATGCATTTATCTGCACGGGTCGTCCCTTGTGGCTGATTGCCGATGGCCTGCGCGCGCTGAACCCGGCGGGTGTCGTTGCCATGGCGGGAGCGACGCTCGAGGTCGAGGGCCGCGTGGTGCATGAGGACTGCTTTGACGAGGACGTTATTGAGGAGCTTGCGCGCCGTATGGTCGCGGCAGGAATTGAGGCCTTTTTCGAGACCAACGTGGCTACTTTTGCCCTGGAACCCGCGGGTGTTGAGCAGTCGTCTCTGATCGGCACTTCTGTGGTGCACAGCACCGAGGAAATGCGCGTCGACGGCAGTCTGCGCGTGGGCAAGGTATGCCTCAGTGTGCCCAGTTTGGCTCGCGTAGCCAACGATGACGGCTTTATCGAGCGCTATTTTGAGGCCTGCAACACCGGTGGCCAGAATCGCGAGCTGAGCCCCAAGGGCATTGACAAGGGCGTGGGCGTGGCGCGAGCGCTGGAATACCTGGGTCGCACCGGCAACGCGCGCACCTTTGGCTTCGGCGATTCGGGTAACGACCTGGGCATGCTCGCTGCGGTCGAGACGGCTGTCGCCATGGGCAACGCCATGCCCGAGGTCAAGGCGGTCGCCGACTACGTGACCGACGATGTCGCACACGACGGCACCGTCACCGCCATGCACCACTTTGGGTTGATTTAATAAATGGCCGGGTCGCCCGCAGTGGGGGGCGACCCGGCCATTTGGGCTATTTTGCAATATAGAGCTTGGGATGATTGCGGCTGCTCTCGATCGCCGCCGTCATGATGCCCTCGTCGTCTCCGTCAACGATGATGCCATCGAGGTCATCGATCTGCGCGGACTGATAAAAACTGGTCTTGTTGAACTTTCCCTGGTCAACCATCATGTAACCCTGGTTTGAGTTGGTCAGGTACATATGCTTGATCATGGCCGAGAAGTCGTGCTCGACGGTAAAACCGTGGTCGGGGTGGAATCCGTCGGCACTGACAAACGCCTTGTCGGCATGTAGTTTGCTCATACAGTCGAGCGTTAGTGCGCCCGCGAGATAGAGGTGACCCTTGCGCACGGAGCCGCCCAGCAGCACTACCGAAGCATTGGGGAGATTGAAGCTGGCGTAGTTCGCGATTGCAAGATCGCCGGTGATAATGGTGATCTCACGCTTGTCCATGAGGGCCTTAGCGAAGTAAAAGCCCGTGGTGCCGATATCAATTACCAGAACATCGCCATCATCAACAAGAGTTGCTGCGGTTGCGGCGATGGCCTCCTTGGCCTCGACTTGGACATTGATGCGCTCCTCGGGATACGAGATTGCGTTGGAGCGAGAAAGCGATACCGCTCCACCGCGTACGCGACGCAGCTTGCCCTCGGATTCCAGCGAGACGAGGTCGTGTCGTGCGGTGACTTCCGAAACCGAAAAACGGCGAACGATGTCGGATACCGAGATATTTGGTTTTTCGGCCAGCCAATTCATGATAAATCGCTGACGCTCGGCCGGTGAAAGGTCTGAAGTAGATGCCATATGCCGCTCCTTTTGAACAAAAGGCAAAAGATGCGCCTTTCGTAATCGAAATATAACGTATCGATATGAAAAGCACAAGGCAAAATCGTATGAATCAAATGAACGGAATGGCATGTCCCGAATGCATATGTAGCAGATAGTTCGCACTTAAATAGCGTATAGAGGGGCTTGTTCTGGAGGTGCCGCCCAAAAGAAGCACGTTCACACCCGATATTCGACCGTTCACGGAAAGTTGACAATTGAGCTTTCGATAGCTTTTGAAATGGTTTATAAAAGAAAACCGAAAAGCTTTTGAAACAAAGAAGAAGGCTTTCGATAGCAATAGTGTTAGATGAGAAAGGACCGAACATGGCGATCAAGGTGTTTGCCGACGGCGCTAACCTCGAAGGCATGCTTGACATGCATGACAATGGCAACGTTCAGGGCTTCACGACCAATCCTTCCCTTATGAAGGCCGGCGGCGTGACCGACTACCGCGCTTTTGCCAAGACGGTTCTTGAGCACATTACCGATGTGTCGGTCTCTTTTGAGGTTTTCGCTGATGACGAGGCTGGTATGGAAGCCGAGGCTCGCGAGATCGCAACCTGGGCAGACAACGTCTACGTTAAGATCCCGGCGCTCAACACCAAGGGCGAGTCTACTGCCGCGTTGGTCAAGCGCCTTTCTGCCGACGGCATCAAGGTGAATGTCACCACTATCTTCACGCCCGAGCAGGTCGACGAGTTCGTCGATGCCGTTTCTGCCGAGACCCCCTCTATTCTGTCCATCTTTGCCGGTCGCATTGCCGATACCGGCGTCGATCCGCTGCCCCTCATGGCGGAGTCCGTAAAGAAGGCTGCCGTTAAGCCTGCTGCCGAGGTTCTCTGGGCGTCTACGCGCGAGGTCCTCAATATCTTCCAGGCAGAGTCCGTTGGATGCCAGATCATTACGGTCCCCAATGCCATTCTTGCCAAGCGCAAGAATTTCGGGAAAGATTTGCTTGAGTACTCGCTTGATACGGTCAAGGGCTTTGCCCGCGACGTTCAGGCGCTTGGTTTTCATATCTTGCCCGAGGAGTAGGGGACGAGCATGCTGACCGATCTTCTTAAACCCGAGCTTGTTGCCTGCCACGTCGAGGCCTCCGACTGGGAGGAAGCGATCAGGGCATGCGGTAAATTGCTCGTAGACGCTGGCAAATGCGACCAGAGCTATGTTGACGCCATGATTTCATCGGTTCACAAATTCGGCCCCTATATGGTCTTGGAAGAGGGCATCGCCATGCCCCACGCCCAGGCAGATGGCAATGTGAGTGAAGCGGGAATCTGTATCGTTACGCTTGACCCTGCCGTTGCGTTTGGACACGAGGATTTCGATCCGGTTCACGTGCTCGTGGGTATTTGCGCACCCGACCCCAAGGCTCATCTTGGCTGCTTGGCGGAGCTTTCGCAGATGTTCGAGGACGAGGACTGCGTTGCCAAGCTCAGCGCATGCGATACGCCCGAGCAGGTTTTGGAGACCATGCGTTCATTCTTTTAGGCCTTAATGGCACGGCGATGCGTCGCCGCTTTTGGATAGACGGAAAACCGTCACGTGTAGGAGAGGAAGGTTGCCATGCATATCATCACCGTATGCGGAAACGGCATCGGGTCTAGCCTGATGCTCGCTGGCAAAGTCGAGGAGCTTTGCGAGGAGGAGGGCATCAAGGCCGACGTTGAGTCTATGGACCTGAACGGTGCTTCTTCCGCAAATCCGGATCTGTTCATCACCGTTAAGGAGCTCGCCCCCGAGCTCCACGGCAACGTTGTGATCGTTCGCAGCTATGTGAACAAGAAGAAGATCCGCGAAGACGCCCTCGAGGCAATCAAGGCGGCCGCCGCTAACGCCTAAAGCGGCACGAAAAAGGGCGGTTCCCTGTGGAAGAGGGAAACGCGCCCACGTTAGAGAGAAAGGAAGCGCAGATGCAAGCCATCCTTCCCATACTTGAGTTTATCCAATCGATTCTGACTAAGCCAGCGTGGATCATGGGTCTGTTTGCCTTTGTGGGCCTTGTTGCGCTCAAGCGCCCTGCCCACAAGGTGATGACGGGAACCCTGAAGCCCATTCTTGGTTACATCATGCTGTCTGCCGGCGCTGCTGTTGTTCAGGAGAACCTTGCTCCGCTGGGTACCTTCATCGAGACCGGTTTCCACATCACCGGCGTCGTGCCCAACAACGAGGTCGTCGTTTCGATGGCTCAGAGCGTCCTCGGCGTTCAGACCATGATGATCCTGATTCTCGGCTACGTCGTGAACATTATCATTGCCCGTTTTACCAAGTTTAAGTACATCTTTCTGACGGGCCATCACAGCATGTTCATGGCTTGCCTGCTGTCTGCCGTTCTGCAGGCATCTGGCTTCCAGGATGTCCAGCTTGTCATCGTGGGCGGCATGTTCCTGGGTCTCGTGAGCGCTATGCTTCCCGCCGTTGGTCAGCGTTTCACCGAGAAGGTTACCGATGGCGATGAAATCGCCATGGGCCACTTCGGTTCACTCGCCTATTACATCTCCGCTGCAGTCGGTACGCTTTTTGCTAAGGACGCCGAGGAGAACAGCACCGAGAAGATCGAGGTTCCCGAGAAGTTCTCCTTCCTGCGCGACACCACCATCTCCACGGCTCTTACCATGGCCTTCTTCTACCTGGTTACCGCTTTCGCCGCTTACATCGCAGATCCTGCGGTCGTTACCAAGACCGCTGGCGGCGACAATGTAATCGTCTATGCCCTGACCTGTGCCCTGTCCTTCGCCGTTGGTGTCACCATCGTCTACAACGGCGTTCGTATGATCCTCGCCGACCTGGTCCCGGCTTTCCAGGGCATCTCCAACAAGCTGATCCCTGGCGCCATCCCCGCCGTCGACTGCGCCGTCTTCTTCCCCTATGCTCCCACCGCCGTCATCCTCGGCTTTGTCGCTTCCTTCATCGGCGGCGTAGTCGGTATGTTCATCGTGGGCGCTACCCTGGGCATCTTCATCATCCCGGGCACGGTTCCCCACTTCTTCTGCGGTGCTACCGCCGGCATCTACGGCAATGCTACTGGCGGTCGCAAGGGCGCAGCTCTTGGCGCTTTCGTCAACGGCCTGCTCATCACCTTTGCCCCGGCCCTGCTCCTGCCCGTTCTTGACGTCTTTGGCTTCAAGAACACTACGTTCGGCGACTTCGATTTCTCTGTCATTGGTATTACGCTCGGCCGCGCTGCCGAGGCCTTCGGTACCACCGGTGTCTACGCGATTCTCGCTGTCCTTCTGGTCGTCGCCTTCGTCCCCAACTTCATCCACACCAAGGGTGCTGTGATTAACCACGTTGAGGAAGAGTAATCCAGGCGTACGTTAAGCCCTGATCGGGCGGAGCTCCGATAACCGGCTCCTACACGGAAGCGGTGACGTCTCAAATGAGGCGTCACCGCTTTTTGCTTTGGGGCGATTGTGAAAACGAGCCGGCAAGGCGCTGCTTCTGTTCCGTGAACGGAATCAACCGCGATGATCGGCAAAAACGTTTTGCCGCTGGGGCGTCGATATAAAAATGGTAAATCTGCAAAACCGTTCGCCGAGAAGATAAAAACCCGCAGTTTAAGCCTTGATAAACACAGGTAAAGTGTTTAGCAGCTTACCGGCCGTATGCAGACGAAAGGAATCAGGCAGATGGCAATCAAGGTGTTCGCTGACGGTGCAAACCTCGAGGGCATGCTCGACATGTACGAGAACGGCAACGTTCAGGGTTTCACGACTAACCCGTCCCTTATGAAGAAGGGCGGCGTGACGGATTACCGCGCGTTTGCCAAGGAGGTCCTGGCCCACATCATCGATGTGTCCGTCTCGTTTGAGGTCTTTGCCGATGACGTCGAGACCATGGAGGTCGAGGCTCGCGAGATCGCTACCTGGGCCGAGAACGTCTACGTCAAGATTCCGTGCGTGACCACCAAGGGCGAGTCCACCGCCGAGCTGGTCCGCAAGCTTTCGGCCGACGGCATCAAGGTCAACGTCACTACCATCTTTACGCCTAAGCAGGTCGATGAGATGGTCGAGGCCGTTGACGTCGAGACGCCGTCCATCATCTCGCTCTTTGCCGGCCGCATCGCCGATACCGGCGTCGATCCCATTCCGTTTATGACGGAGTCGGTCAAGAAGGCCGCCGCCAAGCCCAACTGCGAGGTCCTGTGGGCGTCCACGCGCGAGCTCATCAACATTTACCAGGCGGAAGGATGCGGTTGCCAGATCATCACGGCGCCCAACAGTATTCTGGCCAAGCGCAAGAACATCGGCCGCGACCCGTACGAGGTCTCGCTCGATACCGTGCGCGGTTTCGCTAAGGATATCGCCGCTTTGGGCTTCCATATTCTGCCGTAGGGCGAACACTGGCTGCGCCGTGGGCTGTTCGCCCCGGCCTTCCCTTTCCCTTTCCCTATCGCTCACGCGCTTTGCGAGAGTTGCGCTAGGGAAAGGGAAGGCCGGGGCTGCCGGCACGAGCTTGCCAGTAGGTTGGTAATCGGCTTCCATATCCTGCCGTGTTCAAAGGTACCCCCGCCCGCGACGTGCAAAATTGAGAGTATTCAGCAAGGTAAAGGCTTTTACCAGTTAATCGAAGCACGGAACGACCCCCGTTTTGGCTCTGATGACGCTAAAACGGGGGCTGTTTTTTTGCTTTTTCGTCTCTGAGGGACATCCGGAACGGCGGAATTTGCAGAATACTCGCGATTTTGCACGTCGCTGCAGGGGGTACCCTTGCTTTGACGGTTTACTTCCCCTGCACCATGGTGAGGGAGATTTTCTTGCGGTCGCGATCGACCCTCTCGACCCACACCTTGACCGTGTCGCCGACGCGCACCACGTCGCTGGGGTGCTTGACGAAGCGGTTGGCCAGCTTGGAGATATGCACGAGGCCGTCCTGGTGCACGCCCACGTCGACGAAGGCACCAAAGTCGACGACGTTGCGCACCGTGCCCTTGAGTTCCATGCCGGGCTCCAGGTCGTCGATGGAAAGCGCCGAGCGGCTAAAGACCACCTCGGGCGCGTCGTCGCGCGGGTCGCGACCGGGCTTCTTGAGCTCGTTGACAATGTCGATGAGCGTGAGGGTGCCGCAGCCCAGGTCGCTTGCCAGCGCCGAGATGCTGCCCAAGCGGCGCTCGATGTCGGGCACGCCGCCGCGGCTGAGCTCGCTGGCTTTAACGCCTGCGCGCTCCAGGACGGCCGTGGCCACCTCGTAGCTCTCGGGGTGGACGCTTGTCGCGTCGAGCGGGTTCTTGCCACCGCTGATGCGCAGGAAGCCCGCGGCGTTGAGATATGCCTTGGGTCCCAGCTTGGGGACTTTCTTGAGCTGGCGGCGATCGGTAAAGGCACCGTTTTCCTCGCGGTAGGCCACGATGTTCTTGGCCACGCTTGGCGTGATGCCCGATACGTATCCCAGCAGGCTCGCGCTCGCGGTGTTGACGTCGACGCCCACGCGGTTGACGACGTCTTCCACCACGTGGCCCAGGGTGCGCGAAAGCTCGGCCTGGTCAAGGTCGTGCTGGTACTGGCCAACGCCGATGGACTGGGGCGGAATCTTGACGAGCTCTGCCAGCGGGTCTTGCAGGCGGCGGCCCAGGCTCATGGCGCCACGCACAGTGACATCCAGGTCGGGATACTCCTGGCTTGCGAGCTCGGAGGCGGAGTACACCGATGCGCCGGCCTCGTTGACGATGGTGTATCGCAGCCCAGGAGCCTGCTCGGCGATGAACTCCGAGACGACTTCCTCGGTCTCGCGGCTGGCAGTGCCATTGCCGATGACGATGGTGTTGACGCCGTCCTTCTTGACGAGGCGGGCGAGCTCGCGCTTGGTGCCGGCGACGTCGTGGCGCGGCTTGGTGGGGTAGACCACGCCGTGGTCGAGTAGCTTGCCGGTCTCGTCCATGACGGCGACCTTGCAGCCGGTACGGTAGCCCGGATCGAGCGCGAGCACGCGGGCACCGCGCACGGGGCGTGCCGAGAGCAGCCCCTCGAGATTCTTGGCAAAGACGTTGATGGCCTCGGTCTGGGCGCGAACGGTGAGTTTGGCGCGGGCCTCGCGCTCCAGCGAAGGGGCCATCAGGCGCTTGTAACCGTCAGCGATGGCGGCGTCAAAGACGGGAGCGAAGACGCCTTGGCGACGGGGCCAGCGGCTGCCGAGGCGCGCCGTGGCGGCGGCGCCGTCGACGTTCACGCGCACACGGAGCTTGCCCTCGTGCTCACCGCGGTCGATAGCCAGCACGCGGTGGTTGGGTATACGGCGCAGCGGCTCGTCAAAGTTGTAGTAGGGCTCGTAGGGGGTCTTCTCCGCAGGGTCGGTGGCTTCGACGACGATATCGGCAGTGTTTTGCGTAAAGGCGCGCAGGTCGGCGACGTTCTCCGGGTCCTCGGCCACCGTTTCGGCCACGATGTCGGCGGTGCCGGCAAGCGCCTTTTCGGGCGTGTCGAAGCCAGCCTCCTCGTTGACGTAGGCCGCGGCGGCGTCGAGCGCGCTGCCCTTGGCGGATGCCTGCATGATGATCATGTTGGCAAGCGGCTCCAGACCTGCCTCGCGGGCCTTCTGCGCGCGGGTCATGCGCTTTTTGCGGTAGGGCTTGTAGAGGTCCTCGACACGCTGGAGCTGCGTGGCCTCGCGAATCTGCTGTTCGAGCTCGGGCGTAAGTTTGCCCTGGGCGTCGATGAGCAGAATGACGTCCTCTTTGCGCTGTTCAAGATTGCGCAGGTAGGACAGGCGCTCGTCGAGTGCGCGCAGGGCGACGTCGTCCATGCCGCCCGTGGCTTCCTTGCGGTAGCGCGAGATAAAGGGGATGGTGTTGCCCTCGTCGATGAGCTTGACGGCCGCCTCGATGTTGGCGGCCTTAAGGTTGAGCTCGTGGGCGAGCTGGGCGATAAGATCCATGGGACTCCTTGCGTTTAAGGTGCGTTTGCAGCACAGGGCTACCAAGGATACCACCCGTCCCAAAAGGCTGTTTTGGGGCCGCGCCACGAAAACGGCCTATCTACTACGTTTTACCCGTAGGGGCTGACCATACCTGGGTTTTCCGAAAGTCGGCAAGCCGTTTACCTGCGGTTTTTATCTCGCGAAATTCGGCATGCTTGAGGGCGATCGGTTAAACGTAGTAGATAGGCCCATTTCGTGGCGAACGAACCAAGCTGAGGCGCAAAATAGCCTCGCTCCAGAATAATCGTCGGCAAGGTAGCAAAAAGCCCCGCGGGCAGGAGGCTGCTCGCAGGGCAAAGAAGAGGGGCTTGTTGGTGGCGGACCGAAGGGCTCGGCATGGGGTTTCTGCCGAGGCCTGCCCTAATACAGCATTACAGCTCGACGAGCTGGCCGGTCTCGGCGGCCTCCTTGATGGCGTTGAGAAGCGTGAGCGTCTTGACGTTATCGGCGGGGGTCACGACGGGCTCGACCTCGCGGCGGACGACCTTCACAAAGTGCTTGAGCTGCATCTTGTGCGGCAGCGCCGGGTCCACGGCCGGAATCTCCATCTGCAGCGGCTTGTGCCAGTTGGAGGCGCCGTCGTAAGAGAACTGGTGCAGGCGGGGCAGCGACAGGGCGCCCTTAGTGCCGCCGATAAAGTAGGCGTCGGCGTCGAAGGGGCGGTACTGCGGATCCTCGCGAGCGGTTGCCTCCCAGTTCCAGGGGCTGGCGGTGGCGTCGGAGATGGTCATGCTTGCGAGCGCGCCATCGGCAAAACGGACGTTGACCACGGCGGAGTCCTCGGTCTCAAAACCGCGGGCGGCGCTGGACTGCATACCCTGGACGGCAACGGGCTCGCCCAGCAGGTAGCGGAGCAGGTCGACGTCGTGAACCAGGTTGACCAGGATCGGGCCGGCACCCTTCTTACGGCGCCACTCGACGTCGAAGTACTCGTCATTCTTATAGATCATGTAGTGGAAGCTCGACACGGTGAGCTTGCCCAGCTCGCCGGACTCGATGATCTCCTTGGCCTTGTTGACGAAGGGGTTGTGGCGACGGTGCTGACCCACGAGCACGGGCACGCCGGCGGTCTCGGCCTCGGCGGCGAAGGCCTGGGCATCTTCCAGGTCGTTGGAGATCGGCTTTTCGACCAGCGGCACGATGTTGCGCTTTACGGCCTCGCGGGCAACGCCCAGGTGTAGGTCGTTGGGGGTGGCGATGATGACGGCCTCGGGCTTGACCTCGTCCATCATCTGGGCGGGATCGGTAAAGAACGGCACGCCGGCGGCCTCGGCCGTGGCGCGGGCGCCCTCAAAGGCGTCGGCGATGGCGACGAGCTCGGCCTCGGGCTCCTCGGTGACAAAGCGGATGTGGTTGCGGCCCATGGCGCCGGCGCCGATAACGGCAATGCGGACGGGATTGAGCTCAGACATTTCGACTCCTTAATACTGGTGGCCGGTGGAATGTGACAAAGGGGCAGTCCCTTTGTCACGTCGGTAAAACTAGGCAGACTTCTTCTTGCTGTCGGAGACCATCATGTAGACGGTGAGCACGACGGCGATGGCGGCGATCACAATGGCGCCGTAGAAGGACTGCTGGTAGGCGGCGCTGCCGGCCTCGGCGTGATACAGCACGGCAGTGATGGGCTGGCTGATCCAGGTGGAAGCGGCGTAGCCCAGGAACATGATGCCGTAGTTGACGCCGATGTTGCTGGTACCGAAGGCGCCGCCGGTGAGCGGCGGGTAGATGACGAGCAGGGCGCCAAAGCTAAAGCCGAGCAGGGCGAGCGCCACAAAGAACATGGTCTGCGTAAAGCTCATCGACATGATGACGAGCGCGACGATGGTGACGACAAGGCTGATTAGCAGCGACTTATAGGCGCCGAGCTTGTCGATGATCTGGCCAAAGGACAGGCGGCCAACCAGGTTGGCGCAGGTGTTGACGGAGACGACCACGCCGCCGAGGGCGACGGCCGCGGCGCTCGTGGGGTCGGTGAAGAGCTGGACGGCGGCGATGGAGGCAACCTTGCCGACGAGCAGGGTGCCCGCGGTGGCGGCAAAGGCGAAGGTGATGATGAGGACCCAGAAGCGCGGGGTCTTGACCATCTCGCCCGGGGTGAGGTCGCCGAAGGTGCCGGCGTGTGCGCCGCCCTTGGGGGCCTCGAAGCCCTCGGGCAGCCAACCGGCCTCGGGGGCCTTCAGGAACAGGGCGGAGGCGGCGATCATTACAAAGAAGATGACGCCGAGCGCCTTAAGGGCGCCAAAGATGCCCAGGCTCGGGATGAGTAGCGAGGCGAGCACCGGGGACAGCACGGCGGGGCCGGCGGTCGAAGCGGCCAGGGTGATGCCGGAGGCGAGACCCTTCTTGTCGATGAACCACTTTTGGCCGGTGGTGAGCGCGGGATTGTAGCCCAGGCCGTTGCCGATGGCGGCGACGAGCGAGAACCACAGGTAGAACTGCCACGGCTCGGTGACGGTGCCGGACATGAACCAGCCCAGGCCGTAGCACGCGGCGGCGGCGATCACGACGTTGCGCGGGCCGATCTTATCGGAGATGCGGCCGGCGAAGATGCCCGTCACGGCCATGATGGTCTGAAAGACGGGGAAAGCCCAGGTAAGGGCACTCGACCACTCGGGGTAGACGGCGAGCAGGTTCTTGCTCACGACGGAATACAGCGCGATGGAGCTGATGAAGAACATGGTGACGCACGCGGCGGAAAGCACGACGGCGCGACCCTTGTTGGAGTTGGTGGAAGCCATTGGACTCTTTCTAATCGATGCGGGGGAGGAGCGGGCGTGTCCGCGGGGCCTCCCTGTCAGGTTGGTTTACTGGTCAGTCGGCTTGGCGACGCCGGACTCATCGGACCAAAGCTCGACACCCTTGTTCTTAAGGTAGTTGTCGGCATAGGCGCGACGGCCGCCGGGCTTGGCGGTGAGGTCGCCCATCATGTTGGAGAAGCCGCCGTCGACCTTGATGGCATCGCCGGTGGTAAAGTCCGAGCGCTTGGACGCCAGGAACATGACGGCGTTGGCGATATCGCTGACCTCGCCGATGCGACGCGTGGCGATGAGGCGGCTGCGGCTCTTCTCGACCTCGGGGTCGGCGTAGAAGTTGGCCGACATGGGGGTCTTAACGAAGCAGGGCTCGACGCAGTTGGAGCGCACGCCGTAGGGACCCCATTCGGCAGCCAGCATCTTGGACATCATGTTGACGCCCGCCTTGGTGGAGCTGTACACGCCCGAGAACGTCTCGGGGGAGTGGCTGGCAACGGTCGAGATGTGCACTAGGCGGCCCTGGCCGGCCTTGATCATCTCGCGACCAAAGCGCTGCGAGGTGATGAAGTAACCGGTGAGGTTGACGTTGATGACCTCGTTCCAGTCGGAGAGCGGCAGGTCTTCCATGGCTGCGAAGCGCAGGATACCGGCGGTGTTGACGAGAACGTCGACGCGGCCGAAGTCGGCGATGGTGGCATCGACGGCGGCCTGAACCTCGGCCTCGTCGGTGGCGTTCATCTTGTAGCCCTCGGCGTGGATGCCAAACTCGGCGGCGAGGTCGGCGGCTGCGGCCTTGACCTTTTCCTCGTCCAGATCGAGCAGGACGACGTTGGCGCCGTTGCGGGCGAACTCGCGGCAAATCTCGACGCCCATACCGCCGAGTGCACCGGTCACGGCGCAGACATCGCCCTCGAGCTTAAGCCAGTTGCTCATAGGAACTTCCCTTCTTGTGCCTCCCTGTGGGTCGTTCCCATTAACCGACCCACGTGGTTTTCGCTGGTTATCGTATGCTTTGCATTTGCGCAGGTGAATTGCATATTTGTTAGAATGGCGTTAACCATAGGTTTACGCTGTATGATGCGATTTGTACCTGATTGAGCATGTGACCTGCGAAAACAACCCCCTGCGGCTCCGCGTGGCCGTACGTGCGAAAACGGAGAGATGACGTGTACGATCGACGACTTGAGGCTATTTCGGCCGCCGCGGAGCTGGGAAGCTTCTCACGCGCCGCGGCAAAATTACGCGTGTCGACGCCGGCGCTCGTCAAGCAGGTATCGGGGTTCGAGGCCGAGTTCGGTATTACGTTGTTTGAGCGCTCGCATTCGGGCGTTAAGGTGACGCCGGCGGGGGCGCTACTGGTGGACGATGCGCGCTCGATCATGCGTCAGTCCGAGGATGCCCTGCGCCGTGCCCGACGCGCGGCGGGCGATGACGGTGCGGTGCGCCTGGGCGTGTCGATGATGTGCCCGGGCCGCCAGACGCTTTCGATGTGGACGGGCGTGCACGAGCTGGAGCCGTCGCTGCGTTTTGAGATCGTGCCGGTGAGCGACCTCTACGACGAGCGCGAGACCGTCATGCGCAGCTTGGGCCGCGAGGTCGACGTGGTGCAGTCGAGTTTTTCGACCCCGCGCTGGGGCGACGCATGCCAAAAGCTCCTTATCGTCAACGTGCCGTTTTATATCGATGTGCCGCGCACGAGCCCGCTTGCGCGCAAGAGCCGTATCACGGTTGCCGATCTGGAGGGTATGCGCCTGCGCGTGCTGCGTCACGGCAACGACGCCATGGACAGCCTGCGCATCGACCTTTTGGCCGATGGCGGCGTGGATGTCATCGACGTGGACAGCTTCGACTTCGCACTCTTTAACGAGGCCGAGGAAAAAGGCGACGCGGTGCTCACCTGCGGCGCATGGTCGGGCGTACATCCAGCCTTTATGGGCGTGCCGTTCCTATGCGGCCGCGAGGTGCCGGTCTACCTGCACTACCCGCTCGAGCCAACCCTCCAAGTACAAAAATTCGTCAACGCCATGGCCCAACTCCTCAAGTAGCCAAAAGAGTCCCGTCCCAAATTAGCTACCCTTTGCTACGGGTTTAGCGGTCCTCGCGTTGCGGCCCGGCTGCCTCGGCTGTCTTTACGCGGTTCTTATCGACGTACATGTTCTTGTCGGCCTGGGAAAAGAGCTCGCGCATCGTAGGCGGTTCATCAAAATCACTGGAAAGCGCGAAGCCCACCGCATAGCTGATGGGCATGTCGGGGTGAGCCTCGGAATACTCGTTCACGTTCGCACGGACCCGAGCGAGACAGGACTCCACGGCAGCCCGATCGGAATCCCGCAGCACCGCGATAAACTCATCGCCGCCGTCGCGGCCCACAAAGCACGTCTCGGATGCCACACTTCCCAGTTGTTGGGCAAAAGAGCGAATGTATTCATCGCCCTTCTCATGACCGAAGTTGTTATTGACCGTATGCAGATTGTTAAGGTCGAAGACGCACACCGCAACGGGCGCCTCCGCGGAGACAGGCTGCTCCTGCCCCAAGACCTCCTCGCACTTGTTCTTGTTGGGCAGTCCTGTGGCTTCGTCGAGATAGACTTTGTTCTGCAGTTCGCGATTGAGCGCGGCAGTTCGCACCGCGCGAACAAGTTCGACCGCAAAGGTCGCCACCAAGCCCATGATGTCGATGATCACCAGGCCCTCGAGATAGTTGAGCGCCGACGCCTTCTCCTGAGAGTAGTCCTCCGCGAGTCGTGTAGCATCGTCACAAATACCAAAGAACTCCTCGCTCATCGCGATGATATCGGTGTTCTCGTAGCCGACTTCACGCACACAGGCAATCTCGGTGCAAAGCTCATCAAAATAATTTGCAAGCTCGGTCATTTTTGCCTGATACTCATCGTCGTCGAGACGGACGAGGTTGAGGTCGTCACTTCCGTAACGCAAACCGTTGATGTATGAATCCACGGCTTTGAGCAGGTCATCTTGAGGCTGGCCCGCGTCCTCGAGCTTAACGATTCGCTGCGTGGTGCCGCGCACCAGGCCGGCGTAGTTGACCATACGCGCCGTGCCCTGGATATCGGAGACGAGCAGCATGACATTGATGAAGAAGAAGATGAGAACTGCCGTGAGCACCATCATGAGCAGGCGCACCGCCTGGCTGGCCTTCTTGGCGACAGAAGTATTCACAAGTTCACTTCCCTAAATGACAAAAGAACAGGTAGCACGCAGTGTGCTGAAATTCATGGGTGGTTAACTCTACCATATGGGCCAGCAGCCTTAAACTGCAGCAGACGCTCGTCCAAATTGGCGTGACGCTTGCCTTGTTGTTCTTGACCTGGCCGCGCTATCGGACATGCTTCTGGTCTTGGATCACCATGGGAAAGCTCATCCCGTTTTGTGCGTACAGAGTGGGATGCGGCTTCCCAAAGGTGCCGTTAGGGGAAACCACATCCCGGTTTATGCCCTTGAAATGGGATGCCGTTTCCCGGAGGGGGCCCAGCGGGAAACGGCATCCCATTTTTGGCCCGAAAAGTGGGATACGGTTTCCGGCCGGCATGAAAAAAGCCTCCGCAGTTCGTGTAGCTGCGGAGGCTTTATTCGTTGCGGCGCATTGTGTTTGGGTCGCTGAGATGAGTCGATTTGCCCCGAAAGAGGAGGGCATTGACCTTAGGGTCATGCCCGACGAATGAGCGACAAATCGGCCATCTCGGCGGGCCGAACTACTCCAGTTCAAACGCTCCGGTATAGAGCTGGTAGTAATACCCGCGCTTGGCGATCAGCTCGTCGTGGTTGCCGCGCTCGATGATGCGGCCGTGATCCAGACAGATGATCGCGTCGGAGTTGCGCACGGTGGACAGGCGGTGCGCGATGACAAACGTCGTGCGGCCTTCCATGAGCTTGTCCATGCCGGCTTGCACGATGGCCTCGGTGCGGGTATCGATGCTCGACGTGGCCTCGTCCAGGATCATCGCCGGCGGATCGGCGACGGCGGCGCGTGCGATCGAGATCAGCTGGCGCTGGCCCTGCGACAGCTGTGCGCCGTTGCCGGTGAGCATGGTGTCGTAGCCGTCGGGCAGGCGGGTGATAAAGTCGTCCGCGCCCGCGAGCTTGGCCGCCGCGATGCACTCCTCGTCGGTAGCGTCCAGATTGCCGTAGCGGATGTTATCCATCACGGTGCCGGTGAACAGGTTCACGTCCTGTAGCACGACGCCCAGCGAGCGGCGCAGGTCGGCCTTGCGGATCTTGTTGACGTTGATGCCGTCGTAGCGAATCTTGCCGTCGGCGATGTCATAGAAGCGGTTGATGAGGTTGGTGATGGTCGTCTTACCGGCACCGGTGGCGCCGACAAACGCGACCTTCTGGCCCGGCTTGGCAAACACGGACACGCCGTGCAGCACCTCGTGGTCGGGCGTGTAGCCAAAGTCGACGTTGTCCATGACCAGGTCGCCACGCAGCGGCACGTACTCGATCTCGCCGGTTGCGCGGTGCGGATGTTTCCACGCCCACATGCCAGTGTGGTGGTCGGCCTCCTCGAGCTGCCAGGTATCGGGGTTCACCTGAGCGTTGACGAGCGTCACATAGCCTTCGTCGGCTTCGGGCTCCTCGTCGATGAGCTCAAAGATACGGTCGGCGCCGGCGAGGCCCATGACCACGGCGTTGATCTGCTGCGAGATCTGGCCGATCTGTCCGCAGAACTGCTTGGTCATGTTGAGGAACGGCACTACGACGGCGATGGACAGCGCCATGCCCGAGATGCTCAGGTTGGGCACGCCCAGCGCCAGGAAAATGCCGCCTGCCAGTGCGACCAGCACGTAGAGCAGGTTGCCCAGGTTCATAAGGATGGGCATGAGGATGTTGGCGTACATGTTGGCTTTCTGCGAGACCTCGAAGAGCTTTTCGTTGCGCTCGTCAAAATCGGCCTCGGCGGCAGACTCGTGGCAGAATGCCTTGACGACCTTCTGGCCGTTCATGACTTCCTCGATATGGCCCTCGACCACGCCGAGCTCGGTCTGCTGCGCAATGAAGAAGCGCGCGGAGTTGGAGCCGAGCAGCTTGGTCATAAAGGTCATAAAGGCGACACCGGCCACAATGACCAGGCACATCCAAACGCTGTAGTACAGCATGATAAAGAACACCGTGACGATGACGATGGTCGTCATGAGCAGGTTGGGCAGCGACTGGCTGATCATCTGGCGCAGCGTGTCGATGTCGTTGGTGTAGTGGCTCATGATGTCGCCGCGCTGATGCGTGTCGAAGTAGCGAATCGGCAGGTCCTGCATGCGGTTGAACATCTTCTCGCGCAGCTTCTCGAGTGAGCCCTGCGTGACGATGGCCATGGCGCGGTTCCAGAACAGTGAGGACAGGATGCCGATGCCGTAGATGCAGGCGAGGGTGGTCACAAGCTGCAGAATCTTGGGCTGCGCGGTCGTCCAATCGCCCGACTGCCACGATTCGCTAATAATCTGCAGGGCGCTCTGAAGGAAGGTCGCGCCGATGGAGTTGATGATGGCGCAGAGTACCACGCCGACGACGACGAGGGGCAAAAGCACGGGGTAGAAGCCAAAGAGCGTCTTGATGAGGCGCGACATGGTGCCACCCTTGCGGTTGAGTGCGCGCTCGGCGGTCGTTGCCTTACTCATGTGCCTCGCCTCCTTCCTGGGTCTGAGCTTGTGTTGCGGATGCCTCGGTGTCGGCCTCGACGGCCCCTTCGCCCTCGGCAGACATCTTGTTTTGCGAGGTGAAGGTCTCGCGGTAGATCTCGCTCGTCTTGAGCAGCTCGTCGTGGCTGCCGATCTGAGCGATGCGGCCGCCCTCCATGACGATGATGCGGTCTGCGTCCTGCACGGAGCTAATGCGCTGGGCGATGATGAGCTTGGTCGTGTTGGGCAGATAGCTTGCCAACCCTGCGCGAATCTTGGCGTCGGTCTTGGTGTCGACGGCGCTGGTGGAGTCGTCCAGGATCAAGATCTTGGGGCGACGCAGCAGGGCGCGCGCAATGCACAGGCGCTGCTTCTGACCGCCCGAGACATTGGAGCCGCCCTGTTCAATCCAGGTGTCATAGCCCTTGGGGAAGCCGTCGACAAACTCATCGGCGCAGGCCAGATGTGCCGCCTCGCGGACTTCCTCGTCGGTGGCGTTCGGGTCGCCCCAGCGCAGGTTCTCGGCGATGGTGCCGCTAAACAGCACGTTTTTCTGTAGCACCATGGCCACTTGGTAACGCAGTGCGTCCAGGTCGTAGTCGCGCACGTCCATGCCGCCCACGCGCACGGTGCCTTCGGTGGCGTCGTACAGGCGGGCGATGAGGTTTACAAGCGTGGACTTGGCCGAGCCGGTGCCGCCGATGATGCCGATGGTCTCGCCGCTCTTAATGTGCAGGTCAATATCGTCGAGCGCCTGGCGCTTCGCATGTGCGGAATACTTAAAGCTCACGTGGTCAAAGTCGATGGAACCGTCGGCAACCTCGAGCACGGGCTCGGCGGGATCGGCGATCGTGGGCTCGGCGGCCAGCACCTCGGCAATGCGGTGTGCCGATTCGTCGGCCATGGTCACCATGACAAAGATCATCGACAGCTGCATCAGGCTCATGAGAATCTGGAAACCATAGGTAAAGGTCGAGGAGAGCTGGCCCACGTCGAACAGCGTGCCCTGACTCGTGATGATGAGCTTGGAGCCCAGGTAGATGATGACGACAAACGCGCCGTTGACGCAGATGTTCATCATGGGGTTGTTAAAGGCGAGCAGCTTCTCGGCGCGGGTGAAGTCCATCTGGACGTCGCGCGCGGCGGTCGCGAACTTCTCCTTCTCAAAGTCTTCGCGCACATAGCTCTTGACCACGCGCATGCCGGTGACGTTTTCCTCGACAGACTCGTTAAGTGCGTCGTACTTGTGGAACACGCGCGAGAAGATGGGGCGCACCTTAAAGATGATAAAGAACAGTCCAAAGCCCAGCAGCGGAATGATGACCAGGTAGACCATGGCGACGCTGCCGCCCATGATAAACGCCATGGTAAAGGCGAAGATCAATACCAGCGGTGCGCGCACGGCGATACGGATGATCATCATAAAGGCCTGCTGCACGTTGTTGATGTCAGTGGTCAGACGCGTGACGAGCGAGGAACTCGAGAACTCATCGATGTTGGCAAAGCTGAACGTCTGGATCTTGTAGAACAGGTCGTGACGCAGATTCTTGGCGAAGCCGCAGCTCGCATGGCTGCAGGTAACGCCGGCAGCGGCGCCAAAAGCAAGGGATGTTAGCGCGATGAGCACCAAAAAGCCTGCGGTGGGAAGCATCTCGGCTACGGTGGCGCCGTCTTTGATAGCGTCGATCAGGTTGGCGGTGATAAATGGAATCAGCATCTCGCAGAGCACCTCGCCAAGCACGAGCAATGGCGTGGCAACAGTGACTTTCATATAGTCGCGGATGCTGCCCATGAGGGTTTTAATCATCCAGTTCCTCCCAGGTTACACGGATTTTCTCGAGCATTTCGGCGAGCTGCTCGCGCTCGTCGTGAGTGAGGGCACTAAAGGCCCGTTCTCTAAAGCGGATGCGGGCCGCCTGGTCGATGCGGGCGTTTTCCCGGCCGGTTTCGGTCAGGCGAATGGTGAGTTGCCGTCGATCCTTGGGGTTACGGCTGCGCTCGATGAGGCCGTTGACCTCGAGCTTGGACAGGATCTCGGAAAGCGACCCCGGCTTGAGGTCAAAGTGCATGCCGAGTTCCTGCTGCGACATCTCGCCGCCGGGCTGCTTGGCCAGCAGGCAGATGATGGGCGCCTTGCCGGACACGCCTCCGCCATGAAAATGCATGTAATGGCCGCAAAAACCCAGGCCGCTCAGGATGCGCTTGGCGAGTTTGTCTTCGGCGCTGACCGCTTCGGGTATGTCTACCGGTTGCGACGGGTCACCGCCGGGCTCGTGCGAACAAAGGTTAAGAGGTTCATCGCACATGAATTAGTGTTGCTCCTTTCTTTAGTTAGGTAGTGGAATTGTTTTGTGCCTAACCAATTTAGGAGCGTGAGAAATCAATGTCAAGGTACCAAACTTATTAAGTTACGGCGTTTTGCCAAACGCCGTAACCGCTCGACGCTGCAAACGTCCCCTGCGCTACACTTAGTCGCACTGTGGCGCTGCTGCGCCGTGCCCGAACCAAGGGAGATCCTCATGAAGAACACTCAGCTGCTGCTGATCAACGACATGTGCGGCTACGGCAAGGTCGCGCTTTCTGCCATGCTGCCGATGCTGTCGCACATGGGCTATCGCATCCACAACCTGCCGACGGCGCTTGTGTCCGATACGCTCAACTACCCCAAGTTCTACATCCACGACACCACGGAGTACGTGCGTCAGAGTCTTGCCATCTGGGAAGAGCTCGGCTTTGAGTTCGACGCCATCTCGACTGGTTTTATCGTGACCGAGGAAGAGACGCGTATCATCTCGGACTTTTGCCACCGCCGTGCGCAAAAGGGCACCAAGGTGTTCGTCGACCCCATCATGGGCGACAACGGCAAGCTCTACGCCGGCGTGCCCGAGTCCACGATCGGTCTCATGCGCAGCCTGCTCGAGTGCGCCGACTATGCGGTGCCAAACTACACCGAGGCGTGCCTGCTCACCGATACGCCCATTGCCGAGCAAATCACGCCCGATGAGGGCCGCACTCTTGTGGATGCCGTGCGTGCCCTGGGCGCCAAGTCGGTGGTCATTACGAGCGCTGTGGTCGACGGTGCGAATGTCGTCATCGGTTACGACCATGTGGCGGGGGAGTACTTTACGATTCCCTTCGACCTGATCCCGGTCTACTTCCCGGGCACGGGCGACACGTTCTCGGCGGTGCTCGTCGGCCGCGTTATGGCCGGTTGGAGCCTTCAGCGCGCGACGAGCGATGCCATGCGCGTGGTAGCGGAGCTCATCGAGCGCAATGCCGACCAGGAGGATAAGTCCGCCGGCCTTCCCATCGAGGCCTGCCTGGATGTGATTGACCATGAGTAGCGCCGGCGAGGGCGGCACCGGGGCAGCGGGCGAGAACAAGCCGCTCGGTGCCCCGCGCGGCAAGCGCCCACGTATTCGCATTAGCTGCGTGGACCAGCTGGGCACATGCCGCTGCCATCACGGGCACAAGCCGGGTGACGTCTTCGACTTCGACCGCGACCGCGGCAAGATGTGCGCCATGGCCTGCCATGTGGGCTTTCCCTATATCGATATCCTGCGCTATGGCGGAACCGTGCCTGGCAACGAGCCCGGCACGGCAAAGTTCTGCTGCCCCGAAGTCGATACGCTGAACGTCTGGCTCGCCGAGATCGTCGACGAGTAGTTGAGCGCAATGTGACAAAGGGACAGTCCCTTTGTCACATTCGCCGGTGGCGTTCCTTCTATTGTGCTTGTAATCTAAAATCTCTGCATTTCATCCGATTTTAGGTTCTAAAAATTCTGCGTTTCATCGATAATCAAGCGTATAAACTTTGCATTTCATTTGATGACACTGAGGGGAGAGCCTATGCTGCGTAGGAAAATAGCGGCAGAGCTGGAGCGTTGGCTGAAGTCTACCGAGCAAAAGGCCTTATTCATCACGGGTTCTCGCCAGATCGGCAAAAGCTATTCGATTCGCGCGTTTGGCAAAGCCAGCCATGCAACCTACATCGAGCTTAACCTCATGGAAAATCGCCAGGCAAAAGATGCTCTTCTCGAGGCGCGGGATGCCGATGATTTCATCAGCAGAGTGACGCTTCTTTCGGGAAAGTCGATTGCACCAGGCAAAACGCTCGTGTTTATCGATGAGGTCCAAGAGGCCCCCGACATCATGACGATGGCAAAGTTCCTTGTTGAGGACGGGAGGTGCCGCTGGGCGTTTTCGGGGTCAATGCTCGGGACCCAGTTCAAGGGCGTCAGGTCCTATCCCGTGGGGTATGTCCACGAGCTTAGGATGTTCCCGCTCGATTTTGAGGAGTTTTGCTGGGCAATCGGGGTGAGCGAAGGGGCTCGCCAAACGATACGCGACGCGTGCATCAACGAGAAGCCCATTCCTGGTTACATTCATGACGCGATGATGGCAAACTTCAGGACCTATACCGTTGTCGGCGGAATGCCAGAGGTCGTGCAGCGTTTCCTTGACACGCGGGGCGACCTTGCCTCTGTTCGTCAGCTGCAGTCAGAGCTCAACGAACAGTACCGACGGGATATCTCCAAGTATGCAAGCGGGCGAGCCCTTCAGGTGCAGAGCATCTACGATCAGCTCCCTATTATGCTCGGGGGCGAAAACAAGCGCTTCGTGCTCAATTCCATTGACCCCAAGGCTCACTACGAGAAGTATCAGCGAGATTTTGTATGGCTTGTCGATGCCGGCGTTGCCCTCAAAGCCGATATCGTAACCGAGCCAAAATCGCCCCTGCTCAAGACGGCACGGCCATCGCAGTTCAAGCTATATCAATCGGATACGGGCATGTTGATGGCGCGCTACCCCGTTGGAGTCGCCCAAGCGGCGTATCTTGATAGCAAGGAGCCCAATCTGGGCGGCATTTACGAAAACGTGGTGGCCCAGCAGCTGGCTGCCCAAAATCGCCAGCTTTACTACTATCAGACAAAAAAGCGCGGTGAAGTGGACTTTGTGGTCGATGGACCGGATGGGACGGCTGTTCCGATCGAGGTTAAATCGGGCTCCTATTACCACGCGCACGCTGCGCTCGGTCATGTGCTTGATACGGCTGAATATGGCGTAAGGCTCGGGATTGTTTTCTCGAGAGGCAACGTTGAGCGCAACGGAGCGGTTCTCTATTTGCCGCTATATGCGACCTGGGCCCTTTCGGATGTTTTGGGCGACTCCTGTGCCAAGGGGATTAAGCTGGAGGTCAAGCCGGTCTAGGGTCAGTCCCGGATGTGACAAAGGGACAGTCCCTTTGTCACATTCATGAGCGTTGATTTTCTCCCACCGAGATAACGAGCGTGGATTTTCTCCCGTTTAGAGCGCGCTCGAACGCTCAAAGTGGGAGAAAATCCACGCTCGTTTTATGCCGATGGCGTGGCCCGTGTGCCCGCGCCGCCCGAGCGCCTACAGCTGCTCGAGCATAGCGGTGCAACCGGCGAGTACATCGCGGTAGGTGGCGTCGAAATTGCCGGTGTACCAGGGATCGGCCACGTCGCCGGGGCGATCGGTCCAATCGAGCAGGCGCGAGATCTTGCCATCGGGGTCCTTCCCAAAAATTCGGTACAGGCCGCGGGCGTTCTCGTCGTCCATATAGACAATGTGGTCCCAGTCGCCATACTCCGCGCGACGCACCTGACGTGCACGATGTGCGACGACGGGAATCCCAACCTCGCTCAGCTTGGCAACGGTACCGTGGTGTGGCGGGTTGCCGATCTCCTCGGTCGAGGTCGCAGCGGAATCGATGACAAACTCCGCCTCGCGCCCAGCGCGGCGCACGAGCTCGGTAAACACCGACTCAGCCATCGTCGAGCGACAGATATTTCCATAGCAGATAAAAAGAATGCGTTGCATGAGCGGCTTCCTTTCTAGGCGGTCGTGCAGGGCTTACAGACTGCTCTTGAGGCAGTTTGCTCCAATAAAGCCCGCTGCGTACAAGGGGAGGTGGCGCAGCTCGCGCCCGTCATCGGTTTCGCTGCGGGAAAAATTGTTCTCGGACAAAATGTAGGCATATGGCGATCGGGCTTTGTCCATAAACGACCTGAGGGTTCTCGCGCGCACGTTACGTGCGGACTTTACTTCGACGGGCACAATTTCCATACGGTCGGTCTGAAGTAAAAAATCGAGCTCGCCGGTCGTCTTCCAAGACGACGGCGGCACCCAGTAATACGTCTGCAAGCTATTGCCCGAAAATGCTTGCATGACCGAGTTTTCCGCCAGGGCGCCTCGGAAGTCGGAAGATAGCGCTATGGCGGAATCCTCTTTGAGGTCGAGCCAGAGCCGCGGGTTGATGCCGAGTTTGTAGAACATGAGGCCGGTATCGAGAAGATAGACCTTAAAGAAACTTCCATCTTCGTCGTCGAAGGGAACGAGGGGAGGCTCGATGCCTTCGGTCAGGTTGTTGACCGATATGATGCCGGCGCCTTCGAGCCAGTCGAGCGGCTCGATAAGCTTGGCGCGACGGCCTCCGCGTTCGACCTCGGAGTACTTGAATTTTTTTGTGGACGATCTCAACAGCTGGGACGGAATGGAGCGCCAGACCTTGCGCGCCGCCACGCCGCTGATCCCGTTTTCGGGGTCGGTCATATCGGCGGTATAGGTCTCGTCGATTTCGCGCTGCTCGACGCGCGCATCCTCGATGGATAACGTCTTGCGATATGCGTTGACGGCGGCGGGCATGCCGCCCACGATCTGGTATCGATGAAACAGGCTGAGCGCGGCTTGGTGCGCGGCGTAGGTCTCGAGCGTGCCGGCGTGGGTACGAATGGCATTGGCCATCTGCTCCTCGTCGAGCGCCCAGAGAAACTCCTCGAACGACATAGGATGCATGGTCTCTTGACGAACGCCGCTGGGAAAAGGCAACTTGCGCTTGCGCGTGGCGACGCCGAGCTGACTGCCGGTCGCGCATATGCGCCAGCCCGAACCCGAAAAAAAGCGAAGCGAGTTGAGCGCCCGTTCGCAGAGCTGCACCTCGTCAAACAGGATGAAGGCGGTTTCTTTGCGAATGGGGGTGCGTTTATAGTCTGAGATTCGCGCCACGATGGCGTCAACGTCGTCGGTGGGACAGTCGAACAGCGGAGCGATCAGCTCAAGATCGGTCTGAAAGTCGAGTTTGACAAACGCATCGCCGGCGATTCGTCTGCCGATTTCCTCGGCAACGTACGTTTTGCCTACGCGTCGCGCACCACGGATGAGGATGGGGCGCGACGCGTCCTTTGTCGCCCATGATTCGATAACGGATTCGATTGATCTGCGCATGGGGCCGCCTTTCCAATTTCGTGTACTTCAGATACATAGTTTAGTACGATTTCATGTACTTGGAATACACGAAATAGTGGAAAAGTGTGTATCTGAAGTACACGAAATTGCACTGCTGGAGCTTGCAGGCGGATAAACACTACTCGTATGGGACGGTTTTCACCGGTTGCTCGCCACCTTGGGCTATGTTCGCCCCTATGCCTGCATCCGGGGCTGTGCTGATTGACGACGGCGCTCCCAACGAGCCAGCTTAATCGTCACCAGCGTAAGCGCCCAGGCGACAAGCGAGAACGCGGCGCCCACTGCGCCCACGTACGCAATGCCAACGCTGCTTACCACGGCGCCGCCCACTGCGGTGCCAAACGAGATGCCGACGTTAAACGCCATGGGCTCAACCGAACTTGCGAGAACCATCGACTTGGGATGGCGGCTGCGTGCTACGTCCATAAAGTGCGTGATGCACGATACCGAGAACAGGTACATGAGCAGCGCCAAGCTAAAGACAAAGACAAGTGCGAGCGGCATGGTGCCGCCCACAGCAAACAGCCCGAGTAGCGCCGCAGCCTGCAGCACAAACGTCACAAGCAGCGCCTTCATGCCAAAGCGTGCATCGATCCATCCGCCCAGGATGTTCGAGATCAGACAGAACACGCCGTAGGCCATAAGCGTGGTGCTTGTCTGAACGGTGCCCATACCCAGCACCTGCTCAAGATAAGGCGTCACGTAGCCGTAGAATACGTAGACCGATCCCACGCCAAACAAAAAGATGAGCATGCCGGTGATGATGCTCGGCTCGCGTAGCAGACCCGCCTGCTCGCGAAAGGTGGCAGGCTCGTCGGTTTGCCCGGCGCGCGGCATAAACGCCACGAGCGCTCCGCAGATCAAAACGGCAAAGGTCAGCGTGCCGTACATGGCCACGTGCCAATCGAGCGTGTCGGCCACAAACTTGCCAATCGAGGTCACAAAGACCATTGCTACGGAAAACGCACCATATACCACCGAGATGGCAAGCGAAGTTTGCTGCGGGGACAGCAGCTCGGGGATGTACGTCACACCAACGGCGAGCAGTGCGCCCGAGACGGAGCCCAGGACAATGCGTGAGATAAACAGCACCTGGAAGTTGGGCGCCAACGCCATGACCAGGTTGCCGAGCACAAAGACGATGCTGTAGCACACGAGCAGCTGGTAGCGGCGAAAACGCCCCGTGCTGAGCGCAAGCACCGGCGTGGCGATAGCGTAGACAAGCGCGAACACGCTGATAAGCTGGCCCGCGGTGGCAAGCGAGATGCCGAGCTCCGTCGCCAAGTCGCTTTCGATGCCGATGACCACGAACTCGGAGCAGCCGAGCGAGAATCCCAACAGCACGAGCAGTGCCAGGCAGAGCTTGGTGCGCGCGGGGGAGAGCGCGGCAGCGGTTGACTTACTTTTAGGCGTGGTTGCAGCGGTCAAGGTTGTCACTCCAATGTCGCATGAATAAGCGGGATTCACTTCCTGCAACTCTAACAGAATGTGACAAAGGGGCAGTCCCTTTGTCACATGGAGGGCTTGCCTGTATAGTCGCAATACAGGCGAAGATGGTCTCAGGTACATCGCGGGCGGCAGGAGATCCCATGGGTATGCACACGACAAAGGTTGCAGTGGGCGAGGGCAAGTTTGCGCTCGAGGCCCAGCTGACGGTGACGCCGCGAGGCATGGCGGTGTACGCCTGCTCGCCGGAGTTTGCGCACCTGGGCGCCACGGCGCAGGCCATTCCGCGCCCCGAGCCCGGCCGTACGGCAACGGTGAGCATCCTAGCCGTTCCGTGCCATCGAGACGAGATCCCGGCGCACGATATCGCGGCGGCGCTGGCCACGCGCTTTGGCGTGCCGGTAGTTGCAAGCACGGGTTTTCATGTTGAACAAGCGAGCGGTGACGACCTGCAGCGCGTGCTCGACACCACCAAGGAGCTCATCGCCGCGCTCGAGGAAGCCGCAGCCCGCATTCTGCGCGCCGGCTGGGATGAGGGCGGTGCGGGCGCCGAGGTCGTGGCGGTCGATGCTGCGACCGGCGAGGCGCTTGGCCCCGTCGACCGCATCGAGGCCCATGCTGGTGAGGGCATCCTGCATCAGGCATTTCTGACGCTTTTGGTCAAGGGCCGGGGCGAAGACGCGCGCCTGCTGCTCTGTCGCCGCAGTCCGCTCAAGCGCCTGTGGGGCGGGGTGCTGGCCGATAGCTGCGCCGGCCATCCGCTCCCCGGGGAAGACGTCGCGGCCGCCACGGCGCGCCGCATCAACGAAGAGCTCGGCATTACGCGCGAGCCCGATCAGCTCAAGCACCTCGGACACGTGGTGTACCGCGAGGACCACGGCGACGGTCGCTGCGAGTGCGAATGGTGCGAGGTCTACCTTGCCCATGTTGAGCCGGGCGAGCTGCATATCAACCAAGAGGAGATCTCGGAAGTGCGTCGCGTGGCTCCGTCCGAGCTCAAAGGCTACCTGCAGGGTCACCCCGAGCAGCTGGCCCCCTGGCTCCGCGAGGCCCTCGGCGACCCATTCATCCGCACGGCCCTCGCTATGTAAAAAAGACAGTCCCTTTGCCACATCCAAACCGTCACAACATTCGGCGAAAATCTCGAAAACGAGGAAAAGCGTCGAATGTTGTGACGGTTTTTGTCTAGGGAATCGCTTCTCATCCAAAAAATCCGCTTGACTGTATTGCCGCAACACAGCGCAACGTAAGGGGTGTCCGATAACGGGCGCCCCTTTTTAAGCGGCAACATGGCTGCGAATTCGGAGCGCCCCCAACAAGAAAGGTGGGGAGATGGAAGCGGAAAAGAAGGCGTTTAAGATCACCAAGCGCGAAATTGGCTTTGTGCTGGGTATCGTTGTCTTTTTGCTGGTGAAGTTTCTTCCTTTGGCGGAGCTGAGCTCGACGGTCGAGCTCACGGTCGGCGGTCAGACCTGTCTGGCACTGACGCTCGCCACGGTGGTGTTCTGGGCATGCGGCGTGGCACAGCCGGGCTTTGTGGGCCTGCTCTACTGCGCACTGCTCGTCCTGTTCAAGGTGTGCGTGGACGACACGGGCGCCGCGAGCATCTCGGCGACGGTCGCCTCCACGTTTAGCTCGTGGACCAAGGCCACCATGTGGCTCGTCATCGGCGCCTACCTCATCGCCAGCGCGGTCAAGGAGTCGGGCCTGGGCGAGCGCATCGCCTACGCGTTCATGCTCAAGTTCGTGCGCGACGCCAAGTCGCTCATCATCTCGATCTTCGCGCTCACCTTTGTGCTGTCGCTGCTGATCCCGCATCCGTTCCCCCGCGCCTTCCTCATCCTCGCCGTCGTCTCGGTCATCGCCGAGTCCGCCGGCTACGGTGACGACGACAAGGGCAAGCTCGGCTTCCTCGTGTTTGCCGCTGCCGCCCCGGGTTCCATGTTCTTCCTGACGGGCGACTCCACGCTTAACCCGCTCGTTGCGCAGTACAGTGCCGAGGCCGGCGGCATGAGCCCGTCCTTCGTCGACTGGTTCCTGTACATGAGCGTGCCTATGCTGGTTGCGCTGCTGTGCACCCTGTTCCTGGGCCTTTTCCTCTTTAAGCCCAGCAAGGAGCTCGTCTACGATCGCGAGCAGATCGTGGCCAAGCAGGCCGCGCTCGGCAAGCTCTCCGTCAAGGAGATCCGCACCATCGTGTGGCTTGTCATCGCCATCGCGCTGTGGCTCACCGTCTCGGGCGACTATATCGGCTGGGTCACCCTGGCCATTGGCGTTGCTCTCGCCATGCCCATCATCGGCGAAGTCCTCACTCCCGCCAGCTGGAACGCTGTCGACATCAAGTCCCTCATGTTCCTGACGGCCGCCATGGCCGTGGGCTCCGTGGGCGGTGCCACCGGCATGAACGCCTGGATCGCCGACGTCGTGCTCCCCAGCTCCGTGCCTGAGAACATCTTCCTGTTCGCCCTGCTCGTCGCCGCGCTTTCCATGATCATCCACATGTTCATGGGCTCGGTCATGGCCGTGCTCGGCGTGTGCGTGCCGGCATTTATCAGCTTTGCCGCCGGCTCCAGCGTGAGCCCACTCGCCGTGGCGCTCATCGTCTTCACGTCCATCAACATCCACTACATCCTGCCGTTCCATAACCTGCCGATCCTTATCGGCGAAGGCAAGGACGCCGGCGGCTACACCTCCAAAGAGGCTATGCGCATGGGCATCCCCCTCACCGCGGTCGTCTTTGTCGTCGTGCTGGTCGAGGCCGCCTGGTTCCACCTCTTTGGCCTGATGTAAGCGGTCGAGCGCCCCGGCTGTAAGCAGCCAAGCGCTTGAACTTCGAGTGGTCGAGCGCTCCATTTGTGAGCGCCGCGGCCCCATTACGTTACCCCGTCCGGCGGCACCCCGTCGCCGGACACTCTCCCGAAAGGAGTACGCCATGTCCACTACCGATGCTTCCCAGATCCACGACCTGCGTTCCGCGCTCGACTTTTTGCGTGAGATGCCGGGCCAGCTGCTCGAGACCGACACCCAGGTCGATCCCGATGCCGAGGTCTCGGGCGTCTACCGTCATGTCGGTGCTGGCGGCACCGTCATGCGCCCGACCAAAGAGGGTCCGGCGATGGTCTTCAACAACGTCAAGGGCTTTGACGACGCCAAGGTCTGCATCGGTATGCTTGCCAGCCGCAAGCGCGTTGCCGCCCTGCTCGACCTGGACGAGGAGCACCTGGGCCTCGAGATCGGCAAGCGCTTCGAGAACCTGATCGCCCCCGAGCAGATCGCCGAGGGCAAGCACGTCGACTGCCAGGAGGTCGTGTACAAGGCGACCGACGAGGGCTTTGACCTGCGCAAGATCGTTCCCGCTCCCACCAACACGCCCGTTGACGGCGGCCCCTACATCACCATGGGCCTCGCCTATGGCACGAGCCCCGATGGCACCCAGTCCGACGTAACCATCCACCGCTTCTCCTGCGTCGACAAGGACAAGCTCGCCATGTGGATCACCCCGGGCAGCCGTCACCTGGGTGCGTTCTTTGACGAGTACTGCCAGCGCGGCGAGGATATGCCCATCTCCATCTCCATCGGCCTGGACCCCGCCGTGTACATGTGCTGCGGCTTCGAGGCTCCCACCACGCCGCTCGGCTTCAACGAGCTGCAGATCGCCGGCGCCCTGCGCGGCCGCGCCGTCGAGCTTGCCGACTGCGTCACCGTTCCGCAGAAGTGCATTGCCAATGCCGAGTACGTGCTCGAGGGCTACCTCATGCACGACGAGACCATCAACGAGGATGTCAACGGCCACGGCTACGCCATGCCCGAGTTCCCCGGCTACACCGGTGGCGCCAAGGTCTGCCCGGTGATCAAGATCACCGCCGTCACCACGCGCGTCAACCCCATTATGGAGAGCTGCATCGGCCCTTCGCACGAGCACGTGTCCATGGCCGGTATCCCCACCGAGGCCTCCATCTACAAGATGGTCGAGACCGCTATCCCGGGCCGCCTGCTCAACGTTCACGCCGCTCCCTGCGGTGGCGGCAAGTTCGTTGCCATCATGCAGTTCAAGAAGTCGAGCAAAAATGACGAGGGCCGTCAGCGCAACGCCGCCATGCTCGCCTTCTCGGCGTTCTCCGAGCTCAAGCACGTCATCCTTGTCGACGAGGATGTCGACATCTTCGATATGAGCGACGTGATGTGGGCCATGACCACGCGCTTCCAGGCCGACGTGGACCTCATCACCATCCCCGGTTGCCACTGCCACGTGCTCGATCCGTCCAACGACCCCGCGTTCGATCCTTCGATCCGCGAGCACGGTATCGCCTGCAAGGCCATCTTCGACTGCACGGTTCCGTTTAACCTCAAGAAGAACTTCATCCGCTCGCAGTTCATGGAGATCGACAAGGACAAGTGGGCCGCCGAGCTCGCCTTCTAGTAAGTAGCCCTACCAAGTAGTTAAGGAGTTGTCATGCCTGAGTCTTCTGTTCGTCCCCGTCGCATTGTCGTTGGCGTGTCTGGCGCCAGCGGTGCGGCACTGGGCCTTGAATGCCTCAAATGCCTGCGCCAGGCCGGCGCTGAGTCGGCGCTTGTCGTCACGCGCGGGGGAGAGATCACCATCGAGCAGGAGCTCGGCATGACGCTCGACGAGTTTGCGTGCTATGCCGATGTGGTCTACGACAACAAGAACATTGGCGCTGCCATCGCAAGCGGCACCTATCCGGTCGACGGCATGATCGTGGCTCCCTGCTCCATGAAGACGCTCGCCGGCATCGCGAGCGGCTACAGCGAAAACCTGTTGCTGCGTGCGGCCGATGTGCAGATGAAAGAGCAGCGCCGCCTGGTGCTTATGGTGCGCGAGACGCCCTTCAGTGCGATCCATGTCGACAACATGGCACGCCTGGCGCGCGTGCCGGGTGTCATGCTCATGCCGCCCATGCTCACGTTTTACAACGGCCCCGCCACGCTCGATGAGGCGGTGCATCACATCGCCGCCAAGGCACTCGAGGCCGTCGGCGTGTCGTGCGCCAACTATAAGCGCTGGTCATAGGCATCTTTAGGGTAGGATACGAGTAGTGTTTGAGCCCGCTGCCCCTGTGGGCGGCGGGCTTTTCGTGTCAAAGGGTGTGTCGGGAGGACCTATGCAGACGGGTATGTATGCGATTAGCGAGATGGCGAGCTTGTTTAACGTTTCGCGCCAAACGCTCATCTACTACGACAAGATCGGTCTGTTTAAACCCGCCGTGGTTAACGAAAAAAGCTACCGTTTCTATTCGCCCACGCAGATCCCGCTCATGCGTCTGATCTGCATGCTGCGCGACTTGGGACTGGAACTCGATGAGATCGATCGCCTGACCTCGACGTTCGACATTGGAGAGATGACCGATCACCTGCGCTCGCGGGTGCAGGCGCTCGACGAGCAGATTGCCGGGCTCAAAGCCGAGCGCGCGAGCGTGCAGGAGCGGCTGAGTTTTTACGACGAGGCGGTCTATTGGCGCGAGCGCGAGGGCAAACCGGAGCTCAAGCAATTCGAGCGCCGCTACGTGGTCTTTGAGGAGTTCCCGAGCGATATCGAGCGTGGCCGCTCGATGCTGCACCCCACGCTCATGCGGGCGATTCTGCGCATGCGTGCGCTCACGGGCACACGCCCCATGCGCGGTTGGGGCGCCATGCTGCGTCGCGAGGCGCTGCATTCCGACGACCCCATCGCCGGTGCCGGTTCCTTTGCCGTGTTGCCGCGTGGTGCCGAGGAAATACTGCCGAGCGATCCTGCCGAGCTGGCGGAGATTGGCGTCGAGGTGCTGCCCGAGGGCACGTACCTGTGCATGAGTCGCTGGGGCATGCCGTACGAGCCCGAGGGTATCCGCGCCATCGTGGCCTGCATGGACAGGCACGCGCTCCAGCCCATCGGCAATGCTTTCGATTTTTGCTACCTGGACACCACGAGCTACGACGAGTCTCACCAAGAGGACTTCTGCTGTATCCAAATCCCCGTCGCCCTCAAATAACTTGCGGTGAAATAGTCCCTAAATAGCTCGAGTGGGCGTGCAAACAGGAACTATTCCACCGCAACTTCGATGCGACAAAGGAGCAGTCCCTTTATCGCATTCCGTGCGAGCTCCAGCGCCATCTGCGGGTATAAGGCTAACAAGTGTTTATTTGCGAGGCCTAAGGGGCGCCCCGTATGGATATCGATAACTTTGAATGGTGGTATAGCGAGGGCGAGGCTCCGGACGAGGAGTGGGACGAGCCCGCGTCGCGTGACGTGTCGAGCGACGAGGACGAGACCGGCAACGATGCCGCTGTCGAGCCTGATGCCGCCTCCGATGCCGCCGAGCCCCTGACCTTTGAGCAGGCTTGGGCCCAAGCCGAGGCCGATGAAGCTAAGGCCGATGCCACGGCCACACTCGGTGAGCCGGCGGACATGTCCATCTCGCCGGCAAAGATCCCGCAGCCGCGTCACACCATCGACCCCGACAGCACGGCATCCTTCAGCATTCTCGACGTGCCCGCGCAAGGCGCCCAGGCGCCTGCGCCCACACATCGCCCCGACCTGGCTCGTGAGGAAGACGCGGGCCGCCGTTCTCCGCTCGGCCCCATCCTCATCGCCTTCATGGCCGGCGTTATCGCCTGCTCGGCAATCGGTAGCGTTTGGAGCCATGTCGAGCAGCAGCGTCAAGACGCCGCCAAGGTCGAGATGTCTGTCGAGCAATCGCTCAGCCGCACGCGCTCGGTACATGTGTCGGTCGAGGTCAAGGACGGCGCGATGTGGGACACCGCGCGTGGCGACAGCCAAATGCTCATCCACATCGTGGGGCGTACGCTCAAAGGGCAGACGATTGACGAGTATCAATACGTCAATTCCGCTGGTGACGGCATCGAGCTCAAGCCCGGCGACTACGAGCTCACCGTCGACGAACCGCCCGTCGCCACCGACGGCACGCGCTTCCGCGCCTCAAAGCGCATGGTTCCCGTGAGCTTTAACTCGCAGGCGCCCGATACGGTCGATAGCACTCCGCAGGGCGGGTTTGACCTTTACGCTATTGCTCAATAACTGCGCCTGTCGCTCAGCCCTGCTGCCAAGAGTGGGACAATAACCCTCGACACTGTTGTTTACTTTTGGAGGAAGTAGCATGTCCACCGTCACTACCATCAAGCGCGGCGGCCTCACCGCGGCCATCGATTCCATGGGCGCCCAGCTCACGAGCCTTGCCCTCAACGGCAATGAGTATCTGTGGCAGGGCGACCCGGCCTTTTGGGGCAAGCACGCGCCCATCCTGTTCCCCATCGTGGGATCGCTGCGCAACAACACGGCGACGTCTGCCGCCGGCACCTGCGAGATGGCGCGCCACGGCATCGCACGCATTGTCGAGCACAAGATCGTCGAGGTGTCGGAGGACAGTTCGTCCGTTATCTATGAGCTCACCGACACGTCCGAGTCTCTCAAGGCGTTTCCGTTCCACTTTAAGCTCAACATGACCTATGCCCTGACCGGCGACGCCACCCTTACGCAGACCTTTGCCGTCACCAACACCGGCGACGTGGACCTGCCGTTCTCGGTGGGCGGCCACCCCGCATTTAACGTGCCCGCCCCCGGCGCCGAGGACGAGGCGTTCGAGGATTACGAGCTGGCGTTTACCGAGGCTTGGACTAACGAGGCCCCCGTCATCACGCCCGATGGCCTTATGACGTTCGAGGGTAGCTACAAGGCTCCCGATAACTCGGACGTGCTGCCCATCACGCACCGCAGCTTCGATAACGACGCCATCATGTTCACCGATACCCCGGGCTCCACGCTCACGCTGCGCGGCCGCAAGTCGGGCCACGGCGTCAAGATCGACTTTGAGGGCTTTAAGTACATCGGCGTGTGGTCTGCCGCCAACGACGCTCCGTTTGTGGCGCTCGAGCCCTGGACCGGTCACACCACTATGGACACCGAGGACGACGTCTTTGAGCACAAGGTCAACACCATCACCTTGGCCCCCGGCGCTACCGACAAGCGTACCTTCGAGGTTACGCTGCTTTAGGTGTTCCGCCGTTCTAACGAACGGCGAACCGGTCGACGCTGCGCGCCACCCAGAGCGACAATTTGTCATTCAAAAGGCAAGGCATGACCAGAAGGTCTATGCCTTGCCTTTTTCATGCCTAGTCGTTGGGGACGTTCTTGTTTGACTAGTCGTTTAAGAACGTCCCCAACGACTACCAATCGTTTTCAGTTCGTAAACTTGTATATATGCATTTATATATGCATTTGCTGGAGGTGGCGCTGAGCGGTATCCTGTTAAGTTATCAGCATACGATTCAACAGGGAAGGCAGATTATGCATTCTCCCCAACAGTGCGATGCGCAGCGCCAGCCGGTATGCAGCCGTCGCATCTTTTTGGGTAGCGCTCTCGCTGCGAGCGCTTCCGTCGTCGCCGGCGCGCTCGCCGGCTGTCAGCGTCCGTCCACGCTCAAAGTGGTTCAGCCCACGACGGGCGGCGGTCGCGACGACCTGTCCGATTCCGTGATCGGCAAGGACAAGATCCGCATTGGCATGGAGGCGGCCTACGCCCCGTACAACTGGCAGGTTTCCGAAGCCAGTGAGTACACCATCCCCATCGACAACGTGCAGGGCGCCTATGCCGATGGCTACGACGTACAGATCGCCAAGATCGTCTGCAAGGCCCTCGGTGGCGAGCCCGTTGCCGTCAAGCAGAGCTTCTCGGGCCTTATCGATTCGCTCAACAACGGCCAGATCGACCTCATCATCGCCGGCATGAGCGCCACGCCCGAGCGCGAGGAGTCGGTCGGCTTTTCCGACCCGTACTTCATTGGCTACTTTGGCCTGTTCGTAAAAGAGGGCTCTCCCTACCAAAACGCCACCAAGCTTAGCGACTTTAGCGGTGCCACGGTACTCGGCCAAAAGGACACCATGCTCGACACCGTCATCGACGAGATCCCGGGCGTTGTGCACAAGAACCCGGTCGACTCCGTCCCCACGGTGTTCTCGAACCTGCTGCAGGGCACGTGCGACGCCGTGACCTACAACACCGAGAATGAGAAGGGCTATATGGCCCAAAATCCCGGTATCGTCCCCATCCATTTTGCCGAGGGCGAGGGCTTTAAGCAGGAGGTCGCGGCAAATGTCGGTTGCCGCAAGGGCTCGGACAAGCTGCTTAAGCTCATCGACAAGACACTCAAGGGCATTAGCCAAGAGGAGCGCGACCAAATGTGGGACGCGTGCCTCGACCGTCAGCCGGCATAGGGAGGCAGCATGAAAACCATTAATCGCCTGGCCTCCTTTATCAAGGCCGACCACCGTTATGTATACCTGGGCACGAGCGTCATCGCGGCGCTCGGCCTGGCGTTTAGCCAGCGCAACCCCACGCCGCTGAGCTTCTTGGTCCCCACGGGCGTGTTCCAAGATTGCCTTTGGGCGATTCTTTGGGCCTGGCTCGTCGTGTCGGCGGCGGCGCTGGTCACCAAGCTCATGCACTGGAACGACTATCGCGAAACGTCGCCGTTCGCCTCCGAGCGTTGCCGCCGTGGCGCACGCCTGGGCAGCTACGTCGTGGTCGCAATCGCGGCGATCTTTTTCGTGGACCGCTGCGTCATGTCATTTATCGACCTGGTACAGGTGAGCATTGTCTCGGATTCCAACCCCAGCGACTTTTTGTCGAGCCTGGTCTACATGACCTACAAGAGCGGGGACTTCTTTATCCGCGGTATCGAGATCACCATCGCGCTTGCCACCTTCGGCACCGTCGTCGCATTCTTCCTGGCGCTGCTCTTCGTGTTCCTACGCATTCAGACGTTCGACCGCGTGGATAACGACCTGGTGCGCTTCTTTAAGAGTATCGGCCGCGGCTTTGCGACCGTCTACTCCACCATCGTACGCGGCACGCCCATGATGGTGCAGGGCCTGCTCATCTACTACGCGGGCTTTACCGTTCTGCGCGGCATGGGCTTCGAGACGGCGCAGGCCAACCAGATCTGGAGCACCTTTACCGCGGGTCTTGTCACCATTTCGCTCAACTCCACCGCCTATATGATGGAGGTCCTGCGCGGCGGTATCGAGTCCATCGACCCCGGCCAGGCCGAGGCGGCGCGCTCGCTGGGCTTGTCGCAATGGCAGGCCATGCGCAAGGTCGTGTTCCCGCAGGGCATTAAAAACGCGATCCCCGCACTCACCAACGAACTCATCATCAACATCAAGGACTCGTCAGTGCTTTCGGTCATCGGCGTGTTCGACCTCATGTACGCTACCACCACCGTCGCCGGCGTGTACTACCGCCAGATGGAGGTCTACTGCGTGGCGCTCGTGGTCTACCTGATCCTGACGCTCGTGGCGAGCCGCCTGCTCGAGGCCTTTGGCAAAAAGCTCGGTGCCGAGGCTCCGGCCACGCTGCCCAGCTCCAACTAGGCGCAAGACGAGGAGATTCATCATGGCAGATACCGTTACTACCGGCGCTGCGGCCGCGCAAACCAAAGAGCCGCTCATCCGCGTTGAGGGCCTGCGCAAGAGCTTTGGCTCGCTCGAGGTGCTCAAGGGCATCGACCTGGCCGTTAGCCCCGGCGAGGTCGTCACCATCATCGGCGCCTCAGGCTCGGGCAAATCGACCTTTCTGCGCTGCCTCAACCTGCTCGAGACTCCGGACACGGGTCACATCTGGTTCCACGGCCAGGATCTCACGGCCGAGCGCTGCAACATTAACAAGCTGCGTGAGGACATCGGCATGGTGTTCCAGGGCTTCAACCTGTTCAACAACATGGATGTGCTCGACAACTGCACGCTCGCGCCCGTCACGCTCAAAAAGATGGGCAAAGATCAGGCCGAACAGGTCGCGATGGAGCATCTGGCGAGCGTGGGACTCGAAAAATTCGCCCATGCCGCGGTTGGTCGCCTGTCCGGTGGCCAAAAGCAGCGCGTTGCCATCGCCCGCGCCCTGTGCATGAACCCGCAGATCATGCTGTTTGACGAGCCTACCTCTGCGCTCGATCCCGAGATCGTGGGCGAGGTGCTCGACGTTATGCGCAAGCTCGCCGCCGACGGCATGACCATGGTCGTCGTTACCCACGAGATGGCCTTCGCGCGTACCGTGTCCGACCGCGTGGTCTTTATGGACCAGGGCGTGGTGCTCGAGGACGCCGCGCCGGCTGAGCTCTTTGGCAATCCTAAGCACCAGCGCACCCGCGAGTTCCTCTCGCGTTATCTCAACGACAAATAATGCAAGCGAACGTGGCAAAGGGACCGCCTCTTTGCCACGTTGTTTTTGGAGGAAGGCATGGCCGAGGTTTGGCGCTTCTTTGCGCACGAGGATGATTTTGCCGATATCGACGAGGTCGGCGCGTGCGAGCGCCTGGGCCGCGTGCTGTCGTTTCCGACGATTTCGAGCATGGATGCCCAGACGGTGGACTGGCAGGCGTTTGCCGACCTGCGCGCCTATATGCAGCAGGCCTGGCCGCGCGTGTTTGCGGCGGGCGAGGTCGAGCTCATCGACCATTCGCTGCTCGTGACGCTTGCCGGCATCGACCCCGCCCTCAAGCCGGTCATGCTCATGGGCCACATGGACGTGGTTCCCGTGGTGCCGGGCACCGAGACAGACTGGACGCACAATCCCTTTAGCGGGCACGTGGACGACACCTATATTTGGGGTCGCGGCGCCATCGATATGAAAGATCAGGTCGCAGGCATCCTGGAGGCCGTTGAGTATGCGCTGGCGCACGGCTGGCAACACGAACGAACCCTGCTGCTGGCCTTTGGCCAGGATGAGGAGACCACGCAGTGCGGCGCGGGTGCCATTGGCCGCGTGCTCGAGGAGCGCGGCGTTGAGCTTGAGTACCTGATTGACGAGGGCGACTATCGTATCGTTCCGGCTGCCGAGTACGGCGCAGGCGAGGGTTGGCTTATGCATGCCGATCTTGCCGAGAAGGGCTATGCCGATATCGTGCTCAGGACGAAGAGCGAGGGCGGGCATTCTTCCAACCCTTACGGTGGCACGTCGCTCGAAGTGCTCAGCCGCGCTATTACCGCGATTTGCGATATCGAGTGGCCGGCGCGTGTGACCTATCTGCTTGCCGCGCAGCTCGTCGAGCTGGGGCTTTATACCGCAGACGAGATTGCTACCAGCAAGGATGCCATCGTGCGCGACTGCCTCGCCAGCAAAAAGCTGTGCCCGCTTGTGACCACCACCTGCGCGCCCACGCAAATCGAAGGCGGCAGTACCGGTGCCAACGTAATGCCGCAGGATATGTGGGCCAATGTCAACTTCCGCATGCTCGAGGGTACGAGCGTGGCCGATGTCGTGGCCTGCTGCCGCGAGGCCGTTGCCACCGCTGGGCTCGCTGGCCGAGTCGAGGTCGAGCTGGGCCCCGGCAGCTCCGAGCCCTCACCGTCCCCGCGCGTGGGCGGTCCGGGGCTCGAGGCCGTCCGCGCCATCGCCGCCCGCTATTTCCGTAATCCCAAGGGGATGGAGGAAAACAGATCGTCTGCGGTGGGTCAAGAGCCGATGAGCATCGTGCCCTCGACCGTGATTGGTGCAACCGATGCCGCCAACTACCAGCGCATTTGCCACGAGTGCATCCGCTTCTCCGCCTTTGTGGTCGACGATGACGAATGCGACCGCGGCGTCCACGGCACCAACGAGCGCATCACCCGTCGCGCCTACCTCCAAGGCATCCGCTTCCTCATCGCCCTGCTCCACACGCTCTAGAATGCGACAAGGGGACTGAGCCGATTTCATCGGTAATGAGACAAAAATTGTTATAGAAAAAGACTAAGATATCTTAAGAGACATATGCTGGGGTTGGTATTCCTTGAACGACTGCGGGCATGTGCCAGACTGCCTCGGCCCCCGGGGAGCACCCGGGCAGGTCGCCGTGTGACTGGGGAGGAAATAATGCAGGAGCTCAGAGAGACGACGTTTCGACTCGTGAATATTGCTACCGGGGGGTGTCTAAGCAGGGAACTTCCTGGTGAACACCGGCCGCGCGAGCGGTGGTCCGTCATGTCTTATGGCCGCCGTCGTGGGCTGCGCCCGGTTTCGCCATATGCGATTGTTCTGGCCCTCGCCGTCGCGCTGACGGCGAGCTTCTTCCTGCCGCTTCGTGCCGAGGCGGCGATCTCCGACCACACGGTTCCGACGACCTCGCCCTCGGGGACGACGATCAACCTGTTTGATTACTGGGTGAATCCCGATGACCATCTGTCGGTTTCCGGCAGCGGCGGCGTCAACGCAGGCCACAAGTTCCAGTTTAACGACGGCAAGGGTGATGAGCCGCTCAACCAATGGACGGGCAGCACGAGCCCGCGGCCCGGCATCGTCAACAACACGCTTTCAGACGGCTACCCGAAGCTTTCCGAAGCCTTGGGCGACGAGTCCCTCCGCTACCTGTTCGATTCCTCTGCCCAGACCGGCAAGACGTCCCATTTTGGCGTGACGGGCCTCCTCAAGGTTCAGGGCGGCTACTACGTCTATGACAGCTCCGAAAACTACGCAGCCTACAACGCTGACAAGAATGCCTTCGACATCTATGACACCTGGGGCATTGACAAAGTGGGCGATTCGTCCCACCAGGGTCAGTTCTTCCCGTTCGACGCGGCAGACAAGGTGTTCAAAGAGGAAAACGGCCAGCTCGTCCAAACCGGCATCAAGGCAGACAACACCGGTGATTCGCGCTACAACGGCGGCCGCCCCGTCAACCACCACTTCGGCCTCTCAATGTCCACGCGATTCGTGCAGCCTGCTGGCGGCAAGATGAACGCGGGCGACGACATGGTGTTCGAGTTCGCCGGCGATGATGACGTCTGGGTGTTCATCGATGATGTCCTCGTGAGTGATATCGGCGGTATTCACAACCGCGCGAGTCTGAGCATCAACTTTCATACGGGCGACATTAAGGTAAACGACAATTACAACGGCACGCTGAAGAGCAAGTACCAGGAGGCGGGCAAGGCCGGCGAGACGAGCTGGAAAGACAACACCTTCGCCGACGACACCAACCACACCCTCAAGTTCTTCTACCTGGAGCGCGGCGCCACCGACTCCAACATGGAGCTCAAGTTCAACCTCGTGACGGTGCCCGAGTCCGACATCATAAAGTTCGACCAGGACGGCAAGTTCGTACAGAGCGCCGAGTTCGCGCTGTACAAAACAGACGAGAACTTTACAGATACGACCAATGACAAGAACGCGCTCCTCGGCTCCGGCACCACGGACGAGGCCGGCCACCTAACGCTCACGAACGACGATGACAACGGCGTCATCAACTTCGACGATCTCTACAACAAGAATCACGGTAACAAGTACTACCTCCTGAAGGAGACGCGCGTGCCGGAGGGATACCGCTCGAGTCTCACGGCGACAGGTGGCAGCATGCAGCTCGAGTACGTGCCCGCGAGCGCTGAGAACGGCGCGGGCGGCGTCATCATCAACCGCGGCGGTATGGATGCGGACAGCGTCGTGTGGAAGACTGGTGCGTTTGCCGGCGCGAAGGAGACCATCACCGCACCGGTGAACGTGTACAAGGCGAATGATGACCTGACGAAGTCCGACGAGACCGTCAACCTGAAGTCTGGCATACTGTTCGCTGTGGTGCTCAAGCGCGATAAAAGCGCAAACGCAGATATCAAAAATCAGAACAATTGGTACGCCGTGTCGGGCGACCCATCGACGGGAATGGGGTACACCCTCGCCGAGAAGCCGAGCAAAGCCGGCGCTATCGAGGCGGCGAAGAAGGACCTGCACGCCTTCACGCTCAACACGAGCGGCCAGTACCAGGTAGAGATTCAAAATCTGCCCGGCGACATCTCCAAGTACTACTACCTGCTGAGCGGTAATGACCGCAAGGATGCCGAGTACACGGTGGCCATCTACCACACAACGGCGAGTTCCATCGCCAACGCGAATACGGACAACACGGTCCACGTGTTCAGCGATGACCTCCCCAGCGGCGAGAAGAATTTCCAGCGACAGTTCGCCACGCGCCTGCTCGTCACGAACATCCAGAACCGCCTGTTCGTGCAGAAGACCGATACCGAGGGCAACCCCGTAGACGGCGCGAAGTTCGGCCTGTACAAGTCCACCCAGGTGACTACGGATGCGAACGGCAAGGTCGTGCTCAAGGACGGCCAGGACCCCTACGACACCCTGAGGACGGGGTCGGTCGGCAACCCGGTCCCGCTCGAAGGTGCGGGCATATTCCCGAATACAAGCGACGGTAACAGGCCGCTCGTGAATGGAACTTACTTCCTAAAGGAGGTCTCGGCTCCCAAGGGCTTCCTGCTTAACGACACGCTCACCAAGGTGATTGTGGACGATTGCGGCGTCCATGCCGATGCTGGTACGGACGATGACGGCGTTTCGACGTTCGTGGGCCCGGGCGCGCTCATGAAGAGTCTGGACCAGTTTGGCGCAGAGGGCGACATCGACAACACGCTCACGTGGATCAAGGGTACGCGCCAGACGTCCGACGGCAAGCTCGACGGCAACGACAACCTTTCCTGGAACAATGACGCCAAGGGCGGCGAGGATGAGGTGCACCTCAAGTACGGCGCCAACGGACGTGTCTACCAGTATGGGCCCACCGAGGAGGGTAAACCTTATCGCTTGGAGACCGAGACGGGCTGGATACGTATGGGTATCATGCAGGACGAGCGGCCCAAGGGGACCACGTCGAAAGGTGCCCGTGCCAATCTGGGCGACATGAACCTGAACGCCCTGTTCACGGGCGCCACCTGCGTGCGCGTGGCGAACGAACGCGAGGCGAGCCTTGAGGTGACGAAGAAGGTTGTCGTGCCCAATGGCCTGACGGGCAATAAGGACGCAAAGTTCACCTTCAAGTTCACCGTGCCTGATGGGAAGACCTACAAGGCTGCAGTGTTCAAGAACGCTGGGGCCGCAAGCGAGAAGCAGGTCGGCGATATGTTCGACCTGACGAACGGTCGCGAGCAGACCATCACGGCCGGCCAGACGATCCGCGTGTACGGCCTCGCCGAGCACGACGCCTACACGGTGCAGGAGCTGACCGGTACGGACAAGATGCCGGCCGGCTTCACGCTGACCAAGCGCGAGCAGGGCGGCAACGCCCTGAGTGGCGAGGGCGACAGCATCTCCGGCACGATCGCAAAGCAGAACGCCGACGGCACACTGGCCGACGCCAACAAGCTGGTATTCACGAACACCTACAGCGTAAAGTCGCCGGTGACGCTCACCAATGCGTTCTGGGCGCAGAAGGTGCTCCAGGGCCGTGACTGGAAAGATGGCGATAGCTTCAAGATTTACCTGCGCGCGGACAAGGGCACGCCGATGCCCGACGGTGCCGAGAATGCACCCGTGAGTGGTATGAAGCAGGTTGTGAAGACCGTTGAGAACGGGGACAAGTTCGACTTCGGCGAGATTGAGTACACCAAGCCCGGCACCTACACCTATCTCATCGCCGAGGCCACGCCGTCTCAAAACGACGCTAGCTGGCTGCCCGGGTTCGGGTATTCAAGCGCTTCCTACCGCGTCACGGTGACGGTGAGCGATAACGGCGACGGCACGCTGTCGCAGCCGGCAGTCAAGATGGAGCAGACCTACACCGACGACGGCGTGAGCCATGAGGACAACCCGATCAAGGTCGCTGACAAAATCGCCAAGATCACGAACACGTACCGACCGAAGGGGACCTCGGTAACGCTCAAGGCGAAGAAGCGCTTCACAGGTGGTGAGCTCGCAGGGAACGACTTCACGTTCCAGCTGCTCGACAACGACGGCAAAGAGCTCCAGGCTGTCCAAAACGACAAGGACGGCAAGGTCGCCTTTGCAGCCATCGACTACGCTACGCCGGGCGATCACGACTACGCCATCAAGGAGGTTGCCGGCAACGACTCGACCATCGTCTACGACGCGAAGGACGTGAAGGTCCACGTCAAGGTCACCGACGAGAAGGGCGAGCTGAAGGCGGTCGCCACCTACGACGGCGAGAAGGCCGTGCCGACCTTCACCAACTCGAAGCCGACGACGGACGTTACCGTCGAGGCCATGAAAGTTCTCGCGGGCAAGGACCTGACGTCCGACGCGTTTACCTTCGGCCTGTACAACCAGGCTGGCAACGAGGTTGCCCGCGGCACCAACGACCAGGGCGGCAAGGTCAAGCTGACCGTCAAGGGCCTGAACCTGGGTGAGTACGACTACACGCTCAAGGAGGAGAAAGCGGGCCAAACCGTCGACGGCGTGGTCTACGACGCCAAGGAAGTCAAGGTCCACGTCAAGGTAGAGCAGAACCAGGACGACAACAATAAGACGAAGGTGACCGTCACCTATGACGGTGCCGCTACGGCTCCCACCTTCAACAACACCTACACCGCAAAGGGATCCGTGGAGCTGACGGCGACCAAGACCATCAAGGTTGCGGACGGCTTCGATCACACGACGAAGCCTGCGGACGGCGAGTTCACCTTCGACCTGAAGGACGCTGCCGGCAACGTGATCGCCACCGCGAAGAACGATGCAAACGGCAAGGTCTGCTTCACGCGCGAGTTCCAGCTCTCCGACTTGGACGGCGCCGCGAGCAAGGACTTCACCTACACCATCGTGGAGCAGCCGGGCGCGGAGCCGGGCATGGTCTATGACAATCATGCCCTCACCTATACGGTGACGGTCACAGACGGCGGGAACGGAGCACTGAATGCGAAGGCGATCGTGACGAGCGCATCCGGCTCGGATACCTTCACCAACACCTACCAGCCGGCCGCGACCGGTCTGGCCCTTGGTGCGCAGAAGAGCTATGTGAAGAAGGACGACAACACGCCGATCGTCCCCAAGGACGGCGAGTTCACCTTCGATGTGTACGAGGGCAAAATGACTGCTGAGCAGCTTGCCGGGGCCAAGCCCGTCCGGACCGCGACCAACGGCGCGGACGGAAGTGTTAACTTCGACGCCTTCTCCTACGCGAAGCCGGGCACGTACGAGTACACTATCGTGGAGCGGAAGGGTGATCTGGCCTACGTGACCTACGACGACGCGGTGCATCATGCCGTGGTGACGGTTGTGGACAATGCCGGCACGCTGCAGGCGAGCGTCGCCTACGACGGCGCGGACGCCACGAAGCCCACCTTCACCAACACCTACAAGGCGAAGGCGACGAACTCCGGCGCGATCGCCCTCACCAAGAGCGTTGACGTGCACGACGGCAGCTATCAGCTAAAGGCGGGAGACTTCGCCTTCGAGCTGGTGGGGTCTGACGGTACGGTGCTCCAGACCCAGAAGAACGACGCCAAGGGCAAGGTTTACTTTAACGAGCTGACCTTCGACCATGCGGGCACCTTTCCCTTCACGGTCCGTGAGGTGCAGCCGACGGACGGCGCGCCGGGCGTGCCGGGCGTGACCTACACCGGCAAGACGTACACCCTGACCTACGTGGTGAAGGACAACAACGACGGCAAGCTGGTGGTAGAGAGCTCTACGGTGAAACCGAGCGAGGGCACCGAGAACGGCGTCACCCCCAATACCATGACGTTTGCGAACAGCTACCAGCCGGGTCAGACCTCCTACCAGATCTCTGGCACCAAGGTGCTTGAGAATGCCGACCCGGCCACCACGCGGACGCCCGCCGATGGCGAGTTCACATTCGCGCTGATTGACGTGGCCACCGGGCAGGAGATCGACCGGACCACGAACGTGGGTAAAGCGTTTACCTTCAAGGCCATCTCGTACACCGCAACTGGTTCGCATACGTACCAGGTGAAGGAGGTTGCGGGCCAAGATGGCACCATCACTTACAGCGATGCGGTGCTGGACGTAACGGTGAACGTGACCGATGACGGCAGCGGCCAGCTGACCGCGACGGCGAACAAGACGGCTGCGGATCTGACCTTCACCAACACCTACACGCCGACGGCAACGACGGCGACGATTACCGGAACGAAGGCTCTGACCGGCCGCGACCTGGCCGAGGGTGAGTTCTTCTTCGACCTGAAGGACGCCGACGGTAACGTGGTGCAGACGGTGCAGAACGGCGCCGACGGCACGTTCGGCTTCGCGCCGCTGCAGCTGGACAAGGTGGGGACGTACGTCTACACCGTGTCCGAGCGGGCAGGGGCGACGGCGAACGGCGTCACCTACGACACGACGGTCTTTACCGCGACGGTGACGGTGACGGAGAATGCGGAGACGCACGCGCTGGAGGCGCAGGTTGCCTACAGCAAGGGCGGCAAGGCTGCGGATGCGGTGGCGTTCAGCAACAGTTACGCGCCGGCCGCGACTGAGGTGAAGCTGGGGGCCTCCAAGGTGCTGAGCGGCGAGGACCTGAAGGAAGGGCAGTTCTCCTTCCAGCTGAAGGATGCCGACGGCAAGGTGCTGCAGACCGCAAAGAACGCGGCGGACGGCACGGTGGGCTTCGAGGCGATCTCGTACGACAAGCCCGGAACGTACGCCTACAGCATCTCCGAGGTGGACGACGGTCAGAAGAACGTGACGTACGACGCGGCCGAGCACCGGGTAACGGTGACGGTGACGGACGACGGTGCGGGCCATCTGGTGGCGACGGTAACCTATGACGGCGCCGTGGCGCCGGTGTTCAAGAACACGTACACGCCGCCGACCACCCCGCCGACGGAGCCGCCCACCAATCCGCCGAGCAAGTCACCGGTGCCGAAGGAGGAGAAGCCGGGTCTGCCGTATACGGGCGATACCAGCTTGTCGCCGATGGCCCTGGGTGGCATCGCGGGCGGCGCGGTGGTGCTGATCGCCGCAGGCGTTATCCTGCGGCGCCGGAACCGGTAGCTACGGCGGCCGAGAAGGGCTTTGATTGAGGGCGGGTGGTCGCAGGGCGCGGCCGCTCGCCCTTTTTGGTGAAAGGCTATGTTAACCCGCCGTTTGCACGTCCGGCTCCAGATGGAACTCGTACTCCGGCTCCATCATCTTCTTCCGGATCTTTTCGTAGCGCCCGTCGTCGAGCTGCTCGCGCATGAGCGACGTCCTGTCCCCGACGCGTGCGGCCTCGCGCAGCCATCTGAACCACATCAGGCAGCTGTGGAGCCTGCGGGTCGATACGCCCTTGAACCTCTCGAGGAAGTGGCCGAGCGAACCCTGCGCTTCAGCATCCTCTGGACCGTGTCCCGCTCGTACCCGGTGAGCCTGCCGTGGGTCCTCGGGACCGCCCTCGCGGCGCCCTTCCCGCCCTTTCCGGACATGGCGTCCTCCGATCTCCCGGGGCCGGCCGATCCGGCCCTCAGGGTATCGGATTCCCAAATTTATCCGTATATGTGCGGATGAATGCGGGAGGCGTTCGGATGAAGTTGTATTCAAGGAAAGAGACTGACCCTTTGTCGCATTCCGTGCGGGTTATATGCAGGTATGCCTGCGCACGCTATCATGTATGGGTTAGACCGCAACTATGTACCTCATACGCGAAGGGATGCGCATGTATCTGAAGATCGACATGTTCTAGCTGGGCTTACCCCCGCAGTGGCGCCGCGCGCCCCATCAACTCTGCCGATTTTCGCCTTCACGCACATAAAGGAGTCCCGCCATGCGCGACAAGCTCGAAAAGATCATTAAGGCCTACGAGGAGCTCGAGAAGAAGCTTTCCGACCCGGCCGTCGCCTCCGACATCAAGGAGTTCACGCGTCTCAACAAGGAGTACGCACACCAGTCCGACCTCATCGCTGCCTCGCGCGAGTACATCGGCGCGCTCGATGACATCGAGGCCGCCAAGGAGATGCTCCGCGACACCAGCGATGCGGACGAGAAGGAGATGCTCCAGATGGACATCTCCGAGAACGAGGAAAAGCTTCCCCAGCTCGAGGAAGACATCAAGTACATGCTCATCCCGAGTGACCCCAACGACGACAAGAACACCATCGTCGAGATTCGCTCCGCCGCCGGTGGCGACGAGGCAGCCATCTTCGCCGGCGACTTGTACAAGATGTACCAGCGCTTCTGCGAATCGCGCGGCTGGAAGACCACCGTGCTCGATTCCAGCCCCAGCGAGGCCGGCGGCTTTAAGTCCATCGAGTTCAAGGTCGAGGGCGACCGCGTCTACTCCGTCATGAAGTTCGAGTCCGGCGTGCATCGCGTCCAGCGCGTTCCCAAGACCGAGTCCCAGGGCCGCATTCAGACCTCCACGGCTACCGTCGCCGTACTTCCCGAGGCCGAGGAAATTGACGTCCAGATCAACCAGTCCGACCTGCGCATCGACACCTACTGCGCCTCCGGCCCTGGCGGTCAGTGCGTTAACACTACCTACTCCGCCGTGCGCATCACCCACTTGCCCACCAACACCGTGGTGCAGTCGCAGGAGCAGCGCTCCCAGATTCAGAACCGCGAGGTCTGCATGCAGATGCTGCGTGCTCGTCTGTACGAGATGGAGCTCGAGAAGCAGCAGGCAGAGCTTGGTGCTGAGCGCCAGAGCCAGATCGGCCACGGCAACCGTTCCGAGAAGATCCGTACCTACAACCAGCCCCAGGACCGCGTGACCGATCACCGCATCGGTTTCAACTCCACCTACAACGGCGTCCTTCTGGGCGATCAGCTCGGCACCGTCATCGAGGCGCTCGCCGCCGCCGAGCGAGCCGAGAAGCTGGCACAGGCTGTTTAAGTTACGGCGTTTTACCAAACGCCGTAACGGCTCGACGCTGCAAACGCCCCCAAGCGGCAATCTGACGTTCAATCGTCGGTCGCGTACCCAAAGTACGCTTCCCTCCTCTTTCACGTCACCTTGCTCGCTTAGGGGCGT
>DBEYWP010000002.1:0-47331 GCA_048183675.1 Collinsella sp. | reverse complement strand
ACTTGAAAAGTGCGAACATAAAAACAGTTTCATCAATATTCTCCTTTATATATAAATTTCGATTTGCTATGCTAAATCAAGTATACCATACGTTCCAATGAAAGAACGCCCTGATATAGCGTAATTTGCTGTTTTCCTGCGTATGTGCGTACACACTCCACAGGAATTCTAAGGGCCCTGCCCCCTTAGCACACGGACTTTGGAACAAAGTCTAGTGTGTTACGCCTTGCCAGAGGTGTACAGGCTCCCGGTACGCACGTACGCAGCAATTGCCATCAATGCGCCATATAAGTGGCGATTAAGTTCGCATAAAGCGACCTTGGTTCCGCAAAGCAAAAGGCAGGATACCATCACCACGATGATACCCTGCCTCTGTTCGTTCCTGTTTACCGTTCCGAGTAGTCCTTCCGCAGAATTACCGATAAACAAAAAACGTACCCGAACCCTTTCTCGTAAAGAATCGGGTTCGAGTACGAACTGAATGCTGGAGCAATAAAAAACCACCACAAAGGCGCCTGTCCCCTTTGTGGTGGTTTTGGTCGGTTAGGCGAGGAGGGTGTGGCCGTAGGCGTTGGCGGCCTTGATGGCGGCGGCGAACTTTTCGTCGGTGAAGGGCTCCGGGTTGCCTTGCTTCCACTCGTTGGTGGCGTGTGCGAACTCGCACAGGGCCGGGATATCTCCCTCGGTAAGGCCGACCTGCTCAAGCGTCACGGGCAGGCCCATCTGCTTGTTAAAGGCGGCGTAGCGCTCAAGGTTCTCGGTGTCTCCCGTATAGGCAAACAGCACGAGCACACCCAGGCTTACGACCTCGCCGTGCAGGTAGGTGCCCTCACGCGGAATGCTACACGTGGCGTTGTAGAACGCATGTGCCACGCTCGAGTTGTAGTAGTAATCGTTCTGGTTGGTCAGGTTCGAGACATAGCCCGTGTTGACCACGATATCGAGCGCGATCTGCTTAACGGCCTCGCTCGACAGGTCCTGGCGCACGTCCTTTAGACCCTGCACGCCGTAGGTAAACAGCGGCTCGGAGCAGGTGTGGGCGAGTGCCAGGCCAAGACCGGCGGTGTGCTCCAAATTACCGGCGCTCGTGGCGTACTCGACCTCGGGCTGCTTAGATAGGGCATCGCCCACGCCGGCCCAGAAGTACTCCGCTGGCGCCTCGGCGATGATCTTGGGGTTGATGAAGATGTGCGCAGGGCGGTTGGGGTACGAATAGCCCTCGAGCGAGCCGTCGTCGTTGTAGACAACGGCAATGGCGGTCGCGGCCGAGCAGTTGGAGCATATTGTAGGCACTGTAAAGACGATCTTCTTGAGCTCGATTGCTGCGGTCTTCACGGTGTCGAGCGCCTTGCCGCCGCCGCATGCGATAAGCACGTCAGCTTCCTGGCAGGCAGGGGAGTTCACGACCTTGGCGATATTGGCACGCGTGCTGTTGGTGCCGTAGACGCGCGTCTCCAGAATCTCGACATTGGTACCTTCAAGCGCCGCCTCGATGCCCGGCAGCGCCGCAGCTAGGGCTCGCTTGCCGCCGATGATGGCGACCTTCTTCGCGCCGTACTCCGCCAGTGCGGCGGGTAACTCGGTAAAGCAATCCTCGCCAACGGTGTAGTCGCTCATTCCAATCGTGCGCATAGGTGCCTTCTTTCGTTCGATAGAGTGCTTTCAGGTATTTTGCTCCTAGAGAAGGTCCTCGGCCGCGAGAAATTTCGAACGTATAAAACCAGTGTTGAGGGTTTTTCGCCGGCGCGGAACGTGCTAGCATACTCCGCATAAGTGTTGATGGGGACGAGTAGTCGGCCGTCCGCATGCTACAGAGAGCGGGAAGCGCTGAGAACCCGTGCATGCGACCGATGAAAATCACCCCGGAGCTGCGGTCCCAACGGACGAGCCGCATAGGCACGTCTTAGTAGACATCGCCGAGATGGTCGTCGATACAGGCCAGCCGAGTAACGGATGCGAGCGCGCGAATATGCGGGCGAGGGCATCTAAGCTGGGTGGTTAAGCGAAGAGCTTTTACGGGCAGGCTGCCCGTTTTGTGGCGCTTCGTCCCAGCTTGTAGGGACGGGCGCTTTTTTGGTGCCCAACGGGCGTGCGCGCCCACGACATGAAAGGGGTACCGTGGCAAACGAGTACAAGCAGACGATGAATCTGCCCAAGACCGGTTTTCCCATGCGTGCCGGTCTTTCCAAGTCCGAGCCCAAGCGACTCAAGGACTGGCAGGACAACAAGGTCTACGAGCAGGTTCTGAAGAAGAACGAGGGTCACAAGAAGTTCGTGCTGCACGACGGTCCTCCGTACGCCAACGGTCCGATCCACATCGGCCATGCCATGAACAAGATCTCCAAGGACATGATCAACCGCTACTGGATGATGCAGGGCTATGAGGTTCCCTATGTCCCCGGTTGGGACTGCCATGGTCAGCCGATCGAGCATAAGGTCGAGGAGAAGCTCGGCACCGAGAAGTTCAACCAGACCCCCACGGCCAAGATCCGTGAGCTCTGCAACGAGTTCGCTGTCGAGAACATCGAGCTTCAGAAGGCCGGCTTCCGCCGTCTGGGCGTGCTCGGCGACTGGGACAACCCCTATCTGACGCTCTATCACCAGCACGATGCCGCCGACATCGAGGTCTTCAAGGCCATGTTCGATAAGGGCATGATTTATCGCGGCCACAAGCCGGTTCACTGGTGCAAGCACTGCCACACCGCGCTCGCCGAGGCCGAGATTGAGTACTCTGACGAGACGAGCCCCTCCATTTTCGTGCGCTTCGAGATGACCTCCAAGCCCGCCGGCCTCGAGAACTTCGACGGCCCGGTTGACTTTATCATTTGGACGACCACGCCGTGGACCATCCCCTCCGACCAGGCCGTTTCCCTTAAGCCCGGCGCCGCCTATGTCGCCGTTGAGCACGAGGGCCGTGCCGAGGTCATGCTCGAGGACCTGGCTCCCAAGTGCTGCGAGGAGTTTGGCTGGGAGTACACCCCGGTTATGGTCGACGGTAAGCCCTATGTGGTTCCCGCCGAGACCTTCCACCACATCCACTACAAGCAGCCGATCTTTGACGGTGTTGAGGGCGTGGCGTTGCTGGCCGATTACGTCGGTGTCGATGACGGTACCGGTATCGTCCACAACTCTCCCGGCCACGGCGTCGACGACTACTTCGCCTGCCTCAAGGAGGGCATCACCGACATTTGCATGCCGGTCGATGACGACGGCAAGTTCTACACCGGCGAGGAGTTTGGTACCGGTGGCCCCTTCAGCGGTATGGACACCGATGAGGCCAACCCGCACATCATCGAGTTCCTGCGCGAGCGTGGCACCCTGGTCCTCGAGAAGAAGATCACGCACAGCTATCCGCACTGCTGGCGCTGCAAGCACCCGGTGCTCTTCCGTGCTACCGACCAGTGGTTTGTCTCGATGGACAAGACCGGTTTGCGCGAGCAGGCTGGCAAAGAGGTCCGCGAGAACGTCAAGTGGTATCCGGCCCACGCGGCCAACCGCATCGGTGCCATGGTCGAGCAGCGTCCCGACTGGTGCATCAGCCGTCAGCGCAACTGGGGCGTGCCTATCCCCAGCTACACCTGCGCCGACTGCGGCGAGAAGGTCATGAATGATGCCACGCTCGACGCCGTCATCAAGCTCTTCCACGAGAAGGGCTCCGACGCCTGGTTCACCGACGCTCCCGAGAGCTACCTGGGTGAGGCCTGCGTCTGCCCCAAGTGCGGCGGCCATCACCTCAAGGCCGATAAGGACATCCTCGACGTGTGGTGGGATTCCGGCGTCTCCTGGAAGGCCGTCTGCGAGTATCGCCCCGAGCTTGAGTACCCGGCTGACGTGTATCTCGAAGGCTCCGACCAGCACCGCGGTTGGTTCCAGAGCTCGCTGCTCACCTCTGTGGGCGCCAACGGCCATGCTCCGTACAAGGCAGTCGTCTCGCAGGGCTTCACGCTCGACGGTCAGGGCCGCAAGATGTCCAAGTCGCTCGGCAACGTCATCGACCCCAACAAGGTCTGCGACGAGATGGGCGCCGACATCATCCGCCTGTGGGTCGCCTCGGTCGACACCAGCTCCGACGTTTCCATCGACCACGAGATTCTCGCTCGTACGTCCGATGCCTACCGCCGTTTCCGCAACACGTTGCGCTTCCTGCTCTCCGAGCTCGAGGGTCAGTTTGAGCCCGAGACCGACGGTGTCGCCTTTGCCGACCTGCTGCCGCTCGACAAGCTCATGGTTGCCCGCCTGACCCAGGTCCAGGCCGAGGTCGACGACGCTTACTCCTGCTACGAGTTCCCGCGCGCCTACCGTGCGCTTTACGACTTTGTGGTTACCGAGCTCTCCAACGTGTACCTCGACGCCCTGAAGGATCGTCTGTACTGCGAGAAGCCCGGCTCGCTCGAGCGCCGCAGCGCTCAGACCGTGCTCGCCGAGCTCTTCTCGATGCTCATGCGCGATCTGCAGCCGATCTTGTCCTACACCGTCGACGAGGCCATGGCCTATGCGCCCGCCGGCTGCGTCGATCACCAGAAGTACGCCGCGCTGCTCGATTGGTACAAGTCGCCTATCACGGTCGACGAGGCCAATGAGTTTGAGGGCGTGCTCGAGGCTTCGCTCGAGCTCCGTAGCGCCGTGACCAAGGCCCTTGAGGATGCCCGTTCTGCCGGCACCTTCACCAAGAGCCAGCAGGTTCGCGTCAAGGCGGTCGTTCCCGCCGAGATGTATGCGCTGTTGACCGGCGACAAAGCCGTCGACCTGGCCGAGTTCTACATCGTCTCCGATGTTGAGCTGACCCAGGGCGAGGAGCTTTCCGTTGCTATTGAGGCTGCCGAGGGCGAGTGCTGCGACCGTTGCTGGAACTATCGCACCACCGTCGGCGAATACAACGGACACGCGCATATCTGCAAGCGCTGCGCTGACGCTTTGTAGGTTACGGCGTTCGTAGAACGCCGTAACCTACCGACGCTGCAAACGCCCCTAAGCGGCAATCTGACGTTCAATCGTCGGTCGCGTACCAAAGTACGCTTCCCTCCTCTTTCACGTCACCTTGCTCGCTTAGGGACGTTTTCGCTGTTGGCGACGGTAATGCGGCGTTTTCATTGTTGGAACTAGAGCCTTCTCTTTCGATCTGTGCTCTTTGTCGAAAGCTATTAAGCGGCATTCCGGTTTTCGGAATGTCGCTTTTGTTTTGTGCTGGTTATTTGGCTTTCGTTGATGAATATGCTGCATGTTTCATGCATGTCACTATAAGATGATTACTTGCACTAAACGTAATTCGAGTTTTGAGGGTAGGGGATTGATTTGGGTCGTGGTGCGGATATGACGCCGCCTTTGCGTTGGCGGTTAGGTGTTGCTGGTGGGGTAGCGCTCGTTGTGTTGCTTGTTGACCAGCTGACCAAGCTTGCGGTTCGTGCCGTGGGCGATGCTCTGCATGTGACCGTTATCCCCGGCGTGATCGATTTTCTGTTTGTCCGCAATATCGGAGCCGCCTTTAGCATGGGCGAGGGGCATGGCATCGCGTTTGCCGTGCTGGCGTTGGCAGTCATTATCGCTATTGCCGTGTACCTCGTTCGTGCACCCCAGCTCGCCCATCTTGAGGTTGTGGGCATGGCCATGGTTGCGGGCGGCGCCGTCGGCAACGCTATCGATCGCCTGACCATGGGCTTCGTGACCGATTTTATTGCCACCACCTTCATCGACTTCCCCGTTTTTAATGTAGCCGATATCGGCATTACGGTCGGCGTCGTGCTGGCGCTCATCGGTTACATGTTCTTGAGCCCCGCCGCTCGCGAGGTCGATGCGACCGCCGAACTCAACGCTCGTGATGAGGCTCGCGCCAAACGCAAAGCCAAGCAGCGTGGGGAGCGTGCCCGCAAGATTCGCGAAAGGAATGAGCGCTAATGGCCGACATCCATATTCTTGTTGCCGACGATTCCGCTGGTCAGCGTCTTGACGCCTATCTGGGCGCCAACGATGGCTGTCCCACGCGCTCTGCCTGCGCGCATCTGATCGAGGGAGGCGCCGTTGCCGTCAACGGCGAGACCTGCCTGTCAAAAAAATATGCTGTGCGCTCCGGTGACCGCATCTCGGTCGACCTGCCCGAGCCGCACGATCCCACGGATGTGATTCCCGAAGCCATCCCGCTCGACATTCGCTACGAGGACGACTACCTCATTGTGCTCTCCAAACAGCGCGGCCTGGTGTGCCATCCCGCCCACGGCCACGAGAGCGGCACCCTTGCGAACGCTCTGGTCTACCACTGCGGCATCGATCATCTTGGTACCGTGCAGGGTGAGGACCGCCCCGGCATCGTGCATCGCCTGGATCGCGATACCTCGGGCCTTATGCTCGCGGCAAAAGACGACGACACCCAGCGCGCGCTTCAAAATCTCATCCGCACGCGCACGCTCGACCGTCGCTATATCACGCTCGTTCACGGGCACATCGCCATGGACAAGGGCACTATCAACACTGGTATTGCCCGATCGACGCGCGACCGCGTGAAGATGGCGGTTTCCGATGACCCCTTTGCGCGCCAGGCCATCACGACTTTTAAGGTGCTCGAGCGCTTTGATTCCACGCGTTTTGACGACGGCTATACGCTCGTCGAGTGCCACTTGTTTACGGGCCGCACGCATCAGATTCGCGTGCATATGCGCCATATCAACCACGCCTGCGTGGGCGATCCGCTCTACGGCAAGTGCGACGCGCGCGCCGATCAGGGTCTGACCAGGCAGTTCCTTCATTCCTGGCGTGTGGCGTTCGACCATCCCGTGACGGGAGAGCGCATTGAGTGCCGTGATGAGCTGCCGTGGGACCTTGCCGCGGTTCTGGATGACCTGGCCCCGCGTTCGCTCGGCCGCACTGCCGCCGGTGACGAAATTGTCCCGCAGCTCGGTCTGCTCGAAGCCTAGCCAGTATTAGGTGGTTTCTTGAACTCGGTAAGCCTGCGGTAAGATATACGTTTGTTTACGTAATGCGTTCTCGGGAGCCTGCATGCTCGCCTTTTTACAAACCAACACACCCATCGTGATCTTCAACCAGATTGTCGTCACGCTGCTCACGGTCTGCTTTCTGTACCAGGTGGTCTTCTTTGTCATCGGTGCTCTTCGTGGCGAGGTCGCGCCTCCCAAGGCCAAAAAACTCCACCGCTATGCGTTCTTTATCGCGGCGCATAACGAGGAAGCCGTGATCGCCAACCTCGTACGCTCCATCAAGGATCAAGACTATCCGTCCGAGCTTATCGAGGTCTTTGTGGTCGCCGACGCCTGCACCGACAACACGGCACAGCTTGCGCGCGAGGCGGGCGCCATTGTCTATGAGCGCAACGACCTTGCCCGCAAGGGTAAGAGCTGGGTCATGGACTTTGGTTTCGACCGCATTCTCAACGAGTATCCCGATACCTTTGAGGGCTATTTTATTTTCGATGCCGATAACGTCATCTCCCGTGATTACGTCTCCAAGATGAACGACGCTTTTGACCAGGGTTTCCATGTGGTCACGAGCTATCGTAACTCCAAGAACTTCGGCAGCTCGTGGATCTCTGCGGCTAATGCCACGTGGTATCTGCGCGAGGCGCGCTTCCTCAACAACGCGCGCAACATCTGCAAGACGTCTTGCGCCGTCTCGGGTTCGGGCTATCTCATTTCTGCCAGTGTTATCGAGGGCATGCACGGCTGGCAGTTCCACACGCTGACCGAGGATATTCAGTTCACCACGTTCTGCGCCATTCACGGCATTCGCATTGGCTATGCACCGGCGGAGTTCTTTGACGAACAGCCCGTGACGTTTAAGGCGTCCTGGAAACAGCGCATGCGTTGGACTAAGGGCTTCTACCAGGTGTTCTTTACGTATGGTAAGCACTTGGTTAAGTCGACCTTCCGCTACCATCGCTTTGCCGCCTACGACATGTTCATGACGATCGCCCCGGGTATGCTGCTATCGCTGATCTCGATGCTCGCCAATGCCACGTTCCTCATCGTGGGCGGTCTTTCGCACGGCTTCCTGGCTACCGAAGTCGAGATGCAGGCGTGCGCCGCTTCGCTCATTATGACCTTCGCCATGATGTATCAGACCTTCTTTATCCTGGCGCTGCTTACGACCATCTTTGAGTACAAGCACATTCACTGTGCGCAAAAGTGGCGTCTGGTGACAAACCTGTTTACCTTCCCGATCTTTATGTTCAGCTATATCCCCATCACGGTGGCTGCTCTGTTCCTAAAGGTCGACTGGGTCCCGACGCAGCACGCCGTCAACGTTACCCTCGATGAGGTCATGCAAGGCGCCAAATAACCACCACCAAAACCACCACAAAGGGGACAGGCACCTTTGTGGTGGTTTTTTACTTTTACGATGCAGCTCGAGGAGGTGCTCGATGGTCTATATCCCGTTTTGGCTGTGCGCCATCGCTGGTGCTTGCATCGATGCGCACGAGCGGCGGTTTCCGAACGCGCTTGCTGCCGCGTGCACCGTGGCAGCATTTGTGGGCGTCTGGCTAGATCTTGGCATGAACACGGCGCTTGACCACGCCGGTCTTGCGGTCATCGTCTACCTTGCCCTTGTGCTTACTGAGTCACTCTGGCGTCGTGCTCGCCACATCCCCGGCATCGGCATGGGGGACGCCAAGGCGCTCTTCGCGCTTTGCACGCTCGACCCTATGGGCGGCATCGTGGCATTTGCCATCGCGCTCCTGGCCCTTGCCGCCGCCTGTCTCATCGCAAAATCGCGCTCCCTGCCTTTGCTGCCGTTTTTGGTGCCGATATTTGCCATAATCGAGGTTGTGGGTAGTACGCTGTAACCGTTTGCGCGCCCTTTTTAAGGAGCATGCCATGGCAACCAATCAACAGACAGCCGCCATTAAGGCGCGTATGGATCGCATTCCCGCGGCGTTGTCGCCCGAGTTGGTCGGGCGTATCGCTGCCGACCGCGCCTCGGGTGTCGTCAATCCCTATCGAGGCGGTGACGACCAGGTCATCCGACGTGTCGATCGAGCCACAGACGAGGGCACGCTCATGCGTCCGGCCTTTATGCGCGATACCGAAAAGATTCTGCATCTGCCCGCATACACCCGTTATGCAGGCAAAACGCAGGTCTTCAGTTTTCGCAGCAACGACGACCTGTCGCGTCGCGGTCTGCACGTGCAGCTTGTCTCGCGCATCGCTCGCGATATTGGACGTGCCCTGGGGCTCAACTGCGATCTGATCGAGGCGATTGGCTTAGGCCACGACTTGGGTCACACGCCCTTTGGCCATGCCGGTGAGCGATTCCTCAACGATATCTATCACGATCGCACGGGCCGCTATTTTTTCCATAACGTTCAGTCGGTCCGCGTGCTCGACGTGCTGTACGGCCGCAATGTGTCGCTCCAGACGCTCGACGGCGTACTGTGCCACAACGGCGAGTACGAGCAACGTGTGTTTGAGCTCTCGGATATGGGCTCCTTTGACCAGTTCGATCAGACGGTTGAGGATTGCATTGCCACGGGTTATAGCGCAATCGAGCACCTGCGCCCCATGACGCTAGAGGGCTGCGTGGTTCGCATCTCGGATATCCTTGCCTACGTGGGGCGCGATCGCCAAGACGCCATTGCGGCGGGTCTGCTGTCACCCGACGCCTTTGACGATGACCTGGGCGGGGCATACAACAGCTGGATCCTTACGCATGCCTCCATCGATATCGTCGAGCACAGCTATGGTAAGCCACGCATCGAGATGAGCGAGGACCTGTTTGAGGAGATCCGCCGAGCCAAGCGCGAGAACTACGAGAAGATCTATAGCAAGGGCGGCATTGAAGGCGACTCCGAAGCGGAGCTGCGCGAGGCCTTCGAAAAGCTCTACGACCGTTGCCTGCAGGATATAAACGAAGGCGACGAGTCTTCGTATATCTTTAAGCACCACATTTCTCGCATTGAGCGGCAGCTTTTCTACTACGATCGCACCTATGCCTGGCAGGACGACAAGGATCAAGCGGTGGTGGATTACATCGCGAGCATGACGGACGGCTATTTCTGCGAGCTCACGAGCAAGCTGTTCCCGGGATTGAAGTTTCCGCACCGTACCTATATTAACGAACGGTAGTTCGTATTTATTCGGTATACTATTGGTGGAAAACGTTTTTGATTGACGCACAGGATGGCTATGGACGACCTTTTTTCTGCCTCGACGCGCGAGCGTTCCTTTCAGAATGCGCCGCTTGCGGTGCGCATGCGGCCCAATTCGCTCGACGAGTATGTGGGCCAGCAAAAGGCCGTCGGTAAGGGTTCGTGGTTGCGTGCCGCGATTGAGCACGACGTGCTGTCGAGTGTGATTTTGTATGGGCCGGCCGGTACGGGCAAGACGACGCTGGCACATATTATCGCCAACCATACTAAGAGCGAGTTTGTCGAGGTCAGCGCTGTGACGGGCACCGTAAAGGATCTTCGTCGCGTGATCGACGAGGCTAAGACGCGCCTGAATACGTACGACCGCCGCACCATTCTTTTTATCGATGAGATTCATCGCTTTTCCAAGTCGCAGCAGGATGCCCTGCTGCATGCAGTTGAGAACCGTACCGTCATTATGATTGGCGCCACGACGGAGAATCCGTACTTCGAGGTCAACTCGGCATTGCTCTCGCGCGGTCGCGTGGTGGAACTTGAGCATCTTAAAGACGAGGATATCGCCACGCTTATTGAGCGTGCGCTCGAGGCGCCGCAGGGTTTGAACGGTAAGTTCTCGGCCGATGAGGATACGGTTAAGACCATTTGCACACTGGCAGCGGGTGACGCTCGATCGGCGCTCACGACGCTTGAGCTTGCGAGCGAGATTGCCGTCACGCGCCCCGATACCGAGGGAACGCCCGCGCCGGCGGCGGGGGAGCGCTATCCCATCACTGTTGACGACGTGAAGATTGCCAATCCGCGCCGTGGCTTTTCGTACGACAAAAACGGTGACATGCACTACGACATCATCAGTGCGTTTATTAAGTCTATGCGCGGTAGCGACCCCGATGCCACGATTTATTGGCTCGCGCGCATGATTGACGCGGGGGAGGATCCTAAGTTTATCGCTCGTCGTATTATGATTCAGGCTTCTGAGGATGTTGGCAACGCCGACCCACAGGCGCTTTTGGTGGCACATGCCGCGTTTAAGTCTGCCGAGGTCATTGGCTATCCCGAGTGCCGTATTAATCTGGCTCAGGCTGCTCTCTATGTGTGTTTGGCGCCTAAATCCAACGCGTGCGAGGCTTCGATCGATGCGGCGTTGGCCGATATCCATTCAAGTGGGCTCCGCGAGGTGCCGAGTTATCTGCGCGATCGTCATCGCCCGGGCAGCGACGAATACGGTGTGTACAAGTATCCGCATGATTATCCCGAAGGCTGGGTCGATCAGCGATATTTGCCCGAAGGGCTGGAGCGCGGCGCGTTCTGGCAGCCTGCGGGCCGCGGCTGGGAAGAGTGGCGTGTAGAGCAAAGCGAGCGCGACCGTAGCGGCAATGCGCCCAAGTAGGTCCTTGGGACCTCGCACATTCCCTTTGGGTATCTTTCCCCTTCTTTGGGGTACCATGAAAAGCGTCTGTATTTCGATTCCTTCGGGAGGCTTGTATGAGTCCCATTCAAATCGCCCTGCTGCTACTCGCCGTTGCCGGTGTGTGGGCTGTTATCGAGCTCGCGCTCACACTGCGAAAGACCCGCACCGTCGTTGATTCGCTCGACAAGACGGTGAGCGACCTTAACAACACCATCGCCGAGGCTCAGCCCGTGGTAGCAAAGCTCGATGGCGCTGTCGATGAGCTCACCCCTGCGCTGGCGCAGGTTGAGCCGCTCCTCAAGTCGAGCAAGACCGCCGTCGACGCCTTGACCTCCAACCTTGTAGAGGTTGAAGCTGTGGTTCGTGATATTTCCGAGGTTTCGGGCAGCATGGCCGATGCCAGCAATGTTGTGTCGAGCGTGACCGACTCTGCAGCCGGTGCCGTGCAGAAATTCTTTAACAAGGTGAAGGCTCCCGCGGCCGACGCCGAGCGCACGCTTTCCGCTGCCGCCGAAGCCGATCAGCCGACCGAGCGCGTCCTGATTGGCGAAGCCGGGGACGATGTCGCTGCTGGTGACGATGATGCACAGAAGCCTGCTGCTAAAGCAGCTCAGTATTACACCTACACGCCCGCCGAGACCTCCGAGGAGTCCTGCGATGAGTAGCGAAGCAACTTGCCCCATCACGCTGACTGTTGCCGGGGATCCGCGTCTGGCACGCCTCGTACGTATGACGGCGGCTAATGTCGGCGCGCTGTGTTCCATGTCCGTCGATCGCATTGAGGACATTCGTATGGCGGCCGAGGAAGCCTTTATCTTTGGCTGCACGGCTGTTGATTCCGACGACATTTCGATCAAATTCGACGTCGACGAATCGCACGTGGGCATGACCTTTACCTTTGGCGACCAGGCGACTGTCGATGAAGATGACCAGGCCGCCGTGTATGCCGAGCTTATTTTGGCGAGCGTGTGCGATTCCTACGAAAAGACTGCGACGCCCCTGACGCTTTCCCTCGACCTCAAGGCGGATATCTAATATGACCGAACGTTCCAGGAGCGGTAAGACCGCTTGGGACAAGGAGAAAACCCGCGAGCTGTTTCGTCGCTACAAAGAGACCGGTGATTCGGACGCACGTGAGCAGCTCGTCATGTCCCATATGAACCTGGTAAGGTTTCTTGCCAACAAATTTAAGAACCGCGGCGAGCCGCTCGATGACCTGATGCAGGTCGGGTACCTGGGCCTGCTCAAGGCAATCGACCGCTTTGATCCCGAGCGCGGACTCGAGTTCACCACGTTTGCCACGCCCACCATCCTGGGCGAGATCAAGCGTCACTTCCGCGACAAGGGTTGGAGCGTGCGCGTTCCGCGTCGCCTGCAGGAGCTTTCTGCCAAGGTTAACCAGGCTACCGACAAGCTTACCAACGAGTTGCAGCGCTCGCCTAAGGTCGAAGAAATCGCTGAGTACCTAGACGTGACTGTCGACGAGGTACTCGAAGCCATGGAATCGTCCTCGGCTTACACCTCGGTGCCCATCGAGGCTCCCGGCGCGTCCGATTCCGACGATGCGCCCTCGATTCTCGACCGCTATGCCGATGACGACAACGAGCTCGACTTTACCGATGACCGACTGGTAATCGAGGAAGCCATCCGCGATTTCTCGCCGCGCGAGCGCGAGGTTATCGAGCTGCGCTTCGTAAAGGGCATGACCCAGATCGAGATCGCCAAGAAGCTGGGAATCTCGCAGGTGCAGGTCTCGCGCCTGCTGCGTCGTACCCTTAAGAAGATTCAGGACAAGATCGACCCCGACGGAGTGATGGTTCGTTCATGAGTGAGCACCCCCAACAAACCGATCGCACGCTGCGCGATACCCGTATTCTGACGTTGCGTATTTGGGCCGTCGTCGGCTGCATTGTCATCGCCGCCGTCATCTTTAACATTATGGGTATCCTGGCGCCGGTTATCGAGTTTCTCGCCGTTGGTTCCATCATTGCCTTTGTGATGTCCCCGATCACCAACTGGCTCGAGCACCATGGCGTGAATCGCGGCATCGGTTCGCTTGTCGCGCTTATTGTTGTTGTTGCCGTGCTCGTCGGTGTCGTTTGCATCTTGTCGCCGATTCTCTTTGGTCAGATCATGGAAGTCCTGAGCCGCCTGCCCGAGCAGCTTCGTGTTGCGGGTGGCGACCTCAATGAGATGATCTCGCATGCCAAGACGCTCAACAACACGCCGCTCAAGGAGTATTTGGACGATAATCTTTCGTCGCTAGTTGCCGTGGCATCGAAGTATGTGTCTCAGATCGCTGCCGAGCTTGGCCGCGGTGTGTTCCCGCTCATCACTAATACGGCCTCGCAGTTGTTCGTGATCTTCCTTAGTCTGGTGCTTGCGTACTGGATGGCCTGCGACTACCCTCGCATGCACCACGAGGTCTGCACCATCATCGGTCAGGAGAAGGAGACCTCGTACCGCTTTATGGTCGCCATCCTTTCTCGCTCTGTCGGTGGCTACATGCGCGGTATGGTCGTGACGTCCATCTGCGGTGGTTTCCTCGCCTTTATCGGTTTTATGATCATCGGTCATCCGTATGCGGCGCTCATGGCTATCTTTACCGGCATCATGCATTTGGTTCCGGTCGTCGGTCCCTGGGTGAGCGCGGCAATCGCCACGGTTCTCGGCTTCATGTTCAGTCCCATGTTGGCGTTATGGACGCTCATCGTGACGATGGTGGCGCAAAACGTCACCGATAACGTGATTTCGCCTAAGGTCATGCAGAGCTCGGTGCAGGTGCATCCCATCATGAGCCTCACGGCGCTCGTTATTGGCTCGGCACTCATGGGTCCCATCGGCATGATTATTGCCATCCCGCTGTGTGCGGCCCTCAAGGGTATCTTCGTGTACTATTTTGAGAATGAGACCGGCCGCCAGCTTGTGGCCTATGACGGCGCCGTGTTTAAGGGCACACCGTACCGCGATGCCGATGGCAACCCGGTCGCCGCCTACGATGCGCTCGGCGACGATACCTTAATCTACGAGTCCGAGCTCATCGGCAACGAGACTGCGCCCGAGGCCAAGGCCATGCCTAAGCCCGAGCTCGATAATCCTTGGATCAAGCTCTCGGGTTTGCAACCCGATGCAACGTGCTTCTTCAAAAACCCCTTTGCCAAGGACGATGACTCCAACTCGGACGACGATACCAAAACCGGCATCGACGGCTCCATGGACGATTCGGATTCTAAATAGGTTCTATTAACGTTTCTTGAAGTTGTAAATGACAAGAAACGCGACCAAAGCGATTGATAAGGGGCCGGCTACATAGAAAAAGAGAACGTCAATTGCGCGTAGAGTGTAATAAGCCTTATCGCCGGACATTACTGTATACAATACGTATCCAAATGATGGTTGGTTTGCGTACCAGCATGAGAAGGCTAAGAGCGCTAAAAGTGCTACAACCAGAAGTGCATTCAGGACAAATCGTTTGCTTTTCATCGATCGCTCCTTCCGGGTGAATCTTATATGCAATTATACAGCAGTCCTTTTTCAAAGGATCGCGCAGTACTAAATAACGTGCACTTTCGCTGGAGGGTCGCTGTTTGGCGAGACTCTTTTTTGCATGGGCGCGGCGGGATGGTAATATCGTTACGTTTGAACTGTTTCGATGTGAAACCGAGGAGATTCCCTCTATGAGTGCTGACTACTCGTCAATGACTACGGCCGAGATCCGCTCCAAGTTCCTCAACTTCTTTGAGGAGCGCGGTCTTAAGCTCTATCCTTCTTCGTCTCTTGTTCCCGACGATCCTTCGCTGCTGCTTGCCAACGCCGGCATGAACCAGTTTAAGGAGTACTACCAGGGCAAGAAGACCATGAAGGAGATCGGCGCGATCTCCTGTCAGAAGTGCGTCCGCACCAACGACATCGATTGCATTGGCGAGGACGGCCGTCACCTGTCGTTCTTCGAGATGCTCGGCGATTTCTCTTTTGGCGGCGTCTCCAAGGAGCAGGCTTGCGCCTGGGCCTTTGAGCTCATCACCAAGGAGTTTAAGCTGCCGCTCGACCGCCTGTACTTCACCGTCTTTACCGAGGACGACGAGACCCACGACGTGTGGCGTTCTCTGGGCGTTGCCGAGGACCACATCTCCCGCCTGGGCGAGGACGACAACTTCTGGGCCGCTGGCCCCACCGGCCCCTGCGGTCCGTGCTCCGAGATCTACTTTGACATGGGCGAGGAGGTCGGCTGCGGTAGCCCCGACTGCAAGCCCGGCTGCGACTGCGACCGCTTCCTGGAGTTCTGGAACCTCGTCTTTACCCAGTACGACCGCCAGGAGGACGGCTCCATGCCGGAGCTGCCGCACCGCAACCTCGATACGGGCATGGGCCTGGAGCGCATGGCCGCCATCATGCAGCACAAGACCGCCAACTACGACGGTGATCTGATGCAGCACCTCATCAAGCTGGGCGAGGAGATCAGCGGCAAGACTTATGACGCCGATGATTACTCCGGTGCCAGCCGCTCGCTGCGCATCATCGCCGATCACTCCCGTGCCGTCGACTTTATGATCTCTGACGGCATCCTGCCCGGTAACGAGGGTCGCGAGTACGTCCTTCGCCGTCTGCTCCGCCGTGCCGTGTTCCACGGTCGCCTGCTGGGCATCGAGGGTGCCTTCCTGACCAAGTTCATCGACGAGGTTAACGCTCAGATGGGCGAGGCCTATCCCGAGCTGCTCAAGAACGTCGCGCTCGTCAAGGGTATCGTTGCCTCCGAGGAGGAGCGTTTCTCCACGACGCTCGACAACGGCCGCGTTTACCTGGACGAGGCCCTGGCCGCGCTCGCCGACGGCGCCGTCCTTCCGGGCGATGTTGCCTTTAAGCTTCACGACACCTTTGGTTTCCCCATCGACCTGACCGTCGAGATCGCCGGTACCACTGGGCACGACGTCGACATGGACGGCTTCACTGCCTGCATGGAGGACCAGAAGGCTCGCGCCCGCGCCAATGCCAAGGGCGACGCCTGGGGCAGCTTCAACGACGTGTGGGTCGAGCTTTCCGACAAGGTCGCCGCGACCGAGTTCGACGGCTATGACAACGATGCGATCGAGGGTGCCAAGGTTGTCGCCATCGTTCGCAACGGCGAGTCCGTCGAGTCCGCTGCCGCCGGCGAGAACGTCGAGGTCGTGCTCGACCGCACCCCGTTCTACGCCGAGATGGGCGGCCAGCAGGGTGACGCCGGCGAGCTTTCCGCCGAGGGCGTTTCGCTGACCGTTTCCGATACCAAGAACCACAACGGCCTGTATGCTCACGTCGCCCACGTTGCCGAGGGCACGCTGACCGTCGGTGCTACCGTGACCGCCGCGCTCGACGCCGAGCGCCGTGGTTTCCTGCGCCGCAACCACACCGCCACGCACCTGCTCGACGCCGCCCTTAAGCAGGTCCTGGGCGAGCACGTCTCCCAGGCCGGCTCGCTGGTGACGCCCGAGCACCTGCGCTTTGACTTTACGCACTTCGAGGCCCTGTCCTCCGAGCAGCTCAAGGCTGTCGAGGACCTGGTCAACCAGCAGATCTTCGCTTCCAAGCCGGTCGTGACCCGTGTCATGGGCATCGACGAGGCTAAGGCTGCCGGCGCTGTCGCCCTGTTTGGCGAGAAGTATGGCGACGTCGTCCGCGTTGTCTCCGTGGGCGCTGAGGACCACCCGTTCTCCCGCGAACTCTGCGGTGGCACACACGCTGCCAACACCGCCGAGATCGGCCTGTTCAAGATTATTTCCGAGTCCTCCACGGGCTCCAATGTCCGCCGTATCGAGGCCGTGACCTCTAAGGGTGCCCTCGACTATATGGCCGACCGCCTGGCACTCGTTGACGCCGCTGCTACTGCGCTCAAGTGCCGCGTGGATGAGGTTCCCGCCCGCGTGGAGAACCTGCAGGCCGAGCTGCGCGAGACGTCCAATAAGCTCAAGAAGGCTCTGACCGGTGGCTCCTCCGACGCCATCTCCAGCGCCATCGAGGGCGCCGTCGAGCTCGACGGCTATAAGCTCGTTGTCGCTGAGCTCCAGGGCCTTGAGGCTGCCGACCTGCGCAACGTATGGGATACCGTGCATCAGAAGGTCGCCGGCCCTGTCGCTTGTGTCGTCGCCAGCGTGACTGAGAAGGGCACTCCGGCCCTGCTCGCTGCCGGCTCCGATGACGCCGTCAAGGCCGGTTTCCACGCCGGTAACGTGATCAAGCAGATCGCGGGTCTGGTCGACGGTCGCGGTGGCGGTCGTCCCAACATGGCCCAGGCCGGTGGCAAGAATGCTGCCGGCATCGCCGATGCCCTCGCGGCCGCTAAGACCGCGCTCGGCGCCTAAGAATCTAAGAAGTCGCTGTGGTTGCGCTCGCGCTGGACATAGGGGAGACCAGGATTGGCATCGCCGTCTCGAGCCGTGATGGCAAGATGGCGATGCCTGTCAAGGTGCTTCCGGCTGCCGAGGTCACCGGTATGGCCAAGACGTTCCGCTACCTGGTTGAGGACTATGAGCCCGACATCCTGGTAAGCGGACATCCCCTGACCATGGCCGGTGAGCCCGGCCCTCAGGCCGAGCGCGTTGCCGCTGTGGCGCAAAAGATTGCCGACGAGCTCGATCTTCCTTTGGAGTTTGAGGACGAGCGTCTGTCCTCGCAAGAGGCCAAGCGTATCCTGCGCGAGCAGGGACTCAACGAAAAGCAGATGAGGGGCAAGATCGACATGATTGCCGCCAGCCTGTTTTTGCAGACGTGGCTCGATCGTAAAAACGAGGAGGTTTCGCATGCCTAGTGCTTCCGATCCGCGCCAGCCGAATCGTACACAGCAGCCGGCGTCGCGCCCTGCCCAGCCTGGCCAGCGTCCGGCACAGCCGACGCAGCGCGCAGCTCAGCCTGCCGCGCGCCCGGCGCAGTCCTTCTCTCGTTCGGCCCAACCTGTTCAACGGACGGGTCAGCAGCCTTCTGCTCGTTCGGTTCAGCATTCGGCTTCTCACGCGGCTCAGCAGCCCACTGCTCGTACGGCCCAGCCTGCAGGCGGCACCCGCTTTAAGCAGCAGGCACCTACCCAGCGAACGCAGGCCCCCCAATCGCATTCGCATCACGCTCGTGGTTTGCATGGCGTTGCTCCGGCGACCCGCTCGAGCTACAACACGCATGCTCGTCGCGGTGCTCAAAAGAAAAGCTCCCCGGTGCCTATGATTATCGGTGGCGTCGTCGCCGTGTTTGCGCTTGCCGCGATCGCTTTCTTTGTCGTGCCGGCCGTCAAGGGTTTCTTTGCCGGTGAGGATACGAAGGTTACGGCTGGTCAGCAGGTTACGGTGACCATTCCCGATGGTGCTTCGGGCGATACGATCGCCTCGATTCTCTCCGAGAACCATATCGTCGAAAATCCCAAGGATTACTATGCGGCGGTGAAAAAGCTCAACGCCGATATGTCGCTCAAGCCTGGTGATTATTCGTTCACCATACTCATGGATGCGACCAAGGTTGTTCAGCAGCTCATGGAAGGCCCCAACGCGGGCTCCAATGCGCTGACTATCCCTGAGGGCTTAACGGTCGATCAAGTCGCCGACCGTGTGGCCCAGGCCTACGACAGCATCTCTAAGGAAGACTTCCTCAACCAGGCCAAGGCCTCCAACTACGTGGACGCCTATAGCTTCCTTAAGGGCGCCGCTAACGACTCGCTCGAGGGTTTCTTGTTCCCCAAGACCTATTCGTTGGGCGATTCGCCGACGGCCGATGGCGTGATTCGCGCTATGCTCGATCAGTTTAAGACCGAGTACAAGTCGCTTGACTTTGCGAGCTGCGAAGCCAAGATCAAGGAACGCTACGGTGTGGAGATGTCCGACTGCGACATCGTCAACTTGGCCTCTATCGTTGAGCGCGAGGGCCTCAACGCCGATCAACGTGCGCATGTGGCCTCCGTTTTCTACAACCGCCTTGCCGGCAAGCTCGATGGCCTGCGCTATCTCAATAGCGATGCGACTATGATGTATGTCACCGGTGGCGAGGTTACCGCCGACGACCTGCAGAGCGATAGTCCGTATAACACCTATAAGCATGAGGGCCTGCCGCCCACGCCCATCTGCTCTCCGTCGCTCGAGGCGCTCAAGGCCACCCTTGAGCCGACCGACTCTGATGACCTGTATTTCTACATTACGCAGGACGAGGAGTACTTCTCGCAAACCTACGAAGAGCATCAACAGTCTTGGAATTAGTATGAGGATTTTTAGCCCCAAACGTTACGTTGCCTCGGTCGATCGCATCGACCTTAATACCCTGTGGGCCGACGGCAAGCGCGCCATTCTGCTCGATCGCGATAACACCTTGGTGCCGCGCGACACCGAGCAGGTTCCCGCCGCGGTTTCCGCTTGGCTCGACGCCGCCCGCGCCAAAGGCTTTAAGCTGTGCATGGTGTCCAACAACTGGCATCGCGACCAGGTCATGAGCTCTGCGCGCGAGCTGGGACTCGAGGCCATCAGCCACGCCATGAAGCCGGCGCCGTTTGCCCTCAAGGCGGGCCTTAAGCGCCTCGGCGCCACAGCCGGCGAGGCGGTGCTGATCGGTGATCAGCTCTACACGGACGTGTGGAGCGGCAACTTCGCCGGCGTCGATACCATCCTGGTAAAGCCGCAGGCGACGCAGGACCTGTGGTATACGCAGATCTTCCGTATCTTTGAGCGCCGGGCCCTGCGCGACCTTCCCTGCGAGGAATAGGTCTCGTCATGTCCCAGCACACCAAACACGGCTGCGACCATATCTTCTTTATCGGCTTTTTGGGCGCGGGCAAATCGACGCTCGCGCGCAACGTGGGCACCATGTTCAAGCGGCGTTTTATCGATACCGACCGTCTGGTCGTGCGCCGTTGCGGCAAGTCGGTAACCGAGATTTTTGAGACCGAGGGCGAGGATCATTTTCGCGAGCTCGAGACCTCGGCGCTCCGTTCGCTCCAAAGCGAGCGCAGCCTGTTGGTTTCGTGCGGGGGCGGTATCGTCGAAATGCCGGTGAATATTGAACTGATGCACGAAATGGGTACGTGCGTGTACCTCGAGGGCGACTTCGAGGATTCGATTCGACAGATTCGTCGGTCCGACACGCGCCCCGATTTCCGTTCGCCCGAGCATGCTGCGCGCCTGTTTGAGCATCGCCGTCCGCTGTATCGCCAGGCCGCCGACCTTACCCTTGATATTCGCAACAAGTCCTTCGAGGACGTTTCCTACCTTTGTGCCGAGATGCTTTTGGAGCGTGGACTGCTATGATTCGACGTCAACTGATCAATTTCCAAAACCGCAGTGTCGATGTCCGCGTCGGATTGGGCGCGTTCGATGAGCTGCCGCGCATGTTTGCCTCGGCCGTGGGCAAGCCTAAGCGCGCGATGGTGGTTTGGAACGACGCCACATCCGAGCGTTTTGGTGAGGTCGTCGAGCATGCGCTGGTCGACGCCGGTTTTGCCGTGTCGCTGCTCGTCCTCGAGGTTTCGCCTGCTGGTGCCACGCTGGCCGACGCCGATGCTATCTTTGGCGCCCTGTCTGCCAACCGCATCACCTGCGACGATCTGGTTGTCGCTGTTGGCGATGCCGCAACCTGTTCGTTTGTTGGCTGGTGCGCCAACCAGTGGTGTGGCCGAACCGAGTGCGCGCTGCTGCCGACGACCTTCGACGCCATGCTCACGGTCGCGACGACCATGAAGCCGCTCGTCGCCTCGTTGGCCAATGCGCTTCCCGCTATCGCGTTCCGTCCCGAACCGGGCTTGGTTGTGTGTGATCTCGACCTTGTTCGCGAGGCGGAACCCGAGGACCTCAAGTTCGGCTATGCGGTACTTGTTGGCACCATGCTTTCGAGCAGCAAGTCCCGCTGGAATCAGTTTACTGAGACCGTCCCCGAGATTCTCGCGGGCGAGGAGGTCGCACTCGTCAATGCCGTTCAATGGTCTCAGACTGCCCGCAAGGACGTGCTGACGGCCACGAACCCGAGCGCTCGCCATGCGCTCGATTTTGGCAAGACGGGGGAGCGCACCCTGCGCGCTTGCTTGGGCGATGCCGCTTCGCAGGTCCCTGCCTACCAGCTGTTGTCCGAGGGCATGCGCTTTGAGGCGCGCCTAGCACACGATGCCTGCGACTTCGATATCGACTATGTGTTTGATCTCGATGACTGCCTGGAGGACTTTGGCATTGAGGAACTTGCCTTCGACCTGGAGCCCACCGCGTTTATCGAGGAGTTCCGCAGGCAGCAGTTCGCCCGCTCGAACCGCAGTATGTTGCCGCTGCCCGCGGCACTCGGCGCCATTCGTTTAACGAGCGTTGAGGACGAGGTTCTTGAGCGCCATGTTCACGCCTACTTGGCTTCTCGCAAAGAACTTCTCTAAGATTTATTGACATCCATCGTCTTTCGTATCATGTTGAGGGGCGGGTTTTCAATCGATTGCGGATCGCATGCGATTCCGTCGTTCGGTTGAGACCCGTCCCGTCTTTATAGAGACAACAAGAAAGGAATCTGCATGTCTGAGTTTGCTGCCGGTCCTGCCGGTCGTATCGAGCGTGTCCGTGCCCTTATGGTCGAGCGTGGCTACGACGCCATTGTGGTGCGCGACGAGGCCAACCTTCGTTGGCTTACGGGCGTTAAGGGCGTCTTCGACTACACCTTCGAGTTCCCGCACGCTGCGTTTATTACGGCCGACCAGTGCCTGTTCCACACCGACTCGCGCTACCTCAACAGCTTTGAGGAGAACACGCCCGCCGGCAGCCCCTGGGTCTTCGACATGGACGAGGGCACCATCCCCGGCTGGGTCGCCGGCAAGATTGCGGCTAACAAGTGCCGTGTCTGTGCTGTCGAGGACGATATGCAGATTAACTTCTACCAGGGTATTCAGCGCGGCCTGGAGGATCGCTCCGTTGCCTGCATGCTGCCGCTGATGCACGACGACATTCGCAAGATGCGCGCCATCAAGGATGCCGAGGAGATCGAGCTCATGCGCCATGCGCAGTCGATCACTGACGCCGCCTTCCAGCACATGCTCGGCTTTATTAAGCCCGGTATGACCGAGAAGCAGGTTCGCAACGAGCTCGAGAACTTTATGTTCGCCAACGGCGCTGACAGCCTTGCCTTCGGCTCCATCGTAGCGAGCGGTCCCAACACCGCCAACCCGCATGCCGTGCCGAGCGACCGCGTGATCGAGAAGGGCGATTTCGTTCTCATGGATTATGGCGCGGGCTATTGCGATTACCGCTCCGACATGACGCGCACTGTCGTGATGGGCGAGCCCACCCAGGAGCAGCTCGACCTGTACGCACTCGTGCGCCGCACGCACGAGGAGTGCGTCGCCGCCATCCATCCGGGCGTTGAGGGTAACGACATCTTCAAGCTTTCCAAGAAGATCATCGGCGATGCCGGCTATGGCGATTACTACAATCATGGCCTGGGCCACGGCGTCGGTATTGACATCCACGAGCTGCCCAACTTCAACCGCAGCAAGAACACCATCGAGATCGGCTCGGTTGTCACCATGGAGCCCGGCGTTTACCTGCCCGGCGTGGGCGGCGTGCGCCTGGAGGATTACGGCGTGGTCACCGAGAACGGCTACGAGCCTTTCACCAAGACCCCGCACGACCTGCACGTCATCGATTGCTAGCCCATTTCGATAGATTTTTGGGGCGGGGCGTCCGGATCGATTCGGACGCCCCGCGTTCTCTTTTTATGCGCTCGCCGCAGGCGCCGTCTGCAAGTGTATAATTTCTGTCGTATGTAATTTGGACGCTTGTGCGTTCTGCCCATAACAAGAAAGGTCGCTATGCCTACCATTTCTACCGCCGACTTCAAGAACGGCCTCGGTCTCCGTATCAAGGACAAGGTCTACACCATCGTCGAGTTCCAGCATGTCAAGCCGGGCAAGGGCGGCGCGTTTGTGCGCTACAAGACCCGCGACATCAAGAGCGGCCGAGTCGTCGAGAACACCTGCAACGCCGGCACCAAGTTCGAGAGCGTCATGCTCACCACCCGTGAGTTCCAGTACCTCTACAACGATGGCATCGACTACATCTTCATGGACAACGAGTCCTATGAGCAGGTTCCCGTTCCCGAGGACATGGTGGGCGAGAACTCCAAGTGGCTGCGCGAGAACGACATCTGCCAGCTGCTCTTCGCCGACGATGAGCTCATGGGCGTGACCCCGCCGATGTTCATCGAGACCACCATCGTCCAGACCGACCCGGGCTTTAAGGGCGACACCGTCCAGGGTTCCACCAAGCCGGCCACGATCGACACCGGCGCTGTCATCCAGGTCCCCATGTACCTCAACGAGGGCGAGGTCATCAAGGTTGACACCCGCGACGGCAAGTTCGTCTCCCGCGTCTAGCAACCAACTCTTCTAGGAGGACTCATGCCCCAGGAAATCAAGATTGACGGCATCGGCATTTCGCCCGATGTTCTGACCGCCATCGTCTCGCGCGCCGTGTCCGATGTCGAGGGCATCGCCTCCGTTGGCGTCAAGGACCTTGCCACCAACCTTGTCTCCATGATGCTCTCGTCCAAGGCCCCGGCTTCCGAGCCGGCGGTCGAGGCCGAGGTCGTCGGCGACAAGCTCGCACTCACCGTGCGTGTCGTGGTGTTCTTTGGCTATCCGTTCAAGAAACTCGCCGAGGCCGCTCGCGCCGCCGTGGTCGCCGCCATCGATGCTCAGGTGGGCGTCGAGGTCGAGCGCGTTGACGTTTGCATCGATGGCCTCGTTTTCCCCAAGGAGTAACCTTTGAGCCTTAAGGTTTATCGCGGGCGTACGCTTGCCCGCAGTCAGGCGCTGCAGCTGCTGTTTCAGGCCGAGGCCACGGACAGCCCGCTCGAGCGCGTCCTCGAGGGCGATTTCCTGATCTCGAAGGGCCCCCTCGACCCCTATGCGCTGGAGCTTTGCCGTGGTGCCTACGAGCATATCGATCGCATCGACTGTGCCCTGCGCGCCGTCGCCAAGAACTGGGATCTTATGCGCATGCCCGGCGCCGACCGCAACCTGCTGCGTATCGCCGTCTACGAGATGCGCTTCCTCACCGACGAGGAGGTCTCGGACGCCATCGTGATCAACGAGGCCGTCGAGCTTGCCAAGGCCTATGGCACCGATCAGTCCGCGTCGTTTGTCAATGGCGTGCTGGGCAAGATCGCTCGCAGCGAGGAGCTGCCGGGCGAGGACCTGTACCAAGAGCTGCTGGCCGAGGACCGCGCTCGCGAGGAGGCGCAGGCTGCAGAGGTTGCCGCAAAGGTCGCCGCCGCTCAGGCTGCCGCCGGTGTACTTGCCGAGGATGCGGACGCTGCCGAGGCTGTCGTCGACTCCGTCGAGGAGTAGCCATGCCAGAGGGTTCTGTCCGCAACTTTGACGAGATTTCGGACCGTCTGGACCAGATCATCGCTACCGTTCGCTCCAAGGATACCTCCTTGGAGCGTTCACTCGATCTGTTTGACGAGGCGATTGAGCTGGGCTCCCGCGCGGTCGATATGGTCGACAAGTTTGAGCTTACGCCGCGAGAAGCCGACAAGCTCGAGCAGGAATACGATGAGGATGCGGCAAACGAATCCCAGGATAGCTAGGCCGCATCTCCGGATACGAATGGTTGATGGCATTCATGAAACGTGTGCGTCTTGATGACGAACTGATTTCACAGGGCATCTGCGCCGATCGCGCGGATGCCCTTCGCACTCTTATGGCCGGCTTGGTCTCGAGTGGCGGCGAGCGCTTGACTTCGCCGGGCCTTAAGGTGATCCCGGGGCTGCCGCTGCACGTGAAGGGGCGCATTCCCTATGTTGGCCGCGGCGGTCTTAAGCTCGAAGGCGCGCTTGATGCGTTTGGCATCAATCCGACGGGCCTTGCCTGTCTGGATGTGGGCTGCTCTACCGGCGGCTTTACCGATTGTCTGCTCAAGCGCGGAGCTGCGGCCGTTGTCTCGGTGGACGTGGGTCGCGCCCAATTCGATTGGTCGTTGCGTCAGGACGATCGCGTAACGCTGCATGAGCGCACAAACGTGACGCAGCTGCCTGAGCTTGGCTATGCCGGCGCTCTCGACCTGGCTGTGTGCGATGTCTCGTTTACCAGCATCGCGAACATTATCGATGCGGTGCTGGCGTGCCTGGCGCCTACGGGTGCATTCTGCACGCTCGTAAAGCCGCAGTTTGAGGCTCCGGCGGCGCTGGTGGGCGAGGGCGGTATTGTGACCGATCCCGCCGTGCGCCGCGATACACTTGTTGCGGCAGTTGAACTCTTTGCTGCCAAGGGGCTGTTCCCGGTCGATGTGTGCGTGTCGCCCATTCATGGTGCCAAGGGCAACGTTGAGTTTTTCCTGTACGGCACGAGATTTGAATCTGGCGACCGCTCGCAAGACGTGCTGCAATCCCAGGTATCGGTTTTGAGCGAGAAAGCTGCAACGCTATGAAGGTCTTTCTGGTTCCCAATTACTACAAGCAAGAGGCGGTCGAGAGCGGCCTGATGCTCGAGCTTTGGCTGACGCGCCAGGGCTATGAGGTCGCATGGGCTGCCGACCAGCGATCGAAGATTCAAAGCACGCCTGATATTGACGGCTCCGATCTGGTCATTACGCTCGGCGGCGACGGTACGTTGCTGCGCGCTGCCCGCATCCTCAACCATCGCGAGATTCCTATCCTCGGTCTTTCCTATGGTCACCTGGGCTTTTTAACTGCTGCGAGCCCCGAGGAGCGCGACATTCTGCAGGTCGTGAGCGACGCCCTTTCCGGCGAGCTGCACGTGAGCCGTCGCGCCACCATCGCCGCGGATATCGTGTCCGTGCGCGAAGACGGTACGAAGGATGTCGTGCGCACCTTCGCCCTCAACGACATGGCGCTTACGCGCGGCCCCCTGTCCGATATGGTCGAGTTCGACATCACGGTGTCGGGCCACCATATCGACCGACTGCGTGGCGACGGCGTGGTCGTGTCCACGGCGACTGGTTCTACGGGTTACGCGCTCAGTGCCGGCGGCCCCATCGTGAGCCCCGACTATACGGGCATGGTCTGCGTACCCATTGCACCGCACACCATTCAGGCCCGTGCCTTCTTGACTTCGCCAAGTGATGTCGTCGAAATCTTTATGTCTGATGACCGTCCGAGTGTTCCGGCAATCGCTATCGATGGACAGTTTATTACCTGCGATGGCACCGTTGAGAGCGTGGCGGTGCGCCGCGGGCCCGGAGATGTGCTGCTTCTCGATTACGGCCCCGAGAGCTTCTATAACTCGGTGAGCCGCGTATTCTACGGAGTCCGTCATGATCGATGAGCTGCAGGTTTCTAACATTGCGCTCATTCGCGAGGCGACGCTGCTGCCGAGTGCTGGCCTGACTGTCCTGACCGGCGAGACCGGCGCCGGCAAGACCGCGCTGCTCTCGGCCCTCAAGCTTATTTTGGGTGAGCGCGCGGATTCGTCTACGGTGCGCGAGGGCGAGGCGCTGGCGAGCGTCGAGGCGCGCCTGTTTGACGGCCCGCACGACACGGAGGGCTTCACCGTGCAGCGCAGTCTTTCTGGCGAGGGCCGCAGCCGCGTGAAGATTGACGGCCGCATCGCCAGTGTGCGCGAGCTTTCGGAGCGCGTTGGCGTGATGATGGATCTGTGCGGCCAACACGAGCACCAGCGCTTGCTCGATCCGGCGCATCATGTTGCGATGGTCGATGCCTGGGCAGGGCGCCCTGCACTCGAGGCGCTCGAGCACTATCGCGCCTGCTTTAAGGCTTCGCGAGCTGCCGCTAAGGAGGTTCGACGTGTCGAAGAGACCTCGCGTGCGCAGGGGAGCCGCGTCGAGGAAGCGCGCTTTGCCCTCGAGCGCATCGGCGAGGTCGACCCCAAGCCGGGCGAGTATGAGGAACTCGAGGAACTGCTGCCGCGCTCCGAACATGCCGAGGTACTGGTTGCCACGGCTAACGATGCCCATGCATCGCTTGCCGCCGAAGGGGGAGCGCTCGATGCCGTGAACAGCGCCGTGGCAGAGCTTTCCCGTATGGCTACCGTCGATCGCAAACTGGGTGACATTGCCGATGCGCTTTCGGATGCCTGTATCTCCCTTGAGGATTGCGCGAACGAGCTTCGTTCCTATCGCGATGGCGTCGCCTTCGACCCGCGCGAGCTCGGTCGCATGCGTGAGCGGTATTCCGACCTCAAGGGCCTGTTGCGTCAGTGGGGCCCCACCATGGACGATGTTTTTGCCATGCGCGATCGCTCGCAAGAGCTGCTGTCCCTGGTCGATGATGGCGATGAACAGATCAAAAAGGCGCGTGAGGCACTCGGGAGCGCTGAGCGCGAGTTGTTTGCCGCTGCCAAGGCACTTAAGCGCGCCCGCAATACGGCGGCCCCGCGCTTCTGTCACGAGGTTGGCCGCCAGATGGCTCGCCTGGAGATGGGCGGCGCCGAGCTCGTCTGGGAGTCGCGTGATCTTCCCCGTGCTGAGTGGACGCCCGTTGGTCCTTCGAGCTACGAGCTGCTATACCGCAGCGGTGCCGGTTTGACTCCACGTCCCCTGCGCCGCATTGCGTCGGGCGGCGAGCTCAGCCGCGTCATGTTGGCAAGTAAGGTTGTCCTCGGTAACGCGGACGGTGTCGATACGCTGGTGTTTGACGAGGTCGATGCTGGCGTCGGTGGCTCCACGGCGCGTGCGCTCGCGGGCGTGCTGGCAGATCTCGCCGCTACGCATCAGGTGATTGTCGTAACCCACTTGGCGCAGGTCGCCGTCATGGCTGACAAGCATTATGTCGTCAGCAAGGAACCGGGCGATGTTCCCCAGACGCATTTGGACGAGGTAACCGGCGAAGCGCGTACCGCCGAGATCGCCCGCATGTTGAGCGGCGATCAATCGGAGGCGAGCTTGGCGCATGCCAAGCAGATGCTTGAAGAAGCTCGAGGTTAGGTCGTATCAGCGGTGTTGGTGGGACAAAATAGACTGAATTTTTTGTCTCACTTCGCGTTTTACTCCACGACCTTATCCGGTTGGATGAGTTCCTCATAGTAGCTGATGTGCTCTCGGGCGTCCTCGATTTCGGGCAGCAGGAAGTTGTAGATGACCTCTATGATCATCGTGGCGCTCATCTTGGAGAATGCGAAGTCACCCGTTGTCAGCAGCGCTTCGTGATTGACGGTATTAAAGGTGTAGTCGGCGAGGCGTGCAAGTGGAGACTTGCTATCGCTGCTGATGACGACTACGGTTGCGCCGCAGTTGCGAGCCGCTTTTGCCATGCGATTCAGTCGGCGCGATTTGCCAGAGTTTGAGATTAGCACGATGACGTCACCCGGGCGTAACGTGAGCGCAAAGCCGATTGATGTCTCGCTAATGGTGCTCACCATGCAGCGCAGGCCCAGCTGCGAAAACTTAAACGTCGCATCGAGCGCGACCGCGTTCGTATTGCCCACGGCGGCGAACTCAATAACGCCGGCATTCTTAAGCGCGTGTACAACTGCGGCCAACGTGTCGTGATCAATGCCGTCGATGGTCGCATTAAGCTCACTCACCTTGGCGGCGAGGATATTTTTAAGGCTCTGCTCCATGTTGTCGAGCGAGACCTCGTCGGTCAGGCCCTCGTTGCGCTGACTCTCTAAGTCGCGCGCCAACGAAAACTGAAAGCTGCGGAAGCTGCCAAAGCCCAGCTTGCGGCAGAAACGCGAAACGGTCGCCTCGGACGTGGCGGCAGCGCGCGAGAGCTGAGCGGCCGTGAGGCGTGGCGCTTCGGACTGGTGCTCCAATATATAGTCGACAATGCGCTGCTCGGACTCGCTGTATCCCTGATGGGTACTAATGAGGGAAAGTGCGCTCTTGCTACTATCGGTCATGGATGGCTCCTGGTTGGCATGAAAATCTAGCTTGATTTGCAATGCCATAGTATACGGGCATTTTCAATTACAAGATACACCTTGCCGTTTCAAGTGTTGATGGTAAACTTTCACTTGCCGTTTACGGTTATGAAAGAACCTTTCACCGGAGAATTGCGCCTTGTCTCTTCTCACGCGGACGGTAGGTTGGTATCTTTCAAGTGTGGAAAAACGCGCATCGAAGCGCGTGTAGGGGAGCGCCCGCGGGCGCTGTACTCAAGAAGGAGGGACACATGGCTAAGTTTGACATCATCGCCGCGACCGGTTGCCCGACCGGCATTGCGCACACCTTCATGGCGAAGGAGGCGCTGGAGAAGGCTGCTGCCGAGCGAGGTCTGACCATTAAGGTCGAGACTCATGGCCAGGTCGGCGTCGAGAACGAGCTCACCAAGAGCGAGATCGCCGGTGCCAAGGCCGTCGTCGTCGCAGCCGATAAGGATGTCCAGGCTGAGCGTTTCGCCGGTAAGCCCATGGTTTCCGTTGGTGTTTCCAAGGCCCTGTCTGTCGAGGCTGCTGGTAAGCTGATCGACCGCGCGCTCGCCGCCAAGGGCGACGACACGGTTGCCGCTGCCGCCGATGTCGAGGACGAGGTCGAGGAGAAGGAGTCCATCGGTCACGTCATCTACAAGCACCTCATGAACGGCGTCAGCCACATGCTGGTCTTCGTCGTTGCCGGTGGTGTTCTGACCGCCATTTCGTTCCTGTGGGGCATCACGTCCTTTGATTCGACGGCTGCCGACTACAACAGCTTTGCCGCGATGCTCAAGATTATCGGCGGTATCGCCATGAACCTCATGGTTCCGGTGCTCTCCGCTTACATCGCCGAGTCCATCGGCAAGCGCCCAGCGCTCGTCCCCGGTTTCGTCGCCGGTATGATTGCCATCCAGGGCCTGCCTGTTAACGCCGAGACCGGCATGATCGACGCCGGTGGCGCCGGCGTGGGCTTCGGCTTCCTGGGCGGCATCGTCGGCGGCTTCCTCGCTGGCTATGTCATCCTGCTGCTCGAGAAGGTTTTCTCTAAAATTCCTGCGAGCCTTAATGGCCTGAAGGCAATCTTCCTGTATCCGCTGTGCTCTACCGCCATCGTCGGCCTGGTCATGCTCGGTATTTCCGGCCCCATGGCTGCCATTAACCAGGGTATGATGGATTTCCTGCAGAGCCTCGGTAACTCCGGTCCGGTGATCCTTGGCCTGGCCATCGGCTGCATGTGCGCCTTTGATATGGGCGGCCCGGTCAACAAGGCTGCTTACGCTACTGGCACCTTCCTGCTCGGTACCGCTCTCGAAGCTGGCGTCGGCACCGAGACCTACAACTTCGGCACCAACTTCATGGCTGCCGTCTCCGCCGCTTGCATCGTTCCGCCGCTGATCACCACCTTCGCCGTCGTTGTCGGCAAGAAGTACTTCAGCCAGGAGGATCATGACGCCGGTATCGTCAACCTCATCCTTGGTTGCACCCACATCACCGAGGGCGCCATTCCGTTCATGACCAAGAACATCTGGCCCGTCATGCCCATCATGATGCTCGGTTCTTCCATCGCTTCCATCTTGACCATCTTCTTCAACGTTCACGATCCGGCGCCTCACGGCGGCTTCCTGGTCCTGCCCGTTGTCGAGAACGGTCCGCTGTGGGTCCTCGCGATCCTCATCGGCGCTGTGGTCGGTGGCATCCTGTTCGTGGCCTTCAAGAAGTACGACTTCGAGAAGAATCAGAAGGCCGCTCCTGTAGCCAGGTCCGTTGAGGCCCCCAAGGCCGAGGCTGCCGACTTCGTGAAGGTCGAGAATGTCTTTGTCGCCGAGGACTTCGCTTCTCGTGACGAGGCTCTGAGCTTCGTTTCCAACCAGGCTGTCAAGGCCGGTATCGCCAGCGACGCCGACGCCGTGATGAACGCCTTCCTGGCCCGCGAGGCCGAGGGCACCACGGGCATGATGGAGGGCTTCGCCATCCCGCATGCCAAGTCCGACGCCATTACCGAGGCTGCCGTCATCGTCGTCAAGGACGAGTCCGGTGTGACCGGTTGGGACACCATGGACGGCGCTCCCGTCAACGTGGCCATCGCGCTGCTCATCCCGGGTGCCCAGGCCGGCACCACGCACCTTAAGATCCTGTCCAAGGTCGCCGAGGCGCTCATGGACGAGGACTTCCGTGCCACCGTCAAGGGTTCCACCGACGCCGCCAAGATCGCCAAGACGATCAACGCCCGCCTGGTCTAATCCCGCAACACGCGAATACCATCGCCCCCTGTATATAAGGCGGAGTCCCTCTCCAGGGCCTCCGCCTTTTTCTACCCCTCCCATAAGTTGCGGTGAAATAGGGACTGTTTAAACGATTCAACCCCAAATTTAGTCCCTATTTCACCGCAACTTATAAAAGGTCATAGAGGGGGCTACCTATCGAGTCTTTGTCGCGAACGGTTCATCAGCCTGAATTCCGTTTGCACGATATTGCTCTGGACCGACCGATTTTCCGCAGCTCGCCCGCCGGGCGGGGCGGTTAAGTTTGTCGCGAGTTCCGCACGCAAAGGAAAGCACTTAATGTGCTTTCCGTCTTGCGCAGGACTGTAGAGCAGCAAACTTAACCGCCCCGCCCGGCGGGCGAGCGTGCAGGAACGACATCTGTCCAATAATTCGTCTGAAACATAATGAAAAACCGTTTGATGTGAGTTAATATAAAGAACGTCTTGAATCTGACTCCTGCCACATGCATGACAGGGGTTAAACACAAAAAGGAGTCAATTATGGTTTCTGAGAAGGCTACCCTCGTTAATCCTCAGGGTCTGCACATGCGTCCGGCTGGTCTGTTCGCCTCCACCATGGGCAAGTACGCCTGTGACGTGACGGTCGTCACCCCCGAGAAGGAGGTCAACGGCAAGTCCCCGATGGCCCTCATGGCTGCTGGTATCCCCTGCGGTACCGAGGTCGAGGTCAAGTGCGACGGCGCCGACGAGGCCGAGGCTCTGGCTGCTGCCATCGAACTCATCAAGAGCGGTCTTGGCGAGTAGAACTCAAACGGGTCGCATGTTGAACAACTAAGTTCATATTTGGGGGCGCAGTGACCTGTTGTAAGGTAACTGCGCTCTTTTGTCATGGATATGGCAAAACGCTTTATCACATGACACGGAGAGAGGAATGGGAATGTATCAGGGAGTCAACGCTTCCGAGGGCATCGGTATCGGCACCGTCATGGTCGCCGTCGATCCCGACTTGACGTTTGAGCCGCACGAGGTTGCTGATTCGGCAGCAGAGAAGGAGCGCTATCAGTCCGCTCTTTCGGTCTTCTGCGAGAAGACCCAGGCTCAGGCCGACCACATGAAGGAGACGGTGGGCGAGGCCGAGGCCGAGATCATGAGCGGACACATTGTTCTGGCTCAGGATCCGGGTATGACCGACGCCATCAACGCCGCCATTGACGGCGGTACCTGCGCCGAGCAGGCGCTCATGGACACCTCGACCATGTTCGAGAACATGTTCCTGTCCATGGACGACGAGATGTTCCGTCTTCGCGCGGCTGACATCGCCGACATCCGCACCGGTATTCTGGCCGAGCTGCTGGGCAAGGAGGTCGTCGACCTCTCCGTCCTGCCCGAGAACACTGTCGTTGTCGTGCACGACCTCACGCCGTCCATGACCGCCACGATCGATAAGGCCCACGTTGCCGGTATCGTCACCGAGACCGGTGGCCGCACGTCGCACTCCGCGATCATTGCGCGCGCCCTCGAGATCCCGGCTGTCCTTTCGGTCTCCAACAGCTGCACCGCACTGCGCAACGGCATGACCGTTGTCGTCGACGGCGGCAAGGGTATCGTCGAGGCCGATCCCGACGAGGAGACGCTCGCTGCCTACACCGCCAAGGCCGAGGCCTTCGCTGCCGAGAAGGCAGCCCTCGAGGCCTTCCGTGGCAAGCCGTCCGTGACTGCTGATGGCATCAAGAAGATCATCGCCTGCAACATCGGTAACCCCGATGACGTGCCCAACGCGCTCGATCACGACGCCGAGGCTATCGGTCTGTTCCGCTCCGAGTTCCTGTTCATGGACTCTGCTGAGCTTCCTTCCGAGGAGGAGCAGTTCAACGCCTACCGTAAGGTCGCCAGCGCGCTCAAGGGTGCTCCGGTCATCATCCGCACGCTCGATGTGGGTGGCGACAAGGAGATTCCGTATCTGCATATGGTCAAGGAAGACAACCCCTTCATGGGCTTCCGCGCCGTGCGTTACTGCTTGGCCAATCCCGACCAGTACAAGGTCCAGCTCCGCGCTCTGCTGCGCGCTAGCGCCTTCGGTGACGTCAAGATCATGATCCCGCTCGTCACCTGCGTCGAGGAGGTCTTGGCTGTCAAGGAGCTCGTCGAGCAGTGCAAGGCCGAGCTGACCGAAGAGGGGCGCAAGTTCAACGAGAACATCGAGGTCGGCATCATGGTCGAGACGCCCGCCGCTTCGCTGCTCGCAGACCGTCTTGCCGAGGTCGCCGACTTCTTCTCCATCGGCACCAACGACCTGATCGGCTACACCATGTGCGCCGACCGTGGCAACGACACCATCTCCAACCTGTACCAGGTTTACTATCCCGCCGTGCTCCGCTCGCTCAAGAACATCATCGAGAGCGGCGTGAAGGCCGGCATCATGGTCGGTACGTGCGGCGAGGCCGCTGCCGATCCGCTGCTCGAGCCGCTGCTGATCAGCTGGGGCCTGGAGGAGTTCTCGATGAGTGCTCCGTCGATCCTGCGCGCCCGTAAGACCATCAGCCAGTGGACCAAGGCCGAGTGCGACGAGCTCGCCGAGAAGGCGCTCGCCTGCAACACCGCCGCCGAGGTCAAGGCACTGCTCGAGTCCGCAGCTCGCTAATTTGGTATCAGAGGTAACCGCGTGGTTGGAATGGGCCGGCCACGCGGCCCTCACATATACAGGGGGTACTGTAAATGTTCTACACGCTAACCGCTAACCCGGCTGTCGACATGACGGTTTCGAGCTCTCCGCTCGAGCCCGACGAGAACGTCCGCACCGGTTCGGCCAGCTACACGGCTAACGGCAAGGGCCTCGACGTGTCCTTCGCCTTTAAGAAGATGGGCGTCGACACCGTCGCGCTCGGCTTCTTCGCTGGCTTCACGGGCAAGTTCATCGTCGAGGAGGTCATGAACCTGGGTTGCCTCTGCCGCCCGGTCTGGACCGACGGTATCACGCGCATTAACACCTACGTCAACGATGGCCAGCACGAGTACGGCATCCTGAACCCCGGCGCCCCGATCACGCCGCAGCACCAGGAGGAGCTCTACAACATCCTGGACACCGCGGGCGATCTCGAGTGCCTGATCGTCTCCGGCTCCGTGCCTCCCAAAGCTACGCCCGACTTCCTGGCTCAGGTCATGGAGCACGCTCAGGCTCGTGGCGCTGACGTCGTCCTGGACCTGTCCTCCGACAAGCTCAAGGAGCTCGCTCACAAGAAGCCGCTGCTCATCAAGCCGAACCATCACGAGATGAAGGCCATCTTCGGCGTGCCGGTCGACACCGACGACGAGGTTCGTGTCGCCATGAAGATGGCTCACGACGCTGGCGTTCAGAACGTGCTGCTCACCCGTGGTAGCCGCGGCGACGCTTACTTCTCCAACGGCGAGGACATCTGGTACGCCAAGCGTGAGTTCAACATCAAGCTGGTCTCTTCCGTCTGCGCCGGCGACTGCACCCTCGCTGCGTTCCTGCACAAGTGGTACAGGGATCGCGACAACGTCGAGGAGGCCATGAAGCTCGCTATGGCCACCGGCGCCAACGTTGCCGAGTCCGTCGGCATTGGTGACTTCGGTCACGTCGACGAGTACAGCAAGCGCGTTGCTGTCCGCAAGCTCGATCGTCAGTAATCGAAACGCGACATATTCGTGCGCATGCGGCGCCCCGGTTTCGGCCGGGGCGCCTTTTTTGTTCCGCCATGGGGGAGAGGTGTCCTGCCGTACTTCATCGCTTCCACACCGTTCACCGAGTTGTCCTAGCCTTTTACCGATGCGTGGAATATACTTTCATTAACACGTTGCTTCGTGAAAGGAACATTCATGATTTACACGCTCACTGCTAATCCCGCCATTGATTACAACATCGCCTGCGACGGCCTTACTGCCAATACCGTCACGCGTACCCGCAATGCCGTCTACACGCCCAACGGCAAAGGCCTCAACGTCTCGTTTACGCTTGACCACTATGGTGTCGACACCACGATCCTGGGTTTCTTCGCCGGCTTCTCGGGTGAGTTTATCGTTAAGGGCGCCGAGGCCCTGGGCGTGCCCGTCAAGCCCGTGTGGACCGACGGTATTACGCGCGTCAATGTGTTCCTCAACGCCGGTCCCGACACCGAGTACAACATGGTCAATGCCGGTGCCGCCATCAATGAGGCCAACGAGCAGGAGATGTTTGAACTTATCGATTCGCTCGATGACATGACCTGCCTGGTCATCAGCGGCTCGCTGCCTCCCAACACTTCCGAGGGCTTCTTGGCCGAGGTCCTGCGCCGTGTCAAGGCCAAGGGGGCCGAGTTCGTCCTCGACATCTCGAGCCATCAGCTGGCAGACCTCATTGCTCTGGAGCCACTGCTGATCAAGCCCAATGACGACGAGCTGCTTGACATCTTTGGCATCAAGGTGAGCGGTGGCGACGACGAGTCCGTCAAGGGCGCTATGGCCGAGCTGCACGCCAAGGGCGCCAAGAACGTGCTGCTGACCCTTGGTGGCGCCGGTGCGTACTTCTCTAACGGCGAGCATATCTGGTTTGCCAACCGCACCTTCGACGTCAAGCTGCTGTCGACGGTGTGCGCCGGCGATTCCTCGCTCGCTGCCTTCCTGTCCGTGTGGCACGACGCCCCCGAGCGCGTCGAGGACGCCCTGCGCCTTTCGATGGCCACTGGCGCCAACGTGGTCGAGTGCCCCGGTCTGGGTGATTTTGCCAAGGTGGACGAATATAAGAAGCACATCGAGGTTCGCCAGGTCTGCTAGTTCCGGCACCTTGTCTGAATAGTTTGATTATTTCGCATCCGTCTTAGACTAGGACGGATGCGTTTTTGTTTATCGGACTTGCGTGTGCAGTGGAGGCTGTTTCTTGCTAGACTTCTTGCAGACGCAATCGATAGCCAATTTGATAGTCGCAGGAGGCCATAGGCATGTGCAATGTTTCGCTCAACGGTACTCAACCGTCCGATGCGTCCCTGCGCGTCCTGCGCGCGCTTGAGGCGGCTGGTCTTGAGGCTTGGTACGTGGGCGGTTGGGTGCGCGACGCCCTGATGGGGTACCCCAGCCACGATGTTGATATGTGCTGTAGCGGCCTGTGGCAGAAGTCCAAAGCGGCGCTCGAGGCCGCCGGCATCGCGGTTGTGGAGTCGGGCATTAAATTTGGCGGAATCACGGCTATTTCCGATGGCGAGCGTATCGAGGTCACCACGTACCGTCTGGATGGCTTTTACACCGATGGTCGCCATCCCCAGAGTGTGGAGCGTGCCGCCTCGCTCGAGGACGATCTGGCGCGCCGCGACTTTACCGTCAATGCCATGGCCTGGCATCCCGAGCGCGGGCTTGTCGACCGCTACGACGGCCAGGGTGACTTGGAGCGCAAGCTGATTCGCGCTGTCGGCGATCCCAAGCGTCGCTTTAACGAGGACGCCCTGCGCATGCTGCGTGCGGTGCGCTTTGCCTGCCGTCTGGACTTTATGATTGAGCCCGAGACCAAGCGTGCGCTTGCCGAGTGCGCGCCGCTGCTCGAAGCCGTGGCGCGTGAGCGTGTGGGTATTGAGCTCGAGGGCATTCTTTCGACCGGTCATGGGGGAGACGCGATGCTCCGCTATCCCGAGCTCATCTGCGCCGCTGTGCCCGAGTTGGCAGCGGGTCGCGGGTTTGATCAGCGCAGTGTCTATCATGCGTTTAACGTCTACGTGCATATCGCCCGTGTGCTGACGGTGGCGGGGGAGCTCGCGCTGTGTGACGGCGTCGCGCCCTCGTCGAGCCTTATGTGGGCGGCGTTTTTGCACGATGTGTCCAAGCCCGAGTGCTTCACGGTCGATCACGCCGGCAGCGGACACTTCTACGGTCATCCCGAGCTCGGCGCCAAGAAGGCGCGCGTCATTATGGATCGCCTGGCCCTCTCGCACGACTTGGTGCGCGACGTGTGCCTGCTCATCAAATACCATGACAAGCCGCTGCGCCCCGAGCGCTCCTGCCTGCTCAATATGATGCGCGCGCTTTCGGGTGAGGGCGTCGACACGGCCCGCCTGATTGACGAGCTCATGGACCTTAAGCGTGCCGACACACTTGGCAAGGCCCCGTCGTGCTTCTATTATGTTGAGACGATTGAGGAGATGCGCACGCTGGCGCACGAGCTGCTGAAGGCAGGGGAGCCCTATACGCTCAAGATGCTCGCCATCAACGGCGGCGACCTGATCCGTGCCGGAGTCAAGCCCGGGCCGGAACTGGGTCAGCTTCTCAACTCCGCCCTCGACGCCGTGATCGAAGACGATATTCCCAACGAGCGCGAAGCTCTTTTGGTTCATCTCAACTTGAATTAGCTACCAAGTTTACCTGCGTATTCCATAACCTGCCGACAATTTTTCGGCAATTTGGAATTTCTTCTTGCGCTGACGTTTTTTGTCCCGTAATATATTTCTTCGCAGCACAGCAGTGCAGATGTCATGTGGCCCGTTCGTCTAGCGGTTTAGGACGCCGCCCTCTCAAGGCGGAGATCACCAGTTCGAATCTGGTACGGGCTACCACGCATCTGATACCCGGACTTCCTATGGAAGGCCGGGTTTTTTTATTTTCAAACAACCGTCTGCAATTCCCGTTTGAACCAGAGCTTTGCGTTCTGCCTATGGCCCTTACGGGTACAATATCCAAGATATTTTGACTGTTAGAAGGAGTCTCATGACGGAGTCCTCTCAGCATACGTCTAAGCCCCAGGTCGAGGTTGAGGCCTCGGGCGGAGATGACAATAAGAGCGCACGCCGCGGCGCCATCTTTATCGGCGTCGTGCTGGTAGGTTATATCGTCTATCTGGTGGTAACCGGGCAGATGGGGCAGTTCTGGGCCGCTATGTCGAGCGTCCAGGCGTCATGGCTCGTTGTCGCGTGTCTTTGCATGTTCATGTACCTGTTCTTTGGCATTGTGGCCTATGCGATCGCCGTCTGGCTCGATCCCAATTCGCCCGTCGGCATCCGCGACCTGATCTCGGTCGAGGCGAGTGGCATCTTCTTTGGTAACCTGACGCCCATGATGATGGGCTCCACCCCGGCTCAAATCTATCGCCTGACCAAGGCCGGCCAAAACGTGGGCGAGGCCGGCGCCACGCAATTCACGCGTTTTATCGTGTACCAGTTTGGCCTCGTTGCCTGGGGCGCTATCCTACTGCTTGCTCGCATGCCGTTTTTTGCCGAGCGCTATGGCGACATGACGTTGCTGTGCGTCTTTAGCTTTGGTGGGCACTGCTGCATCTTGCTGGGCATCTTCGCCGTCGCGCTCATGCCTAAGACCGTCACGCGCGTCGCCCATTGCATCATCAATTGGCTTGAGCGCATTGGTGTCTCGGCCACTAAGATCGAGGGATGGCGCACGTTTGTCGATGGCGAGATCTACTCCTTCTCCGAGAAGTTCAAGCTTTCAGCCGGACATTTTTCTTCCATGCTGCTCACGGTGGTCATCACCATGCTGCAACTCGCGTTTTTCTATCTGGTGCCGTATTTCCTGATGCTTGCCTTTGGCCGCCACGAGGTCGACTTTTTCTCGGTCATGGCCGCGAGCGCCTTTGTCCAGCTGCTGAGCTCTGCGGTCCCCCTGCCCGGTGGAACTGGTGGCGCTGAGGGCGGCTTTGCATTGTTCTTGGGTCATTTCTTTGGGTCGGCTTCGACCGCCGGCTATCTGCTGTGGCGGCTCATTACGTTTATTGCGCCGACCATTTTGGCTGCGCCCCTGCTGGGACTTAAGAGCGCCCACAACGAGAGCATCCATGCGCGCTGGGATCGTGTGATGCGCAAGCTCGGCCGCACGCCTCAGACGCCCTCTGCGCCCACTATGCCGCACCCCACGAATGCTGTTACCGTTGATCCCAAGAAGCGCGCTCAGAAGGCTTCTGGGACCGCTAAGCCGGCTCATAAAGCCTATGTGCGCCAGACAGGCGATGGTATTCGCGTATCTCCGTCGGCACTCAATAAGAAGAAGCATCGCAAGTCGCAGTAGGGCAGTCGTGCGTTCTTCATGATGCGGGGCATATTTGTGCTGTATGGGGGATAATCCTCTTACGTAGATTATCTCTCATCTGTTGATGAATGCTTGCATATCGAAGGGACACGCCCATGGCAACCAGCAAACCGCGTCTTGATCGTCGCATCATTCGCAGCCGTAATGCCATCCTTTCGGCTTTCGAGCGCCTGCTCATGGAAAAGCCGCTGGCAGACATTACGGTGAGTGCCATCGCGCGCGAGGCCAATGTCGACCGCAAGACCTTTTACGTTCACTTTGGTACGGTTGACGGCCTGCTCGATGCCATTGCCGTCGATGTGGTGGAGGTGATTGTCGACTCGGTCGAGAAAACGCTTGCTTCTATGGACGGTGACACCAGCGAGCGCGCTCTTGGCGCGGCGGCGACCTTCTTTAAAACCGTTAATGAGGCACTGTGCAACAACTTAGTGCTCAATCGTCAGCTGATCGAGAATATTCCGCTCGATGATTTCATGGCTCGTCTTCGTGCGCCGCTCGAACATGAGATTGCCGAGCGCGATCTGCTGCCCCAAGGTCTCAAGGACGAGATGTTCGACTACTATCTGGCGTTTTTGCTGTCGGGTATTATCGGTATCTATCGCACGTGGGCACTGTCTGACGGCTCGGTTCCTATCGAGCGCGTCTCTGAGGTCGCCAACGATCTGACTCTCAATGGTCTGTCGAGTCTGGAATCTCGCTTGGATTAGGCCTAGTTGGGCTCGTCGGCGTGGAAATCCCTGTTCACGAGGTTCTCCGGCGCCTTGGAGACCTCGCCGGTGTAGGAGCTGTAGCCTGAGGATCCTTAAAAGAAAGTCCAGTTTATTCTTCCCACTCCAAATGGGAATCCTCCGATGCGCCTTCGCATACTCGCATGACCTCGATACCATGCGAGCGTGCGAACTCGACGAGCTCTGCGTTGCGGGCGTTTATGGTGCCGAAGGCGGAGGGGCACACGATAAGGCGCGCGCAGTGGACGAGGAGCTCTTTGGCACGGGCTATGGTTTTATCCCCGATCGGCTCGAAGGCGCGCTCGGCCACGCATTCCGTCGCCAGGTCGCGCGCGAGCTCGCAGTCGATGTCCCCTTCGTGCAGAACGCCCGCGTAGAACGCCTTGCCCTGTCGGATGAGCTGGCGAAACACAGCCGACCCCGTACCTGCGCCAGCGATGACGAACGTGTGCGCATCGCCGTGTGGGCGCCCAATTTCCACGCTGCCGAAGCGCTCGTTGAAGGTGCCATGTTTAAGGCCGTAGAGCTCGCCAATCGTCTCGCGCGTGAATATGTCCTCGGGTGCGCCGGCGCGGAAGACCCGGCCGTCCTTCACGCAAATCACCTTGTCGGCGCTTTTCTGCGCGAGCTCGAGTTCGTGGATGGACATGATGATAGCCACATTCCGCGATTTCGCAAGGTGGCGAAGTATTCGCAGCAGGTCGATTTGGTAGCGGATATCGAGATACGACGTGGGCTCGTCGAGCACGAGCACGCGCGGATCCTGCGCGATGGCGCGTGCGAGCATGACGCGCTGGCGTTGCCCGTCGCTTATCTGCATGAAGTCGCGCTCGGCGAGCTCTTCCACATGTGCGGTTTTCATGGCCTCGTCGACCCGACTATGGTCGTCGGGCGAGAGTGTGCCCATTCGCCCGGTGTAGGGATGCCTTCCCGCCTCTACGATATCGCGGCAGGTGAGGAGCTCGGTCCGGGGGCGATCTGTCAGCATAACGGCAAGGTTCCTTGCGAACTCCGCCGTCTTCCATCGGGAAATCTCCCGCCCGTCGAGCTCGACCGCGCCGGCAAGCGGTGCCAGATGGCGTGTGATGGTTTTCAAGATGGTCGACTTGCCCGAGCCGTTCGGCCCGATGAGCGCCACGACGTCGCCCGCGCGAACCTCCAGATCGACGCCTTCGACTACGACCTTCTTGTCGTAGCCCGCCGACAGGTCGCTTATGCGGAAAAGCGGCGCTCCGTCAGCCTGCGTTTCGACCGGGGTTTCGAGGTTCGACTCCGCTCGAAGGAGGCGTTCCGCACGCAGTTCCGCACGAGCCGAAAGTGTCTTCTGGCGCTTTCGTGCGAGCTCAGGACTGTCTAAGCATGGAATGTCCCCTCCGAGCGTTTTGGGCCGCGGCACGAATTCCCCCATCTACCTCACCCGCTTCTTCAGCATGAGCGCGATAACCACCGGCGCGCCGAAGATGGCAGTGACGGCGCTGATGGAAAGCTCGACGGGAGAGAACAGCGTGCGCGCGATCAAATCGCAACCCGCGCAGAAGATGGCGCCTCCCAAGAAGCACGCAGGAATCACGCGGATGGGCTTCGACGACTTCAGCGCCGACTTCACGAGATGCGGAACCGCGATGCCTACGAACGACACCGGACCAGCGAACGCGGTCACGCAGGCGGAGAGCATGCTCGCTAGAAGGACGAGCACCACGCGGAAGCGTGCGACGTTCACGCCGACGCTTTTCGCGTAGGCTTCTCCCAGCTGGAAGGCGGAAAGGGGCTTCGATATCGCGAATACGCATGCGCTCACGGTGATCACCACGACCACGATGACCGCGATGTCGTCCCAGCTCGAACCCGAGAAGCTACCCAAAGACCAGTTGTGCAGGTTCACGATGGACTGGTCGTCGGCGAAGGCGATGAGAAAGTTCGTCGCCGCCGAGCAGATGTATCCCACCATGACGCCCGCCACGATGAGCATGGCCATGGAACTTATGCGCCGTGCGATGAGGAGCACGAAGCCGATGGTGATAAGCGATCCCAGAAACGCTGCGGCCACCATGGCCGGCGAGGACATGGCCTGGTTCGCGCCCAGAAGCACGATCATCGTAAGCGCGACGACGAACTTTGCGCCCGAGGAGACGCCCAAGATGAACGGGTCGGCGATGGGGTTGTTGAAAAACGTCTGCAGCAGGAACCCGGAGAGCGAAAGTGCCCCGCCGAGAAGCACGGCTGAAAGCACGCGCGGCAGGCGAATCTCCCAGATGACTTGGCTTTCCATGGAATTGGCCGTGCCGCCCGAAAGGATGCCGGGGATGTGGTCTGCGGGCACGAGCACGCTCCCGATGCACAGGTTGGCCCCGACGAGCACGATGAGGATAACAGCGAGCAGCGCCGTCACGACGCGACACCGCGCGGCGCGTCGTGATTCGTCGTATGTCATGGAAAGCCGGCTTCTCATGACGCTAGCCAAGCTTCCTCAGATAATGGAAGTCGCTCGCGTCATCGCCGGTGAACGCCCCGTGCAGCTCGTCGATAATGTCGGCGGTAGAAGTCATCTGCTGGTACATGTCGTCGCTTGTGACCCAGACGTTGCCGTTCTTTACAGCTTTGAACTGCGACAATAGCGCGTTTTTGCCTACGAAGTCTTTCAAGGTGGCAACCGATTCGTCGATGGTGCCGTTGTAGACGATGATGTCGGCATCCTTCGCCGTCGCGTAGAAGCGCTCCATTTCGAGCTTTACTGACGAACCTGACGTCGACGCCGTCTGCGCGTCATCGAGCGCGTAGTTGCCGCCTGCAAGCTCGATCATCTGCGCCACGTAGTCGCCCGCCCGCCGCGTGACGGCGGCCCCGTTCGAGTTAATGTAGAAATACGCCACGGTTTTACCTGACGACGCGAGCCTCGACGTTTGCTCGACGCGGGCCTTCTGCTCGTTGAACAGGTGCGCGGCCTCGTCTTCCTTGTCGAACAGGACGCCGAAAAGCTTAATCCACTCGACGCGCCCGAGTGCTTCGGGCTCGCTCGACGACTGTTCGGTGAGCACGACGAGCCCGAGCTTCTGCAGCTTTTCCTTCACATCGGGCGTGTGGTTGATCATGGTGTTCTCGATGGCGAGCGTGCAGCCCGAGGCCGATATTCGCTCGTAGTCGGGCGCGCTGTACTTGCCGCCGTAGGCGATCGCCCCACTTTCGAGTGCGCTTTTGAAGCCCGCGACCGAGCAATCGTCGGCCTTCGTGCCCGACATGAGGATGTTGTCGTTCGCATCCAGCGCGTCGACCAGGCACATCGTCGCCGACGACACGAGGTACACCTTGTTGGCGGGACGCCTTATGACCGCGATGTCGGAGCTCAACCCATCAGGTACCTTCGCATCTTGCGGTACCACGAGGAAGCGCTCCCCGTTCGAAATGCAGATAAGCCGCAGGCCGCCTTCGTACTCGTCGACAGTGAAGTGCTCGGCGTATTCAAGCTGAAGCGCCCCCGTCGGCTCCCAGCCGCAGCCCAAATCGGCGTTGTGGAAGTCGGCCGCGGCGCTTGAAGCCGTTCCCGCAGGGGAGCCGCCGCTTGCATCGTCGCCCGATTTCTCCTTCATGGTGGATGAGTCGAAGTGGAGCGTGTAGTCGATGGTGTGCGGCGTCGACATGGCGACGGTCTCGGCCGACACGGCGATGTCCTCGTCGAGCGTGACGGGTATCTCGAACGTGGAGTTGCCGCCGTCGTTTACGGGCGCGTAGTCCACGCCGTTGACGGTCATTTTGTCGTAGTTCGAACTCGACCAGGTGATGGTCGCGGTGTAGGTGTCGCCATCCTTCACAATTGTGGTGGGTGAGGCGATGCTTGCGCGCCCTGACCCGCCGGAGAGCGAGACGCTCACAGTGTATTCCTGAGAGCCTGCCGTGCCACCGGTCGCGTTCGGGCTCGCACTGCACCCCGCGAAGGGAAGCGCGAACAGGGCGACGAGAACGCAGGCGATCGCGCGCACCGCGATGCTGCGACGCTTCCTGCTTTCCCCCTTGGGAAGAATCGACCGCATGGCGTTACTTCAGTGCGTCGGCGCGCAGATCGACGCCGGCGGATTCGAACACGAGTGTGCGGTCGTACCACTGCTCTTTTCTAATACTCCACGCGGCGCAGGCGGTGTCCTCGTCGAGCGCTTCAACGGGCACGTCGTAGGTGTACTTGCCTTCCGCGTTTTCCACATAGGGGATGAAGTCGGCCTCGCTCGCGGCGGCAGCCTCGTCGCCCGTGCCCATGAAGAGCTTGCCGTAGCCCGTGCCGGAAAGCGTCATCACGCAGTGCATGGAGCCGTTTTCCACGATGAGCTGGGCGTCAACAATCTTGAACATGTTCGAGCTGGAATCTACGGTGATCGGATAGGTGCCGTCGGCCACCTTGTCGGCGGTGATGGGGGCAGCGCTTGCGCCCTCGGGCGCATCGGCCGCCTGTTCGGTCTTTTCCTGGGAATCGGCATCGCTTGCCTTTGCGCTGTCGATTGAATTTCCGCCGCAGCCGGCGAGCGAGAACGCGAAAAGCGCCGCTGACAGGGCGAAGGCGAGGGTTTTCTTCAACATGGAGGGGGTTCCTTTCAATCGCTTCGACCGCCCGCGCCGTGTGGTGGGCGGGTGGGATGCGAATGCAACGGGCATGCGCCGTCAGTCGGGGAAGGCGCATGCCCGTTGCACGGGGACGCGACCGGCGCCCCGTGCGCGGCGAGTTTACAGCTTGGCGATGGCGTCGTCCACGTGCGAGACGTAGATGTCGTCGACCGCGACGTTCTGTCCCAGACCCTGGAGCAGGCACGTCACTTCGAAGCCGGCGGCCACGAACTTCGCAGCCCAGCTGTCGGGGTCGGTCTCGTCTGCCATGTCGTTATTCGCGTGGTCGCCCGCGACCACCATGAACGGCGCGAGCACGGCCTTCTTGTAGCCTGCGGCGCTCGCGGCGGCGATAACATCCTCGCAGGTCGGTTCAGCCTCGACGGTGCCGACGAAGAACTGCGTCAAGCCCTCGTTCTTGAACACTTCCTGCATCTTGGCATAGTCGGCGTTGGAATCGGCTTCGGTGCCGTGACCCATGAGGCACAGCGCCGTCTTGCCGTCGTCGAAGGACGCCATGTTCTCCTTAATGGCTGCTGCCACCTTCTTGTAGTCGTCGTCGGAGGTGAGCAGCGGGTCGCCGAGCGAGATCTTGTCGAACTTGTCGGCGTACTTGTCGAGCTCGTCTTTCACGTCGGTGTATTCCAGGCCACCCATGAGATGCGTCGGCTGCACGACGATTTCCTTCACGCCGTCTTCCACGCAGCGGTCGAGCGCCTCGGTCATGTTGTCGATCGTGATGCCGTCGCGCTTCTTCAGCTTGTCGATGATGATCTGCGCGGTGAAGGCGCGGCGGATGTCGTAGTCCTGCCAGTACTTCTCGCGGATAGCGTCTTCGATGGCGCCGATGGTGATGTGGCGCGAGTCGTTGTAGCTCGTGCCGAAGCTCGTGACGAGGATGACCGGCTTCACGGCCTTCTCCTTTTCGCTCGATTTCTCGGAACTCGCGGAGGTGTTGGAGCAGCCCGCGAGCGCGACTCCGGCGAGCGCGACGGCTCCGGTTGCCGCGGCGCTCATGAAGCCGCGGCGTGACATCTGTTCGGACATGGTTTTTCCTTTCCTCGGTTTGCCGGTCCCCCGGCGACAGTTGCTTGTCGGCACAAGCGAAAGAAAAGCGCACCCCTCGGGGTTCACAAGGAGCTAACGCCACGGCGATGCCGTGAGGAAAAGGCGAAGCAGTCTGGCTTGGGGCGTGAGGCGGTTCGCCCGCGCGTCCTATACAGTAATGTCCCTTGCCCAGGATTCCCACCTGGTTCCCTCCGCAAGCCAGCGCGGGCTGTGCGGGCGCCGCGCCGGTCATTTCCTTTTATCCGATTGTCATATGCTCGTTGCCGAATCTTTTACTATGATAGTGGGCACTTGTGAACGTGTCAAAGCCAGGGCGGGCGGCATTGCGCCTTCTGCCTGCGTATTTGCGCCGATTGTCGCCGCAGGCGCCGTGTTTTGCCTGCTGCGCGAATGGCGGCGTAAACGGTTGCGATGAGAAACGGGAAGGGAAGGCTCGGATGATTCATATCGTTGGCGCAGGTTCGGGCGCCGCCGACCTTATCACGCTTCGCGGGGCGCGTCTTCTGCGCGCGGCCGACGTGGTCGTTTGGGCGGGGAGCCTTGTGAACCCCGAGCTGCTCGCCGAGTGCAAGGAATCCTGCGTCGTCTACGACAGCGCGCACATGACCTTGGAGGAAGTGCTCGACGTGATGTGCGCGGCGGATGCGCGGGGCGAGGAAGTGGTGCGCCTGCACACGGGCGACCCGTGCCTGTACGGCGCCATCCAGGAGCAGATGGACGCACTCGACGCGCGCGGCGTGGACTACGAGGTGGTGCCCGGCGTGTCGAGCTTTTGCGGTGCCGCGGCGGCGCTTCGCCAGGAATACACGCTGCCGGGAATCAGCCAGTCGGTCGTGATCACGCGACTTTCCGGGCGCACCCCCATGCCCGCGGGCGAGGGCATGCGCACCATGGCGGAAAGCGGCTCGACTATGGTCATCTTCCTGAGCTCGGGTATGCTCGCCGAGCTTTCCGCCGAGCTTTTGGCTGCGGGCCGCAGCTCCGACGAGCCGGCGGCGCTCGTGTACAAGGCGACCTGGCCTGAGGAGCGCGTGGTGCGATGCACAGTGGGCACGCTCGCCGATGCGGGCGCGCGAGAGGGCATCGACCGCACGGCGCTCGTGGTGGTGGGCCGCGTGCTCGGAGCTCGCGGCAGGCTTGCACACAACGGCGCGCAAGCGGAGTCGTACGAGCGCAGCAAGCTTTACGACCCTTCGTTTTCCACGGGGTATCGGAAGGCGAGCAGCTAGCGTGGCCTTCGAGCACTACATATATACCGGGACGACCCGCCTGCGCTGCGGCTACACCACGGGGAGCTGCGCCGCGCTCGCGGCGAAGGCGGCCTGCGAGATGCTCTTGTCACGAAAGCCCGTCGGCCTCGTGTCGATCGTCACCCCCGGCGGGCTGCCCGTCGAGGCGAACGTGGTCGACGCA
>DBEYWP010000001.1:0-23976 GCA_048183675.1 Collinsella sp. | reverse complement strand
TCCCTCTCGCTCACGGCTTCGCAGAGTCGCGCGAGGGAAAGGCATCTCCCCGCCCCGCGCCCCGGCGTTGGGTCGTCGCGTGCTCGTTACTGAAAAGCTGATTAGAAGTTTGTGTGCCGCCCCTTTTGGGGCGGCACGTTTTTGTATGGGGACTGGTTGGGACGGCGCCGTTCATGGGTGGGGTACACTGGGTAGCGACTTTTAGTTTATCTACTACCTGATGGGGTGTTTTTTATGGGCAAGAAGTCTCGGGCTCGGGTTGCTGCGGCGGGAACTCGCAAGGATCCTGGGCGTCGGGTTGCCGAGGGTAAAAAGGCCGATCGTGCTGAGAAGGACAAGAAAGTCGGCGTGCATGCTCATCCTGAGTGGGCGCCTCATTTGAATTCGGCTAGTGAGGATTTGACTGCCAAGTTGTTTACTCTGGTCGAGGTAATTTTGGGCGTGGTGCCCCTTGTGGTTATCGGTTTATTCTTGGCTTCGAAGGACGCCACGAGTGTCGATAAACTCACCGAGGTCTTTTCGCAGGACCCCTCGATGGTGGTCTCGTTTATTTCTGCGTGCTTGCAGCCGTTTGTGGCGTACATGCTGTATATGGTCTACCGCAAATACTGCGAGGGTGATGCGGGCTTTGCCGCCGGTAACCTGATCGGTCTTTTGTGCTCCGAGATCCTACTGCTCAATATCCCGGGCGTCATCGGTATGGGCATCTTGCTGTGGCGTGTTTGGCGCAACGTCGCCCCGCACTTTGAGAGCTGGTTGTTTGAACGCCGTGCAATGGGCGTGCTGGCAGACATCGCGGGCTCGCTCGTGATTCTAGCCTTGGCGTTTCTGTGCGCCACCGCCGCCCGCGGTCTCGCGGGCATGTAGTCTGTCCTCACCGACCACGGAGCGCAGGGCAACTGCTGGTTTCACCGCTCCGGACGTCAGACCCGCGGCGCATCCCTTTCCCTCTCGCTCACGGCTTCGCAGAGTCACGCGAGGCAAAGGCATGCGCCGCGGGTCTGACGACGCGGGCTTGCCAACGAGTTTTGGCTAATAGATTGGTTTGTGTGCCGCCCCTTTGGGGCGGCACTTTTTGTGTGGGGTCCCGGTCTCCACATTTTTCGTCAAGCTTTTGGTTAGATTTTGGTCAGTTGGCGTAAGGGTGGAAGGCCAAAAGATTGCTGGCGAAAAAAGCTCAGAGAAAGTGCTGGTAGGGGAGTTGTTGAGCTTTTCGACAGCTTTTGAGCAAAAGAAACTTTGTGGCTATTGCCGGCGATTGCGTTGTCGCGGTCATGGCGGTGCGGGATGCTGGTCGTAAGCGTCGAACGCTCCGATTTTGGAGGCCAACATGGACCTGTTTCTTGAGACCCCACAGCAACAAGCCGAGCGCATGCTGCGGCAGCAGCGGCGGCTTATAGAGATGCAAATGCAAGGGGTTGCCAACCAGGCGCCCGTGCAAAACGTCGTGCCCGCTGCTGTACCTGCAGCCGTGCCCGGGTGCGAATCGGCACCAGAGGCCTATTCCGTACAGCAAGATTCATATGCGCAGGAGCTCGCGTTCGACAAGCGTCGTGCGCGTCGTCGCCGCGTGGGCCAGCGCCTGCGCACATTGGCGATGATCGTGCTCATTCCGCTAGGACTTGCGGCAATCTTCTTGGCCTCATATGCCCTCACGTGCATTCTCAACGGTGCCTCGCCCAATGAGGTGCTCCAGCATCTAGCGGCCCTGGGCCAGCGCCTAGGCGATGTCGCAACAACCATCCGCGCCGGCTGGGAGAGTTAGCGTTTGTCACATTAGGACTTCCAGGGTGTACGAATTATCGCCACGAGCAGAATTCTTGCATCCTGTGGGTCCTGTCGTGCGACTGAATAGTATTATTGAAGATAAATAATAATAGGATTTGCTATGTATAAGCAGGATTTAGAGCAGACTCTTTTGGGCATTGACGAAGAGGCGGAGCTGGAAATAGGTCCAAGAGACGACAGGCCGAACGTTGTATTGGTGGGAGGAAGCGCCTTCATGCTAAACGATGTGACGAATCGTTCGGTTACGCATGACATTGATGTGTTTGAGGCAGATAGGTGCCTCCGCGAGATCATAGCTCGATACCCCGAGGTGAATGGTATGGCGGTGGCATATTGTCATCAGATGCCATTCAATTACGAAGACCGTTTGATTCCCTTGGATATTGGGGCGCGTTTTATCAGGTACTTTACGCCATCCTTGGAGGACCTGGCGGTAATGAAGCTCTATGCCTGTCGTCCGAACGACATCATCGATCTTCATAGTCAGGCATTCGTCGACCGACTTGATTGGGGGTTGCTCGAACGGCTTATATTCGACGAAGGAGAGGCGCTGGCGTCGTCGCCTTCGGAGCGGAGTTATCAAGAGATGGTCTGTGCATACAGGCAATACAAAAAGGAGGTGCTCGGTTGAATCTGACCTTTGAGGGATTCTTAAAAGGCTATTGCCGAGAGCTATCCGGACAGCGGTCGCTGAGTTTTAGAAAATTGGTTGAGCAGGCGACGACGGATGCGCCGCGCGTGGCGGAGCCTCTGTTTTTGCTCGCTTTGGCGCAAGGAAAAGCCGAATACGTTCTGGGTTTATCCGAGGGCTCGTGGATGGAACGGGATTACCGAGACGTTTTATCCTTGTACGGTCAAGCGGGTAGCATGGCGTCTCTATGCGCCAAAAGTGAGCTCCCAAATCGTTATGCCAACGTTTGGCGTGCGTATAGAGCGGTGAAGGAAAAGCCGGCGGCCGATAGAAGGGTGAACGCCCTGATGAGAAAGAAAACGCTGGAAGCATTGGAGGAATCGGGTGTAACGCGCTATGGCCTCTGCCGTGCTCTGCGCCTGAATAAAGGAAACGTATACGCATACTTGGCCGGTGATGACTCAAAGGTGAGCAGGGAGACGGCGCGCCGCATTATGGAATATGCGGAGGAGAGGGGCGCCCAAGAAGGGGCCGGGCGCCCGGTGCGTATGGCGGGGTAAGATTGATCGCGGTTTTGATTGGTGCTCGATTGGGTTTGTTGGGCGGAGTTTATGTCTGCTATTGATATCGTGCTTGTTGTGATCGCCTTGGTGGCGGTGGGGGTTGCTGTGGCTTGCGCCCTCCAGCTCAAGAGCCTGCGTGCCGAGTTGCGGGAGCGTGGCGACAGTAGCGCGGAAACGCTGGCAGCACTCGAGCAGGCCAACAACGCGCTCGATGCCCTGAACGTCGCGCTGGCCGAAACTCGCCGCACGGCCAATGCCATCGCGCAGCAGCAGACGACAGATGCGGCCGTGGAGCAGCAACGTTACCTGACCATCGCACGTGAGTTTTCGCAAGCTGGTGACCGGATGGATGACCTGCGCCGCGAGACGGCCCAACAGCTCGGTGCCAACCGCGAGGGTATCGAGCATCGCCTGGACAAGGTGCGCGAAACGGTCGATGCTCAGCTGGGCGCCATCCGCAAAGACAACAACGTGCAGCTCGATCAAATGCGTGCGACGGTGGACGAGAAGCTCTCCCGCACGCTCAACGACCGACTGTCGGCATCGTTTAAGCAGGTGAGCGACCAGCTCGAGGCCGTGTACAAGGGCCTGGGCGACATGCAATCCATCGCCACCGGCGTGGGCGATCTTAAGCGCGTGCTGGGCAATGTGAAGGCGCGCGGTATTTTGGGCGAGGTGCAGCTGGGTGCGATCCTGACGGACATCCTCACACCCGACCAGTATCTGGAAAACGTTGCCACCAGGCCCGGAGCCTCGGAGCGTGTTGAGTTTGCCGTCAAGCTGCCGGTGGACGAGGGCGACCCCGTGCTGCTGCCGATTGACTCTAAGTTTCCGGGCGACGCGTACGAGCACTTGCTCGACGCGCAGGAGTCGGGCGATGCGGAGACCGTGGCGGCTGCGCGCAAGACGCTCGACACCATGGTCAAGCGCGAGGCCAAGGACATCTGCGAAAAGTACCTGAGTGTGCCGGCAACGACCAACTTTGGCATTATGTTCGTTCCGTTTGAGGGACTGTACGCCGAGGTCGTCAGCCGCCCCGGGCTTATCGAGACCCTGGGCCGCGACTATCACGTCAACGTTGCCGGTCCCAGCACCATGGCGGCCATCCTCAACAGCTTGCAGATGAGCTATCAGACGTTTAAGTTGCAAAAACGTACCGACGACGTGCTGCGCGTGCTCTCCGCCGTCAAGGCCGAGCTGCCGCGCTATCAAAAGGCGCTGCGCCGCGCCCAGCAGCAGATCGAGACCGCGGGCAAAACGGTCGAGGGCATCATCACCACGCGCACCAACGTCATGGAGCGCAAGCTCAAGGACATCGATGCGCTGGAAGACGCCGACCAAGCCGATGAGATCTTGGGACTCACGTTCGCGAGTCTTCTCGCGGACCAAGAAGACGAGGACTAATTGCAACAAAGCGGTGGGGCACCGGCACAAACGCGGGCGCCCCACCGCTTTTCGTATCGCACTTGTCTGAAGCGTGCTCCAATGTGCAACAATGGCGTTTCGCCCTATCAGACGCGAAAGGAAGCCCATGTCCCAGAGAAGCACCAGCCCGCTCAGTCGCTCCACCGTGCGCCGCACGCTGCAGCGGTTTTGGGGTGTCACGCGCACGCAGCCGCTGATTGTCTTTCTCTCGGTATTCTCGTCGGCGGGCTACATCTTTTTGCTGACGTTTGCCAATACCTATGTGATGGCCCTTATCGTTGACCGCGTTCAAGCCGGTCCCGTGGCGGGTGACCAGGTGTTTGAGGTCTTCGGCCCCTATATCCTGGCGCTCGTACTCGTTAACCTGGTGGGTCAGATCCTCTCCAAGCTACAGGACTACACCGTCTACAAGCTCGAGATCGCGGGTAACTATCACTTGGCGCGCCTGTGCTTCGACACGCTCTCCAATCAATCCATGACATTCCATACCAGCCGCTTTGGCGGATCGCTTGTGAGCCAGACGAGCCGTTTTATGAGCGGCTATACGGGGTTGGTGGACGTGACGGTGTATTCGCTCATCCCCACCATCACCTCGGTCGTCTGCACGGTGGCGGCGCTCGCTCCGGTGGTGCCGACGTTTACCGTGATCCTGGTGGGCATCATGGTCGTCTACATTGCGTTTGTCTGGCTTATGTACAAGCGCATCATGCCGCTTTCGGCCGCGACGTCCGCCGCTCAGAACAAACTGTCGGGCGTGCTGTCCGACGCGGTCACGAACATCCTGGCCGTCAAGACCTGTGGGCGCGAGGACTTTGAGCGCGACCTGTTCGATACCGCCGACCGCGCCGCGCGCGATGCTGAAACGGTTTCGATGCACGCCATGATGCAGCGCAACTTTACGACCTCGGGCCTTATCGTCATCACCATGGCCGTGGTGAGTGTGTTCGTCGCGGGTGGCAACGCGTGGTTTGGCATCTCGGCCGGCGCGCTCGTCATGATCTTTACCTATACGTACAACCTCACCATGCGTCTGAACTACGTGAGCTCCATGATGCAGCGCATCAACCGCGCGCTGGGCGATGCGGCCGAGATGACGCGCGTGCTGGACGAGCCGCGTCTGGTGGCAGACGACGAGAATGCCCCCGAGCTCAAGGTGGGCGAGGGTGCGATTGATTTTGAGCACCTGAGCTTTGCATACCGTGATGCCGCGGCGGGCGAGGGCGTGTTCGACGACCTGACGCTCCATGTGGCGGCGGGCCAGCGCGTGGGCCTGGTGGGCAAATCGGGCTCGGGCAAGACGACGCTCACCAAGCTGTTGCTGCGCCTGGACGACGTACAGGGCGGCCGCGTGCTCGTGGACGGCCAAGACGTCTCGCGCTGCACGCAGCAGAGCCTGCGCCGCCAGGTTGCCTACGTGCCGCAGGAGGCGCTGCTGTTCCATCGCTCCATTCGCGAGAATATCGCCTACGGCCGTCCCGATGCCACCGACGAGCAGATCCGCGAGGCCGCGCGTCTGGCAAATGCCCTGGAGTTTATCGACCGCCTGCCCCGTGGCTTTGACACCATGGTGGGCGAGCGCGGCGTTAAGCTTTCGGGCGGCCAACGCCAGCGCGTGGCCATCGCCCGCGCTATCCTGACCGACGCGCCGATTCTGGTGCTCGACGAGGCGACGTCTGCCCTGGACAGCGAGTCCGAGGCGCTGGTGCAGGAGGCGCTCGAGAACCTGATGCGCGGGCGCACCTCCATCGTGGTGGCACATCGCCTGTCCACCGTGGCAGCGCTCGACCGCATCGTGGTGCTGGCGGACGGCGAGATTGTCGAGGACGGTACGCATGCGCAGCTTGTCGAGGCGGGCGGCGAGTATGCGAGCCTGTGGAGCCGTCAGACCGGCGCATTCTTGGAGGCGTAAGCGTCTCGGACGTGGGACAATTGTGCCCATAAGTTTATTGTGCCGTTGAGCCGAGGAGTCGTTATGCCACGCGAGACCAATGCCGCCAAACGCGAGCGCGCCGTTGAGGTGTGTGAGCGCCTCAACCGTCGCTATGGCCCGGTCGAGTGCTTTTTGGACCACGAGAATCCCTTCCGCCTGCTGATCGCGGTGTTGCTCTCGGCGCAAACGACCGACGCGCAGGTCAACAAGGTGACGCCGAAGCTGTTTGCCCAGTGGCCCACGCCCGAGGCCATGGCCGGGGCGAGTGTGGCTGACGTGGCAGACACCATCAAGTCACTCGGCTTTTATAAGAGCAAGGCCAAGCACGCCGTGGAGGCCGCGCAGATGATCGTCGCCGACTATGGCGGCGAGGTGCCGGCCGACATGAAGGAACTCGTGAAGCTGCCGGGCGTGGGACGCAAGACGGCGAACATCGTGCTCAACGTGGGGTATGGCATCGTGGAGGGCATTGCGGTGGACACGCACGTCAACCGCATTGCGCATCGCCTGATGTTGAGTCCCAAGACACATGCCAAGGAGCCGCTCAAGACCGAGCAGGATCTGCTCAAGATTTTGCCGCACGAGTATTGGGAGTCGGTCAACCATCAGTGGATCACCTTCGGTCGCGAGATCTGCGACGCCCGCAAACCCAAGTGTGACGAGTGTCCGCTGGCAGATTTGTGCCCCAGCGTGCGCGTAGCGGGGTAGGGCGGAACGCATCTTCGTCTGGCGTTTTTTGCGGGGCTGGGTTTGCTCTTGAGCCGGAGTCCTCTCCATGCGCTACCATGACAGGCAATGAAATCCGCCGCATACCCGCCGAGCTTGCCCCGGCGGGCTTTTGGCGTTGCAATGCCGGAGGAACAGCATGCTCATTCACCGTATAGCCGCGCAGCTCTACACTGCCGAGGCCTTGCAGGCCGTCGAGGCCGGGCTCGATGCTGGCGAGGACGTGACGCTGGCTGTGTCGCAGTCGGGCCGCACGCTTATGGCGGCCGCCCAGTTTGCGCGCCGTCCGCGCCCGACGGTCTATATCGTGAGCGGCGAGGATGCGGCCGATCGCGCCGCGCGTAGCCTTGCCGCCTACGTGGGCCTGGCGCACGTGTGTCGTTTTCCTGAGCGCAAGGACTATCCGTGGCGCGAGCAGGCGCCGGACGACGCCGTGGTGGCGCAGCGCTGCGAGGCTCTGGGGCGCATCGTGCGCGGGGACAACTGCATCATGGTCGCCTCGGCTCGCGCGCTGCTGCGCTGCGTGCCGCCGGTCGAGAGCCGCTACTGGGAGTCCACTACTTTTGCGGTGGGCGAGGAGATTCCCTTTGACGAGGTGCCGCAGCGCTTGGTGGGCATGGGCTACACCAATGCCGGCGCCGCCGATGCGCCCGGCTTGTTTCGCGTTCACGGCGACACCGTCGAGGTGTTCCCCGCACAGGAAAAGGCACCCGTGCGCATCGAGTTCTTCGGCGACGAGATTGACCGCATCCGCCGCATGGTGAGCTCCACGGGGCAGACCATCGGCAACGAGGACAGCATCGAAATCTTTCCCTGCCGCGAACTGGCACTCACCGACGAGGCCGTCCACAACATGCATGTGGCGCTCTATCGCGCCAGCCAGGATGACAGCAAACTGGCGGCGCTGCTCGAGATGGTGGATGCGCGCATCGTCACGCCCGAGCTCGACCGCTTTTTGCCGGTGATGTACGGCCAGACCGTAAGCCCGTTGGCGCACGTGAGCGGCAAGGCGCTCGTGGTTCTGTCCGAGCCGCGCTCGCTGTTCGACGACTGCCTGCGCGCCTACGAGGATATCGAGGCCCGTGCCGGCGAGGCAGGGATTGACCGCCTGGATGGTCTGTACGTGCGCGCTCAACAGCTCGATTTTGGTGCCCAGCAGCGCTTGAACTACGTAAGCCTCATCCGTGCCGGCGGTGCGGTGACGGCCGAGCTCAAGATTGAGCAGCCTGCTATCGCAGGCTCGGACAACCGTTTTATGACGCGCGTTCAGGAAGTCGTGGGCAAGCGCTATGCCTGCGTGTTTGCCATTCCCGACCGCGGCGCGCGCGAGTCGATGGAGCTCACCTTTGGCGACGAGGGCATTACCTTTGAGGAATCGCTGACGGCCGCGCCCGAAAACGCCGGCGTCATTGGCGAGCGCGTGCGCGTGGCGGCGGCAGATTCTGCCGATCGTGCTGCCCGTCAGGATGCTCATGCTGCAATTCGCGAGCGTAAGGCTGACGCGCTCAACGCCCGCTCGCTCGAGGCGGGCGCGGCCCAGGCTGCCGCCGGTGCTGCCGTGCCCACTATCTCGCGCGGACGCGTGACCTTTGTCGATGCCGCCCTGCCGCAGGGCGTGGTGGTGCCCGATGCCAACCTGGCCGTGTTCTCGATCGCCGACCTCAACGCCCGTATGGATGCCAACCGCGCGCGCAGCCGCCGCAAGGTGGACATTACGCAGATCACGTTTCCGTTTAAGCCGGGCGACTACGTGGTGCACGCCACTCACGGCATCGCGCTCTTTAGCGAGATCGCGCGCCAGGAAGTGGGCGGCAAGGAGCGCGACTACTTTTTGCTGGAATATGCCGACGGCGACAAGCTCTACGTGCCGCTCGAGCAGGTCGACCGCATCACGCGCTATGTTGGCCCCGACGGCGACAAGCCGCGCCTGACCAGGCTCAACACCGCCGACTGGACGCGGGCTACCAACAAGGCGCGCAAGAATGCCAAAAAGCTGGCGTTTGACTTGGTCGACCTGTATACACGCCGCTCGTCGATTACCGGTATCGCCTGCCCGCCCGACACGCCCGAGCAGATCGAGATGGAGGAGAGCTTTCCCTACGACGAGACGCGCGACCAGCTGGAGGCTATTGCCGACATCAAGGCCGACATGGAAGCGCCCAAGCCCATGGACCGCCTGCTGTGCGGCGACGTGGGCTTTGGCAAGACCGAGGTTGCCCTGCGCGCGGCGTTTAAGTGCGTGGACTCCGGCCGCCAGGTCATGGTGCTCTGCCCCACGACCATTCTGGCCCAGCAGCACTATGAGACGTTCTTTGAGCGCTTTGCCCCGTTTGGCCTCGAGGTCGAAGTGCTCAGCCGCTTCCGCACCCCGGCGCAGCAAAAGCGCGCGCTTAAGGCGTTTGCCGAGGGCACGATCGACGTGCTCATCGGCACGCACCGCTTGCTTTCTGCCGACGTGAACCCCAAGAACCTGGGCATGGTGATCATCGACGAGGAGCAGCGCTTTGGTGTGCAGCACAAGGAGCAGCTCAAGAACCTGCGCGAGCAGATTGATGTGCTCACGCTTTCGGCAACGCCTATTCCGCGAACCATGCAGATGGCCACGAGCGGCGTGCGCGACATGAGCCTGATCACCACACCGCCGACCGGGCGTCGTCCCGTGATCGTGCACGTGGGGGAGTACGACCCCGATGTGGTGAGCGCGGCGATTCGCCTGGAGGTGGGCCGCGGCGGCCAGGTGTACTACGTGTCCAACCGCGTTAAGACCATCGATGACGCCGTGGCGCGCGTGCATGAGGCCGCGCCCGAGGCGCGCGTGGGCGTGGCACACGGCAAGATGAGCCCGCGCGAGGTCGAGGACGTGATAATTGAGTTCGCGACCAAAAAGATCGATGTGCTCATCGCCACGACCATCGTGGAGAGCGGCATCGACAACGCAACGGCCAACACGCTGATCATCGAGGATTCGCAGCGCCTTGGCCTGGCGCAGCTCTACCAGCTCAAGGGCCGTGTGGGCCGCTCTGCCACGCAGGCCTACGCGTACTTTATGTTCCCCGGCGAGCTGCCGCTCACCGAGGAGGCAACGGCGCGCCTGACCGCACTTTCCGAGTTCCAGGACCTGGGCAGCGGCATGCGCATCGCCATGCGCGACCTAGAGATCCGTGGCGCCGGTTCGCTTATGGGAGCCGAGCAGCACGGCAACCTGTCGAGCGTGGGCTTTGATCTGTTTACGCAGATGCTGGGCCAGGCCGTGGCCGAGGCGCGCGGCGATGACGACGCCGGCGTGGAGGCGGCGAGCGTGGGTATTAACCTGCCGGCCGACTACTTCTTGTCCGAGGAGTACCTGCCGGCGGTGGACCAGCGCGTGCTCGTGTACCGTAAGCTCGCAGCGGCCGAGGACCTGGAGAGCATTGACGAGGTGCAGGAAGAGACCGAGGCCGCGCATGGTGAGCTGCCGTTGGCGGGACTCAACCTGTTCAATCGCGCGCGCATCCGCATTCGCGGCGAGCGCCTGGGGCTCGAGAGCGTCACGCTCAGCGGCGGTCGCATCACGTTTTTGGGCGTCGACGTGCCCAAGAAGGTGGCCTTTGAGCTTAAGACCCGCTATGGCGCGGTGAACTTCCCCAAGAGCCGCAAGTTGTCGGTGCCCTACAAGGCGGGCGCCGGCGCGGGCAGCGGCCTGGGTCGCGGTCTCGACGCCAACGACGGCACCGGCCCCGTGGCCGCGGCACTCATGCTGCTGCAGCAATTAGGCGCGAGCGACGATGACTAACAAGTAGGGGGCGTGGCGGGGCAGAGCTACCAGTTGTTCTTTGCCCCGCCACCTCGCAGGTTGATTCCAGCCCCATCGAAAGGAAAGCATGTTCGGGTACATCTACAAGAAAGACGCCGCCGCTATCGCGGTTGTCCTGTGTCTTTGTCTGGGCGTGGGCAGTTTCTTCGATTATCAGATCTCGAGCGTGCTGTTCAACATCGGCAGCATGTACGGCCGCTTTATCGAGGCCGCTGGCGAGTTGCCGTTTGAGCTGACGGCGAGCATCGCGGGCGTTATGCTCGTGCGCGCGGTGCGTCCCGACTCCAGGGGCAGCAAATGGCTTGCCGCGCTCGGCATCCTCGTCAACGTTGGCCTGACCGGCTACGAGATCGTTTCGTCCCTGAGGGTTGGCGGTAAACTCATTGCGGCTCAGTTGGTGCTGACGTTTGTGCTGGTCATCGCTGCCAACCTTATCGTCTATCGCCTCACGCGCACGACCGAGCCCGACGAACTCACGCGCTGGGCGTTGATGGTGCTTGCCGTGTGGATCGCTCAGGCCATCATCCTCAACGTGATCGTCAAGCCACTGTGGTCGCGCCCGCGCATGCGCGTGATCGAGGTCACGCCGGGGCTCAATTTTCAGCCGTGGTGGGTGATCGGCAATCCCGACAAGTGGACCTATATCGCCGCCGGCGTGATCAAGGACGGGTTCAAGTCGTTTGCGAGCGGACACACGGCGCATGCGGCGATCGGCCTTATGCTCGCCGGGCTTCCCGCGGCAGCCTTTAAGGAAAAACCGTCGCGTCGCCGCGTGATTTTTTGGGCGGCGGCTGTGATCGCGGCGCTCGTCGCCTTTGGGCGCATCGTGATCGGGGCGCACTTTTTGAGTGACGTAAGCTGCGGCTTTGCCCTGGTGCTGGCGCTTGAGTGCCTTGCCGCGCGCATTGCCTATCCCAACGGCGTACAATAGCTCCGTTTGAATCATCTGGCCGATACCCGGTAAGAGAGGATTGCCATGCTCGCGTTTAACAACGATTATTCCCACGGCGCACATCCGGCAGTGCTGCAGGCGCTCGTCGACACCAATATGGAGCCGCAGCCCGGCTACGGTACCGATGCGCACACCGAGCGTGCCAAGCAGCTTATCCGTGAGGCCTGTCAGGCCCCCGATGCCGACGTGTTTTTTCTGGTGGGCGGCACGCAGGCCAACGCGACGGTGATCGACATGCTGCTTGCGCCCTACGAGGGCGTCGTTGCTGCCGAGACTGGCCACGTCGCCTGCCACGAGGCAGGCGCCATCGAGTTTGGCGGCCACAAGGTGCTCACCATCCCCGGCTACGAGGGCAAGATGCACGCCGAGGATCTGGAGGACTATATCCAGGTGTTCTACGAAAACGAGAGCTACGAGCATACGGTGTTCCCGGGCGCCGTGTACGTGAGCCTATCGACCGAGTACGGCACGCTGTACTCCAAGGCCGAGCTCGCGGCGATTCACGCGGTGTGCCAGAAGCGCGAGATTTCGCTGTTTGTGGACGGTGCTCGCCTGGCCTATGCGCTGGCGGCCGATGAGTGCGACATTACCCTGCCCGAGCTGGCGCAGCTGTGCGACGTGTTCTACATCGGCGGCACCAAGTGCGGCGCGCTCTGCGGCGAGGCTGTGGTGTTCTGCGGCATGCATGCCCCGGCGCATCCCATTCCGCGTATTAAGCAGCATGGCGCGCTGCTTGCCAAGGGCCGCCTGACGGGTGTGCAGTTCGAGGCTCTTTTTACCGATGGCCTGTATTTTGAGATTGGTCGCCAGGCGATTGAGACCGCTCAGGCGCTGCGTCGCGTGCTGCACGAGCGCGGTTACCAGTTCTTCTTGGAGACGCCGACCAACCAGCAGTTCGTGATTCTGCCCAACGAGGACATGGCCCGCATTCGCGAGCATGCGGCGATCGAGTACTGGGAAAAGTACGACGATACCCACACGGTGGTGCGTTTTTGCACTAGCTGGGCCACGACGCAGGAGGACATCGACGCGCTGGCGGCTGTCCTGTAGCCTGATGTAATGACAAGGGGCCGCCCTGCACCTGAGCTTGGCGCAGGGCGGCCTTTGCTTTTGGGGGAGAAGGGTTGTATGACCGAGATGTCCGAGCCGACGATTCGCCTGGCGACGCCCGATGACGCGTCGGCGTTGCTTGCCATCTATGAGCCGTATGTGCGCCAGACGGCGATTACCTGCGAATATGAGGTGCCGAGCGTTGAGGAGTTCGCCGGGCGCATCGAGCGTACGCTCAGGCGCTATCCGTATTTGGTGATGGAGTTGGACGGGCGTCCGGTGGGCTATGCCTATGCGAGCCCGCTTAACAGCCGCGAGGCATACGACTGGTCGGTCGAGACGTCGATCTACCTGGCGCGTGATGTGCGCCACGGCGGGCTGGGCCGCAAACTACATGACGCGCTCAAGCAGTGCCTGATCGCGATGGGCATCACCAACATGTGTGCCCTCATCGCCGTGCCGCACGACAAGGACGACGAGTACCTGACGCACAACAGCCAGGACTTCCATGCCCATATGGGGTATCGCCTGGTGGGTGCCTTTGACCGCTGCGCCCAAAAGTTCGGCCGCTGGTACGACATGTGCTGGATGGAGTTGGTCCTAGCCGAGCGCGTCCCCAACCAACCCAAACCAACCTGGTTCCCCGACCTCCCCAAACCTACCATTTAGGGACAGGTTTATTTTGGCAGGTTAGCCGATTGGCTCGGTGTATTTGGCGCGGTCGGTGCGTTGGATGCGCTTAGAGACATGGAGCGGTCGGCCGTCGGTGTCGTAGACGTAGTCGGTGATCAGGATCAGCGCCTGCCCGCGCTCGACGTTGAGCAAAAACGCCTCGTTTTGCGAGGCATAGCACACCTCAAAGGTCTTATGTCCCTGTGCTGGCGCGCGATGGAATTCTTGGCGCAGCGTCGCGTAGAGCGAACCGTTGATATCGCGATCGATGAGCGTCTCGAAGCTTGGCGGCAGGTAGGTGGTCTCCAGGCACAGCGGCACGTCGTCCAGGTAGCGCAGGCGGACAAGTTTGACGAGCTTGCTGCCCACGGCGGCGTCAAAGAACTTAGCTATGCTGCCGGCCGCCTTGGCAAAGCCCGAGTCCACGGTGCGCGTGGTGGGCTTCATGCCCTGACCTTCGACCTGCTTGGTATAGCTCGAAAACACTAGGTTGTTCTCGTGGAGCGCGGGCGTGTCGGCCACAAAGGCGCCACGCCCGCGCTCGGTGCGCACCAGGCCCTCATCAACGAGAACCTTAAGGGCGTGGCGCACGGTGCTGCGCGACAGCCCCGATTCGTCCATGAGCTCCATCTCGGACGGCAGCTTGTCTCCGCGTGCGTAGATGCCGGCGGCGATGCGGTCGCGAAGCGTACCCGCCAAGCGCTCGTATTGGCTCAGTTTCTTTTTAGATGAAGCGTTCATGCGATCAGCCTATATCTAACTTGTATGCTTATCTAAGCAAGCATGTATTCAACACAACAATAAAACCGCTGGTATCGAGCTACCGAAAACCTTACCAGCAAAATTTCTAAGACAAATATAGCATACAACTAGTCGACATAACCAAAACATGTATGTAACTTGTATGCCATCGAGAGCATCAAACGAGAAGAAAGGCTGATGCACGATGACTACTCAGGAACAGGTTAAGGACGTCGTCTCCCAGGTTTTGGCTGACAAGGCAGACAAGGGCGGCATCAAGCGCGTCGTGTGGATTGGCGCCGGCGGATCCAACGGCGGCAACTATCCTGCCCAGTACTTTATGGAGCACGAGGCCACGCAGGTCGTGAGCTCCAGCTACACCAGCAACGAGTTCGTGCACGCCACCCCGGCCTACGTCAACGAGAACACCCTGGCCGTCGTCGTGTCCATGCGCGGCACCAAGGAGACCATCGTTGCCGCCCAGGTCGCCAAGGACCACGGCGCCAGCACCATCGCCATCTATGTTGACGAGTCCGGCCTCACCGAGGTCTGCGACTACAAGATCCAGTACGACAGCCTGGCCGTCGACGAGTCCTGCATGGGCCGCACCAACTCCGCCGTCGTGACCATGATCGCCATGGAGCTTACGCAGCAGACCGAGGGCTATGCCGAGTACGAGAGCGCTATGGCCGCGTTCGACTTGATCGACCCCATCTATCGCAAGGCCGTCGAGTACACCCGTCCGCTTGCTGCCAAGTGGGCCGAGCAGAACGCCGACAAGCCCTGCATCAACGTCATGGCTCAGGGTCCGCTCTTTGGTGCCGCCTACGTCTTTAGCATCTGCAACGTGCAGGAGATGCTGCAGATCGACTCCTGCACCATCAACACCTGCGACTTCTTCCACGGCCCCTTCGAGATCCTGGACAAGCGTACCTCGCTGTTCCAGCTCATCAGCGTCGGCCGCAGCCGCTGCAACGACGAGCGCGGCATCCGCTTCGTCAACCAGTACGGTGGCGAGCGCGTCTATCAGCTCGACGCCAAGGAGCTCGGCCTCAACGACATCAAGGACAGCGTGAGCGAGTACTTCAACCACCTGATCTTTGCCCCGATCCTCAACAACGTGTATATGCGTGCACTCTCTGCCGTCACCCACAAGGACTACATGACGCGCCGCTACATGTGGAAGCTCGACTACTAGGGGATAGAGCGGCCTAACAGCTCGATGTCCTCATAAGTTGCGGTGGAATAGTTCCTGTTTGGGGGCTTGAAGCCTCTATTTGGGAACTAGTCCACCGCAACCGCCAAGTAATCCGCTGAGGACGGAGGAAAACGGATCACTTTCCCGCTCGCCGATTTGTGTCTTGAAAAATGTATATAACGACTATAACGTAGTGTGAAACATATTGGAAACAATACCGAGGAGGCTGCGTTGAAGAAAAGCAATCTGGGCTATGTGCTGGTGCTGATCGCCGCGCTTATGTGGGGCAGCATCGGAATCTTTGTAAACGGCATCTCGGCCATGGGTGTTTCGTCCCAGAGCATGGCTGCCTTTCGCTTGTTGGTCGGAGCGCTTATCTTGGCGCCGGTCCTGATGTTTATGGGCTGCCGTCCGGGTGAGGGGTCTACCGTGGCTCAGGGTCCGCTGGCCCTGTTCAAGGCAAGCCCTAAAGAGCTTGTTCCCTGTGCGCTTGTCGGCATCGTCGGTTTGGCCGCCGCCAACACCTGTTATTACGAGTGCATGGGCGAGGTGGGCATGTCCACGGCCTCGGTGCTGCTCTACACCTCGCCGGTGTTTGGCGTCATGCTCGGCCGCGTGCTTTATCGCGAGGACGTGACCCCCAACAAGCTCGTTGCCATTGTCTTTAACATCGTAGGCTGCGTGCTTGCAGTGACCAATGGCGACCTTTCCGGTTTTCATTTTTCGGTTTGGGGCGTCACGTCGGGCGTGATTGCAGGCCTTTGTGGTGCGTCGCTCGCGGTGTTTAGCCGAATAGCAACCAAGACGGTCCACCCGCTGGCTGTCACGTTTTGGGGCTTTGTTTTTGGCGGTGCGGTTATGGCAGCTATCGCGGCTCCGTGGCCGGATGTCGCCGCGGCAATGTCGCCACAGCTGCTGCTGCTGTTCCTTGGCTTTGGACTCATCCCCACAGCCGTTGCTTACATCTTATATATGCAGGGTCTGTCCATGGGGCTCGAGACATCGAAAGTTCCCGTCGTAATGTCTTTCGAGACGGTCGTCACCGTACTGGTGGGCATTGGTGTCTACGCCGAGCCCGCCGGCGCGATTAAAGTCCTGGGCATCGTGTTGGTGCTCGCGTCCATCCTGATTATGAACACCGACTTCTCCAAGCTGCGCAACAGTGTGTTTGTCGGTCATGTCATTGAGAGCATGACCTTTAAGCCCAACGCGTGGTGGACCGAAAAATCTCAGGACATGGATCTGTTTAAGGAACGCACCGGCATTGCGCTGGAACCCACCGTACAGGAAAGCCCCTGGTACTTCGTGCGATAGGGGATTGCGCGCAGGGTCTGACCTGGGGTTATCCAGCTAGCGCCGGCCTACCCAGTCCAACGTTTCGAGTACGTTAAACCCGTCAACGGTCGATTTTCACCCGCGAACGGTCTTTATACTAATTAGCAATATAAGCAACGTATAAGACGTTATAATGACCATAACGAAAAGTAGGAGGCAAGATGAATCAGATCATTCTCGCATCTCATGGCGGCCTGGCCGCAGGCGTCAAAGACACGCTCGAGATGGTTCTCGGCGACGTGTCGAACGTCCACGTCGTGTCGCTTGCTCGTGACGACAAGGAGCCCATCACCAATAAGGTTGAGGCTATGATCGCCACGTTCAACGCGGACGACACCGTCTATGTGCTGACCGATATGCTCGGCAGCTCGGTCAACAACAACATGGTCGAGCTTTCCAAGAACGGCACGAAGTTCACGGTTGTCAGCGGTTTCAACATCCCGTTGGCGCTCACGCTTGCTATGAGCCCCGCCCCCGTCAAGGGCGCCGAGCTCGCGGCCCTCATCAATGAGGCCCGCACCGGTCTGACCAACCCCAACGCACCGGTCGAGGCCGCCGCGGCTCCCGCCAAGAAGGCCAAGGCGTCCCGTCACAGCTCCGGTCCCGCCAAGATCGTCCTCGCACGTCTTGACTACCGTCTGCTGCACGGCCAGGTCGTCTTTACTTGGACCACCAAGGTTCAGGCCGAGCGCATCATCGTCGTCGACAACGCTGCCGCCAACGATGACATCAAGAAGGGCGCTCTTAAGCTGGCCAAGCCCCAGGGCGTGCGCCTGAACGTCTTCACCGTCGAGCGTGCCCTCGCCAAGATGGACAAGCTCAACACCCTCGGCGAGCGCGTCATGTTTGTCTTTGGCAACACTGCCGAGATGCTGCAGTTCTGCCAGGGCTACAAGCTCGACGCCATCAACCTGGGCGCCACCGCCAACCACGACGGTGCCGATCAGATTGGCGGCAAGGACAGCTCCGTCTTCTTCGACGCCACCCAGAAGGCCGACGTCAACCAGCTGCTCGACATGGGCATCAAGCTCTACGTCCAGCAGACCCCTACGTATCAGAGCGTCGACATCGACGCCAAGCTGTAATCAACCAGGCTTTTGCCTGACTGAAAGGAGAAGGGTATGAATACGTTCATCAGTGCGGTGCTCGTCGGCCTCGTCGGCGTGTTCTGCATGTGGGACTCCCGCCTGCTCGGTCGTCTTAACTTCGAGCAGCCCCTCGTTGGCGCTACGCTCGTCGGTCTGCTGCTGGGCGATGTGCCCACCGGCCTTGCCGTCGGTGCCGCCGTCGAGCTCGTGTCCATGGGCCTGGTGCAGGTCGGCGCCGCCGTTCCGCCCGATATGGTCCTGGGCGGCATCGTGGCCGCTGCCTTTGCGTGCCTGACCGACGCTTCCGCCGAGACCGCCATGACGATCGCCATCCCGGTCGCCGTCCTGGGTCAGCTCCTCGGCATCGTGTTCCGTTCCATCATCGCCGTCCTCACCCATGTGGCAGATAACGCGATTGATAACGGAAAGTTCAAGACCGCCTACCGTATGCACATCTGCGCCGGCTCCGGTTTGTACGCCATCATGTACTTCCTGCCGATCTTCCTCGCCGTCTTTGTTGGCACTGACCTGGTTCAGGCCATCGTCAACATGGTTCCCGAGTGGCTGTCCACTGGTCTTAACGTTTCGACCAAGATCATGACCGCCTACGGCTTGGCCCTGCTGCTCACCATGATGATCAAGAAGGGTATGACTCCGTTCCTGTTCATCGGTTTCCTGCTCGCCGCTTACCTCAACCTGTCCGTCATCGCGGTCGCCCTGATCGGTGTGTGCCTGGCTGTCGTCTTCATGGGCTTCAAGTTCAACGGTTCCCATGCAGCCGCCGGTGTCGATTCCGACTACGATCCGCTCGAAGACGACGAAGACTAAGGAGGAACACACTATGGCAACCGCAACCAAGGACGTGTCCCTGAACAAGAAGGTCAGCCAGTTCTTCTGGCGCTCCTGGGCCATCCAGGCCTCTTGGAACTACGAGCGTCAGATGAACATGGGCTTCCTCTACGGTATGGTTCCCACGCTCGATCGCCTCTATCCGGACGAGTCCGACCCCAAGCAGCTTGCTGCTAAGAAAGAGGCTTACCACCGTCACATGGCGTTCTACAACTGCACCCCGCAGACGAGCGCTTTCATCCTGGGCCTCGCCGCCTCCATGGAGGAGGAGTACGCCAAGGATCCCGAGAACTTCAACCCCGATTCGATTAACGCGGTCAAGACCTCCCTTATGGGCCCGCTTTCCGGCATCGGTGACTCCTTCTTCCAGGGCACCATCCGCGTTATCGCCTTTGGCTTGGGCGTTCAGCTGGCTCAGCAGGGCTCCATCATGGGCCCGATCCTGGCCCTTCTCATCTCCATCGTCCCCTCCGTGCTGATCACTTGGTTCGCAGCCAAGATGGGATATCAGGGCGGCCACGAGTACCTGAGCAAGCTTCAGGGCGGCGACCTCATGGAGAAGCTCATGTATGTCTGCGGCATCGTGGGTCTTATGTCCGTGGGCGGCATGATCGCCACGCTGATCGGCGCCACCACCCCGCTGCAGTTCGCTGACGGCACCGTCGTGATCCAGGACATCCTGGACAGCATGATGCCCCAGATGATCTCCCTTGGCCTCACCGGCCTTATGTACTGGCTCATCAAGAAGAACGTCAACACCGGTTGGCTTCTCGTGATCGCCATTGTGGGCGGCATCGCCCTCTCCGCGGTCGGCATCCTGGCCTAGTCGCGACTAAGCGCCTAACCGCTTTCCCCCGGGGGCCTGCCTGGCATCCCATACCCCAGGCAGGCTTCCATCCCTAAATGTGTCAAAGGGACAGTTCCTTTGACACATCCTCAACGGACCGGCGACTCGGTCCAAATCACGGTAACCCTGCGAGCGCCCGGCAATGTGGCGCCGCAAAAATTGAAAGGAATGTGTCAGATGTACGAGATCGACCTTAACCTCCCTAAGCAGATCGTCGCTGACGTCCTGTCCAACCACGAGATCCACAGCGTCGCCTTCGTCGGCTGCGGTGCCTCCATGTCCGACCTTTACCCCGCCAAGTACTTCCTGGCCAACAACACGGACAAGCTGAACGTTCAGATCTTCACCGCTAACGAGTTCAACTACGATACGCCTTCCTGGGTCAACGAGCACACCTTCGTGATCACTTGCTCCCTCGGTGGCTCCACGCCCGAGACCGTCGAGGCCAACAAGACCGCCAAGAAGCACAACTGCCCGGTCGTCTCCCTTACCAACAAGGCTGGCTCCGCTCTGACCGTCGACGCTGACTACGTCATCGTTCACGGCTTCCACGCCAACTTCGCTGCCAAGTGCGAGAAGCCTGGCTATGCCATCGCTCTTGCTGTCGAGATCCTTCAGCAGACCGAGGGTTATGACCACTACGAGGACATGATCACCGGCCTCACCAACGTCTTCGAGCTCTGCGAGAACGCCGCTCAGTCCTGCAAGAAGCTCGCCAAGAAGTTCGCTGAGGACTTCAAGGACGACAAGATGATTTACTTCATGGCCTCTGGTGCCTCCGAGAAGATGGCTTACTCTCACGCCGCCTTCCTGTTCACCGAGATGCAGTGGATCGACGCCGCCGCCTACAACACCGGCGAGTACTTCCACGGCCCGTTCGAGGTTTCCACCGAGGGTAAGCCCTACGTCTTCTTCATGTCCGATGGCGCTACCCGTCCGATGGACGCCCGCGCCCTCACCTTCCTTGAGCGCATGGGCGCCAAGGTCGCTCTGATCGACTCCAAGGACTACGGCCTGGCTGACGCCGTGCCCGCGAGCGTCGTCACCTACTTCAACCCGCTGCTGCACCTCGCCGTTATGCGCGAGTACGGCAACCAGATCGCCGAGGCCCGTCAGCACCCGCTGACCATGCGCCGCTACATGTGGAAGCTTTCCTACTAATCACAAGTAAGTAGACCTTACGGGTTGATTGAGAGGGGATGGGGTTTGCGCCCCGTCCCCTTTTTTGCTCTGGGGAGGGCGTGTCTGTCGCGTCGCAAATCCCAGATAAAACCTACCAAAATAAACCTGTCCCTTTTTGGCAGGTGGGAGGAGATGCGTATGATCAAGGCAGTGCTGTTTGACATGGACGGCGTGCTGGTCGATACCGAGTGGTTCTACAACCGTCGTCGCGTGGCGTTTATGGAAGAGAAGGGCTTTCACTTTGACGAGATCCCCGATCTTTCGGGGTCTAACGAGCCCGCCATTTGGAAGTCGCTGGTACCTGACGATGTTGAGCTGCGCGAGCGCCTGCGCGTGGAGTACAAGCAGGTCTATAGCCCGGACCATCCCGTTCCGTATGCCGAGCTGCTCAACGAGCAGACGGAGCCGGTGATGCGCACACTGCACGAGCGCGGCGTGAAGTGTGCCATCGCGAGCTCGTCCTATCGCGAGTTGATCGACGAGCTGGTGGAGATTGCCGGTATCCCCGACGTGCTGGACTACACCATCAGCGGTCACGAGTGCAGTGCGTTTAAGCCCGACCCCGAGATCTACCTGCGTGCCATGGAGGCACTGGGGGTGGAGCCTGCCGAGTGCCTGGTTATCGAGGATTCGCCTTTGGGCATCGAGGCTGGTAAGCGCTCCGGCGCCCGCGTCCTGGCGCTGCGTCCGCACGAGGGTGTCAACCTCGATCAATCGCGAGCCGATGCCGTTATCGATAATCTGACCGACATTTTGGCCGCTTTGTAGCGTCAATCCGCCGCGAGAAGCACTGATTCACGTGTCTTTTGCTGCGGATTGGCTTAATTTGTCATCTATTTGGATCCGTTTGGCTTCGATTCGAACTAAGTGAGTAGACTTTTTGGCGCAGGTCGAGCACAAGGCGTATCTGCCTTAGTAAAACCGCAGGTCACAGAGGTGACAGTTTTTGGTGTGCTCGGCAGGTCACGAAAAGTCTACTCACTTGGAATTTGGGCCATTGGTCGCGGGCTTGCTTTTCCCGTTTTGGTTGTCGAGAGAGGGTGAATTGAAGCGCCCCCGCACGCTCCATGCTACAATCGCGGGCATGCCCCACAACTATATCTGCCTTCGAAAGGAGCCTCCGTGGCGAACGCCATCGAACAGCTCACGGACCGCGTGCTCGTGCTCGGCCGCCTTACCATCGTCCGCCGCGCTATTACCGCCGTGGCGGTCACAATTTCTGCCGTCCTCCAGACATTTCTGATCCAGGCGTTCATTCAGCCCGCCGACCTGCTCCCGAGCGGTCTCACCGGCGTCGCGGTCCTGCTCGACCGCGTTACCTCGCTCGGCGGCGTTCACATCGACATCTCGCTCGGCATGCTCGCGCTCAACATCCCCGTGGCGCTCCTATGCTGGAGCGGCATTAGCAAGCGCTTTGTCATCTTCTCGATGATGCAGGTCGTGCTCTCGTCGCTGTTCCTCAACATCTTTCACTTCGCCCCGTTTTTGGGCGACAAGATTATGCTCATCATTTTTGGCGGCGTGGTCTCGGGTCTGGGCGCTGCCATCGCGCTTAAATCCGGCGCATCCACCGGCGGCACCGACTTTATCGCGCTGTGGGTTTCCAACCACACGGGCAAGACCATCTGGGGCGTCATCTTTGGTTTCAACTGCTTTATCCTGGCGATCTTTGGCTTTATGTTTGGCTGGGACAAGGCGGCGTATTCCATCGTGTTCCAGTTTATTTCGACCAAGACCATCGACAGTTTCTATCGTCGCTACGATCGCGTGACGCTGCAGATCACGACGCGCAAGGCAGATGAGGTCATGACCGCCTATGTTGACCATTTTCAGCACGGTATTAGCTGCGCCGAGGTCATCGGCGGATACAGCCGCGAAAAGATGTATTTGCTGCACGCCGTTGTCTCGACCTATGAGAGCCAGGACATTATCAAGCTAGTGTGCGACATTGATCCCGGCGCCGTGATCAATGTGTTCCACACGCTCAACTTTGTGGGCGGCTGGTGGGGCGGTCATGTCGACGAACCCATGCCCACGGCCGTACCCGATCCCGACAAGCCCGCGCGCATGGCCAGCAGGCAGGCGCGCCTCAGCGAGCAGGACAGCCTACAGCAGGACGACGGCAAGTAGGGTATTGGCATTTGCCGGTCCTGCGCAACCCATCCGAACGAGCCCCTCGAAAGCCCCGTTGCTTTCGAGGGGCTCTCGTTTGCCCAGATAAAACCTACCAAAATGAAGCTGTCGCTTTTTGGTAGGGAGGGTGTATCGTTTTATCAATATGAGGTAACATGAAACTAGACGTTATATACGTATTAGTTATTTCGATATTTCGATAAGAGTGATCAGATATGCCCGCGCCCAAAAATGCACCGCTTTACCATCAGATTTACGACGAAATCAAGGATGCGATCGAGAAAGGTGTTTATGCACCCAAGGAGCGTATTCCGTCCGAGCTTGAGCTAGCCGAGCAGTACGAGGTGAGCCGCATCACGGTGCGCCGAGCCGTCGAGGAGCTGTGCTCCGATGGCTACCTGGTTAAGCAGCAGGGCCGTGGCACCTTTGTCTCCACGCCGCACATCAACCGCCAGTTTCACGCCTCGACGCTGCAGACGTTTACCACGCTGTGTGCCAACAACGGCATGAAGGCCGGTGCGCATGTGGTCGATCGCCAGATTGTTCCGGCGCGCCAAAACGAGATGGAGTTCTTTGGCCTGCAGAAGGATGCACTGCTGCTGCATATCAAGCGCGTGCGTACGGCCGACGGCGAGCCCATCTTTGAGGAGAACATCTTTGTGCCGTTTGACGCCTACCGTGAGCTTTTGACGGCCGATCTTGAGGACAAGTCGATTTTTGCCGAGGTCGAGCGTGTTGGCGGAACGCCGATTGTCTCGGTTGGCTACCGTACGGTCGAGGCCGTTCGAGCTAACGCCGAGCAGGCGGCCGAGCTGGGCATTGCTCCGCACGATCCGCTGCTCAACCTGCGTGCCGGCTTTACCGGTCCCGATGACGAGCCGGTTTTGATGGGTAAGCAGTACTACGTGGGATCGCGCTACGTTATGGTCATGTAAGTTACGGCGTTTTACCAAACGCCGTAACGGCTCGACGCTGCAAACGCCCCCAAGCGGCAATCTGACGTTCAATCGTCGGTCGCGTACCCAAAGTACGCTTCCCTCCTCTTTCACGTCACCTTGCTCGCTTAGGGGCGT